>CAWAZW010000001.1:0-213679 GCA_963786645.1 Blastocatellia bacterium
CACGCTCCTCGCGGAAGTCCTTTGAAAACGCGTAGCCGGCCCACATCAACTTTAGTCTCGGATCTTCCTCGAGTCTCGACTGCGCCACGATTGAGCGCGGATCGGCCTGGGTCGGCGTGCGTGGCTCCGCTTCGCTGCCGCCATAACACGTGCGTACCTGATCAGTTGTTTTTAGATAGTCGTCATACTGAAGAGGAAAGTTCTTACCCCAAATCGCAGGGTCAACCGTGTCGTCTGTTAACTCCACGACTCTGAAGAATGGATTGCGTGCTTCCTGTTTTCTGTTAAAGATGTTTACCAGCAGAGCGAGGCCAAAAACCGTAGCGAATACCGCCAATGCCACAACACCCCAGAAGCGCCACCAGCTCCGTTTCCGCGGCTTTGCGTTACTCTCTTCGGTGTTTGCGTTCTTCTTGTCGTCACTCATTGTGGTTCAACCTTTTTCTCGATGGCTCTCCTTAATGCATATGCCCAACTGAGTTGTGACATTTCAGGCAACGGGTTTGTGAGTCCGCATCGGTTGAATGCGATTCAATTGCACTCACGATCTCTTCATGACACTTGCGACAAGCCGTTTCGGTTACTGCACGGCCGCGTGGCGTGATTTGGATGTTGTCTTCGAACCAACCCGTGGTGAAGTAATACGAGTGCCAGAAACCATTTTGCGCCTTGGTTGTGTATTTACCGACGAGCCCTGGCGGCGTATGACAGTCGTTACAGACGGCGACTGATCGGTGGCTCGACTTCACCCAGCCGGCAAATTGCTTGTTCATGATATGACAATTAACGCAGGCCTCCGGATCATCCGTCATGTAGGAATAACCGCGCGCGTAAACAAAGGTGTACGTGCCAACGCCGATAGCGAAACCGAGCGCGATGCCTAAAACGATTCCCGGTGCGAGTCGGAATCTAAACATGGCTGGACTAACAATATTTGGGCTGCTAATGCCGCCTCATTTCCAGACCTTCGCTCTTTTGTGGTTGTGACGGTCATGACGCGAAAACGGGTCCGCTCCAGGTGGAGCGACCCGCCAGTGTTGCGAAGCTTCAACATCTAACCCAACCCAAAAGCAACGTCTGTGCGTTACCACACATTGAATTCTCACAATCGCGTCACACTTCAGAAGGGTGACAACGGCGAATGTGATCAATCAACCTGAGTATTCGGCAGGGTGCAGTCTGGGCCAACGACCGAGCTCGCGCGGGCTAGCAAAGTGCCGCATGATAAGCACGGACGGTGAGGCCATGACGGATCGATCGGCTACTTACTTCAACTTTTCCACAGCGTGCACACGCTAGGCACACAAAATGAAAAGAGCGCATCTGCGATGCCGTTTGATTTCGTGATTTGTCGGTGCCACCGCAGGGATTCGAACCCCGAACCAACTGCATTCTCCGGACCGCTCCTCAATCGGTTCATGGTTCGACGTCTCCCTTTTTCTACGTCTCCCTTTAAGGGTTCCCGCTTTCTAATCGTTCGCCAAACTGCCCTCATTTAAAGGGCCTCTCCGCAATATAATCATCGCGATAACGGAGCAACTTCTCATCATAAAATCGTCGGGCCATCTTAAAATTCACCGAACTGCAAAGCTTTTGAAATACACGCATGGTATGTTCTCTCATCTCCTAATAGCTCAACCTCACGACCGACCCGACGGAATCGCCCCAGCTAAGCCTTTTGTGGTGGGAGGTCGTAATGAAAACAAGAAATTCATGGGCGGGACATCTCGTTTCCCGCGTAGTTCTGTTTATCGTCACACTCGGTGCTGGCATCAGGCACTGTCAGAATCGCGTACGCCGCTACAGTGCCCCCAGGATTTACTGATTCGCTGGTGGCCAGTGGCCTAAGCAATCCTACAGCCATGGCGCTTGCGCCGGACGGTCGCATTTTTGTGTGCCAACAGGGCGGCGCTTTGCGCGTAATCAAGAACGGAGTTTTGCTGCCCACACCATTCCTGACGGTTACGGTGGATTCGTCAGGCGAGCGAGGACTTCTGGGAGTGGCATTTGATCCGAACTTCGTCTCCAATCAACTGGTCTACATCTACTACACCGCCCCGACCCCGGCGGTACATAACCGCATTAGCCGCTTCATAGCTGACGGCGATGTGGCGATGGCGGGCAGCGAGACCGTCGTAATGGACCTGGAAAATCTGAGTACTGCCACGAATCACAATGGTGGGGCACTTCACTTTGGACCTGACGGCAATCTCTACGTTGCGGTGGGGGACAATGCCAACGGTGCTAACGCAGAGACGTTAGCAAATCGACTGGGCAAGATGCTTCGGATTTCATCTTCCGGAACCATTCCAACGGACAATCCCTTCTTCAACACAGCTACTGGAGATAACCGGGCGATCTGGGCGTTGGGATTGCGCAATCCATTCACCTTCTCATTCCAGCCTGGCGTAGGACGCATGTTTATCAACGACGTCGGACAGAGCACTTGGGAAGAAATAAATGATGGGATAGCCGGCTCGAACTATGGTTGGGACACATGCGAAGGATTCTGTAACCCGCCTAATGCCAGCTTCCGCGATCCGATTTATGCTTACGCGAACGATGCTCAGACCTGCGCAATTACCGGAGGCGCATTCTACAACCCGCAGGTCATACAGTTTCCCAGCAGCTACATCGGCAACTACTTCTTTGCAGATTTCTGCGGAGGCTGGATAAGGAGACTCAATCCGTCGATGGGGAATGCAGTAGCGGATTTCGCGACCGGCATTTCCCTTCCGGTGGACCTGCAGGTTTCAGCCGATGGTTTTCTCTACTACCTGGCGCGAGGCAGCGGTTCGGTTAACAGGATCGGGTTTTCGACTTCGGACAACGTTCCTCCAACTGTTGCGGTCAATAGTCCCGCCAACGGCTCGACCGTTGCGCGGAAGGCTACTGTTACGATCACAGCTTCGGCCAGCGATAACGTTGGTGTCGCGCGAGTTGAGTTTTTAGTTAACGGGGCCTTGCAATGTACTGACGTGAGTGCGCCGTACAGCTGCAACTGGCGCGTCCCCAATCCACCGAACAGAACATATCAACTTCAAGCGAGGGCATTCGACGGGCAGGTAACTCCGCCACGGCCGCGATCCAAGTCACCTCCCGCTGACGCCGTTATCTCGGGCCTACCGGGTCTCTCGGGATCGCCGGTGATATATGTTCGGTAATTGGCGGGTCGGTTTTTGTGCAAAGTTAGTCTGAAGTGCGTCATGAGGCTCCGAGTTTGATCTTTCTTTGAAGCTGTGTGATCTGCGCCACATCCCTACTACGAGGGAGACGATTATGAAACTAACCGAGTTTCTTGCAGAAGAGTTGGAGCGGGAGGTTGACCGGTCGCGTCGCGCTTTGGAGCAGGTACCCGCAGGAAAGTACGACTGGAAGCCTCACGAGAAATCAATGATCTTCGGATATCTGGCAAACATGGTGGCTACCATTCCTTCATGGGTGGCTATGGAGATCACACAGGAGGAATTGGATATCGCCCCGGCTGAAGGTTCAAAAACTGAACAGCCGCGTTTGGAAACAAGCGAAGAATTGCTCCAAGCTCTCGACAAAACCGCAGCTGACGCGCGGGCGGCGTTAAAGAAAACTACTGACGAGCACCTGATGACTTCGTGGCGATTGCTGGCTGGAGGTCAGGTTGTCTTGGAGGCGCCACGTCACGAAATGATTCAGGATACGATCAATCACTGGTCGCATCATCGCGGGCAGATGACGGTGTATTTGCGTTTGATGGGCGCGAAGGTGCCGGCGCTTTACGGGCCATCGGCCGACGACAATCGGTTTCAATAAACAACCGCACTTCGGTAAGTTTGTAGAGCAAATGCTCTCGCTCTATTTACGGCAGACGTAGCGTGCACAGTAGCTCCCTTGTAATTAGATCACAGGTTAAGGATAAAAATACGGTTTGCTGCTAAATGATATAGAGATGCCCGGCGGCACCAAAAATAAACGAGCATTAGAGATGCGTCCGCCAGCAGTACCGGCGGCACTTCCCGTTGACGCCAGCAATCTCTTGGATGTCGATAAACCAAAAAGGAAAAAGAATGGAGACCTGCTTCGTGAGCCGTATCCAGCTTTTTATGGCCAAACTCTCGATTTAGAGGACAAAAGGATAGTCCGGTGTCTATTCGAGGCTACAACACACAAATAGAATCTGCCAGTGTGACCCTGTTCCAAGCCAGCCTCTTTTCCTTACTCACATTTCGAAATATCTGAAATGTATAGCCCCAAAGCCGTAGCAACCATAGAGATTGGCGGAATGCCGTTTTCCCGAGGATTACACGTCATTGCTTGAAAACACTTTAGAGATCGTCTTTTAGGGGTCGGTGGGGAATGGCCCGTTGATTGCAAATAGATTTTGCAAAGACGAGAGACTCACATGACCAAAGACAAGCAGTTCGAAAAAAGCTTCCTCGCTCGCTCAAAAGATCTCAATCTCACCTCAGACAACACCGAAACAAACTCCCTACTTTGCCGCTCGGGGATCACGCAGCCGCCGGTTAAGCTGACACGAGGCGAATGCTTTCTGGCCGCGTTCTTTTTGATGTCGTGGTTGCTTCTGTTTGCTGGTGGCATTGTTATGGACACCACGAAATTTCGTTGTGCGATTAGCCCTGATGGTGCGAAGCAATTGGCCGCCGAAGCTAAACCGGGAGAGGCCATCACCGTCGAGAGTGTCTGTGGAGGCAAAGATCTCTGGGTACCTGCCGCTTTAAAAGGTATTTCCGGTTCATACAAGCTGACAGTTTCATGGGTCGGCCTCATACTCTTTTTTCTGCCTCTCAACCTTGCCATGGTCTCCGCAGCTGCAGGCGCGCTCGGCGCGCTTGGCAACCGGGCGAATCTTGAAGATGAAAAGACCGTGGTAACGTCCAGGGATGACAGCAATCCGATTATGTCCGGACTGCTGCGAGGATTATTTGTCTACTTGTTCTTTATCTCGGGTCTGCTGCTGTTCGACGACAAACCCTTTTCCAGTCCCGGACCGGGCCAATACATTCGACTGGCCGGCTTCATCTCGCTATTCAGCTTCCTGATCAATTACCGACCCAACCTGTTCAGTACAATTTCTGATTGGGCCTTTGAGCGAATTAATTACCGTAAAATCGACATGGCCGCCGCAGCTACGAGGACCAACATCCGAGTTAACGAAGCGGGCGCAATCGATAAGATTGAACTCGATACGGCTGTAGGAACAACATCGACGAATGGTCACGGCAAATCGGATCTGACGTCGGCGCCAGAGACGATCGGCGTCCGAGAGTAATTATCCGGTGATGATGGCGGTGACGAGTCCGTGCAACCGCCAATTCTGCGGTTTCCATTTCCGCGTGCGCCACTCAACTGGGATCTTAATTACCAATTAAGGGAATTTCGCCACCGTCTCTTTCGTGTAGCTCTTGCTTGATGTTCCGAGCCAAAAGGTTAGCGATTTCCAAGTTGGAAGTTGGCGCACTATTGGGGTTCAAGTCGAATAAGCTCGATTGCCTCGGATCCGAATACCTTGGCAAGTGGAACCAGCGGAGCATTCTCTCTTATCGACAACTTGCGCTCATGCAGTTGTCTCCCGACCGCTGAAAGCCACCGTTATGCCCTGGAGTTTTCTGATTCATGAGCGAACAATTAGACGAAGAGATTACGTTCAGTCCTTGCTGCCTCTGTGGACGGCAAATCGTCTCGACAGAAATTGATCCTTGTCGCCTAACTATCGAGACTCACGGAGAAAAATGGCAGGTGTGGTTTTGTCACTCGGCTTGCTTCAAAAGTCGCCTTGTTAATGACCCCATGCTAGAGCCGGCGCATTTTTGATTAGGTGGTATTTCTTTACCACGACCACTACAAGCTACTTTGTGTCATCGACTGTGTTGGGCAACGTGACTAGGCCGGTTCGCTCTCATCGAAATACATGCCCACCGCGATAACCATATTCCTTCTGCGGGGAGCCGGCGGCTCCATTCGCCGCATACTCAGCCAACAACTCGCCGCCAATGCCATAGACTTTCCACGTTTCCACGCCGTTCACGTGGCCACTTGGAAAAACGAAGTCGTGATGTTGAGCCGTTATCAGTCAACAACCACGAAGACGTAAATGTAAGAACGCTCGCCAGTTGATTGGTGCCCCCGCAGGGATTCGAACCCCGAACCAACAGATTATGAGTCTGCTGCTCTAACCGTTGAGCTACAGGGGCACACTGTTGAAAGGATTGCCGTGAGATTCTAGCGGAAAATTTAGTGAAGGGTGAAAGGTGAAGAGCAAGCAAGGCGGGGGAAAGGGTGAAGGGGAAAGGGTAAAGGGGATGGGTAAAGGGGAAAGGGTAAAGGGGAAAGGGTAAGCGGGCGTCCAATGAAAGACTTAAGTGAGCTCCGAAGACACAATTGACTTCGCCATCGTAAAAAGCGGTGTGCCAAAAAGATCGTGAGGGCCTTCGTCGGTGCGTTGGAAACCGGTGCGCTCGTAAAGTCTGATCGCGCGAAATAAAAAGGGGGTGGTACTAAGCACAAGTCTCGTGCAATTTCTTTCTCGTCCAAAGTCCTCGATCTGTTTCAACAATAATTTACCTAATTGATGACCTCTGGCGCTGGGCAATACCGCCATACCACGAATATAGATATTGTCCCCTCGCTCAACCGCCGACACCGTACCAACAATTTTGCTTTCCAGCGCGGCAACCCAGATCGGTCCTTCTTCCAACCGAATAGCGAGGTGATCTTTCGAAGGAGTCGTAGCCATGAACGCTTCTTCTGTGTACAAAGTTCGGTACTCGACGAACGCCTCATGCATTAAGGCGGCGACTTGGAATAGGTCGGCAGTGGTGGCAAGTCGGATGGAGATGTGGGTTGTTGCATTCATCGATTGTGAATCGCTCTCGGTGCGAATTTGCGGACGTCTTCGCTCCACCAACTTACTTTCGTGTTGTTTCGTGTAATTTCGTGGATGGATTTCGGCGTCGCACTTAAAGACGATCCAGGATTAACACGAACGACCACGAACTCTTGCGGCGACCCACGAGATTGTTCATGTTCAACGCGACCCGGTCGCTACGACTCTCGGCTCTGAATTTGTTGACCCACGCAAGTGCCACAAACGTCGATGACTCAAGCTAGTACTCGGTCACGGCAATAAGAGACAAGCTAAAGCTTGTGCTCTGAACCCTACGCAGCTCGATTGAGCGCGCGGACGGCCAGTGTCAAACAAACAATGGTGAAGCCCAAGAGCGCAATACCCTCAAGGATAAGAGCGTTTGGCGAACCAATACCAAGCAGGCTGAACCTCAGTAAATCTACCTGCCACGTCATCGGATTCAGATATGCGGGAACGCGAAACCAGATAGGCAAGTTGGTTAACGGGTAAAACATCGAGCTGAAAAACATCAGCAGGATGTAGGCCGCGCTGGTCACCGTGTTGAATGCGTCCATGCGCGCAAGCTGAATAGCAAATACGGCGAATAGAAAGAACCAGCCGGCTGTCGCCACGATTACGATGGCGATGGTCAGTGGCATCAAATCCCAACGAACTGGAGTCCCGAGCGCTACCGCGCCGAGTAGGATTGACAGCGCCGAACCTATCACCGCGAGGAGAACGTTGAAGCTTATCTTGCCGATCAGAAGTTGAGTGCGCGTGATCGGATATGTAAGCAGTTCATAGAAGATCCCTGAATCCTTGTCCATGAAGAATCCCCAGGCAGTGTTCATCGCAACCGAGAAAGTGACCATGCCAAGCACACCTGGCACGAGGAACCCCGTATAGCTAAAGCCTTGCCCTTCGACCGTCACCGACTGGCCCATCATTCGTTCAAAGCCGATTCCGAACAGGACCAGGTAAGCGAGCGGCACAAACAAATCCCAGAATACGAATCCAATGTTCGTCGTTCGCTGCCGGTAATCACGATAAAAAACCGCTCCAACTCCGTTCATCTCGTCTCCTTCATCAGGGCAATAAAGATCTCCTCCAGCGACGGACCACGAACTTCAAACTGCAATATCGGTGTGTCTCGAGAAATGTCGGCGAGCCTTCCAAGCAATGCCGCCTCCTCACCGTGAAACAACATCTCGACCTGTTTCCCATCGACCTCCAATTGTTTGGGCTCAAGCGCCTGCAAACGGCGAACGAGTTCATCGTTTGTATCGGCGAACGTCAAAGTCACACGAAAAGTTCGCGTGGAGAGTTTGCGCAGCTCTTGCAGCGTGCCGGAAGCCATTGAACGCCCGTGGTCCAGGATCATGATGCTTTCGCAGAGCTCTTCAGCTTCGCTGAGAACTTGCGTCGTTAGCAGGATGGTCCTCCCGTTGCGCGCTTCTGCTCGCAGCCTGTCCATTACGCGCCGCTTCATCAACGGATCCATCCCCGTCGTAGGTTCGTCCAGAATGATCACAGGCGCGTCGAGCATAAATATTTTCGCTACCTGAATACGTCGCTTAGTGCCGAGACTCAACTCCTGGACCGTGTCTCTTAGGAGTGAAGTGAGCTCAAACTCTTCAGCTAACGTTGTCAGTCGTTCTTCTGCCGCCTGTTTCTTCGCGCCATGCAGATAAGCATAGATAAGCAGATTGTCACGGACGGTTAGCAGATTTTCAGTGGCCGTTTGCTGCAGGACTACGGTCAACTGGTGTCGACTGAGCAGCGGTTCGCGAGCTACGTCAAATCCCATGACAGAGGCTCTTCCCGACGTGGCTGTGGTGATGGTGCTAAGGATTTTTACGAGTGTGGATTTACCCGCGCCATTCGGGCCTAATAATCCATAGATGCGTCCCTGCGGAACCTCAAAGGAAACGCCATCCAACGCCCGCACCTCGGCGCCCCCGGACCGATACACCTTTCTCAGATCTTCGACTTCGATAGCCAGGGTCATTGTTGCGTAGTGTTACACGATCTACGAAGTTACACGAAACCGGGCAAAAGCAGTCGTGCTGTGAGTTGCTGAATCGATCCTAAAGAACGGCGGGGGCAGGCCCCCTTCCCGACCTGCAAATTATTCAAGCACGCGCCAACACTCGTGACCTGCCAATTATTCAAGCTCCTGCAAACACTCAACTGGTACAATTATTCGAGACGTTCTTAGTATTCGATGACCAGTTCCACCACACACGATCTTCACATCGTTCCGCTGGGCGCGGGGGATCTTATCGATCGCGCCGTGCGTCTCTATCGCCGGCATCTGTTTGTCCTGATTCGAATAGCTGCGCCGCCAGTATTCGTTTCAGCTTTGGGATCTGTGCTTTGGACCATTGCCTTTCGCAGACTCTTCGCCACACCCAGCGGAACCGAGTTGGCGATGTATCTCCTGGTCGGCGCCGCAGGAATCTTTCTGTGGATAGGCGGCCACCTGTTCAGTTTGATCGTGATGGGAGGCGCATCACGAAATCTCGTGAGGCACTTACTGTGGAACGAACCCGTGCTGGCGCGAACTACTTACGCCGCCGTTCGCTCTCGGTTCTGGTCGCTGTTTGGCGCCAGCATTATTGTGATGCTGTGGCTGGGTCTTGCGTCGAGCGTCGGATTTTTCGGTTGGTACATGGTTGTTATGGTCGTCTCCCTCGGCGCAATCTTCATGGCCCAATGGGCGCCGGTGTGGGTCACGGCGTTCCTGGCGGTTATTGGATTTCTCGCTGCTTCAGCTGTGGCGCTGTGGTTGTTCTTTTTCATGGTCGGCAGAATCGCCTATGTGCCGCAGGTCATGTTGGTGGAAGGGAAAGGCGTCTTCGAATCGGTGGGCAGAAGTTTTGCGCTGGCAAGGGGCAACGTGCGACGTTTGATGGCCATGACGCTCTTCATTATTTTTGCCACCTATTCCGCGCTAATGGTCCTGGTGATTCCGTTGGGATGGTACGGCTATTTAAACGGCATTGATCCCGCGCCGTGGAGCGCGGCGCAGTGGCCCGTGTGGTATGCCGTGGGCTACAGCGTTTTGGAACCACTGAGTTCAATCCTGCTAGCGCCCGTTTGGATGCTCGGCATGTCGCTGCTATACGTCGACGAACGTGTTAGACATGAAGGTTACGATATTGAGTTGATGGCTTCGCAGAGACTGCAAGCGATGCCGCAAATCAACGTGACGTCACCTTTCGCACCCGCAATTTCTGCTGAGCCCGGGCCTGGCTTTCAGCATCGTCCGGCTCATGCCGGAAGTTTCCTCGGTCTCAGGTAATGGCCCACGCGAATGCGTAATCAAAGTTCATTTAGCAGAATCCAGATGTTGTCTTTAAAACGCATTGCTGTGACTGCAGTCTTACTGATTGTTATTGTGCCTGCCGCCCACGCGATTTCATTCGACGAATACCGCGATCAAGTTAAACGCGCGGTCACGGCGCTCGATAGTCTCGCGCAAACTGACGAAGAGGAGAGCGCGTTCGATTACGCTCAGCGCACTGCAGAAACTGTTCAGGGTGTTCGCAATTTGTTGCCGCGGTCACAAACTGTCGAATGGGACGGCACGACGATCAACGTCGATAACGTATGGCTGCATGAAGAGCTCGATAAACTTTCAAATACTCAACAAGCAGAACACGCGCGTGTGATCGAGCGAGTCAAAGAACGTCTTCAGGCAGTTGCCGAACGGCTGAATGAGGCACAGGGGCCGGCTGGTGGGAACGATAAGGCTGAAGCGAGTCGAAAACTGTCCGAAATACTGCAGCGGCCCGAATACGCTCATAAAGCGAAGGGCCAAAGTTTCCTGTCGCGTCTGTTGGACCGATTTGTTAAATGGTTGCAGGCTCTCTTCCCTAAGCCCAAACCGATTTCCCCAGGCAGCGCCGGTATATTCAGTCAGATCGCGCAAATCTTTGTGATCGTGCTGGCGCTCGCAGTCATCGCGTATGTTTTGAAACTGTTCCTACCGCGAATGCGACGGGGCCGTCGCTCGAAGAAGAAAGAAAAGGAAACGGCTCGCATCGTGTTAGGCGAAACGTTGCGGCCGGACCAATCGGCCAATGACCTGCTCGCTGAAGCGGAGGCGCTGGCACGTCGTGGTGATTTGCGAGCGGCGATACGCAAGGCCTATATAGCGTTACTGGTGGAAATGGGCGACCGCAAAATCATCAGTCTGGCGCAACATAAAACTAACCAGGACTACTTGCGTGCCGTGCGCGACCGTCAGCCGCTCTACGGTAATGTGAAACAACTGACCGACAGCTTTGAGCGGCACTGGTATGGGTTTGCCAGCGCGACTGAAACCGATTGGGCGGCGTTTCGCTCGGGGTATTACAGGGCACTGGGGCGAGTTTGAAGTTCGGAGTTTGGAGTTTGGAGTTTGGAGTTCCGAGTTTGGAGCTTGAACTCTGAACTCGAGACCTGAAACGCCAACCTATTTAAGTTATGCGTAGAAACTTCGGAATCATAGTTACGATCTTGCTGGCGATTGTGGTCCTCATCGCCATCAATTCGCTCTCGTACGTTAGCGAGGAAGAGAAGCAGGATTCTGAATTCGCGCCTAACAGATCCACGTATCACGCGGGCCCGACCGGCACGCGCGCTTTCTACGATCTATTAAGTGAGTCGGGCTACAAGGTAATGCGTTGGCGCGAAATTCCGGAAAAATTATTGGGCGTCACCGGAAATCAAGTGAGGACCTTCGTCATCGTCGGTGACACTCGAGTGATGATCGAGGATGAAGAAGCCGCCAGTTTGATGCATTGGGTAGAGCTAGGCGGCAGGCTCGTGTTGATTGATCGACATCCGCAAAATGGATTGTTGCCGGTCTCAGGTGAATGGAGAGTCACCACCGAATACATCGATTACCCGGACTTGACCGCCGATCCCGCCAGTCAGGTAAAGATGACCGAAGGGGTTAAACCCGTCAGTCCGGTGCAACCAACTTCATTGACACACAAGGTCACCTCCGTGATGCCTTCGCGCTTTTTCGCCGCGATTAAACTATCAAGCCAACCGACACAAACGACTGTCAAAGCAGATGCAGAAAACCCGCAGCCCGAAGGTGGCTATGATCCCACTGTCGGCGAACTTGAAGATGACGACGATGCGAATGTCGAAACGATTAATACGGCACTTCTGTCGCCGGCGCCCGTGGTCCATTTAACCAACGGAAATTTCCCCATCCTGGTCGATTATCCACATGGCAACGGGCGAATTGCCGTCCTAAGCGATCCGTATATCGTCGCGAATGGCGGCATCAGCCTCAAGGACAATCTGCAATTGGCCCTTAATCTGGTTTCGACGGCCGACGGGATGATTGCCTTTGACGAGTTTCATCAGGGCCATGGAGTCACGCAAAACGCCTTTGCCAGTTACTTCTCAGGTACACCCGTCCTGGCAATCGCAGCGCAGATAGCACTTTTGATCATAGTAGTTTTATGGACTCGCGGACGCAGGTTTGCGCGACCGCTACCGCTGCCTCGCGTTGATCGAAGATCGAGTCTGGAGTTTGTGGCGTCGATGGCGGAGCTGCAGCAACGCGCGCGAGCGTATGACCTGGCAATTGAAAACGTATACTCGCGCACTCGCAGAGTTCTGGCCCGCTACGCCGGGATGGACTACAACAGTCCGCGTTCAGAAATTGCACGCCGGGTTGCTTCGCGTTCGTCAATTGACGCACATCAGCTGGAGACGTTGATGCGACAATCGGAGGAAGCGATCAACGGTGTACCGATAAGCGAACGACAGTCCGTCCATCTGGTTGGGCGGCTGCGGGAAATCGAGAGATCGCTGGGACTTCGCATGCGCTCGCGCGAGCTGAAACAGACCGCGCAAAAGATTTGAGTGGGAGCGCAGGTGTCCCCACAGAGCAGGATAGAAGACCTGCAGAAGGCAGAACCAAAAGATCTGCCACGAAATGACACGAAGTCGGCTTAGTTGGGTGATCCATCCGCTCGCTACCGCGAGCGGTTATGCAGGTTAGTTTTGTACTTCGACTGGCGTCATGATAGAAGCTTGCCAGCGCCGAGTAATTCCAAAAGCTCTTGAAGCCTGATTAGAAGGACCGCGCTTATCTGCAACACATGATTGAATACGTCTCCTCCACCGTCGATCACATCCGGCGTGAACTCGCCAAAGTTATAGTTGGTCAAGATGAACCGATCGAGCAGATCCTGGTGGCGCTGCTCGCGGAAGGGCACGCCTTGATTGAGGGAGTTCCCGGCACCGCGAAGACGCTTACAGTGAAGACGCTTGCGCGAATCATCAATGCAAACTTCGGCCGAATACAATTTACGCCGGACCTGATGCCCTCAGACATTACCGGCACCAATGTCTTTAACGTGGCCACCTCCACCTTCAACTTAAGGCAGGGTCCGATCTTCACGGACATACTGCTTGCCGATGAGATCAACCGCACGCCACCAAAGACTCAGGCTGCCTTGCTGGAAGCGATGGAGGAGAGGCAGGTGACAATCGACGGCGAGGGCCACATTCTTTCGCCGATTTTCACCGTGTTGGCTACCGAAAACCCGATCGAATATGAAGGAACGTATCCCTTGCCCGAAGCGCAGCTCGATCGTTTCATGATCAAGATACTGCTCGACTATCCGGGAGAAGAACATGAACGTCAGGTGGTAGCCAATTGGGATGCCGGCTTCAATTCACGGCGTCTTGATCGAGTCGATATCGAACCACTCCCAGACGGTGATGCAATTTCCCGATGCCGGCATGAAGTAAGCCAGACGCGTATGGAGCCGGGCGTTCAGCACTACGCCGTCGACCTCGTTCGCCGCACTCGCACGCATCCATTCATCCACTACGGCGCCAGTCCGCGCGCTTCGGTAGCGCTGCTGTTGTGCGCGAAAGCGTTGGCCTCGATCCGCGGAAGAGAATTCTCAACTCCGGATGACGTCCGCGATGTCGCGCGTCCCGTCCTTCGTCACAGACTCACACTCCGCGCTGAAGCTGAACTCGACGGCGCCACGCCCGACGTCGTTATCACTGACATTTTGAAGTCGGCTGAAGTGCCGCGCTGAGAATCGCGACCGCCAACGCATATGCGCTTTGTCTTCAGCAAGCTTTTCTATCTACTACTCGCCGTCGGCCTCATCATGCTTTCGCTCTCATGGGGCCGGCCGTGGTTGCGCTGGACTGCGTTTGGCTATGACGCGCTCTTAATTATCCTTGCGATTGTCGATGCGCGACGCAGCAAGCTTCCGAACACTGTTCGCATCAGGCGTGAATTCGGCGGCCGCTTTGCCGTGGGCGCAGAAAACGAAGTTCGCATCAACGTGCAGAACGCCGACGCGCACGCGATCTCGCTGGCAGTAAAGGACGAGTATCCGGCGCAGATGAAATTGTCAGGGCTGCGCGAAGCGAACATCAGAGTTGAAGCGCAAAGCTCGGTTGCTCTCGTTTATGGATTGACACCGCCTCGTCGCGGACGGTTTGAGTTTGGACGGACTGCCGTGCGTTTCTTGTCGCGTTGGAACCTCGTCTGGGTGCAGACGGAGGTCGGCGAGGCAGAGGCCGTCAAGGTGTATCCAAATATGAGGCGCGCTCGGGAAGCTGAGTTGAAGGCATTGGGTGCTCGCTCGTTGGTTTCTTCACACCGCAGGACTTCATGGCGAGGCGAAGGGCGCGAGTTCGAGTCGCTCAGGGACTATGTCCGCGGCGATGAGTTGCGCCATATCTCCTGGACCGCCACCGCCCGTCGCGGAAAACTCACTACCCGCCAGTATCAGATTGAGCGGGACCAAACGATTCTGATTGCCATCGACGGTGGCCGTCTAATGACGGCACGAATTGAAAACGAAACCAAACTTGATTCGGCCGTCCATGCGGCGTTGGCGTTGATGTCTGCCGCTGCGCGCGCTGGAGACAATGCTGGTTTGCTCGTGTTCGGACGAAAGATCAAGAGTTTCCTTTTGCCGAGCCGCGGGCGGGATCATATGGATGCTGCACTCGAGGCGCTGTATGGGGTCGAGCCGGAAATGATTGAACCGTCTTACTCGCGCGCGTTTGAGTTTATCTCCGCAAACAGCAAGCGACGTTCGTTGGTGGTGCTGTTGACTGATCTGGTTGACGAGGAAGGCTCGAAGGAATTGTTGACGTCGCTGCGCTTGCTGCGCCCGCGGCATTTGCCGCTGGTTGTGACTATCGCCGATCGCGACTTGAGGGCGGTGGTAAGTGAACCGCCATCTACGACACGGGACCTGTTTACACAGTCAGTGGCCGAAGAAATTATGCATTTGAGGGAGGCGGCTTTGCGCTTAGTGGAGTCGCAGGGTGGTCTTGCTCTGGATGTGACCGCGGCAGCGCTGGCGCCTGCGTTACTCGAAAAATATCTTCAGGTGAAAGAGCGCGGGCTGCTTTAGGTGAAGGGGGAAGGGGTGAAGGGGAAAGAGTGAAGAGTGAAACGTGAAACGTGAAAAGTAAGAATTAGTCCTTTAGACGCGGTGGACCACTGATTATTTATTACTCATCAATAGGTCAACTTTCCTGGTTTTGACTTTTCACTCTTCACTTTTCACTCTTCACTCTTTCCCCCTCCCCCAATTCAAGATCCCTTCCTGCCAAGAGCAAATAAGAATAAAGTGCAATCCCGGTGACGGCGGCCACACTGTATTTGATAGCAGCAGGAATCGGAGCCGGCGAGATAAAGCCCTCGATTATTCCCGCAATCACCAGGAGAACAGCTACACCCATCATCAAACGCACCGCATCTTTGCCGCGACTCTTCAACGCATCAGCGCGCGACAAATCGCCGGGCATCAACATCGCTGTTCCGATCAACAGACCAGCCCCACCGGCCATGAATATGCACGACAGCTCGATCACGCCGTGACCCGCCATGAACGTCACCAAGTCATTTCCGAAACCAGCTCGGTAAGTTAACGCCACAACTGACGCGATGGTCGCGCCGTTGTACGCGAGATAAAACAGAGTGCCGACGCCGAGCAAAGCGCCGAAGGCAAACGTGTAGATCGTTACCTGAATGTTGTGAGTGAAGATGGAGCTGGCGCCGACCTGGTTAGCCTGGTTAAGGTCTTCCCACCAATGCGTTTTCGTTTCAATGAACATCTCGCGAAATCCTGGCGGCACGCCCACCAGTTCCGAAAACTCCGGATCATATTTCGTACCCAGAAAACCTATGACGCTGAAGAGCGCGAAGACGCCGAATGAGACAGCGGTGAAGCGCCACGTGCGCCGAAATGTTTGCGGAAACTCGCGCCTGAAGAAGTTCCTGATCCGCGACCCGCCTTCGGCTTCTGCTCGGTAAATGCGGCCATGCGCCCGAATCACCAAACTATTCAAGTAGTTGATCAGACGCGGGTCGCGTGATTCCGCGCGCGCAATTGCGAGATCGGAGGCCGTGCGGCGGTAGATACGACCCAGCTCGCGCACTTCTTCGCGATGAAGCCGACGCAATGAACTGCGGTCGAGCAGCTTGAGCAGTTCCTCCAGCCGCTGCCAAGCGGTTTTGTGTTGTTCTATAAATCTATCGTTGGGCATCTCTTAAGAAGTCCAATGTCCTATAAGCAGTCCAATGTCCAATGTCCGTTTAACGTATCGTACTCGATTCCTGGTAACAGCAAGCAGTGTTCAAACTGGCAAGAACCATTCGATCCACCAAAGACAGACTTTGGACATTCGACTTTGGACCTTGGACTGCTTTAGGGACATTGGACATTGGACATTGGACATTGGACTATAACGCGTTATGTCGCTCGTTGAGTGTGTACCAAACTTCAGTGAGGGTCGCAAGCCAGAAGTTATCGACCAACTGGTGGAAGCGATTCAGTCAGTCCCATCCGCGTGTGTACTCGACACTCATCTGGATCCGGACCATAACCGTTCCGTGATCACCTTTGTAGCGTCTCGCGAAAATGTAGCTGAGGCGGCGGTGAGAGTTGTCAGTCTGGCGAGCCGGTTGATTGATATGCGCGCTCATCAAGGCGTGCATCCGCGTCTGGGAGCTACCGATGTGCTGCCGTTTATTCCCATCCGTGGCGTAACAATGGAAGATTGTGTGGCGATTGCACATGACGCCGGGAACCGGATTGCAACTGAATTCGCCATTCCGGTTTTCTTTTACGAACGTGCGGCGCTGCGGCCTGATCGGGTAAATCTCGAAGACGTTCGGCGCGGAGCACTCGAACTTCTGCGTGAACAGATTGCGACTGAACCTGCGCGCGCACCCGATGCCGGACCCTTGATGGTCCATGAAACTGCAGGCGCGATTGCGGTCGGCGCAAGGCCTTTCCTGATTGCCTTTAATGTGAATTTGGGGACGCGTGACATTACCATCGCGCGACAAATCGCCCGCACTGTCAGGGCCCGGCACGGTGGTTTGCCTTTTGTTAAAGCGCTGGGTTTTGAACTGTCAACGCGTGGGCTGGTGCAGGTTTCAATGAACCTGGTGAATTATGAGTCTACCGGGATGACGGCGGCTTATAACGCAGTGCGCGACGAAACGTTGCGCCTGGGTGTTGATATTGTTAGCACGGAAATAGTGGGACTGGTTCCGGAGAAGGCGATCGATCGAGAGGCAGAGTATTTTCAGAAACTGGAAAACTTTTCGGAAGATAAGATTTTTGAGAACCGGTTGAAGATCTGTGGGTGAGAAGTCCAAAGTCCAGTCCAAGGTCCAAAGTCCAAAGTCAAAAACGTTCCCAGGGCTCGCTCAACCTGCAAATTGTTCAAGCTTGTCCTAGCTGAAGGAACGCCTGCCGCAGTCGTTCATGCTGCTGCATGAGTTTCAGGTACCGGCTTTCGGCTGGTCCTGCCTTCGCCTTGATGATTTCTTTCAGCAGATGTTTTTCATCCCGGCTCCAGCTATTCAAATGGTCTATGAGCGAGAGTGCCACCGCAAAATCGGTTAACGCTGTCATCGCGGTCGTCCTTAATTCCCCAGCACGAATTTCCAACGTCTTTGAGATTCTCGTCACCACTTCCTGCCGCATGTTGTCCGCATCACCTTTGAATCTTTCAGCCATCCGACGCTGTGCAGCCAGTCCGATAGTTCTCAAGCGAAAACGATCCCAGTCGCCCGTCTTAGTCTGGTCGAGCTCGAAGATCATCGGGCCCTCAGCAAGCTTGCGCAACGTTTTAGCTGACGTTCGATAGGTACGCTGGGAAGATAGTTTCGCTTCTTCCTTCAACATAAGTTTCGTGACACCAGGTGTCGTCGGACGGAAACCAAGTTTGCGATAGAACCAGAATGCGCCTGATTCGATCCCTTCTTCATTTTCATAGCCGATCTGGTAAGGGTCAATTGCAAACGATGTCACACCGAGAAGGTGTCGGAAGATATTGAGCGTCTTCGCATAGAGCCAGGCTGTTTCGCCGTCGCGAAACGTGTAGTAGAGGTTGAATCCGCTTTCCATTCGTTCAAACAGCGAAAGGCCTTCGAAGTATCCAACCGGCACACCGTTCTTGAAAAACAGCGCTGCGTGATAAGCGCGCAACGGCAGCCGTACGCTGGGCGGTAACTCCGTGACAAAGGCTTCGACACCACGACCGAGATTGGCACGGAAAACTTTGGATGGATCACCGTGCGTAAATCCATAGAGTTCCCGATAGCGAATGGTTGATGCTTCGCGGGCCATATCGAGGATTGCCTCGCCGCGTTTTGTATTTAGTCGCTCCAGCACAGGTGGTGGGGCCTGGAGTTCGTCGCGCAGGGAAATGTCCCGTCTCTGAATCAAGGGACCGCGCTGATAGAAGATCTTTCTTGCCGGCAGGCGCATGCCCGTCCGGGTCGAGCGGAATGCCGGAGTCCACTGCACATACAGTTTCTGAGAATTGAAGAGCTCCGCTTTCTCCTTTTGCGACAACCTTAGCGACTCAAAGCGCCGGACCAGCCACGCCACGTCCTTTTCGCTTCCTTTCGCGCTGCGTAGCCATTCCGCGTACGGCACGTTGGCTTCGACGTATGCATCTTCCTCGAGGAGTGGCATGAAACGAGGCCAGGTTTCGGCCAGACGATTTTCATCTTCAAACCAGGCCCAGTCGAGTTGGACGCGAGCGGGTTGTTCTCGCACTAGCCAGCTGACGATTGGATAAGTGAATGTGTCGCTGACAAAGGTCCCGGCGATGCCCGAAACGTCTGGCGTCTCGAGGGGCGATAGATCAACACCGGCATCGCGCAAGGCGGCCACGCGTTGACCGAATTCATTCAACAGCGATTGCGCCATTTCGCGTGCCAGCGCATTTTGCGGATAGGCCGTGATGAATAACAAAATCTCGTGGAAACGAATCAACGCTTCGGGATCTTCAAATCTTTGTGCAGATAAACGGCGGAGTAGTTGAAGAGTTGATTTACCCGAGCCCGGACCAAACTGGCGTTTGGCTTCGTCTAGTTGATCAAGGAGACGTTGAGTAAGCTTCGATGGCAAGTTAGTTAAAAGCCCAAAGTCCGACGGCTAGTCCAATGTCCAATGTCCAATGTCTGGTTCATTAACAAGAATCATTAATGCGCGTTGGTCACTCACCAGGTCACAAGACAAAAAAGGTTAGCCCACTCTTCTCGGTAAACCGGACATTGGACATTGGACATTGGACTTTGAACTAATTGGACATTGGATCTTGGACATTGGACTGCGTTAGAGGTGCTTCCTCATGAAGGTAGCAATCTTCCACGCATCAATTGCTTTCCAGGGCATGGATCCCATGGTGTAGTGTCCACACGAAAACCAAACGACATCGACCGGAAGATTGTGCTCTTTGGCCGCGGCGATCGCTTCCAGTGATAAATCTATCGGGAACGTCAGGTCGTAACGCGCGCAGAGAAAGCGGACTGGACGCGGAGTCATTTTTGCCACCCGCGGAATAAAAGGTACGGGACTGATGGGCGCCCAGTATTGACGCAGCTCTTCGAGCACTACCGCGTCTCCGAATCCAGCGCGCACGTGCTGTGTAGAAACCCCACGCCAAACCACATCAGCAACGTGGCCGGACACGTGATTGAATGTGCCGGCGTTTAGATCGGGCTCGTGTGCAAACGTCAAAAACGCTATGCAGGATCCAACACTGGTGCCGAGGATGCCGACGCGTTCATATCCCTCATTCTTCAGCCAACGGACAGCCGCGCGCGTATCGAGCACCGCCTGACGCATCGATTGGAGCGTGCGTCCGATATTTGTGCTAACCAGGTGATCGGCGCGCTGTAGCTCTGCAGCACGTCGTTGGTCATGATAGGGAAGCGTCAGGCGGAGCGCCGACATGCCGATGAAATTAAAAATTCGACAAGCTTCGACATGGCTCTCAGGTTGGGCGTTCCATTGCGGCAGAACCACAACAGCTGTGCGCGGACTTCGCGCGCGCTCCGGCTTAACCGGAAAGTAGCGCGCATGCGCGATGTTGTTTGCCCTGTCGGGTGTTTGAACTGCGCTGGTCCACGTCAACTGATCCCGATTCAACATGAAGTCGGTTATCTCTGGAAGCGCATAGAACTCTTCACTGCGGGCCATCGCCTGATCAGAGTACTGCCGTAACATATGCCGCGGATCATCGCCGTTGATGTGATCGCTGATGTATTCGAGCCCCCACTCAAACGGGCGCACTATGCGGTTGTTATCGCGTTTGTGATGCGCATGTTCGCGCGCGTGCATTAATGATTTCCACAAAGCCTTGAAAACTCCGTCTGTCGAAATAAGTTGGTAATCCTACGGGGCGACGCGTGACAGATCAAGCGTTGGACAGCAGTGCTAGCCAAGACAAAATGAGTTGGTTAAAGACTACGACCGCTTACGCATATCCCAGTATCGCCGGATCATCTTTGGCAGCGCACCCGCCGTTCTGAGGATTGACCCGGTCGTGAAGTGGCTGGCAAGGGATTGGAAAAGTGAACCGGCACGTTTGCCGTAACCATACCACCAGAGGTCAGGCATGAAGGAAACACGATTAACGTGAACGTGTTGAGGCGTGACTAGTTCGAGAAGACCCATCCGACCGTGCGTTCGACCGTAGCCACTTTGCTTGACGCCGCCCCAGGGTGTTTGAGCGATGCCGTGCGTATAGACAACCTCATTCACCATCACAGTGCCCGCCTCAATCTGTTCTGCAAGACGACGTCCGCGCGCGATGTCTTTGGTCCATACACTGGCGGTCAACCCGTAAATACTGTCATTCGCCAGTTTGAGTGCTTCTTCTTCCGTCTTGAAAGTTTGTATTGGCAGCACGGGACCAAATGTTTCGTCCCGCATGATCGTCATGGAATGGTCTACGTTCGTTAGTACCGTTGGCGCAAAGAAAAACCCTTCTCCATTTGCTACGCGTTCTCCACCAATCAGAATCTTCGCCCCGCGGCGTTGTGCATCCCCCACGTGATCTTCCACGATATGAAGTTGACGTTCATTGGTCATCGCGCCGACGTCGGCATCGGCGCCCGCGCCCTGTTTAAGTGAGCGAGTTTCTTTCACGACGCGCTCGATGAATTCCTGCGCAACCGATTCGTGAACATAACAACGTTCGACTGACGCGCAGGCCTGACCTGCATTTGCAAACGCGCCCCAGACCGCTCCTCGCGACGCCACATCCAGGTTTGCATCGTGCAATACAATCATTGGATCTTTGCCGCCCAACTCGAGCACGACTGGAGTCAGATATTTTGCGGCGGCTTCCGCGACTCGTTTGCCCGTCGCCACGCTGCCCGTGAACATGATCTTGTCTACTCGCGCGTCAACTAAAGCCGCGCCTGTGGAGCCGTCGCCAGTGACAATTTCCAACAAACCTGTCGGCAAACCCGCACGGGTAAAGAGCTCGCCGATCTTTAAAGCGACTAGAGGCGTCAGTTCACTTGGCTTAAGCACTACAGCGTTGCCCGCCATCAAAGCCATAACCACTTCATCAGCGGGCGTTGCGAGAGGAAAGTTCCAGGGAGCAATGATGCCGACAACACCGAGCGGCTTGAAAACGATTCGTGACGAACGGCCCATCTTGCCGTATTGGCCAATGTCAATTTTGCGCGGGCGAAGAAGATTTTCGGACGCGTGCGCGAAGTAGTGCATCGCGTCAAGCGTGGGCACTATCTCCATTGAAAGAGCTTCTGTTGCGGGCTTGCCGGTTTCGCGTGCGACTAGTTGAGCAATTTTCTCCTGTTCGCTGAGCATGAGTTCGCGCGCTTTAAGAATCACGCGCGCGCGTTGGCGAAATGTGAGATTGGCCCAGGCTGGTTGCGCCGCACGTGCTCGTCGCACCGCTTGCTCTACTTCTCCCGCAGAACGGAGCGGCGCGCGACCCAGTTCCTCACCCGTTGCCGGATCGTAGGAAATGATCTCGGGAGCTTGCTTCGATTGTGGGAGCCTCTGAACGGACATGCGAGTTGATTATCCAACAAAGTGGGCTCAACGACTAGGTTGTATCAGGCCCGAAGGGCCGCCAGTCAGTAGCCACGTGCGTAAGCGCGTGGTTTTGGTCGCCAGAGGTCGCCCGAAGGGCCGACAGTTACAGGGACAAGGAAGTCACGCACTCCTACATTGATCACGTGGACTGCCGGTCCTTCGGACCTCTTGGTTCTTTCACGTGCCGATCCACGACCTTACGGCCGTGGCTACTGACTGCCGGCCCTTCGGGCCTACCTGAATGTCGTGGTTTTCGTGAGTCTATTCCTCTCAGTTACAATGGCCGCCCAATGTCATCCAATTAGTCCGAGGAGCTGCTTTATGATCCGACCCCAACTTGCCGAGTTCATGCGGCGCATGGACCAGAAGTCAATCGCTATCATTCCCAGTGCGCGAGAAACGCCTCGCTCCAATGACACGCATTACCGTTTTCGACAGGACTCGGATTTTCTCTACCTGACCGGTTTCGACGAACCGGATTCCATAGCGGTGATAGCTCCCGGAAGACAACAGAAATATATGCTGTTTGTTCGGCCACGAGATCCGGCCCAGGAAATCTGGGTTGGCCGGCGCGCGGGAGTCGAGGGGGCGAAAAGTGATCTTGGGGCGGACGAAGCGTTTCCGATCGCAGAGTTTGACGAGAAACTGCTGGATATCCTCGATGGCGCGCAGATGCTGTATTACCGGTTGGGCGTGAATGAAGAGTTTGATAAGCAGATCATCTCGAGGATAGCCAGCGTCCGCACGCTTAACCGAAAACCTATTCAGGTGCCGCAGACAATTGTTGACCCGGCGACAATTCTTCACGAGATGCGCGTGATTAAGAGTGACGAAGAGATTGAGTTGATGCAGACGGCTGCGGACATCGCCGCCGAAGCACACGTCGAAGCGATGAAGGCAGTGCGTCCGGGCATGAAGGAGTATGAAGTTGAAGCCTTGATTGAACAGATATTCCGTCGACGTGGAGCGGCTGGACCAGCGTACACGTCGATTGTCGGCGGGGGCGCCAACGCTACCGTGCTTCATTACATTAACAACGACGGAGAGCTGCGTGACGGCGAGTTATTACTGGTTGACGCAGGGGCCGAGTACAAAGGTTATGCTTCAGACATCACGCGAACGTTTCCGATCAACGGCCGGTATAGCCAGGGGCAGCGTGAGATTTATGACCTTGTGCTCAAAGCGCAGGTGGCGTGCGTGGACATGGTGAGACCCGGCACGACTCATGAACAACTCAAGCAGCATTCGATTGAAGTGCTGACGGAGGGCATGGTTGAGCTGGGGCTGTTAAAGGGAAAGCCTGAGGAACTGGTCAAAGCAAAGAAGTACGAGCAGTTTTACATGCATGGTCTTGGCCACATGCTGGGTATCGATGTACATGACGTAGGCGTTTACTACCAGGACAAACAATCGCGCGCGCTTGAGCCGGGTGTGGTAATGACGGTGGAGCCAGGAATATACGTTTCACCTGACACGAAAGACGTTCCCGAAAAATATTTGGGGATCGGAGTGCGCATCGAAGACGACGTGTTGTGCACTAACAACGGCCCACGCGTTTTGACTACGAAAGTTCCGAAGCAAGCTGAAGAGATTGAAGCACTAATGGCGAGGTAGGTTTCGTGTCGTTTCGTGTGATTCGTGGATCGCTTTTTTCGTTAAGAAAATTAGCCACAGATGAACACGGATAAAAACGGATACATCATACAAGTACTGCCGGCTCGACTTGACTCTGTGTAATCTGCGACTGTCTTTCGCTGATCCGTTCTAATCCGTGTTCCTCTGTGGCTGATCCTACTGGGATAACTCCGCAACGATCTCGCGCATTGCCTGTCGTCCTCGCTCGACTTCTTCCGGCTTGAGCGAGATAGCGCCGACCACGGCGTGGCCGCCGCCGCCGTAGCGTTCGCAGATCCTGGCAATATTGTGCCGGCGAGGGCGCGGGGCCCACGGATTTGAACCAACCGAGATTTTTGTGCGCTGCGCACCGCGGGTTAGCGCCACCGAATACGTAGCTTCCGGGAAGAGATAGTAAGGAATGAACTTGTTAAAGCCCTCGTAACCTTCGTCAACGAGATCGAAATAAACAACTCCGTCGCTCACCTGCGCTTTGCGTTTAATGACTTCCAGGGTTTCCAGATGTTGCTTGAGGATTGGTTGAAACCGACGCTGAACCTCTTCGCTGGTTGCCACCTCGTTCAGCGACTTCACCGTCAGCCCGCGAATCACCTGCTCAACGAACCTATCATCCGGATCCGCTTCAATCACCTGCATCAACTGCAATGCCGGGTCCTTTAGCTCAACACATTGTGCGGGCGATTCGTATAGAGCTCCGTCGATTATGTGCGCCCAATGGACCAGTTCCTTGATTGGCTCGTCGTTAAACCCAAACTTTTCGCGCGCCACGTCAGCGATGAATTCGGTGCAAGACTTACGAGTGAAATCGAGAAATTTCTGTCCGGAGGTGTCAGCGCGAAAGTGTGCCTCGTCTTCGGGCGTGAGAAACGCCGACTCGTGATGATCAAACCACCAGGTCAGTTTGTCAGAAGCCGCATATTTGAAATCGACAATCGCGTTTTCGTCGCCATCAAACAGGCCATGGTCAAAAAGATTGCCGGGGCGGTGCAGCAGCCCGGTGTAATTGACCGTAGCTTCAGGGTGAATGCGCTCCTTGTAAAAGCGCGTAAACGTCGCAGCGGAGGCGACGCCGTCGAAGCAATGACCATGGTAAAGAAGACGAAGTTTCATTGGTTGGAATATTTAAGGGGTCAAAAGAGTCGCAAATCTTAGCAGTGAACGAGAAAAAAGCGTAACCGCAACGCACCTGGTCAGGCCCGAAGGGCCGGCAGTTAATAGCCACGCGCGTGAGCGCGTGGATTACGCACGAGAGTGATTCCGAAGGTCCGAAGGACCGACAGCACAATGCTGGCAATCGAGTGATGTGCCGGCCCTTCGGGCCTCATTATCTTTTTGGCGGCTTGATCCACGCGCTGACGCGCGTGGCTATTGACTGTCGGCCCTTCGGGCCTGACTAAGGGACGTCTGTCTTACGAAAGATGAGGAAGTAATCCACTTTGTCGGGCTTCACGAAGTCGTGTTGTGAAACCAGAATGAGGCCAGCGCGCTCGGCTTCTTCAATCACTTTTTCTGCGTCCAAACCATGATCGTCTCCTTCACCATTCTTATCGATGATTCCCAGCAATGCGTGCTTGCGCATCGCCCTTCGCATGGCAAGCAACATGTTGATTGGTTTGGAAAACTCGTGATACGTCTTTAACACCAGAATAGAATCCACACTTGCCTCTGCCAGCGCCGGATCGTCTTCTTTACCGAGAACAGTCCGGATGTTGGAAAAGCTCTCTTTCTCGGCGCGAGACTTAATGTGTTTTATGTATTCATCGTTAATGTCCACCGCATAGACAGTTCCCGTTGGCCCAACTCGTTGTGCCGCTCGTACGGTGAACCACCCGCTCCCCGCTCCGATGTCAGCCACAACAGATCCTGCGCGAATGCCGAGCAGATCCATAACGCGATCGATTTGAAGTTTCTCGGCGCGAGTCGGATCTTCAAAGATTGAAAGAGTGCCGGCGTATGGTTCACTTGTGGGGCGATCGATCCGGGCGTCCGGCGTGGGAGTGGCCGATGCCGCTGGCGAGGGCTTTGGTTGTCGGCTTGGTTCCGGTTTGGTGGATTGAGCAATGAGCAGCGCTGAAACTGCCCAAAAAATAATGCGTAGTGCGATCGATGGCGACACGCGAAGCATTTGACGTTACCAAAACGCGGCCCTAACTAGATCGCGCTATTCCTTGCAAGGTTCAATGACTTTCGCAGTGCCGGGCTTCAAACGCTCGGCGATGAACTTGTCCACATCCTCTTCGATCAACTCGCCGTTCACCACCCATGCTTTTTCTGTAAGCACGTCGCCAGACTTAGTCAGCAAAGCAGGCTCGAGAAAAATATTCCACGGCGAGCCCCATTTGCGCGTGTCGCCGGTCAATTGCCTGTAACCGTAGTGCGGGGTCTTATCACGATCATCCCGAGTCTCCGATTCGCTAACCACGGTGTACGGCGCGCCCGCTTCGCCAAAGAACTTGCTCACGTCGTCACGCGATGCGTATTCGCTCACACCAATTACTTCAAACCCTTGCGCCTTATACTTCTCATAAAGCCGCGCAGCCACCGGTGCTTCGTGACGCCAGTTGCCGCACCAGGGCGCGAAATAAACCACCATCACAAGTTTTTTCCCCTGCACAAGCGAACGGAGATCGACGGGCTTATTGTCTTTGATGTCGTTGAGCGTCCAATTTTTATAGTTGACGGTCTTTTCGACGAGCGGGGAGTATTCGTGTCCCTCTTGTGCATGAGCCGCCGCCGGTGCGAGAGCAATTAGAAGAGTTAATAAAGCAAACTTCATGATGTTACCTCGGTTCCATTAACACCGGGCTTCAGCCCGGTGAACACGATACCTTGAACAAATGAAACCGTTTAAACGGTTTCAGATTTTGTAACCTACAAACTCACCGCGCTAATGCCCGGTGTTACTGAGAAAGCACGCGCGGTCCTACGCTTCGCTATTTCTGTGCGGTCACTGCACCTTCCAGCAGCAATGGTTTGATTACCGCTTCAAACGTCGACTGACTTCTTTCCCCGATAAACTTCTCTCGTATCTGCCCCTGGCGATCAATGATGTACGTGGTCGGCAAGGGAGAAGCGGGCAATTGTGAGCCGACATCTTTCCCACCTAACACAACGGTGTACTCCTGTTTTAGATCCTTTTGGAATTCCTGAATCAACTCCGGCGTATCGTCGTAAGAGACTCCGACGACAGTTAGGCCTTCGCCTTCCATCGTTTTCTGCATTGCGCTGAGCGCTGGTATTTCCGAACGACAGGGAATGCACCAGGTGGCCCAAAAGTTCAGAACTACCACCCGGCCTCGTAGTTCCGTCAAACGTAAACTGCCACCGTCTAGTTTTGCGAACTGCACGTCCGGTGCAGGTTGAGTATTGGCGTTGACCGCAGCGGCTGGCTTTGCCCCGTCGTCAATCTTCAAACGCGATTCAAGATTAGGAAGCACGCTGGCCAGCCAGGGGCTGTTCAGGATGGTTACGCGATTGCTCATGACCAGCACGCCAATCATGATTAGAACGATGCCGGAAACCACCTCAACTTTGTGCAAGTGTTTGCGAAAGTTTTTGTAGAAACTCAGAAACTTGTTTATGCCGAGACCGGTAAACAGGAATGGCAGCGCCAGTCCCGCAGAATAGAAGCTCGAAAGAATTAGTCCGCTCCTCCAGCCGCCTGAGGTTGCGGCCAGCCCAATAATTCCGCCGAGGATCGGACCGATGCAGGGTGTCCAGCCGGCGGCAAACGCGAAGCCCAACGTAAGCGAGCCGAGAATTCCACGTGGCTTTTCGTCAGAAAAGAAACGCGTGTCTTTATAAAGCGCGCCTATTTTCAGCAGTCCAATTAACTGAAGTCCGAATGCGATTATCACCAGACCGCCAATGATCCTGACCCAGGGATTATTGAGGATGGCGGCGCCGACAAGACCGGCAGTAGTTCCCAGCGCAATAAAAATAATTGAAATGCCCGCGTTAAACGCGAGTGAATTAACAATGACAGCGCGGCGGCTGTTGATGCCTTCTTTAAGTCCATCAACGCTGACGCCGGAAATCAACGAGATGTAGCCGGGAACCAGCGGCAACACACACGGGGACAGGAACGAAAGGATACCGGCCAGAAAAGAGACGCCAATTGTGAAGGGAGTTACGTGTTCCATTTAGTTTGCTGCCGGGCTAGCCTGACTTACGTTCGTCGTTGGACCATCAATCGGTTCTTCAACAACTTTCTTAACCATCTTCTCCATGGCCGCCATCTCTTTGTCGTCCGCGCCGAGAGCGATGAACCGCATGTTGCCCTGGCGATCTATCAGGAATGACATTGGGATAGAAGCAACACCATAATTCATGTCATTGAGCCCTGTGTCTGAAACCACAAATCCATACGTCAAACCATTTGTCTTCTTAAAATTTCGAAGGTGAGCCAACTCCTGGACCGTGGTGACTTTTCGTCCTTCAACAGTTCCGAAGTAGTTGGTCAGCCCCAGGACGACCAGGCCTTTCGATTTGAAAGTATCATGCCAACGCTGGAACCTGGGTAGGGTGTATCGACACGGCCCGCACCAGGTGGCCCAAAAATCAAGCAGCACCACCTGACCCCGCAAGTCCGAGAGCGTCACGGGCTTCTGATCGATCCATTCAATGGCCTCGAGAGCGGGCAGCCCGTTTCCCTTGGTGAGCCATGTTTCATCAAGAAGATTCCGCGGATCAAAGGTCTGGTCCATCCCTATCAATCGGATATTAGCGAGTTTTAAGAGGTTCCCGGACGGCAGTGTAACCGCCATCTTGCGCAGCTCCTTCGCGGCAGCCATCGCGGCCGGCTTCCGGTTTTGGGCCAAATGCGCTTCCGCAATTAATGACGTTGACTTGAAAAGCAGATCGTCACGCTTGAACTGGTTAAACTTCTTGTCTTCCGCGATTAACCTGGCGACTTTAAGCATCGCCTCGGCATGTTTCAACATTCCTTCGTAATTTTTGTTCTTCTTCTCTGCTTCGGTGATCAACGTTTCCATTCCAAACCATTCTGTCAAACTCTTTGGATCGTTTCTGCCAAACGCATCCACGGCACGTTCGGCCTCAGCGATCAGGTTTTTTCTGGTGGCGTAAAGCACGACTACTGCACGCGCGATCTGCGCGTCCTCTCCCTGCGCCGATTTGCTGTCAAGATAACGTACCATCGTCTCAAGGGCTTCAGCGTTTCCGGCGATGTGCTGGAGCATGCCCAGGTAGTAAAGATCTGCCGGCTCTAATGAACGCGCCTTTAACACCGACGCGTATTTGATCGCCAGGTCTTTTTGTTCCTGCCGGGTCTTGGCTTCGAGTGCTGGGTCGTAGGCCGCCTTCTGCTTGTTGAATTCAGCAAATTTCTTTTCGAGGTAAGAGTTAGCTTCTTCAAACAGGGCCTTTGCAGGACGGCTGTCAGTTACGGCCGGTGTGCCGGCAGTTTCGCCCATAGCAACTTCCGTCTGGACGGGTGCAACATTGGTTTGGGCGTGTGATTGAGCAACGCCGTTAGCATTTGCTGCCAGCAACATGAAAACGATAATCAGAGTTAACTTCATTCGAGAAAATTTAGGGTCGTATTGAATTTGCAAATGCCATCCGGAAACGATCGGGCGAAAAAATATCCAGCACAGGGTCGAACGCCTTTTCAATAATGCTTGCTGCTATTAACTCGCCGGTAATCGGCGCCAGCAGGATGCCATTCCGGTAATGACCAGTGGCATAGAAAACGCCTTCAATTTCAGCACACGGCCCCAACACAGGCAAACCGTCAGCGGCGCGTGGTCGCAGCCCTGCCCAGGAGGCTGCTAGCGGCAAAGAACTGATCAGGGGACAAATCTCGAGCGCCGTCGACGTAATAGACTGCACTCCGGCTGCTGTTACCCTCCGGTCGAAGCCTGCGAATTCCGTCGTAGATCCGGCAAGTAATCGTCCATCCCTACGCGGCACGATGTATCCGCGCGGACTGTAGACGACATGCCGTGCGATCTGCGGATTGGCCTCAAAACAAAGCATTTGGCCGCGAACTGGTTCGATGCCGATATCCGGCAGAGCTTTGTCCGGCACATTTAACATGGATGCCCAGGCGCCGCCGGCTATTACGACGTTTGAAGTTGCTACGTTGCCCTGAGATGTGTCCACACCAGAAATCCTGCTGTGGTTGACGTTCAACGATTTAACGGTGGTGCCGGTAACCAGACGAACACCGAGTTGTTGACTCGACGTTGAGAGAGCGGTCACCAGCCGTCGATTTTCGACCTGTGTGTCGAGGGGGAACCTGAGCGCCAATTGAACGCCGTCGCTGATACGCGTTTCGATGGTTTGAGCTTCTTCGCGGGTCAACATCTCAACCGGCAAACCCGCTGCTGTCTGCCACGCGTAACGTTGTTCCAGTTCCTGCACGTCGTGATCAGAAAAACCCAGATAGAGCGTGCCCGTAGTTTCCAACTCGATATCGATGCCGGTTTCTTCGCGCAACTCCGAAGCGAATCTTGGATACATGTCGCGGCTGCGGCAGGTGAGATAAAAGAATTCGTCAGCGCGATCAGCTTCTGCCTGTGGCGCAAGCATTCCCGCGGCAGCTGAGGAAGCTTCTGCCCCCAGACCCGCCCGCTCGATTAACGTCACATCGCTTATGCCACCGCGCACCAACTCGCGTGCGATCGCGAGTCCAATCACACCGCCTCCGATAATCACGACGTCTGAGGTTTTGGGTAGCTCGTTCATGAAGTTAGTAGCCAACGCACGGTGTCGGTAACGAGCCGGCGAAGCCGGTGACAGCATAAAGCCTGGGGTGAAGCGAAGCGAACCCCAGGTAAAGAGCAACGATAAAATTGGAGCCCGCGGAGCGGGCGGCAGCGGATCAGGAGTGAACCACTGATGCTGCCACCCGCTTCGCGGGCTTTTGGAATAATTTCTTGTACTTACCTGGGCCTTACGGCCCAGGCTTTATGCTAACGTCCGCTCCGCGGACTCAAGGAGAACACAATCGATTTTCGTACCATTGGTCACGCTTGTGGCTACTCAGTTGTTAGTTATCGGTAGTAGCCTTATCCTGTTGAGACTATTTTTACGAAGGTGGGAAGAGACCGAGAAACTACTGACTACTGACTACTGACTACTGACCACTGTCTACTGTCTACTGTCTACTGTCTACTGACTTCATCAAATGGCTCATCGTATCACACTGATTCCTGGCGACGGCATCGGCCCCGAGGTCGCTTCAACCGTCGTTCGTATCATCGAAGCTTCGGGCGCGCAGATCGAATGGGAGACGCATTATGCGGGCGCGCAGGCCCTCGAGAAATTTGGCGAAACACTGCCAAAGGAACTTCTCGAATCAATTAGACGCAATAAAGTCGCGTTGAAAGGCCCGGTCACAACTCCGGTTGGCAAAGGTTTCACATCTGTCAACGTTGGTCTTCGTAAAGCGCTGGATCTGTTTGCAAACGTGCGACCGATTCGCGCGCTTCCAAACGTGCCGTGCCGCTATCCCGAGCTCAACCTGGTTATCGTTCGCGAAAACACTGAAAGCCTTTACGCGGGTCTCGAGCATGTCGTGGTGCCTGGTGTCGTAGAGAGTTTGAAGATCATTACGGAGAAAGCTTCGACTCGGGTGTCGCGTTTTGCTTTTGAGTTTGCGCGTCGTGAAGGCCGGAAAAAGATCACTTGCGGCCACAAAGCGAACATCATGAAATTGTCGGACGGGCTGTTTCTTGATTGCTTCAGAAAAGTTGCGACGGAGTATCCGGAGATCATCGCCGACGACAAGATCATCGATAACGCCTGCATGCAACTGGTGATGCGCCCGGAACAGTTTGACGTGATGTTGTTGGAAAACTTGTACGGTGACATTGTCTCGGATCTCTGCGCGGGACTGATTGGCGGTCTGGGCCTGGTTCCGGGGGCAAACATCGGCGAGCTGGGCGCAATGTTTGAAGCCGTGCATGGCTCCGCGCCGGACATTGCTGGTCAGGGGATCGCAAATCCGACGGCGTTACTGCAATCCGGGATACTGATGCTGCGTCACATTGGCGAGCGTGAAGCTGCGGATAAAGTTGAGAACGCAATGCTGGCAGTGTTTGCGGAAGGTAAGGTCCGCACGCGTGACATCGGAGGCACGGCGAACACAGCTGAGTTTGCGGATGCGATTATTGCGAAGATGAAGAAATAGCAAACAGCAGACAGCAGTCAGCAAACAGCACAGAGATTCACGAATACACGATTTGTTTGGTTATCCGTGGATCGCTTTTTTGTACGTAAAAAATCGATCCACGAATTACACGAAACGACACGAAAAGTTGCGTCTCGGAAGAATTTGATTTAGTACTGCCACTGCCCACTGCCCACTGCCCACTGCCCACTGCCCACTGCCCACTGCCCACTGCCCACTGCCTACCGCCCACCGCCTACCGCCCACTGCCTACTGCCTACCGCCTCTACCACGCCGGCCGCGGCCGCGCATCGAGTCTCTTGCCTGTTGAAACTGATTCCACTGTTCAGGCGATAGCACTTTTTGCATACGTTCATCTGCTTGCTGACGAATCGCGTCGAAGCGCGGTTCTGATTCTTTGCGCAGAGCACTCAGTTGTTGGCGGGTCTCATCGAGTATTTGCTTAACCTGGGTCTTCTGCTCGTTTGAGAGTTGCAGCCCGTCAAGCATCGCCTCGAAGCGCGCAGGCCGGTCCCCGTCTCTCTGTCCACGTGACCACTTTTGATAGGCATTGAACGCTAAAGCGCCAGCGGAAAAACCGAGCACGAAGATTACCAACGCCGCCACTCGGACTTGCCACTTGCTTTTGCTGTTTATGTTCATCGTTACCTCGCGTCGTCATCCGCTTCGTAAAGCGTGTTCAAGACTTGTGCGTCCGATGCTTGTTCAAGCGCCTCTTCAGTTTCATCCAACATTAGTGCTTCCGCTGAATACCTGGTAGATGCCGAAACCTCGCCCGGGAGCGTTTGTTCACCTGAAACTGCGAAACTCAAAACGGCGAACAACACCACGGCAGCAGCCATGGATGAAACCAGAGCTCCGGCCGCACGCCACATACGCGCAAACGCCGGGACATCGCTTTGTTTCTCGCGTATCGCGGCCATCACTCGCGTGTGAAAGAAGGGTGACGGCTCGATGGTTTCGGCGATTCGATCTTCCAGCAGGGACGAGGAAACCAATGCAACTTTGTATGCGCGCGCGCATTCATGGCAGTTCGCACTATGCGCGCGAATTGCAGAGTGATCGCTCTCGTTCAAACTCGCAAAGCGGGTGTTCTCGAGAATGCCGATAATGTGTTGGTCTTTCATATCTTCCCTCTTAAACCAATCCAAGGTTCTACTTCGCTAACAATTTCTCAACCGCTTCTCGCATCCGCTTCCTTGCCCTGAATGCCTGGACCTTAACTTTCGATTCCGACCAACCGGTCAGTGCTGCCACTTCTTTCACCGGAAAATCTTCGCCATCAACCAGCGTCAATACGAGTCGATCGTCTGCCGACATCGTCTCAAGTACTCGCTCTGCCAGGTCGGCAGCAATAAAACTTCGCTCCGAAGACTTAAACTCTTCTTCCGCCGCGCCCGAATACTTACTTTCCAGCCAACCGCTTTCATCCTCATTAAGATTCGACACGGTCAACTCAGGCCTTCGCTTCGCGCTCCGCAATATGTTCAAACAGGTGTTGGTTGTAATACGTGTAAACCAACCTTCCATCGATCCGCGGCCCTCATAACTGCCGAGTTGCGTAAACGCCTTCATAAAAACTTCCTGGGCGGCCTCTTCAACGAGACTGCGCTGCCGGAAAAATCGACTCGCATAACGAAAAACGCGGGGACTGTACCGCCGCACAATCTCAGCGAACGCATCCTCGTCGCCGGCGTCTGCAAGTTTCGCCAACTCCAGATCCGAGCTGTGTTCGTAGTCGTTAACCAGAAGCGTTCCTCAAATAAGCGATTGAGAGGCGGATTCGGGAACGCTGTCCGGATCCGCCTCCCTTTCGTGTTACTGCTGATCCGGCCGCGCGCTTCGTTCTCCGCGATTCGCTTTGAACTCGGCCCGTTTGGCTTTCATCTGTTCACGCTGTTGCTCCATCTGAGTGCGCTGTTCCGGAGTCAAAACCGTGAGCATTTCCTGGTGCAGTTTAAACTGCTCGCCCATCAGTTTCGCCTTCAGAGTAGCTTCCTGAGAAAGTACCTGCGTGGCTAGTGCTTCGTTGAACGTACCGCCCTGTTGTGCCTGACGCAACTCCTGATGCTTGGCCCGGAGCTCCCCACGCAAAGACTTGGTGCGTTCGCCGAAACTTTCCCTGATCTGCTGCATTTTTGCTTTCTGATCTTCAGTCAGGTTTAGGTTATGAAACATGCCGCGGCCCATACCGGCTTTACCAAAGCCGCGATGTCCACCGCGCCGTCCTTGCCCGCGCCATTCGCCACGAGCTTTTTCCTGGTTGTCCTGATTGACGCCGGTCGTTTGTGCAAACGCGACCGAGGCAAGCAGAGCTAAGCTCGACAGGGAGACTAGTGCGAGCATTTTAATCCTTGAAAACTTTTTCATCCTTCTATTACTCCTAATTTCTAAACGTGTTAGTAGAGGCTCCCATTAGCCTTCCGAAGAGCTAGACACCAGATCTCCCAAAAACGTTACAAATGCTGCAAGGCAGTCCAATGTCCAATGTCCGGTTAACTGAGCGGATTCGTTTCCATAGAGTTACCCATCACGATTCAACTTGCTATAGACAGACCTTGGACATTGGACATTGGACTGCTTTTGAGGACATTGGACTGGTTTTTCCAGGCACCCAGCGTAACCTTTCTTTCATCTTAGGTGTCTTGTTTGGTAGGGGCCGTTTTGGCCCTGTTTTCACGAATGAAGATTAAGAACTTACTTTCTGTCCTTTTATTAGCGCTGGCTTCACTGGCTGGCTTTACCACGGCTCACGCACAAAAGGCGGCTCCCAAAAACCAGCTCGCGGAAACGCGTTCCGAGTTGATTTCCGCCACAGAAGCGTACAAGGACAGCGCGCAGGATGTGATCAAATTTCAAGAGCAGGAAGTGGCGACTGTGACAGCGAAAGTCGAGCAACTCCGGCAACTGGTTGCCGAGGGCTTGATTGCTCGTAATGAGCTCGCGGCCGCTGAGCAAGAGATTGCCGCGGCCAAAGCGAAGCTGGAAGAAACAAAGAAGCAAATCGCTGATTCCGACAACCTGATCGCTCAAATCAGGGACGCAGAAGTGGCTGAAAAAGCCCAGGCGAAAGCGCAGGCCCGCAGACTCGTGCAACCTGTGTCCATGCGGTATTACGGAATGGCCGGTTGGGCACTCTCAAACATCTCCAGCGTGCAGGCATTCTTTTCGAGCACTTTCGGCCGGCCCCTGCCCATCAGTACGCTAGGACAAAGTGCAACTCATAACGCCATGCGGTGGGACCACCGCAATTCGGCTGACGTTGGTATTCACCCGGACAGCGCGGAAGGTCGTGCGCTTATTGCATTCCTGCAAAGTAGAGGGATTCCGTTTCTCGCCTTTCGCGGCGCAATCCCGGGGGTCTCAACCGGGCCGCACATTCACATCGGCTACCCATCCGGCCGCCTCGGCTAACTAAGAAGTCCAATGTCCAAAGTCCTCAAAGCAGTCCAAGGTCCAAAGTCCTCAAAGCAGTCCAAGGTCCAATGTCCAATGTCTGTGTTTCGTGCGTTGAAGCGTGTAGGCAACTCTAGAGAAACGAATCCGATAAGTTAACCGGACATTGGACATTGGACATTGGACATTGGACATGGGACATCTTAAGGACATTGGACTTTGGACTTGCTTTAAGTTGTAACCGATCTCCCTGCCTCGGTGTCTAGTTTGTTATGAGCACTGAAATCATTAAAACCGCACAAATCCCGTCCCCCACAGCGCTTTTTGGCAAAGCGAAGGGCTGGATGAAACTGACCGTGGCCGGCCGTAGGCGTTACGTAGTAGCAATCGTTGCCATGGCGGCGGTTGTTGCCATCGGTTTTGGGTTACGCGGAACGCAGACGACTGCCGCTCAATATATGACTGCGAGAGTCGACCGCGGCAATCTGCGTAACACCGTTACGGCAACTGGAACACTTCAAGCTGTAACCACAGTTCTAGTAGGAAGCCAGGCTTCCGGAACGATTTCAGCGCTGACCGTGGACTTCAATTCCCGAGTTAAAAAAGGACAAGTAATCGCGCAGCTCGATCCGGCGGAAGCTCAGGCGCAGGTGGTCAGTGCGCGAGCCAACCTTGCACAGGCGCGCGCGGGTTTGGCGCAGGCCAGAGCCGCTGTGACTCAGTCGCGTGCTGGAGTCGGAAACGCGCAGGCTCAAACAGTCGCGGCGAAATCAACTGTGCAGAATCAGGCGGCGGGTGTCTCGAGCGCACGCGCAAACCTCGCGGTGATGAAGGCTCAGAGCGATGATGCGCTCGCCTTCCTGCGCCAACAGGAGTCATTACTCAAAGCGGGCGTGGTCGCGCAACGCGAGTACGACATCGCAAACACAGCTTACAAATCTGCCCAGGCCAGACACGAACAGGCCGCAGCTCAACTTAATCAGGCAATGCTGAGCGAGCAGTCAGCTTCTGAGGCCGGCATGGCCCAGTCGCAGTCACAGGTGCAGCAGTCGCAGGCACAGGTACAACAATCTCAGGCGCAAGTGCAGGCAGCGGAAGCACAGGTGCAACAAGCACAGGCCGCGCTGCAGCTGGCGGAAATTAGTTTAAATCAGACGACCATCACGTCCCCGATCGATGGTGTCGTGGTATCTCGCGACGTTGACGTTGGTCAGACGGTGGCAGCATCGCTGTCAGCTCCAACACTCTTTACGATTGCGAATGATCTGACACAGATGCAGGTGATCGCGAATATTGACCAGGCAGATATTGGTTTGGTCGAACAGGCGAAGAGCGTTCAGTTCAGTGTGGATGCGTTTCCGGGCGACAGCTTCACCGGCAACATTCAACAGATCCGGCTCAACCCGGTAAACACGCAGAACGTTGTTACCTATAACGTCGCAATCGAAGTCAGCAATCCGGGAGAGAAACTGAAGCCGGGTATGACTACAAATCTTACGTTCACTATTGATGAGCGCAACAACGTGCTCAAGGTTCCCAATGCCGCTCTGCGATTCACACCCGCGGACGCAGGCGCTAATCGATCCGGCAACGGACAGCGCCAGCGAACCGGCGCCGGAAACGGACAGAATGGACAACGTGGTAGCCGATCGTCTTCCCAGGGCCAGGAAGCAGCAGATGCGGGGGGCAATGCTGCTGAACAGAACAGGGCGCAGTCAGGCGGGCAGCGCGCCAGCAACTTTGCTCCGCCGAGTGCGCCTGTTCTGCCGGGTCAAACAAGGATCGTCTGGGTTATGGGCCAGGACGGTAAACCACAACGCCGGCGCATAACAGTGGGTCTTAGCGACGGCACTGGCACCGAAGTGGTTTCTGGTGAGTTGCAGGAAGGCGACATGGTTATTACCGGTCAGAACGTCACCAGTGAGACGCGAACGCAAAGCACACAGGCAGCGCCCGGCTTCGGCGGCGGTGCACCGCGAATGGGTGGCGGCGGCGGTGGTGGCGGAAGAAGGTAAGGACTATCCGCAGATTACACAGATTACGCAGATTCGAAATAACAGGGTGGGTCGACGAATTCAGAACCGGGAGCGTAGCGACCGGGTACAACTAAGCCAGCGGGCTCGTGCCAGGAACGAAGAAAATGCAGACCGTACAAATTCAACAACCAGTAACTGATCTCGCCGGGCGCCTCGTCTTATCGCGGCCTGAGGCCCGGCCGGTGATCGAGCTGGACCACATTCACAAGACCTACACGATGGGTGATGTGGAGGTGCACGCGCTGCGCGGTATCTCGCTGACGATTCGCGAAGGTGAGTTCGTTGCCATCATGGGCACATCGGGTTCAGGCAAGTCGACCACCATGAACATCATTGGGTGTCTCGATCGTCCGACAAAAGGTTCATACATTCTCGAAGGGCGGGACGTGTCCGAGATGTCGAAAGATGAGCGGGCGGATATAAGGAACAAGAAACTGGGGTTCGTTTTCCAGGGCTTTAATTTGTTGTCGCGCACTTCGGCTTTGGAAAACGTGGAGCTGCCAATGCTGTACGCCGGGATCGATGCGCGGGAACGTCAAAGACGCGCGGCAGAAGCGCTCGCCGCCGTCGGCCTCATAGGCCGGGAACGCAATCATCCAAATCAGTTGTCGGGTGGACAACAACAACGTGTGGCGATCGCCCGCGCTTTAGTTAACGACCCGGCGCTCATCCTCGCGGACGAGCCCACTGGCAACCTGGACTCGCGTACGTCAGTGGAAGTGATGGAAATTTTCCAGCGATTGAATCGGGAGCGAGGCATCACGTTGATTCTGGTAACGCACGAGCATGACATCGCTGACTACGCTGACCGCGTGATCGTTTTCAAGGACGGAAAGATTAAGAAAGACTATGCGATTGAAAATCCGCGCAATGCAGCCGAGGAATTGCAGCAGATGCCGGACGTAGGAATTGACGCGGATGACGACGAAGAGAATTAAGAGCAAGTGTTCAGAGTACAAACTTTAGTTTGCTTTGAATACGCCAAGCTAAGGGTTGAACTCTGAACTGGCCGAACCATTACTATGACAATTCACCCCAGAGACACAGAGAGTCACGGAGATCGGCGCGGAGAATTATCCGTCATAAACCCTCCGTGCAGTCTTTGTGTCCTCTGTGTCTCTGTGGTGAGCTGAGCTCGGCGAGTTTAAAACACGATGACTATATTAATGATCATTAAAATTGCTTTTCGCGCGCTGGTTCGCAACAAAATGCGCGCGGCGCTCACCATGCTTGGCATCATTATCGGTGTCTCGGCTGTGATCGCGATGGTCAGCATCGGCCAGGGGGCGCAAGCTTCTGTTCAGGCGCAGATCTCGAGTATCGGCACAAACCTGCTGTTCATCAGTGCGGGCGCGCAGAACGTTGGCGGCGTACGCAGCGGAACCGGCGAGACCGGCACTAACACGTTGACGGTCGAAGATCTTGAGGCGATTGGCCGCGAGGTTCCCAGCGTGTCGATGGTTACGCCCGCGGTCAACACACGTACCCAACTCATTTTTGGCAATCAGAACTGGAACACACAGATTCAGGGAGTCAACGAGCAGTTTCCGGAAATTCGTAAATGGAACGTCCAGGACGGCGCCTTCTTTACCGACGGTGATGTGCGTACAGCCGCGCGCGTGCTGGTGATTGGCCAGACGATCGCAGACAACCTGTTTCCCGGCATGGATCCAATTGGACAGACGTTGCGCGTGAGGGACCTACCGTTTCGCGTGGTCGGCGTAATGGTCCGTAAAGGTCAGGACGCACAAGGCCGCGACCAGGACGATACCGCGCTTGCGCCTTACAGTTCGGTGCAAAAGAAAATTCTCGGTAGCGAACGTGTTTCCATTGCCTATGTGTCCGCCATTTCACAGGAAGCGACGTTCACGGCCCAGGAACAGATAACAGAACTTTTGCGGCAGCGTCATAACCTCGGACGAAATGAACCCAACGACTTTACCGTCCGCAACATGACGGACATCGCGGACGCCGCGAATGAAACCAACAGCATTATGACCATGTTGCTCGCCAGCATCGCCAGCGTTTCGTTGCTGGTCGGCGGTATCGGCATCATGAACATCATGCTCGTTTCGGTAACTGAACGTACGCGCGAGATCGGAATTCGCATGGCGATTGGAGCCCGTTCGTCTGCCGTGCGAACACAGTTTCTGATCGAGTCGGTAGTGTTGAGTTTGACAGGTGGGATCGTGGGCATTCTGCTCGGACTGGTGGTTTCTTTCCTGATTCCGCAAATGCTCGGCTGGCCCACGATGGTGTCAACGCCCGCGATTGTCGGTTCGGTAGTTTTCTCCGCCGCGGTAGGAATCTTCTTTGGCTACTATCCCGCGCGCAAAGCAGCGGCGCTAGATCCGATTGATGCTTTAAGACACGAGTAAACAGTGAAGAGTGAAAAGTGAAGAGTGAAAAGTAAGAACTGGCGCACCCCTGCTTACTTTTCACTCTTCACCTTTCACCGTTCACTCACTCGTACCGAAGCGCTTCGATGGGATTCAGCCTGGCAGCCTTCCACGCCGGCCATAAACCAAAGCTAAGTCCCAAGCCAACCGAAACCACAAACCCAACCACAGGGGCCCAGATAGGAATGTACGTGGGCATGATCATTTGAATCAGCAACGCGATGATCACACCGACAGCGATTCCCAATAACCCACCCAGTCCGGTCAACGTCGCTGCTTCAATCAAGAACTGAATGATGATGTCGCGCCGCCTGGCGCCAATCGCTTTTCTGACGCCAATTTCCCGCGTGCGTTCGGTCACTGACACCAGCATGATGTTCATCACGCCGATGCCGCCGATCAACAGCCCTACGCTGGAAATCGCAACCATCAACGCGAAAACTCCTCCCGTGATTGCTCCAAACTGCGAAATGATTTGCTCCGACGTTGAGATTCCGAAATTGTCGGGAGCGCCAAAAGCCACTTTACGACGTCGCCGGAGTAGTTCACGTATCTCTTCGACCGCCGGTTTCATTTGACCAGGCCTCGCCTGGGCCATCACGAAGTTGTCGTTTACGTCCGGATAGAGTTTTCGCAAAGTCAGGTAAGGCAGATACACTGCTTTGTTTTCGTTGTTTGGATCTTCGGCGCCTACCAGAAACACGTCACGTTCGGCGAGGACTCCCACCACACGATAACCTCGCCCATTGATTGAAACTTCTCTGTCGACTGCGTTGCTGAAGGGAAAGAGTGTATTCGCCACGTCGCGTCCAATGACCGCGACGCTGAGATGGCGCGCGTTTTCTTCGTCTGTGAAGTAGCGACCCTCGCCGATATTCGTCACGCCCATCTTGAAGTAAGACGGAGATGCGCCCTGCACGGCCGCATTCGTCATTTCAATCTCTCGATAACGCACGTTGACGCGCTGGGTAAAGGGACCACCAAAGAAGTCGACTGGCGACATAAAAGCCGCCGCGTACAGGATCGAAGGACATTCAGACTCGATAGCTAACGTGTCTTCGTAACTGAGAGGCTTTCGCATCCGCTCTTCCTGTGACGGATTGAAATTGAAACCCGGGTCGAAACGGTAAACGTAAATGGAGTTTGTTCCAAAGGATTCGATCTCCTTTTGGACGCGCGCATCGATTCCGGAAACGAAAGCGGCGATCACGATGACGGTCATGGTGCCAATGACGACACCGAGGATAGTCAGCAACGAACGCAGCTTATGTTGCCAGAGCGTGTCCAGCCCCATGCGCAGGTTCTCGAAAATGTTGCTGCGAAAGAAATTCATATAGATTCAGTGAAAAGTGAAGAGTGAAAAGTGAAGAGAGCGGTCGCTGCTTGTTTTCGTCACTTTCTTACTTTTCACTTCGCTCTTCACCTTTCACTCGTTCATCACTCTGATCGCAAGGCCTCAATTGGATCGAGTTTCGCGGCACGCCACGCCGGATAAACTCCTGACATCAAACCGACAGTCGCTGAAACAATTAAGGCGATGGTTACGGCAAACAACGGTAGCGACGTCGGAACCGGCGTCAGGACAGCGACCAGCTTCGCCAGCGCATACGCGATTGAAATCCCGATCGCGCCGCCCAGCAACGAGAGCATCGTGGACTCCGCCAGAAACTGCTTGAGGATGTCCGTCTTCTTCGCGCCGATACTTTTTCGAATTCCGATCTCCTTCGTTCGCTCCGTCACCGACACCAACATGATGTTCATGATCACTATTCCGCCCACCACCAGGGAGATCGATGTTATGCCAACAGCTGCAACTTGAATTGTCCCGAATATCTTGTCGCGCAGCTCGTTGATGGCGCTGGGCGTGATGATCCCAAAGTTATCTTTCTCGTTCGGCGAAGCTTTCGTCTGCGTCCGCATTACGACGCGAGCCTCTTCCACCGCGTCCTCGTAAGTGGCCGCGCTCGTCGAGGTGACGCTCAAGGTAACTGATCGGCGCGAACCGTAACTTGCAAGGAACGTCGAAAGTGGCATCGACACGTACATGTCCTGTGGTTGTCCGAAGACCGAGCCCTTCGCTTTCCCAACGCCAATAACGACGAAACGGCCGGCCGTCGATCCTGATTGTTTGCCCGAGTGGGTTGGCCGTCGGAAACAACTTGTCGGAAACGTCTGCGCCAATGAACGTGACGTTGCGACGGCTCTCTTGATCGGCTTGGCCGAAGTAGCGTCCTTCGGCGACCTCGACGCGTTCAATCTCCGCGATGTTGGGCGTGGTCGCGCTGATATGGACACGGAAGAGATTGATCGAGCCAAACTTGACGTCGCCCGGCACATCTTCCTTAGCGCCTACGTCCTGGATCGCAACGCGACGCGCGAGCAACGCGGCGGCATCGTCCAGCGTCACGTCTTTGTTCCGCCGTCGCGCCGCATTGAGTGCTTCGACGCTGGAGAAATCGTCAATCGAATACTTACTGACGGAGAAGGCGTTGGTGCCGATATTTGCGATCTTCTCGTCAACATAGGAATTGAATCCTTCAATAAGAGACACGACTACGATGACCGTCGCGACGCCGAAGATCACGCCGAGCAAAGTCAGAAACGACCTCAGCTTGTGGCCCAGGATGGCAGAGAGTGCAAGTTTGAGCGCTTCAATGAATGGCATAGCTGTAGAAAACGCGGTCGCGATTCTAGTTTAATGCGATGCGACTGTTTGCATTGTAATACGCAGAGTCAGGTTTGAGGTTTCGGGAACAATCGGGTGATAACATCAAGAGCGATCCACGAAATTGCACGAAATAACACGAAAACGATATTCGTGAGATTTCGTGTTATTTCGTGGATCGTTTTTATATTGGATCGGGGTCTATTGCCTTTATCCCCTTGCGTGGCGCTCTCTCCCAAGCTGTCTTTGATTTTCTTTGGCAGCTTGTCGCGCACCAGATCATAGGCATTAGTTAACAACTCTTTCAGCTCGCGATCGGGTACTGCATCGAATCGCTCAAACCCCACCCAATGGTAACGAGCCACGTAAGGCGCCGGGATTATTCCATCTCGTTCAACCAGCTCGGCAAACTTTTCCGGCGTGCATTTGAACGACATCAACACTCCATGACTTGGCTCCAGCGCCACCACCGCAAACATCTTGCCGCCAATGCGAAACAGCAGGTCGTTTTCCCATTGCACTTTCTCGTCGACGTGCGGCAGCGATAAACAGAATTTGCGAACAGATTCAATGTCCATAGCTAGGAATAGTGAATTGTAAATAGTGAATGGTAAATAGAGGTCACTGATTCGTGGTCAGCACGACGGTTTCGGTTTCTTCTTCCCAGCGCCAGAGATTGCGTTCGTCGGAAAGATAGACGCCGCCTAACCAGCGGTCGATTCCGTTTAGCAACACGAAATCAGCCTCTCCATTTAACGTGGCCTTGCCCAGATCGGTTATCTCAAATCTGGCTCCCGGTGTAATGAGTTCGCCGTTCTGTTCGCCCCATCCATTCTGAGGAGCGGTTGATTCGCTTGAGTCATAGGTTGCAATGCAAGCCAAAACTGAGCATCGCCCAAACCGTAGATTGGTTCCGCTTCGGAGAAGCTCGGAAACAACTCGCCAAACCTCGCTAGCCCGGATTGAATCAGTTGCAAACCTCTATTCTCAATCGATCCAAGACCGTTTCTTGTCGACGGAAATCGACGCAGTTGCGAATTAAACGCAGCGCGGAGGAAAGGCAGGGCGGAAGTATCGGTCTGTATTAGGGTCTGAATATCGCGCGGGTCGGGCGAACTGTACGCTGCCCAGGCCCGTACCGACAGATCGAGTTGTTCCAACGTCACTTGCTCGCGCGCGGGAAACAGAGAAGCCAGCTCGTCGGCGGTTAGTTCGCCAAGACCGCGAAAGTTTTCTTTGCCGGCGAATGAGTCAATACAGACCAGGCTGAGCTTCGTCTTGCCCAATTGGCGTTGCGAAAACCAATTCAGCAAATAGATCAAGTTCACCTGACAGAACAGATCATGCTCAAACCACAGAACGACTTCGTCATAATCCGAAAACGACTCGAGTTTCTTTTCCTGATAGCGCAGCTCCTGTTCGCATTTTTCGAGTTCAACTTTGTAAGCTTTCGCCAGATGTCGCGCACGCCGGCGACGCCATTCCGCGCCCTCCACATTCGCAGGAGCCGGTCCTTCGATCAATGCTTCGCGCCAGGCAAAGTGTTCGCCCGGAATTGAAGATTGTTTCGCCACGTCTGCGGTAGCGTCGCCGTTGTGAATGTGCAAAATCACGGGGTATAGGGTGTGGGGTGTCGGGTGTGTTCTATTATGAGAAGTAATCCTAACCCTACCCCCCACACCCTAGACCCTTCTGTTATCTATGGTTTCATTAAATCCAACACCGCGGCCGTCATCGCTCGAATTCCGGTGCGAATTGTAGGTTCAGGTACGGGTGCGAACAAGGGCGAATGCAGAGACGGCAGACGTTCGCCGGTTTCACGGTTCGCTTTGATCTTCGCAGGATCGACAGCTCCGAGCCAAAACAATGCCGACGGGATTTTCTGTTCCAGACTGAAGTATCCGAAATCTTCACTGACCATTGCCGGTGGAACCTGTACCACGTTGTCTGCGCCCAGTGTCTTGGCAAACACGCCAGCCAGTCGTTCAACTAATTCAGGATTATTGTAGGTCGCATGCAGTCACCTGCGAATCGCTGATCTTCACGATCGGCGCCAGATTTTCAGGTACACCCGCAGCCGCAGCTGTGCCTTTCGCGACGCGCTCGATTGAAGCCAGGATCCTCTTCCTGACGTCCTCTTTATACGCGCGTACTGTCAACTGCAGATTCACTTCATCAGGAATGATGTTGTGCTTGCTGCCGCCATGGATCGAGCCGACCGTAATGACCGCGGGATCTAGCGGCGAATTTTCACGGCTCACCAGCGTTTGTAACGCAAGCACAACTTGCGCCGCGATAACTATTGGATCTTTCGTCGACTCTGGTTTCGCACCATGTCCGCCCAAGCCGCGTATTTGCACATCGACAGAAGTGGAACTCGCCAGGGCATAGCCCGGCGTCATCCCAACCTTTCCGGCTTCGAGTTCAGAATTGTCATGCAAAGCAATCGCAAAATCGGGCCTGGGAAACTTCTCGTACAGCCCATCGCGCAACATCCCGCGCGCGCCTTGTATCACCTCTTCGGCAGGTTGGCCGATTATCATCAACGTGCCGCGCCATTGATCTTTCAACTCACTGAGAACTTTAGCCGTGCCAATCATGCTGGTGATATGAATGTCATGCCCGCACGCATGCATGACGCCAACTTCCTGACCGGCTTCGTTTTTCGTGCGAACTTTGCTCGCATAGGGCAACCCTGTGTTCTCCTCAACCGGTAAAGCGTCCAGGTCGGTACGAATGAGAACAGTTGGGCCAGCCCCATTCTTCATGATTCCCACCACGCCATAGCTGGTCCATTGCGGGTTGTCATACTTACCTACGCGCTCAGTGACCGTGAATCCCAGCGCACGCAGTTGGCCGGCAAGAAACGCCGCCGTCTTCTCTTCGTGGTGAGAAAGCTCCGGCGCCGCATGCAGTTGTTTATAGGTGGCCAGCAGTGACTGCAGACTACCGTCGACCAGCGCATCGACACGCGATTGCGCGCTGACGCCAGAAGCTAGCAAGGCAATCATCAGCAGTGGTTTCAATATTTTCATTTGAGTTGACTGAACCTGTTCGGAATGGGCTTACGACCGAGTCTGAAACGTCCTGATCAGTTCGCTAATACGCGCCAGGTGGTAATCGTCATGCTCGGCCTGGAAAAATAGCATGTCCACCAGACGCATCGGAACATTCAAACGTGGATGATGAGCGACACGGGCGAATGTTTCCGCCGGCAGTTCATCCAGGCGCGCAACAAGGCCCGTGCGCTCGCGTCGAAAGTTGGCCAAGATGGTTTCGATAGCAACCTGGTTATGTTCGGCCTCATAGGTTTTGCGATTGGTCATGTCGGCCGCATGAAGCGAAGTCGCGCCCGCCAGGTATTCCTCCAGCCTCTGGCTTACCAGTGATTCGAGGTCGAGCAGGTGGCCGGCATTCTCCTGTATAGACCAGCGGTCTCCGTCTCTCCTGGTCAACAGAGAGGTGTCAACGGACCGCACACGGTCTTCGAGTCGCGCCGGAGTCCCGCGCACTCGTTCAATCATTTCCGGGTAGACTTCAACTGGAAATGTGAACTGAAAAGTACGCTCGCCCCATTTCAATTTATCAGACATGTTTTAGGTACGGAATGATAGCGTCGGTTGTTTGAAACGCACCGATTTTACAACGGCGCTTGTGACGCAACAACGTTTACATCGTGGGTCGACAAATGCAGAACCGCTCGCGGTAGCGAGCGGATGCTACGGTCAGTGTTTTTGTTCTAAGGAATCTTAGTGTGAACTCTCGGCCGATTGCCGGCATGCCGCTCGCTACCGCGAGCGGTTCTGCATATTGTCGGCGATGGTTAAGGCAGGATCAAGTGTCTTCTACGCGACGCGATCGCTACGCTCCAGGTTCCGTATTTGTCGACCTGCTCGAATGAAGTAATGAGCCCGCGTTCGAATAAACCTAGCTGTATTCCTCGTTGGGCTGGGTGAGGCTAAACCAGTTGCCTGAGTTGTCCTTAAAAACGGCTTCGATGCCGTATGGCCGCTCGGCAGGTTCAGAGGAAAACTCCACGCCCTTGCTCTTTAATTCTTCATAGGTGCCACGGCAGTCGTCAGTATTGAAAACGCCGGCGCCCAGGACACCTTTCGCCATGATTGCGCGAAGCTGTTTCGAAGTCTCTTCATCCATCAACATGCCGGGCTTTGGCTCCATCAAGACGATTTCAAAGTCCGGATCGTCTTTCACGTGGAGCGTTAGCCATCGGAAGTCCGGGCCCACCATTGCATCCGTATGAACTTCAAACCCTAACTTATCCCTGTAAAAACTCAGCGCTTCTTCCTGGTTGTTGACGTAGATCGTAGCGTGGGACATTTTTCGAATCATTTGTGTCTCCTCGGCAGCGGCTGATTTGCTAGACGATAGATTATTCGGTCGAAGAAGGCTTCTCGGAAATTGCTATTGATGACTAAACAAAAATCTGATCCACGAAATAACACGAAGAAACACGAAAAAATCCTTCGTGATGTTTCGTGTTATTTCGTGGATCGTTTTTGAACTGACCCGATCGCTGTCCCGACGCGTCGGGATTCTGTATTAACCGATGACTCAGCGGCGCTGGCGTTGGATACGGGCGTCAAGCTGCCGCGGTGCGTACGGTTAATTCAGCGGCTCAAGTTTATACATAACCAAAAAACAGCCGGGAACCTGGCGCCGCGCCGATTGAGAATTTCGTGCTTGCGCGCGATAGGCGATGGGAGGATGCCCAACGGTTTTGTGGAACAGACTGCTAAAAGATCCGAGGCTCTGAAACCCAACTTCGAAGCAGACATCCGTCACGCTCAGGTGCGGCGCGCGGAGAAGTTCCTTCGCCTTCTCGATGCGGCGCTCGACGAGGTACTGATGAGGCGTCTTATCAAATGCCTGACGGAACAATCGCAGAAAGTGATAACGAGAGAAGCAGGCTTTACTGGAGATCTCCTCGAGGTTGAGAGGCAGGTCGTAGCAAAGATCGATAAATTCCCGGGCACGGTTGAGTCTCTCAATAACATCTGGCGCCTTCATTCTTAAGGTTTGTTCTGATCGCATCTGAGGTTACGCGGGAGAAATCAGGTAAAAGGAGTGCCCGGCTCCCAAAGTTCAATTCTGTTCCCCTCGGGATCCGTAATCCATCCGAAGCGGCCATAGTCGTACTCTTCCAGGCGATCGTCGACCTCAACGCCTTCACTTCTCAACTGCTGCAACAGCTCATTTAGATTTTCGACACGATAGTTGATCATGAAAGGAGCAGTGCTCGGTTCAAAGTATTTCGTATCTGCCGGAAACAGCGACCACACCGTCTGAGCTGGTTTGTCACCAGCGCCGTCAAACGTCACGGAGCCATAAGCGTCAGGTGTCAGGCCCAGATGCTCCTGATACCACGCACGCAGCTTGTCAGGATCTTCCGCTTTGAAGAAGATTCCGCCGATTCCTACCACGCGCTTCATAACCCTTGCCCTCCTGTGTGGGTGCCGATTCTAACACCGGCGCGATAACACACAGCAATCCATTAACTGCACTGGAAGTCCCTCCTTCTGTCACTTAAATAAGGCAGCGTTGTATCTACCGTTTAACTTTTTGCATGGCAGTCGACGTTTTTTTGCTCCATTTGGAAGGAACGACAGTTGCCCAACGTAAATGCGGTCCATTGAGACAGGTCAACTGAGGAGCAATTTATGTACAAGAGATTAGTTTCAATAATGATAGTTGTGGTGCTTGTGACGGCCTCAAGTCAGGTTGTGTTATGTCAGAAGATGACTGGGAATTGGGCAGCAGTTCAGGCCGTGGCAGTCGACGATCGTTTAATCGTGAAACAGAAAGACGGCAAGACTGTGGAAGGAAAAATGATCGAGGCATCGGAAACCAACCTGACCATTTCGCGAGACGGGAAGGTGGTTAACATTTCTCGCGACCTGATTCGTCAAATCGAACACTCGTCGGGGAAAGCTGCGAAAGGAAAGTGGGCGCTGATCGGTACGGGCGTCGGAGCAGGTGTCGGCGGCGGTATTGGAGCCACCAAATATAGGTCCGATCGTGACGATTATGGGATCTACCCCGTAATGGGGGCGTTAATTGGCGCCGGAGCCGGCGCGCTGACGGGTTTGCTGATTGGATCCAGCCGCCGCAAGCGTGAGCTCATCTACACCGCACCGTAGTAGGAGCGCGGGCGTCCCGCCCGCGAACGTTTCGTTTAGAACAGCACATTCACAAGGCGCTCGCCGCAAGAGCGGGCTGGACGCCCGCGCTCCTATCTGGCCCACTAAGATTTTTTCTGCGCAGCGGTTATAATTGCTTGTTCAATAATATTTGCAATTAACTTCTGTAAGGATACTGATGACTAGCGGTCCAATTTCCAAACAGCCTGATCGATTGAAGTTCACTGGCCGGATTCTCTTCTTAACCGAAGATACCTCCCTGGTGCGCCAGCAGCTTGAGGCTCAGGGCGACGAGCGGGAACGTCTTGAAGCGGAGCTCGCGGCGCGCCTCGCCAACGACGATCTTCCGCTGATGAACAACATCTCAACGGACGAGATCACCCCCGGCTGGGTTTGTTTCTATTACGACGAAACACTCGGACAGTATGTTTACGTGGGCATGCGCGAAGGCGCCGTTAAGAAGGACGAAATCAAGAACGGCGGCTTTGGAGTCGTGGTTTCCGGGCTATCCAAAGGCTGTGGCTCATCTCGCGAAACCGCCCCGTTCGCCGAGAAATCTGCGGGCCTGCAACTTGTCATCGCCAAAAGCATCGAAAAAATCTACGGTCAAAACTCCCAAAACATCGGGCTGCTTACGTCTACCGACCTGAATCTCGTCACACGCATTCGTAGTGGCGAAGAAATTACTTTGTCCGAATTCACCAAAGGCCTCGATCCAATTTCAAAAGACATCGTGGAACACGGCGGGCTGTTCAATTACAACAAGGCGCGCGTAGCCGGCGAGGTCACGCCACCGCCGGTTGAAACAAAGAAACGGCCGATGACGATCGTTGAAAAGATTGTTGCGCGTCACGCGTTCGTGAAAGCCGGACAAATTGGAGTTGAAGCTGTGAAACCCGGCGATGCCTTGTTCGCAGTTGCAGATGTCAGGTTCTCGCATGAATACGTTACGCCGATGGCCGAGTCGCTGTTGAAAATGGCTCTCGGTGCTGATGCGCGTGTTACGGAGCCGGAGTCGGTGTTCGCGTTTCGCGACCATCTAACATTCCTAAGCAAGGTGATGTCTCCGAAGCATCGCGAGATGGGCTTGCTGGAAAAAGCTGAAGGTCTGGCGACAACGCAGCAGGATTTCACCGCCCGGCAAAACATCAGGCTGTATGGTGAAAACCCAGAAGGCGGCTCTGAAGCCATCTGCCATAACGCCGTGGTAGAAGACCTGGCGCTACCGGGCCAGATAGTGATCGGCACTGACTCGCACACGTGCATGGCCGGTGTGCTTGGCTGTTTCGCATTCGGAGTCGGCTCAACCGACATGGCAAACGCGTGGTACACGAAAGACATTCGCATCAGGGTTCCTGAGACGGTGCGATATGTTCTCAAAGGAACGAAGCGTCAGGACGTCGCGGCGAAAGATGTAATGCTTTACATACTCGCGAGCGATTACATGAAGACGAGCAAGGGCATTGGGAAGGTGTTGGAGTTTGCCGGCGAGGATTTGAAGAACTGGTCCATGGACGAACGCGCAACGCTGACAAACATGTCAGTCGAAGCCGGCGGCACTACCGGAGTTATTGAGCCTGACGAAAAGACACTCGACTACATTGTCACTTCGCGCGGACTCGACGCAGAAGAAGTTCGCAAGGGATTTACCTTCAGTGACCCCGATGCCGAATACGCCGCTGTGTTTGAAATAGATCTGGACGAGGTTCGGCCGATGGTGGCATTGCCTGGTGACCCGCGGAATGGAATTCCGATTGACAGCCTTGAAGAAGAAGTACGTATAGACGCAGCTTATGGTGGGTCATGCACGGGCGGCAAAATGGCGGACATGGACATGTACGCCGAGGTGCTGAAAAACGCTTTGGACCAGGGAAAGCGCGTGGCGCCGGGTGTTCATCTGTATCTGCAGTTTGGCTCTCAAAAGATCAAACGGTACGCTCAGCAAAAAGGGTACCTCGAAATATTTGAACGTGCCGGCGCTGAGCTAATCGATCCTAGTTGCGGCGCCTGTATTAACGCGGGCCCAGGCGCATCGCCGAATGCTGAGACCGTTACTGTGAGTGCACAGAATCGCAACTTTCCCGGACGCAGTGGTCCAGGCAAACTCTACCTTGCTTCACCTTATGTAGTTGCCGCTTCAGCTATTGCCGGAAAGATCGTCGAACCTTATGAGTTCTTGAAGAACCGTGAAGAAGAGTTGGTTGGTGCGTAGTCGAGGTTTTATCCGCAGATTACACAGATTTCCGAACCTGGTATTACACAGATAAGAGGTTAGATTTCAGGGAAAAAGGCTTCTACAGTTCTTCAGATATGCTCGAGGCCTTCATTGTCTGTTTTTAAAATCTGCGTAATCTGCGGATAAAGCTGCTGCTCTGGGTTTTATAGGCCAGTCAGCTTACCTGAGTTCTTGGGATCGAGCAGACGCGAGACGAGTTGATGCATTCGGTGAAAATCGATCGGTTTAGTTAAATAACCTGACACGCCCGCGTCGTATGCTGCTCGTTGAAAACCCTCCGTGCCGAAAGCTGTAACTGCGATCACCGGTACATCTCGCAGAGCTTCATTTTCACGGATCTTCCGTGTGGCGCCCAGCCCATCCAACTTCGGCATACTGATGTCCATCAGGATAAGGTTAGGCAGCGTGTAGAAGGCAACGCTAATCGCATCCTCGCCGTCAGTCGCGGTAACTACTCGATATCCCTGCTGCTGAAGATCCAGGCTGAGCATCGCCACATTGTCAGCAGAATCGTCAACCACCAGTATCAATGAATTCTTCGGCGAGACTTGCTCGCTAACTACGCTTAGGTCTGCGCTGGGCGCAACTTCATTTTCCCTCGGCTCAATCATAGGCAGTGCGGTGGTGGCGAAGGGATCTTTGTGTTCCATGGTGTCCGGATTATAAAACACGCAGCACAGTACGTCGCATCGTCAGACGCCACCGTGACATTTCAAACATGAAGTTTTATTAGTTCAGCAAACATGGCTTGGAGTTGGTGGCGTACAGCTTTTTTGCTTAACTGACCATCTTGTTCCTACGCTTGTGTTGAAGTACGCGTACTCAATTGCTTCTCGTTGCTTAGTGTAATTCGTGGATCGGTTTTGTTCGACGACAATAAGGCGATCCACGAAATAGCACGAACGAGCACGAAACAGGAACTTTGACTTCTAAACTGATTAACGAAAAACTTTTAGTTGATTACATAGCTATAACTAGTCCGCATTAATTCGCGACAATACTAAAGGATTCGCATTCCTTCACACGTTTAAATGGCCATCAAACCTATAGTTGAGTATCCGGCGCCGGTCCTGCTGTCGCCCGGCGACCCCGTCATTAATTTTGATAATGACTTACAAGCGCTGGTGCAGGACATGTTTGACACGATGTACGACGCGGAAGGCGTCGGATTGGCGGCTCAACAGATTGGTGTACCGCTTCGCCTGTTTGTAATGGATTGTGCTGGAACCAAATTGGTGGCGGCCAATCCTGAAATACTTTCGGTTGAAGGTGAACAGGATGGAGACGAAGGATGTCTCTCAGTTGCCAAAGTCCCGGCGCCTTTGAAACGTCCCGACAAGGTCGTACTGCGCGCCCAGGATCTTTCAGGTCAAACATTTGAACGAGAAGCGACGGGCCTCGCCGCCCGCTGCTTCCTGCATGAGACCGACCACTGTGACGGTCGCCTGTTCATTCGTCATCTGAGTCCCCTGCGTCGTGAAATGGTTGTGAGGCGATTCAAAAAACTTCAACGTCGATGACGGCAGAATCAAAGAGCTGATCCACGAAATCACACGAAGCAACACTGAAGCGTTCCGAACCCGAATAACATGAGCAATACATTGAAAACATTTGTAGCGGGCTTATCGTTGGTACTCGGGTTAACTGCGGTTGCTGAACCGGTCAGCAGCCAGACTCCTGATCCGATTCCCGCAATTCGTAAGCAGTACTCCGCGATCAACAAACGAGCTGCCAGGTTTAGGAAGGTTAGGAAAGAACTATCCGGGTTTTCACTGGAAGGTGGGCAGTTAATCGCCTACTTCGATCGAGGAGCGATTGTAAAGATCGTGTCCCGCCACTTCGGCGAAGGCGGAAACACCACAGAAGAATACTATTACGCGAACGGTCAATTGATTTTCGTCTTTGAAAGAATTTCGTATTACGACCGGCCCATGTCGGGCAAGGTAATAAGAACGATTGAAAACCGTTATTACTTTCAAGACAACAAACTGATCCGTTGGATTGACGAAAACGGAAACTCTGTCTCACCAAATGAAGATTACCGGTTGAAGGAAACAGAACTTCTGGAACGCTCAAACAAATTCCTGGCAGGCGCCCGTTCTTCGAAGCGCGTTGTCGAAGCCAATAACTGACCCCCTTAACCGGCGTATTCAAGAGAGACTGCAACGACCAGAAATCTGCGATAATGCACGCGAATCAACGACCTGACGTCTCCCCGATACTGAAATAACTTTTTTGTGCTTTTGCCCTGCGTCGCTTCACGCGCACGCCGGTGCAACAGCAAAGGAGAATTCCGCGATGACTTCGTTTCGACGCTTTTACTTTTCTACTTTCGCAATCGCCCTATTGTTTGTTGCAGCGCAATCCACCTCAGCGCAAGTGCGCACGCCGCGACCAAGCCAAAAAGCCAGCGTCATGCAAACCATCGGCGTGACGGACGTGACGATCACTTACAGCCGGCCCGGTGTGAAAGGCCGCAAGATCTGGGGCGATGCTTTGCCTTCACAAGAAGCTAAAGGCGAGGCGACGCTGGACGATCAGAACGCGCGCCCGAAAGACGCGCCCATCGTTCCATGGGGTCATGCCTGGCGTACCGGCGCAAATGAGGCAACTCAGTTTGTAGTCACCGACGATGTGCTAATCAATGGGCAAAAACTGCCTGCGGGCAGCTACAGTCTCCACACCGTTCCGACCAAAGATGAATGGACCATCATCTTTAACAGCGTTGCTAACCAGTGGGGCAGTTTTAGCTACGACGCAGCCAAAGACACTTTGCGGGTGAAAGTGAAACCCGAGTTGGTGAGTGACAATCAGGAGTGGCTGGCGTTTAGCTTTGATCCTGTCACAGACAACTCTGCGCAGGTAAACATCCGCTGGGAAAAGATTCGTGTGCCCTTCAAAGTTGAAGTGCCCAACGTAAAGGCTCTAACGATCGAGAAGGCCCGCACTGCCGTGGCCGCTGCCAAGCCTGACGACTGGCGCACGCCACTCCAAGCTGCCAACTACATCTTCCTGAGTGATGACACGGCCAACAGCGCCGAAGCGATGGGGTGGTTGGAACAATCCATCAAGATCAAGGAGACCTTCCAGAACTTGTACTCAAAAGCGCGCGTCCTGGCATCACAAGGCAAAACCGCTGAAGCGATTGCCACGGGTGAGAAGGCGCTGACGCTTGGTAAAGAAGCGAAGGCCAACACGGCAGATCTTGAAAAACGTTTAGCGGAATGGAAATCCAAAAAGGCTTAGCTGCTATCAAGCGATCCACGAAGTTGCACGAAATTTACCAAGAGGTTTAGCGGTTACCTAGTGGGATTTTGTGGATCGTCCCGGCGGTTTCGTGGGGTTGTTGTGGGCGTAGCAAAGCTAACAGATCAGAACACGATCGTTCCTGACAGCAAATATGCGCGGGTCGAACGGGAACGCCGCTATCTCTTGCAAGACCTGCCGGAAGGCATGTCGCGTGCAGATCCACACGTACAGATTACGGATAACTACATCACTGGCACACGGCTTCGTCTGCGCAAGGTAAGAGATCCTCGCACAAACAAATGGACCGTTAAGTTCACACAGAAGTTTGCGCCCAATCCGGACGACCTTTCACGCACCGTCATCACCAACACATACCTCAACGCTCTGGAAGCAGAAACATTCGCGATGTTTGATGCGAATGAGATTCGAAAAAATCGTTATCGATTTGCCTATGATGACCGCCAGTTCTCAGTCGATATGTTTCTCGGTGACCTGTTTGGACTCGTGCTTGCCGAGGTCGGTTTTGAAACAGATGACGAGCTCGACAATTTTTCGATGCCGCCTTTTGCGATCGCCGACGTAACTAATCACGAGTTATTCACTGGCGGAAAGCTGTGCCAGTTGAGTTTTGAAGATATCAGGCGAGAGATAGTGTCTGACGGAAACATCAACCTGGCTGCGGCGCAGAAGTAGGACCTGATGTAAGAGCGGGCACCAGGTTCAGAGTTCAACCCTCAAGTTGATGACCCATAAAGAAAGACAAGCTAAAGCTTGTACTCTGAACACACCAGATCGCAGACATCATGAGGTTGTTCAAATCACTTCCCCTAATCCTGCTGCTGTCGGTTAGCTTCGCGGCGTGCAAGCGAAGCGGCACGTCTCAACCAGCGAACCAAGCGCCGGCAGCCTTGAGTTACGAACAGGCCCAGGGTGGCACCACTTCGGTCGGTGAAACCAAGTATTTCAAGGGTTCGATTGGCAGCACGCTGGGTCTGCAGATGAAACTTCTGCGCGAAGCGGAAAAGCTGAGTGGCACTTATTTCTACCAAAAGGTCGGCACCAAGATCGATGTGCGTGGCACGATTGATAACGACGGTAACATAGTTCTGGAGGAGTTTGACCCGGCAGGAAAGCAAACCGGCGTTTTCAAAGGAATGTGGACCACCGACGCGCTGGGCTTGATTCAACTCGCCGGCAATTGGTCGAAGCCGAACAGCGATAAGCAGACCGCGTTCTCTTTACACGAAGAACCGATCCAGTTTACCGGTGCTGTAGAAATCATCGCCAAGCGAATAACGGAAAACAACAAGAAGCTAAAGTATGAGATTGATGCCGAGTATCCGCAGCTGACTGGCTCTACCAATCCAAACTTCGAAAAGTTTAACCAGAGTGCGCGAGCGTTGGTGCTGAAGAAAGTTGGCGATTTCAGAAAAGAAATGGCGCCATCAGCTGGGACAGACGGAGCCGAGGCGACGGCTGAGCCGACTCCGGAAACGATGGGGAGTGATCTGGGTATTGGCTACACCGTTGCGCTAGCCAATGATGAATTGATCAGCATTGAGTTTTCCGTAGGCAGCTATTACAGCGGGGCCGCGCACCCAAATTCTTATACAGATGTTTTGAATTTCGATTTGAAAAACGGGAAGGTGATACGCCTCGCGGAACTGTTCAACCCCGGCGCAAAGTATTTGCAGGCAATTGCAAATTATTCTGTTGCGGATTTAAAGAAACAGTCCAAAGAAAAGGACGGAATGCTGGACGACGACTGGATCCAGCGTGGTGCGGGGCCCGATGCGGACAATTATAAGAGTTGGACCATCGGCCGTAAGGGACTGGGAGTCAGTTTTGACGCATATCAGGTGGGCCCTTATGCCGCCGGGCCGCAGGAAGTTCTCATTCCTTACTCGGCACTGAAAGATTTGATAAAGGCAGACGGTCCGTTGCGAGCTTTTCTCAGCTAGTGCTTTGTTGGGTTAATCGGGGAGCCAGGGGAAGACCATGAATCGGTTGTTTGGTTTTTGGATCGTACTTGGCGGCATATGCCTAATCGTAATTGGCCTGCTGGTGTACTCGGGCGGATTCAATTGGTTTGGAAAGCTTCCGGGAGACATTCGATACGAAAGCGATCGTGTGAATGTTTACGTTCCCTTCATTTCCATGTTGATCGTTTCGCTGGCGTTGAGTTTGATCTTTTATTTGATTAGGAAGTTTTTCTAGCACTCAAGAATAAATGTCTCATGGTTAGGAAGGGTGGCTTGCCCCCGCTCACTCTGAGCGATATTCAACGAGCGGGTAAACCACCCTTCCTAACCGTGACTCCGAAGCTTGAGAGTCCATTTCAAAATGTATTTAGCCCTCACGTTCGTAGTCCTTCTAAGCTACTTCCTCAACATTTGAACGGCCACGTCGAAACTCCGCCGCATAAGCCCGCGCGAAATAGACCGCTATCAGAAAGGTGACAAACATAATCACCGCCGCGGCCCAAAACGTCGCAAACAGTGATCGATCGCTCATGTAGTGGGCCACACCGTCGGCTCCGACGTAAGCCGTACCACTGTGAATTAACAGCGCCGCTAACGATGGACCAACTGCGCGCCCAAGACTGCCGGCAGATTGAGTGACGCCCAATACAGTTCCTTGTTGATCCGGCGGCGCCAGCTTGGACGCCAGACTGGTGAGTGCGGGGCCCGAGAGCGAGTTTCCCAAAGAGAAGATGCCCCCACCGATGAGCAACGCGGGCAGACCTCCGAATGCAGGACCGACAAACGGCACCGCAAAAAGACTGCCCGCGAACGCCAGAGGCACCGACAATTACCAGCGGCATCTCTCCAAACCTCTTGACCAGCCGCCCGATCAATCCGCCCTGGATGATGACTGCGATGATTCCTACGTAGGCGAACAAGTACCCGTTGTGGTGCGCATCAAAACCAAAGCGGAACATCGTGTACAGCGCAAACGCAGTCGTCATGATGGAGAAGGCAACAATGAATAGAAAATAGATGATGACAACAAATCCAAGACGAGGTTCTTTGAGCGACTCAAATAGTTGTTTGAAGCCTCGACCACCCGCCGCTGACACGCGCGCCGGATGATCAGGCGTTACAGTTTCAGGCAAAGTGAAATAGAGCAGAACTGCATTGGCGAAAGCCAGACCCGCGGCAAACAGAAACGGCACATGCACGCCCCACCGGCTTAGAATTCCTCCTATCGCTGGTCCAAAGATGAACCCGAGTCCAAAAGCCGCGCCGAGCAGTCCCATTCCCTTTGCCCGATCTTCTTTGGTGGTGATGTCAGCGATGTAAGCCTGGGCAGTTGAAATGTTTCCGCCCGAGATTCCATCCAGGATGCGGCCAAGAAAAAGCATCCAGAGTGTGTTTGCAAACCCGAGTACGAGGAACCCTATTCCGGTGCCGATAATTGAATAGAGCAAGACCGGTCGCCGGCCATGCTTGTCGGAAAGCCGCCCGAGAATGGGCGAAAAGATCAACTGCATTACGGAATAAGAGGCGATGAGGAGACCGATCATTCGCGGCGACGCTCTGAAATCCGGGCTCTCGGCGTAAAACGGTAAAACCGGCATGACGATGCCGAAACCCACCAGATCGATGAAGACTGTGGTGAAGATTACGACCAGAGGTGAGCGCTTCATGGACTAGCGGACTGATCGTAGATAGTGAACGATAAGAGTAGTCATTCGAAGTGGAGCGGGCCGATGGTTCTTTACGATTTCCTGTTTACGGTCAACGAGTCTATCTGCGTCGACTCGTGAGAGCCAGATCGACTGAAGCCATTCCGCCGCCCGAAATTAATAGCGCGAAGGACATCGCCGTCAGCGCCAGAGGATATTCGATACCTCTGGGGGCGAAGAAAACCGGCCAGTGAACTCCGAAGACTGCTGTAATCATCGTGCAAGCGACAAAGAATGCACCGACACGCGTCAACAGCCCCAACACGATCAGGATACCGCCCACAAACTCTGACAGGGCAGCCGCGGCCCACCACAACCAGGCGGGCCGCATAAAACTAAACGGAGCCTCCGGGTTACTGATTACCGCATTGAAGCCGCGTCCGCCAAAACTACCCAAAACTTTCTGCGCGCCATGTGCGAACATGATGCCGCCGAGGGCCAACCGGACCGGAAGGGTAAACCAGACAGGCCACGTCATGATTATTTTTCGAAACATTCTGGACCACTCCTAGATTAAGCTTTTGGGTCGGGCAAGATATTAAGTTATCAACAACAAAAAGTCGCGTCGCAAACTGCCTAATATGGTGGGCACATTAGGCAGCCTTTGATAGTCGTTCAGCGATCGCCTGCTTGGGCTGGGCCCCGATGATGCGGTCGATTAACTTTCCGTCCTTGAAGATCAGCATAGTCGGAATGCTCTGAATCTGATACTGAGTAGCTATGCGCGGGTTTTCGTCGACGTTCAATTTTGCGATCCGGTAGCGCCCGTTTGATTCGGCCGCTAACTGCTCCATGATCGGTCCGACCATGCGGCATGGTCCACACCATGGCGCCCAACAATCCACCATCACGACTCCCGGCGCGCCCAACACATCAGACTGAAACGTCGCGTCCGTTACGGTTAAGGGCTTGTCCGATGCTTGTGGATCCATCAGGCGAAACCGGAAGCGGTTCGCCACACTTTCCGCATCTCGCCACGGAGGTACTCGCCCTCTGGGGATCAATACGGTTTTTGCTCCCGCACTTTTTGCAACTGACTATCGCCAACTGAACATCACCTCTGTAGTTTGACCGCTCTTATACATCACACAGGTCGCAAAAGTTTGGCGAATCCCAATTTCCGATGCGATCGATCACATAAAATGACGGTAAACACTGTGTTCGCGCTATTTGGTGCGAATTCGCCGATCATTATTTGATCTTTACGTGGGTAGCGCCAGGTCGCCGCCGAGCTTTGCACAAAGAGTTCTTTAACGAAGAAGAGGTCAACCCAAGTTGACGCCTGATTTCGTGTTAGTTCCGGTTAATTCGTGGATCGTCTTTAAGTACAACGCCAAAAATCGTTCCATGAAATTACACGAAACAACACGAAAGGGACTCTTTGTGCAAAGCCTTGCCGCCGGAGGTTAACAACGTTCGCGATTCACGGACCATGCGATGGGAGACCAAGCTGAGTTACTGCTACCCGTTCCGCTTGCCAACCACGTACAATTGCCGCCGGATTACTATGGATCACTATCAACATATTAAGTTTCGCATTGATGATCGGGTAGGACGCATCACGTTTGCCCGCCCTCCCGTTAATATTCTCAACATCGCGATGATGCGCGAGATCAATGACGCGCTCAATCGTTGTTCCACCGAACGCGAGTTGGTTGCGATAGTTTTTGATGCAGCATCTGACTGCCGGGCTTTTAGCGCCGGCGTGGCCGTAGAGGAACATGCCGAGGAAACGATCTTTCAGATGCTTGACTCATTTCACGCCATTTTCCGGAACCTCGAACAGATTGGCCGGCCCACTATCGCCATTATTGACGGTGCCGCCCTTGGTGGCGGCTGTGAATTGGTTACGGCCTGCGATATCGCCATCGCTTCTGATCGTGGGCGTTTTGGCCAACCCGAAATCAAGTTGGGCGTGTTTCCACCGGTCGCAGCTGTGCTCTTGCCGCAAGTTGTGGGTGATAAGCGTGCGCGCGAAATGATCCTGACCGGGGAACTGATCGAGGCCGCCGAAGCCTACCGTCTCGGGCTAATTAACTATTTGGTTCCGGCGGACCAACTGGAGCTGAAAACTAATGAGATACTCTTAAAGCTTCGTGGCCTTTCGGCTATCGCGCTTGAGCACACTAAAAGGGCGATCGACGCCGGACACGGATCTTCACTGGATAGGACGCTCAAGACTGTCGAAGATATGTACCTCCACGAACTAATGAAGACTTACGATGCAACGGAAGGTATCAACGCATTCATCCAGAAGCGTAAGCCAGTTTGGCGCAACCGATGATTTATCGTTCCTCTTTGATGTTCACAGCAAATCGAAAACCGAGCAGGGCTGCAGCCTTACTGTTGGCGCTCACTGTTCTTCTTAACTTCAGTTCCAGTCTGTTTGCCCAGCGGACCGGCACGCGAGGTCGGTCGCAGACGAGTCATACCCGAAATGTGTTGTCTCCTGAAGCGCGAGAAACAATCGAACTTGCGAGTGGTGTGGTTTGCAAAGAGAGAATACTTGACCCCAAGGGCAGCGTGCCGATTGACGACATGCAGGCCAGACCTTCGTTGCCGGTGCACAGACCGGAAGCGGTGGAAGGGGCGAAACGAGCTCAGCGACTGTTGCCTCTGACGAAACTATTGGTGGTCGACTCACTTCGCCAGTTAGCCAGGGACTATAACTTGAACCGTTCAAAGCGAGATGCTTTACGTTTTGACCGGGCTATGGCCCGCGTGGCCGCAGTCAGGTTTGTAAAGCCTGACCTCGAATCTCGCGACAACGCTTCGGTACTGCTACACAAGCCACGAACTATCACCTTTGGGACAATCTTCCTGGCGGGGTTGCCATCCGACGAAGGCATGATAAGCGTTCTGTCACACGAGCTGGTCCATATAGCGGACGGTGAAGAAGACAGTCTTGCACTATTGTTTCAGCGAGTTGGCAATCACGCGTCTGAGTTGACGGGAATGACAATTCACGATCAGCGCGCTGAGGAGCTGAGCAGTGATTTAGTCGGCATGTTGGCCGCGCGTTCCTATGTCACGAAGACGCCCAGCTATGAGCCGTTGCCGAGAAGAATCTCGCGTGCGCTCGCGCATAACTGCGTGGAGCAGGACGAAGGGGATGAAGACCATCTTTCACCGCGCAGCACTATTCGAGCTCTGCTTGCACTGAGCCCAAGGCTTTCACGCGAACTCGTGTATGGCCGTTGATTGTGATCACATCCTGTTAATCTTATTGTTAAGAGCAGAGACTACAAATTGACCGACATCTCTTCGAAGCAGCACACGTCTGCAAACAAATGTAAAAGAATTTTCCTCGTGGTTCGCTTTTTCAGACGCTGTAAAAATTCGTCACTCGTAATCTCACTTATCGTTGCCTCACTCTGCGGTGCATCCTGCAAATCCATCATTGAGAGACGAGATGTGCGGCCTCTGGTGCTGCGGGACGTGCCCGCGCAAAGGCTCGCGTTCCGGTTTGAGGCTGATGTCGCTATCCCGGCAGAAATAATAAATGAAGAGACAGATGACAAGATTGAATCAATCCAACTTGATTTCAGCACTCGAAGGCAAGACGACGCACTGATTAAGACCGTGCGCTCGCCTGACGGTCAAAGAGCACTTGCGCTTTATAGCATCGGGGACGCGCCCAGCCATGTCTTTCACATCGATCTCTATTCGTCGGATGGCACGTTTTTGAGAAACCTAACGCCACCTGATTTGTCTTGCGTCTTTCCGGAAACCGTTTCCTGGTCGCCTCAGGGAAACCACATCACATTTGTTGCTCGTAAGACCACGGCACCAACGCCATCGCCGACCCCAGTCGGGGCTTTACCACCTGAGACGGTCGAGGCGTCGCCGCTGCCATCTATCGCACCCGCGTTTCCTTCAATCCCGCTTTTCGCTACCGAGCAGATCTATATTTCCGATCGTGATGGTTATGCTCTTAAGCCGCTAACGTCGCGCGAAGGGCTTATCTATTTTTATTTTGCCTGGGCGCCCGACAACCACGCCGTGGTAGCAATCGCATGTAGAGAGAGCGAATGGGAATCGAGGGAACGAGAGTTTAAATTGCCGACAGGGAGACCGCGTCTGATCACTCTGGACGGCAGCGAGCGACTGCTGGACGATCGTCTGACTGAAGCATTACCGGTTTGGTCACCCGATTCGTCCAAGGTGGCGTCGGCATTTGAGACTGATGTGATGATTTACGACGCGGCCACAAACCAGCCTACTCAGGGACGCATCCGGCTGGCTGAACCTCTGCTCACGGCCTCGAGGATCTATGACGTGAAGGAATCCGGGAGTAGCCAAAACGGGGAAAGCAGCGGAAACGTCAACACGAATCCGAGCGAAGTCATACCGGCGTCATTCAATCCCATCGTTCGCCTGGAATGGTCAACTCCCGAGAAGCTGTATTTGAAAACCGCTTTCGTACGATTGATCCCAAACGATCCCATTACCACCTTCCAACGTTGGCATCTGCTGACACTAAGTCCTCAGGCGGCTATCCTGCGGTAATCTCGCGCCAACCCGCCCTCACTGAACCTAAAATTGCCGCTCATTAACGAGCGACCGAAATCCAAAACTTTGGACAGACTTCCAAAATTTTGATGGGTAAAGCCGACCCTGCTAATTCAAGCCACCGGATATTCCTTCAAAATCCGGGAAAATTCCCCCAGTAGGTATCGGGTTCCCCTGGGAATGCCGTTTGCAGCCTAGAGACTCAACTTACCCGGTGTTTACGCAATGCAACTCATGAATCGCTCCGAATTAACCAAACGATCCACACAGGAGAATTAACTAATGAATAACTGTGACTTTAGACCGACCAGGCGATCCAGCCTCCGCTTGTTTGCGGCTATCTGCTTTACGATAGTTGCGGCAACGATGGCTTTCGCCCAAGGTACCCGTGGCACGATTAATGGCACGGTTACCGATCCAAACGGCGCGGCCGTACCTGGTGCAACGGTTAAGCTAATTAACCTTGCTCGAAATCAGGAGACCCGCTCCGCTACTACTAACGATGGCGGAGAGTATCAACTGCTCGAAGTTGAGCCGGCCAGTTACGATGTCGTAATTACGCGGAACCGGTTTTGCCGAGGCACGCATCAGCAACGTGACTCTCGAGCCGAACCGAAATCTCCGTCTCGATCCGGTCCAGCTCGGCGTTTCCGGCACGACTGCTACAGTCGACGTAAGTGCTGCTGAAGAACTTCTGGATAGAGAAACACCGACCCTCGGCACAACCGTTGAGGCTCGCCGCATTTTGGGCCTGCCCCTGAACGGACGCAACATCCTCGACCTCGCGCTACTTCAGCCGGGTGTTACGACTGTGCAAGCAACGGGCGTCATCCGTGCCAATGGCTCACGCGCCGTTGAAAACAATTTCCAGCTCGATGGTTCAAACAACAACGAGATTGCGGTCGGCGGCCAGACAGGTGCTCAACCTCGTCCGGACTCAGTCCAGGAATTCCGTCTGTTGACCTCTAACTACGAAGCTGAATTCGGGCGTAATTCAGGTTCCGTGATTAACGTCGTGACCAAGAGTGGAACCAACGAGTACCACGGTAATGTGCGCGCCTTTTATCGTCCGACGGTCCTCTCGGCTGCTCGCTACTTCGACCAGAATGCCGGGCAGAAACCCCGTGAAGGAACCATTGATGATTTTCGCCGGCGTTTTGAACGTAAAGAATTTGGTGGTCAAATCGGCGGCCCCATCCACCTGCCACGCTTTGGCGAGGGTGGTGATTCGACAATCAGTGGTAAGAACCGGGCCTTCTTCTTCATCGATTTCGAAGGAAGACGTCAGCTGATCGGTTCTTCGATTCAGCTTACCAGTTTGCCGACAGCGGAAGAGAAAGCCGGAATTTTCACACGTCCGGCCGGCGCGCCGCTGCTCGATCCTGCGACTGGTGGTCCATTCCCAGTCATTTCCGCTTCGGGTGGAACGATCAGACAGCAAATCCCGGCGACCCGGTTTAGCTCGATCGGTCAGTATTACATTGGGTTCATTCCCACTGGGAATGCCGCCGGTGTTGCGACCGTAGGTGCTCCGGAAACTTCTAACTTCGATCAACTGACATTTCGCGTAGATCCATGGAACACCAATCGACAGACGGTTGGATTTACGTTTAGCCGCTTCGACATCGAGACCCAGAGTCCGTTTCCATTCTTCCCGACAACCAATGGAGCTAACGTCCCGGGTTTCGGATCACTGGATTTGCGTCGAACTTATAACGCTGCTCTGCGTCATACGTTCACATTCTCGCCAACAGTAGTTAACTCATTCCTGGCGGGTTATGCGCGTAATGGCCAGCCCAGTCTTGCGCCGGTCAATACAACGACACCGGCTGCGATCGGATTTACCGCGAACTTCGTGGCGAATCCGGCGTTTGCAGGACCTCCGTTCATATTCCTCGACGATCGTGGCATCAGACTGGGAAATACATTCCAGGGACCGCAAGCACGCGTCACTTCCAACTACCAGATTCAGGATTCACTGAGCTGGGCGACGGGTGACCATCGCTTTAAGTTTGGTTTCGATGGCACACACTATCGAGGCGACCAGCTGTTCCTGTTCATCAATCAGGCGATCATCGGTTACGGTGCGGTAGAAGAAGCCAATTCTACCGGCAACGACCTCGCGGATCTGATGATTGGTAACTCTCCTGGTTACATTCAGTTTGGCTCGAACGGTGAGCGCGACTTCCGTCAGGAAGGTTACTCGGGATTTGCGCAGGACACCTGGCGCTTTAACGATGAACTGACGTTATCACTCGGCGTCCGCTATGAATTTGTGGGCCCGTTGACGGACACTCGTAATCGCGTTGCGTACTATCGTCCGACTGCTGCCGCGCGTGGCCAGGTTTCGACCTTGCTAACCACCGGCGGTCTGCTCGACGCAAATGGTCGTGCGATTACTGTTCCAGCTGGACTTCGTGCGCCGGTTGGATTGCTTTATCCCGGTGACCCGGATCCGGATCTTGGCGGTGTGGTTCCGGACGGCGGTGTAAATCTGGATTTGAATAACTTCGCGCCCAGGTTTGGCTTTGCTTACTCGCCTCGAGTTAGCGAAGGCTCCTTCTTCCACAAGCTGATGGGCGATCAGGAGATGGTCATTCGCGGTGGCTTCGGAGTTTTCTATGGCGCCATCGTGGGTGACACTGCGTTGCAGCAATTGACGGCCCCCGGATTCCAGGGCACCAATGCTTACTTTGAAGAAGTAGGCGGCACGCTCGCTAATCCGTTCGGCCCGGATCCCTTCCCGGCTTTCGGAACGCCGGATCTGGTACAGCCAACAATACCCAACCCGTTTACCGCCAGTGGCGCCGAACAGGTGGGGGTTGATCTGCTAACCAGAAATACTTCCGCTGCGACCCTCAGAATAGCCAATACGTCGCGCGCGATTGATCCGTTCATTCGCACGCCTTACACGTATCAGTACAACCTTACGTTCGAGCGTAGCTTCCTCAGGAACTACGTTGGTAGCATTGGCTATGTCGGCAACCGAGGTCGCAAGCTCTACGCGATCGAGCAGGTCAACTATGCATTCGGGGTTCCGCGTTTCTTCCCGTACCCCGACACCATTCCTCTTGCGCAGCGTTTCGCGCCAACCAGCGGTGGTGGCAACATCAACGGCCGCCGCATAAACACTGATTTCGGTCTCGGTATTTCTCAGCAGGTTGCAGGCGGTAACTCCTGGTACAACTCGCTGCAGGCGAACCTGTCCAGACGCTACTCCAATGGCTTGCTGTTTCAGGTAGCTTATACCTGGTCGAAATCGATTACAGACACTGCGGGAGTCGACACCAACCGTGGTTCTCTCGATGCTCTTGATCGAAATTTCGGCAAAGGCCTGTCGATTGACGACGTACCCCACCGCTTTGTGGGAAGCTTCGTTTACGACCTGCCATTCGCCCGAATGCTGGGCTGGAACAGCGGCATCGGCAATACGCTGATTGGCGGCTGGAGCATCGGCGGCATCTACACGGCCGAGTCCGGTAGAGTGTTCTTCGTAAACAATGCATCGAACAACACCGGTACCGGCGGTGGCATTATCGCGACAGCCGACCTGGGCGACCCCTTTGTTCACCTGGATCCACGTCAAAATGGTGAACGGGCATTTAATGCTTCGGCTTTCCGCAATCTAGCCTGTCCGGGGGCGGCCCCGGCGTTCGGCGCTTGCGCAAGGCGCGGAACCTCCGGCATCAATCAGTTTCGCGTTCCCAATGGTGTTAACAACTGGGACTTGATTCTGACGAAGAAGACGAGGTTGTGGAGTGAGGCGTCGAGTCTCGAGTTGCGGTTTGAAGCTTTCAATGCTCTGAACCACACTCAGTTCACGACTCTTAACACCACCATTACCAGTGCCGGCTTCGGCAAATTTACAGCGGCCCGCGAGTCCCGAGTTATCCAGCTCGGCGCCCGCCTGTCGTTCTAACTAATTCACTTTTTCAAGTGCTTCGGGCCTGTCGGTTTTCCGGCAGGCCCTTTTTTTACCTAATGGAAGTGCGTCTCACGTGCCGAGGCTTCGCGGGAACTCAAGCGGGTTAAGGATTAATACGTGGGAGAGAGAGTGCGTCGGTTACAAGGTTGAACAGCCGAGGGTTGATCGTACCGCAGTTACACTGCATCGCTGGTCGTGGCTGAGTCCGCCTACTCCCTCTCCCCTTGGGATGTATAGACCGGGGACATAGTTTACAAGTGTTCGGAGACATGGTTTACACATTTTGGGTCAATTTTCGGTGACTGAAATATCGATCTGAGCTACACGATAGCTGCAGAAGAACACGTCGTAGATCTCATCCTGCTGAGCGTGATGCAAACCGACCCTGTAGCCTGAGAACGCCTTGTTGATTCTGTATTCCCGGCCTTTGAACGAAAAAGCGCCGTCAGAGACAGAGCGTGCATGCATATAACCTGGGTAATCGATCGGCGGTAACTGCTCCGGATAGCAGCGGTCGCTATTCACATAATGTTGCGCCGGCACTGACATGCGCAGAGCCTGATGTGGACGGTCGAAGTTGTAGGTGTGCCTGAGCTGGTCAAAGCCGCGCTGGCTCGCGACCAGGTCCTCAAACTGCCGCCACCGCAACAGCTCGTCCACCATCGTGCGATGAAATCGCTCGTCTTTGCCTTGGGTCTGCGGGTGATAGGGACGACTATGAATCACCCAAACTCCCAACCTTAACAGCCACACCACCAGTGACGTGTAAGAGTTCTGCCAATCTCCAGTGCCCCAGGGGGGACCATTGTCGACCAGAATATTCCAGGGCAAACCATGACGGCGAAATACTTCGATCAGCTCTGTTTGCACCGATTCTTTCCGTTCATTGCGGCAGGCCCGAATGGTCAACGCGAATCGTGAATGATCATCCAAAACTGTCAGCGGATGGCAGTTGGTGCCGTCGAGCAAACGAAAATAGCCTTTAAAGTCCATTTGCCACAGTTCGTTCGGATGCGCCCGCACGAACTGCACAAATGGACTATGCTTTCTGGCTTCAGCTGCATCCAAGCGGCCGTGGCGGCGAAGGATCTCGGTAATGGTGCTGGGTGCCGGCACCTCGTCGTGACCTAACTGCTGCAGCCGCGCTTCCAGTTTGCGGCCACCCCACGCCGGATGTTGATCCCTGACACTTAACACCGCCTGCTCTATGGCACTACTTGTTTGATTTGGGGAATGTAATGGCCGACGGGATCTATTCGTCAGACTTTCATCCTGGCGATAGCGTTCCAGCCATTTGTAAGCAGTGGGCCGACTGATGCCGAACTGTTTACATAACCGCCTCACGTTAGCCCCCTCCTGCAACGCCAAACTGACGAACTCCTGTCGTTGGTCCACCTGCGAAAACTCCTTCCAGGGCATCGGTTGCTCTCCTTTCGAAGCCGCAACCTATCACTGGTCAGGTGTAAACCATGTCTCCGAACACTTGTAAACTATGTCCCCGGTCTATACATCCCAAAGGGAGAGGGAGTTTGAAAAAGTTTGCAGGTCCTCAAGCCCTCACCCCCTTCCCAAAGGGAGAGGGAGTTTGAAAAAGTTGGCTGAAGCCCGGTGTTAATGAGAACGCTCCGCGCCTTTGCGATCAGGCCTCTTGTGCGTGGATATCCAGGTCGGTGGAGTATTAAGAAGAATTCTACTTCCGCAGTTTGTCTGCCAGTCTACGGGCAACTTCAGCATCAGCTGCGTTAGGCATTAGCAGGAAGAAACGGTCAAGGTGTTGAATGGCCAGTTCACGTTCCCCGCGCGCGTCTGCCAAACGAGCCAGGGCGAGATGCGCCCTTGCAGCCTTGCGCTCGTCGAGCTCAATGGCGCGCTTGAAGCAGGGTGCGGCCTCTTCAGGTTGCGACTCGAGGAGTGCCCAACCCAGATACAGATGTGTGGCCCAATTAGCCTCTTCCAATTGCAACGCCCTGCGGAGCTGCAGACTGGCTTCTTCCGGACGTTTCAGTTCAAGCAGAACAATCCCATATTCCAGACGAGGCTCAGCGCGTCTTGGAGCTATTTCGGGAAGGGGTTGAAGAACCTCGGCTGCCTCTGGAAACCGCTTTCCGAGTCGCAATTCGCGCCCTAGATCGAGCCGGGCCGCATAATAGTTTGGATAGGCTGCGATTGCCTGACGGTACTCTAGTATGGCCCGTTCCGACTCTCCAGCGAGCAGCGCCTTAGTGCCCGCGCGGTAGTGTTTTTGGGCATCCTTTGGAACTTTCAGATCGACATCGGCTGTAATGACGCCAGGTCGAGGTCTTGCGGAACCCACCTTTAGCGGAACATCTATAAAAACGTTTAATTGTGTGGGCCGTCGGGGTCGGGGACGGAGAGCGACTTCAGTTGAGGTCGCTTCGAAAGTTTCAGTTTCGAAAGTTTCGATCAAATAGTCGCCGTCAGTAACTCGCGTGAAGACGAATCCACCCTCAGAGCGGCTGAACGTCTCTCCCACTGGCTCCATCGAGTCCCGCCGAATGAGCCGCACACGCATTCCAGCAACAGCCCCGTTTTGGTATTGCAGCCGTCCCTCAAGCTGATGCACTACCTCAAAGGTTTGCGACTGAAGCTCAGTCGCCAATGTCAGGCAAACTACGAGGGCGCTTCCCAGAGTGAGCAAGATGCGCGCGCTTCTCATCAGGAACCTCCGTTAGAACCAAGTCCGGCATCCGTGGATTTCAGACCCGGAGCCGCAACAACTCATTTAACAATCTCGAAGTCTAGCCATTGCGTTGTTACGCTTTGCCTCTTGTTTTTCGCGAGCGTGTCCGTAACCGTCACCTGCAACACATAGCTTCCCGGCACCAGGTTATTGCCAACCAGGAGGCGTCCGCCTGCCTCTAGTCGTTTCATGTCAGTTTGTTGCCCAGGATTGAAGGGTAGGACCTTTCCGGCGAAAGCCTCTTTGCCGTCGCGAAACAGCTTCATTTGCGTTTGTAGTTGGGGACGCCCTCCATCTAACTGTGGATTGTAGATGGTGTAGAAATAATTAAGGATCATTCCCTGCTTTAAGCGGCGGACAGCTGGTCCCGCCAGTGGGTCCGCTTCTGTTTTAGCTTCGCCACCCCCACCCGCCGGGGATTCGCGCGTGCCAGTAACGTAAATTCCCGAAAGTGCGAGCCGGTTACTGTTCAAATCCGGAACCTGCACATACTGGTTAGCCGAGCCGACGCGCTGAGAAGCAGCGTCATGGACAGCAACCCTCACTTGCAAAGGGCCCGTTTTCTTTGTCGGCAAATTGAGGATGAAAATTAATCCATCCTTCAGCATTTGTTGGTAGGCATCTGCTGAGACGTTAATCGTCTGCGTGTCTGCGAACTGGTCCTCAATCCGCCCTTCGCTGCCATAGCTCACGGCCACAAGATCCAACACAGCTTTATGCGACCCATCTGGCTGTGGGGAAAAAGTCATTGTCTTGGTATCGAGGTGCAGAAGCACACGCATGTAAGAGCCTTCTTTCGCATCGTTAGCAAAAATGGGAGTGATGCGCACGCCAATGCCGCCGGCGACGAAGGGTGAGGTCAGGGCAGCAGTCAGGCGCTGATCACGTGTCCGTGGTGCCGAGCCGGATTCGGCTGTCATATTGACGCCGTAGAACCCGCTGCGCGAGCGGACACGCAGTCCCGGACGTTTTAGCTTAATCTTTACGTCGCGCAAGCGTCTGGCCCCTGTTCGGTCGATCGTGGACTCATCTGCGTGGTAGCCAATGAGGTAATAACCACTCTCGTTTTCCAACATGCGCTGGGCGCCCAGGCTAAGATCATTTGTATTTTTGGTAAACGTCCCTCCTGTTTGTTCCGCCAGTAGCGAAAGCACTGTGTGGGCCTGATTCTGTGAATTCTCCTTTTGCTGCATCAGACCCTCTAACCGCCGGAAAGCAGCGGCGGAATCGGTTTCGGCTTGCGCGGACGCAGACTGTGGAGAGTCTATCCGTCGCGTAGCGATACGATTTCTAGGTTGGATCACGCCGCCTGACAACAGATCCGGAGGGAACGCATAGGGACCGCTTCCGCTTACGCGATCTGATGCCGTTAAGCCGAGTGGGTTCAGCCCGCTCGCGTCGATCGTGTAAAAGACCGTGGAACTCTGGTTTGCTCTGTCGGTCAACTTTTCAAGAGCGTCAAGCAGCTGAACATTTCTGCCCTGTGAAGTGAACAGCATGAAAGATTCTGAGTAAAGCATCAGAACTTTGCGACCTGGTAAGTCTTTCAGGCCTTGCAGGATTCGGCTAAGCGTTTGAATTGTCCCGACTGAGTAAGCAGCGGCTCGTGCCTCTTCCATTTCATTAATAAATTGCGCGCCCTGCGTAGAGTCCTGCCCAATCTGCGTATCGATATCTCCTCCCGGACTGAGGCCACCTCTCCCTGCCGGATGCCAACTGATATTGTCGACCGCGTCCAACAACTGGCGCTTGTCCGAAGTGAACTGCTGCAAAGAACCGATTCCGCGGCTGGTTCGCAGAATAGCTACCAGATCGTTTGGCTGCATCTGCTGATTAACAAACTTTCGCAACGCCTCCCTCGTGAAAACGACGGATTCAAAGGAAAGCCCAAGATCATCCACTACGAGAGCGATGGTGCGATGCACCTGTTCAGGCCGGAGGGGCGCTGGCGCTACCGGTTTGCGGTCCTTAATTGCGGGGTCGTTCGCGGGTCGAGAAACCGAAGCAGTGGGCGCCACGCTCACGTGTGAAAAGTTTGTGATCTCCTGTTTTTTGTTGCCCTCTGTGATTTCGAAATCTTCAGGGACCAGGTCGGTGACCTGGATACCGTCTTTATCAGTGACAACAACGTCGATTTGAACCAGGTTTGTGGTGATCCGTACGACCTCGTCAGATGGGGCCGTCCCTCTTTGTGGCGACGGAGATGGAGATGGAGTTTGACCGAAAACTGGAGTGAAGAGTAAGAAGACAAATAGGATAAGTAAGGGTGTCTTGAAGATCATAAAATCCCCACCACAGGCGCCGCGCCTGGGAGTTCAGATTTAGTTGGGATGGCTGGGGAGCTGCCCCGTCAGGATGAAGTGAATTATAGCCCTAATATTCAAAAAAACCATAGTGAAACTGCAGTTTCGCGAGGTTTAATCAACACCCTAATTCTGTGACAATAAGGCCGCCAGTCTGGTCGCAGAAATTAGGTGTGAATCAGGCAAAACACAAAAAATTTCGACTCAATTTGTACTTAAAATGGAGCCAACCCCTGCCGCTTAACCACTGCAAATGTAAAGTGGAGTTCCTTACCGCGAAAGATGTTGCTTAGGTAAAACTCCCAGAACTTCCGGGTGAACCGAAAGGCGGGCCAGTGTCGATCCAGGTTTGTGATGAACTCGATACCAAGAACGCGCCACAGATTGGCAAGACTGACATAAAGGTAAACCGGTTTTAGCTCAACCGTTGTGTAGAACGGAAACGGCGTGCGTTCCGGCATGAAGCAGGTGAATGAGTAACTGTTGAAATGGTTGCGATGAGTAGGGTCAGTGGCCCAATCAGGATTTGAATAGTGAGGGGTAACGATTTTTATCAAACCGCCTGGCTTGGTTATGCGGTGCAACTCGCTGACAAACGCCATCACGTCGGGAACGTGCTCGATTACATGCCGGCAAACTATTTCATCAAATTCGTTATCCGCGAATGGATAGGGTGACGTGCCGAGATCGTGAATGACGTCAGCCTGCGTTCGAGGATTTGAATCAATGCCGATGGCGCCGGGAAACTTGTTTTGACCACACCCGACGTCCAGAATCTTCCGTGAATGGGAGGTCGATTGAGCTGTGTCGGGGGCGGACATAGCGCGATTGGATCAGTTGCTAAGAATGAACTGTGATAAGGCCTGGAAATCAAACGGATAGACAGGCACACCCAAGGCTTCCTGAAGGTCCTGTAGTTTCATTCCGTCCAGCATAACTTCTTCGTCGCTCTTGAGTGTGGTGCGAGGGATGATTGCAAACTTGCCGCGAACTCTTTCACGCGCGGAAACAAAATCGCCTCCGGTAAGCAAACCGGCAACTGACACATCACCGCCAAAGTAGTTGTTGTCTATTCCCTCTACGCCGAGTTTCGTGCCGAAGCGGCTGTTCAGCTCGTCAATGAGAGGCTTCAATGCCGGGGCGAAAAGAGTTCCCGTCAGAATTGTTCCATCGATGTCGCCGGGAGTTTTGAGTCCTTGTCGCTCAATGCGGCGAGTCAATCCTGAAAACTCGTTGTGAAACGATCGGACCATCCCTATTCCGTCTTCGATTTGGGGATAACTACCGTAGTGTCTGCGACCCGGTACTTTCTGGCCGGCACGAAGATAGATCTCGTCGCCGAGGAAAGCGAAAGTTGTCCCTAACCGCGCGCGCAGCTCTCCTTGAATAGCTGTGACTTCGGTAATAGTTTGCCGGCAAAAGTCCGGGGTTACGGCAGTCAGTCGTTTATCTGTGTTGTAGCGCGTCAGGCCGAGCGGCACGATCGCTACGCTACTGATGCGCGGATACTCTGCCGCCAGATCACTGATCGTCTTACGCAGAATTTCACCATCATTAATTCCCGGACACAGCACCACTTGGGCATGAATTTCAATCCCGGCGTCGAGCAACCGTTGGAGCTTCTGAGAAATGTCAGCGCGCTGTTCGTCGACACCAAGGAGATAAGCACGAATGGCCAAATCAGTGGCGTGGACTGAAACGTACTGCGGTGTCAGCCGCTGCTCAACGATCCGTCGCATTTCATCTTCGGTAATGGAAGTGAGCGTCGTGTAATTGCCGTAAAGAAACGAAAGCCGGACGTCTTCATCGCGGATAAAAAGCGACGGCCGAGCGTCTGAAGGGTTACCCTTGCAAAAGCAAAAGATACATTCATTGGCACATTGCCGCGGCACTATCTGCTCGAAGTTGAGCCCGAAATCCTCGTCCTCGGCCCGTTCGATCTGTAACTCCCAATCTTCACCACTGCTCTTTTTTACTTCCAGAACCAGCTCAGTTTCGCCCGCGGTTTGAAAACGAAAGTCGAGGTAATCCCGCACCGGACGGCCATTTACCTTAATGATCCTGTCCCCCGACTCGAGCTCAAGCTCAAAGCCGAGGCTCTCCGGCTCGACGTCGGCAATTTCGACACCACGCCGCCGGATACTGGTAACCGCAGGAGTTACTGCAAATTCATACATAACAGAATAATGTCGGACAAACTTTGCTTTGTCGAGTTGGGTCGGAGCGGCCAGACAGGTGTTTTACGCAATAAAATCAATCAATTACATTGACAATCACATCGCGCTTTGTTAGTTATGCAACGCTAATTTTAGTTCCAACCTGCTCGTCCAAGTCTAATTTAGAGTTGTCCGAGATAATTCCAATAAGAGAGTACTGATCTGATGAACAACAAACTTAAGCCCGCACTTATCGGCGGCGTTGTTTTGGGTGTGCTGTCAGTAATTCCCTTCGTTAACTTCGTTAACATTTGCTGTTGTCTCTGGGCAATTCTGGGCGGAATGCTCGCGGCGCATCTCTACGTGAAGGGCTCGCCGGCTCCGGTCAACGCCGGCGATGGCGCCATCGTGGGCGCGCTGGCGGGACTTGTGGGCGCCGTAATAGTAATTGTTATCGGTATTCCCATCAGCCTACTCACCAGTGCTCTGGTAAGCGGCTTCTTTGTCAGCTTGATCTCCGGAATGGATCCTTCCCAGGCTGAAATGATGCGCCAGCAAATGGAAGCAGGCCAAACCGTCGCCGGCGCGATCGTGAACTCAATTATTCTCGCCGTGTTACTGGTGATCTTCTCAACGATTGGTGGCCTGATCGGCGTATCAATTTTCGAGAAACGCAAAGGCGGCAGCGTGCCTCCACCGCCACAGGGATTTGGCGGGAGGCCCAGGCGGCTATGGCTCCGTGTAGCTATTCTGCCGATTTTCAGACATAAAAATTACCACAGGAGAAACTGTTAATGTCTCAACCTTGGAATCCGCCTCCGGTAAATGCTTCGTCACAAGCGCCTAACAACAACCTGGTTTTTGCCATCATTGCGACAGTTGTCTCTGTGTTGTTTTGTTGTATACCGCATGGCTTAGTCTCACTGATTTTTGCCTTGCAGGTGAACAAGAAAGCGGCCGCCGGCGACATTCAAGGTGCCGTGAATTCCGCCAAACAGGCGAAGACCTTCGCGATCGTATCGATTATCGTTTCTGTGATCGGGCTGGTGGTGGCACTCTTTTTTGGAGTGCTCAACGCCATACTTAGCTCCGTCTGATCGGAACGTTGGCGGTGATCTTCGCAGCGCCTGCCTGGTGCTAATCACAACATCATTCTTGATTTTCGGAGAGAAGTTTTCTGAGGAGACTTACAAACTATGAGTAGATATTGCACAAAATGCGGCGCGGTGAACGATGATACTGCGCAATACTGCGTGAGCTGCCAGTCGCCTTTAAGTGCGGTTAGTGGTTATCAACCTATGCAGTCAGTAAATCCAGGAGGGCCAAGCTCGATGGAGGATTGGAAACAACAAGGCGCCGATAAAAAGATCATCGCAGGTATTTGCGGAATCCTGCTGGGCGGGTTCGGTGTTCACAAGTTCATTCTCGGATATACCACCGAAGGAATTATTCAGATCGTCATCACGTTGGTGACGTGCGGGATTGGCTCAATCGTTGGTTTGGTCGAGGGCATTATTTACCTTACAAAGTCTGACGAAGAGTTTGTGAGGACGTATATTCAGAACAAGAAGGGTTGGTTCTAGTATTTCATTCAGGTTTATCGCGGGAATGCCGATGCATCGGCATTCCCTCAACCGCTCTCCGCAGTGCCCGCCGATTTTTCGTAATCCACATGCCATGATAGTTTGGCTGTCTCATGACTGAGATAGTAAATCGGCCGTTGACGGTCGCGCTTATCTGGTTGTCGCTGGCAGCCGGAGCCACCTATCTATTCATTTTGAGCCAGGAAAAACCGGCTTCTTTCTGAATTGCCCTTTCCGCGCGTTGACCGGCTTCACCTGCCCGGGTTGTGGCAGCACCCGCGGCTTGCATCATTTGCTGCACGGCGATCCTGTCGCTGCGTTTCAACTAAATCCGCTTTTCATCGTGGCGCTTCCGTTTCTGTTGTATGCACTGATCCGTTATTCGAACGCCGTTATTCGCGGGCGTCCACTGCAAACCAATCAACTTCAGCCGAAATATATTTGGGTTTTACTCGTAATGGTTTTGTCGTTCTGGATCTTTCGCAATACGCCCTGGTATCCGTTTGCTTCGTGAGCAAGTGAAGTCGGTGGTGTCAGGATCATTGCAGAACCCACAGTAAATTCTGATCTGCGGAAGCGACATCGAATCTCGTTTAGCACATCGTTAATCAAAGGAGTTGAATCAAATGCGTGCGCTTCTTGCGTTGTCGCTGATTTTGTTAACCTCCTCGATAGCGCTGGCACAGGAACCTTCAGATGTGAGCTAACCCGCCCACGGGTCGTCCGGTGCACACTTACTCAATCGTGGCGCGCGATCCGAACACCGGCGAACTAGGCGTCGCCGTTCAATCACATTGGTTTTCGGTTGGTACAGTGGTCGCCTGGGCAGAGGCCGGCGTCGGAGCAGTCGCGACGCAGTCGTTTGTCGATCCGAGTTACGGCAAACTCGGCTTAGAGTTCATGCGCACAGGCAAGAGTGCTCCTGACACGTTGAAGTCGTTGCTTGCGGGCGACGAGGGACGCGAAGTTCGCCAGGTGGCGATGATCGATGCGCAGGGCCGTGTGGACGCGTGGACCGGCAAGAATGACATTCAGTCCGCCGGCCACATTGTTGGGAAGAACTTCTCGGTACAGGCCAACCTGATGCTCAACGACAAAGTGTGGCCGGCGATGGCCCAGGCGTTTGAGAAACGAAGGGTGATTTGGCTGAACGAATGCTCGCGGCACTTGATGCCGCACAAGCCGTCGGCGGCGACATTCGCGGCAAGCAATCAGCGGCGCTGGTAGTCGTAACGGGAAAACCGACGGGACAGCCATGGAAGGACCGTACGTTTGATTTGCGCGTTGATGACAATCCCGAACCGCTAAAGGAATTGCGCCGGCTGGTCACACTGCAGCGTGCATACAACCATATGAACGCAGGCGATCTGGCGGTTGAAAAGAAGGACAACGAAGGCGCGTTGCGGGAGTATTCAGCTGCTGAAAAGTTGGTCCCGGACAATGCGGAAATGATCTACTGGCACGCCGTCGCGCTGGTGAACATGGGCCGGGTAGACGAGTCGTTACCGTTGTTTCGCAAAGTGTTCGCGATGGATAAGAACTGGGCGACGCTGACGCCGCGTTTGCCGAAGTCCGGGTTGCTTCCCGACGATGCGAAAGTGATTGAACGAATCCTGTCATCAGCTCCCAGGTGATCGGCTTTTTTATTCGCGCTCTATGTCTTCACAACACAGCTCCAGGGTTTCAATAGCCACCTCATTACCTTTGGCGTTCAGAGTTGGACCAACGTACTTGCAGGGAAATGCATCTTTGAAGTGCCAACGCGCTACTTCTTGTCGTTCGTCATCAAGAAGCACGACCGTTCCATTGCGCCGATCGCTTTGACCTTGAAGAATGGCACGATGCCAGTTGTAAAGATCGAGCGATTCCGTCACCCCACGCTTGAGCACGATGTTCGCATACTTCCTCAGACCGACAAGCTTACGCACCAGATGATCACCACCCTCGCGATACTCGATCACGTTTACTTCAGACTCCAGACCTGAGCATTCAGAAAAGCCTGATGTTATGCCGTCGATTGAAACTGTAAAATTAAAATTCTTATAAGGGTCTTTGCGGGCCATCGCTCACACCTCCACGTTTAAGAGCAGGAATCGACTCCGTTGAGCATGGTTGAATTCAGGTAAACCAGCTCACGGTAGATTTCGAGATCATGGCTGATGGTTTCAGAATACTTTTGCGTGTCAGCGTCCTGGTATGAAACTCTGGCAGTAATCTTCGTCGGTTGTTTGCGTTTGAAATAAGAGGCGCTGGTGTCCAGGAAAGTAACGATCTCACGGCGTGGGCCGAGAAACTGAAGATCCCGGAAGAGCGGCAAAGTTGAGATTTCCTTTTTTCCTTCAAGGCCGACGATTTTCTTGTCAAACTTGACCGAGACGTTAAGTGCTGCCCGTTCGCCGATGTTGTTCAGCGAAATGAACAAAAGCCCGCGGTCGAAAAGAAACTCGACTATCACTTCAGGCCTGCGGCCATTGTCTCGATTGTTGTCGGGCTTCACGGCTTTCCTGGTGGTCATGGTGAGAATTCCAGAGCGACATCAGGATATAAGTGGTCGGCAATTTTGGGAAGGGCCACGCCAGCGTCGGATGTCTGTGCCGTTTGAATTCTCAGTGGCACCGGGCTTTAGCCCGTGATCACGGAATTTGGATGAAATGAAACCGTTTAAACGGTTTCTGTTCTTGAAGAGGTTGCACCTGCTAAAGCCCGGCGTTAATGAGAGCGACTCGATTCAGGAACTTTGCTATCCTTCTTTGTTTTTTGATGAGTAACACTAATTCCAATCTCAAGGAACGTGTGCGGGCTTTCTGGCAAGCCAACCCTTGCGGTGTGAAATTCGCAGACGCTGCGCCCGGAACCCGAAAGTTTTACGAGCTCGTTGAAGCGCATCGCTACGACAAAGAGTGGCATATTCCGATCGCCGCCGATTTCAAAAGCGCCCGCGGTTTGAAAGTGCTGGAAATTGGTTGCGGGTTGGGAACAGACGGAGCGCAATTTGCCCAGGCAGGCGCCGATTACACGGGGGTGGATCTAACAGAAGCGGCCGTAGATCTGGCACGCAAGCGGTTTGAAATGTTCGGGCTTCCCGGTAACTTTCAAACGGCCGACGCCGAGCAACTTGAATTTGCGGATGAAACCTTTGATATCGTCTACTCGCATGGTGTCTTGCATCACACACCAGAGACAAGGAAAGCAATCCGTGAGGTTCACCGCGTGCTTCGTCCCGGCGGCCGCGCGGTCGTGATGCTCTATCATCGCGACTCATATAACTACCGTGTCAACATTTCAATGTTGCGTCGCGCGGGCGCGCACCTTCTCAGATGGAACAGCGGTGTGAAACTGGCTCATTTGATCACCGGTGAGCCGCTCGATTCTCTTCGCGAACATGCAAAGCGTTTGAAAACCGAGAAGGAGTCGTATCTTTCGCCCGATGAATTTCTTAGTCAAAACACCGATGGCGCGGGCAACCCGCTCGCGCGTGTTTATTCAAGAGCTGAAGCGCACTCCTTGTTCGAAGACTTTTCGACTGTTGAAGTAAGAACTTACTTCCTTAACAAGCGTTGGTTGCCGTTAATTGGAAGCATCCTGCCGCGTTCTTTGGAATCAAGATTGGCGTCGCGCTGGGGATGGCACTTGTGGATCTACGCGACGAAGTAATTGAAGCCTGGAGCTAGAGAGCCTCGCCCAAAAAGGCAACTAACACGAAACCAGGCGGTTCCCCGGGTTGAACTCGTAGGCGAGTTTTTGTGCAAGCCAGCTAGAGACAAGCATGAGGAAAATTTTAATCACCGGCGGCGCAGGCTTCATCGGCTCGCATCTCGTCGACAAGCTCCTTGCTGAAGGAGATTGGCGCGTCACAGTCGTTGACGACTTTAACGATTTCTACGAGCCCGCGATCAAACGTGCCAACATAAGTCGCCACCAGGAGAATTCAAGCTACCGGGTGTCCGAAGTGGACATTCGGCAAAAGGCTGCGCTGGAAAAAGTTTTTGCAGCCTCAGATTTCGATTGCATAGTTCATCTCGCAGCGCGCGCGGGTGTTCGCCCTTCGCTTGAGCAACCGTTGCTGTATTCGGAAACGAACGTGCAGGGCACGCTTAATCTTCTTGAGCTAGCGAAACAGAGTAACGTAAAGCAGTTTGTATTCGGATCATCGTCTTCCGTATACGGTATTAACGCCAAGGTGCCTTTCAGCGAAGATGATTCAGTTCGACAACCGATATCGCCATACGCCGCGACTAAAGCGGCCGGCGAGTTGCTCTGTCACACCTATATGCACCTTTACGGGATGCGATGCGTATGCCTGCGCTTCTTCACGGTTTATGGACCACGCCAGCGTCCTGACCTGGCCATCCACAAGTTTGCCCGCCTGATCTCGGAGGGCAAACCTATTCCGGTATTTGGGGATGGCACCACGCGCCGTGATTACACTTACGTGGATGACATAATCGCGGGAGTACGCGCAGCGATTGATTACGATCAAACTGATTATGAAATCGTGAACCTGGGTGAATCGAGGACCGTGGAGTTGCGCGAATTGATCAAGTTACTCGAACAGGAGCTTGACCTTCCGGCGCAGATTGATCGCCAGCCGCTTCAACCGGGAGACGTCCCGCAAACGTTTGCCGACATTACAAAAGCGCGCCGGCTTCTCAGTTACGATCCCCAAACGCAAATAGAAATCGGAATCAAACGGTTTGTTGAATGGTTTAGGAATAATTCCGCCTGAATCCTTTGGACAAGACACTTTAATAAGTGACTGTGATTTAGAAGATCCCTTTCGCACGGCGTTGGCTCTGAGAAACCATCAAGCACACTGCATCCAACGAGCTCGGGCGACGTGCTCCGCTAGAACGGTTGTTCTACAATGCCTGTAAACGAAGCTGAACGGCTTCCCAAATGTGATGAAGATCTACGACGAAGAAGAGACTTTGGTAAGCACGCGACCTGCGTCCGAACCAGAGGAGCAGCCGGAAACTGAGGCTCTGGCCCCGGGCCAAACGCCGGAAATCTCTGTTTTTCTGCCTGTTTTTAACGAAGAGCCCAATCTCCGTCCTCTCCATCTCAAGTTGAATTACGCATTGAAGGCCCTTGGTCGCACGGCTGAGATCATTTACGTGGACGACGGCTCAACTGACGGTAGCCTTACCGTTTTGCGCGATCTGGCCCAGCGCGACAAGCGCGTGCGGGTGGTCGCGTTAAAGCGCAATTACGGTCAGACGGCTGCGATGTCTGCGGGAATCGATGCCGCGTTAGGCGACGTTTTGATTCCGATGGATGCAGACCTGCAAAACGATCCCGCAGACATTGTCCGGCTGCTGGAAAAACTTGACGAAGGCTACGACGTCGTTTCCGGCTGGCGGAAAAATCGGCAGGACAAAGCGTTGACACGCAAGTTTCCCTCAATGATTGCGAATCGTTTGATCTCGTGGATTGGCGGTGTGCCGCTCCACGACTACGGCTGCTCCTTGAAAGCTTACCGCCGCGAGTCGCTTCAGGATGTTCGTTTGTACGGCGAGATGCATCGTTTTATTCCTATCTACGCATCGTGGGCCGGCGCGCGTGTTGCGGAAATACCTGTTGAGCATCATGCGCGAACCATGGGCTCGTCGAAATACGGCCTCTCGCGAACGCTTAAGGTGGTCTTTGACTTGATGACCATCAAGTTCATGGCGTCGTATCACACGAAGCCGATCTATATCTTCGGCACGTTTGGCATGATTGCCATTGGGTTGTCAGTGCTCGCCGGCATTTGGGCGACGGTTTTGAAGGTATGGTACGGAGTGTCATTTATATTGACGCCGTTGCCGGTTATTACTGTTGTCATGCTGGCTATCGGAGTGCAGTTTTTGTTGATGGGTTTGCTGGCAGAGATGCTTGTGCGCACTTACCACGAGTCACAGGCTAAAACGACCTATGCTGTTAAAGAACGGATCGGAATGAAGGGCAGTGAAAAGTGAAAGGTAAAACAGTGAAGAGTGATGAGTAATGAGTAATGAGTAATGAGTGGGCGGTAATGTAAGATTCCTACTTTTCACTTTTCACTTTTCACTCTTCACTGTTTTACCTTTCACTTTTCACTGCCCTTCACTGTTTACCTTTCACTTCGCGTTGAGTTTATGTGTGGAATAACCGGTTGGGCCAACTTTGATTCGCGCACGCCTCCCCACGAGGGGGCGCGGGAACTGCTGCACTCGATGTGTGAGCGGATGGTCCATCGCGGCCCGGACTCCGAAGGCCTACTGGTCTCGCCGGGCGTCGCACTCGGTATGCGTCGTCTCGCCATAATCGACCTGGTAACCGGTGAACAGCCCGCCTTTAACGAAGACAAGAGCGTCGCCGTCATTCTGAACGGTGAAATCTACAATTATCGCGAGTTGCGTAAGGAACTCGAGCAACGTGGCTGTACTTTCCGCAGCATGTCCGATACGGAAGTCATCCCCCATCTCTACGCTGAGTATGGCGACGAGATGGTGCAGAAGCTCAACGGAATGTTTGCGTTTGCGCTCTGGGACGCGAAACAACGTCGGCTGCTGCTGGCGCGCGATCGCTTTGGTGAGAAACCGCTTTACTGGGGTGTCTTTCAAGACACGCTTCTGTTTGCCTCTGAACCCAAAGTTTTACTGGCCCACCCGGCAGTCACCAGCTCGCTGAATCTGGAAGCGCTTCGGCAATATCTCTCCTTTGATTACGTTCCTGCGCCTCTTTCAATTTACGAGGGAATAAACAAACTGCCCGCGGCCCACGTGTTAACGTTCGAAGAAGGTGAAATATCTACGCGCTGCTATTGGAGCCTGAGTTATAAGACCAAACAGCCCATTCCAAGCGAAGCGGAAGCTGCTGAAGAATTGCAGGAGTTGATGGCGGATGCGGTACGCATGCGCTTAGTCTCGGATGTACCGCTCGGCATATTGTTGTCCGGTGGCCTCGATTCTTCGACGGTGGCAGCGCTGGCCGTGCGCGCGTCTTCAGAGACTGTCAAAACATTTTCCATTTCATTCGCTGAATCGTCATTTGATGAATCCTATTACGCTCGTTCCGTTGCCAAGTTTCTGGGCACGGATCATCACGAGGAGCGACTAAGCGCAAATCTGGCAGCCAATCTTGTAGGTGATATTGGTTCATGGATGGATGAACCCTTCAGCGACCCATCGCTGGTTCCTACTTATCTCCTCTCTCGTTTCACACGGAAGCACGTAACGGTTGCACTCGGTGGCGACGGCGGTGACGAACTATTTGCTGGTTACCCGACTTACCGAGGCCATCGTTGGGCGGAGTTATATGCGCGCGTCCCCGACGTAGTGCGGCGAGCCGTAGTGGAGCCGTTGGTTCACTTGCTGCCGGTGAAAACCAAGAACCTGTCGTTTGACTACAAGGCGACCAGGTTCATAACCGGGGCAAAATACGACCCGGTTGCGCGGCATCATGTGTGGTTCGGCTCGTTCACACCGGACCAGCAGCAGGAGTTATTAACACCGGAAGTCCTGAGCTCGAGCGAGAGTGACATCTATCGCAACGCCAGATCGATGTGGGAACAATGTGACTCCACAAACGACATAGAAAGAATGCAAAGCGTCGATACCCGGCTCTATCTGGCGGAAGACATACTTACGAAAGTTGATCGAGCGAGCATGTCCGTTTCGTTGGAAGTGCGCGCTCCATTCCTCGACCCGCGCGTCGCGGAGTTTGCCGCTTCTCTGCCCGCAAACTACAAGCTGCGCGGTGGGGATACAAAATATATTTTGAAGCGCGCGATGAAAGACGTCGTTCCCCGGTTCGTGACGCGGAGGGGAAAGAAGGGGTTTGGAGTCCCAGTCGCCGAATGGCTGAAAGGGAAACTGCGACCGCTGGCGCGCGATCTCCTGTCGCCGGACCGCGTGAAAAAAGCAGGGGTGTTTAATCCGGAATACGTAACGCGTCTGCAGGATGAACACGAACGCGGAGTCGCCAACCATCGCAAGCTGCTGTGGACGCTCCTGATGTTTGAGCTCTGGCACGAGAGCTTTATCGAGACGGCCAGACGAATAGAGACTTCCGTAAAACAAGAACGCTAGGTATCCGCAGATTCCACAGAATACGCAGATTAGACAAGGCAGAAAGCCTTACCGTTTTCCCGCTTCGTTAACCGTTTTGCAATCTGTGTAATCTGCGAATCTGCGGATTCGGTCGTATCTTAAATGCCCCAACTGTCCCTGGAAGAAGTCCACGACGCCCTGTTCGATTGGTGTCGCCAACGAGACTTCGCCGGATACGATCCGTTCGACGCACTCAACAGCCGGTTGTTTCAAGCCACTCCTCTCAAAAACTCTCGCGCATCACGTCTGCTTTTTACTCAGCTTGCGAAACGTTCGCCAGTCAACCTGAGACTTCCCGCGAGTGTTCCTCTGCAGAAGAATGCCAAGGGCATTGCGTTGTTTGCCCTTGCCGCGTTGACAAACCACCGGCGCCTTCGTACGACTGAAACTGAAACGACCGCTCGTGGACTACTGGCAGATCTATTACGGTTGCGAATACCTGGATACAGCGGTGCAGCGTGGGGATACAACTTTGATTGGCAGAGCCGAAACTTCTTTGCGCCACGTGGCACGCCAACTATTGTGCCGACTGCCTTCGCCGCTCGAGCTTTGATCGAAGCGTTCGAGACCTTTCAGGATCCTGAGTATCTGGAAGCGGCACGCAGCGTTTGTGATTTCATTCTGGGCGATCTGAATCGCTCGGTCGATTCCGAGGATGAGCTTTGTTTCAGTTATTCGCCGCATGATGAAACACAGATCTTCAATGCCAGTCTTCTCGCTGCCGAGACGCTGGCGGCAATTGCTGAACATACCGATGACAGAAATTTTTGTGAGTTCGCACTACGGGCTGCGCGCTTCGTGGCCAGGCGTCAGAAGGATGATGGTTCCTGGGTGTATGGTGCGGGCGCAGGTCAGCAGTGGATTGACAACTTCCACACCGCTTACGTGCTGTCCTCGTTGTTTCGTATCTCAAAATCCTGCGGGCTATCAGGAGGGGAAATCGAGAGAGCACTTCAGCAGGGGTATGAATTCTGGCGGAAAAGCTTCTTTCTTGCAGACGGGTGGCCGAAATACTACCATGACCAACTTCATCCGGCGGATTCGCACGCGGCCGCAACTGCGATAGTCACTCTCACAGAATTACGAGAAATGGATGACGGCGCGATGCCGCTGGCGGAGAAAATTGCAGCCTGGACAGTTAACAATCTCCGAGACCGTTCCGGGTACTTTTACTATCAGCGCCGCCGCCTGTTTACTGTTCGCACGCCGTTCATGCGCTGGACACAGGCATGGATGGTTTACGCGCTGGCCCGTTTGTTGGAAGAGAAGGACCGTAACGCAAACAGTTAGTTTGCGTGCGGCGTGGGGCGCAATGTGTATGGCTCGAGTCGTTTTGTTGCTACGTTTGCTTAACTAACGATGGCGGAGCGAATCGCAAACTAACAGGTTGCATTACGGGTTGAATCTGAATGCCAATTGCTGAAGACGTAGTCTTAGGAAACGACGTAAAGATCTTCCAGCCCGATCTGGTTAACCTCTATGGTTGCAGTATTGGTGCGGAATCAAAGATTGGCGCGTTCGTAGAGATTCAGAAGAATGCTTCGGTCGGGGCGCGATGCAAGATCTCGTCACACACGTTTATCTGCGAAGGAGTCAGCATTGACGATGAAGTTTTTATCGGCCACGGCGTGATGTTCACGAATGACAGATACCCGCAGGCGGTCAACCAGGATGGAGCGTTACAAACAGAAGCTGACTGGACGGTTATTCCGACTCACGTTAAACGTCGTGCGGCAATCGGCAGCAACGCCACGATCATCGCCGGCGTGACGATTGGTGTCTCGGCTCTGGTTGGCGCCGGAGCGGTAGTAACCAGCGACGTAGCGGATTACGCAATCGTTGCCGGCGTTCCTGCGAAAGTCATCGGCGATGTGCGCTCGCGAACAACCGAAGCACCAGTAGTTTCGAAATCAGATCATGCATGATTAAGGTTGGAGTAATCGGATACGGATATTGGGGCCCAAACCTCGTGCGCAACTTTATGGAAGCGCCGGGTTCCACTGTTGTGTCGGTTTGCGATCTGCGAAGCGAACGTCGCGATTTAGTGCGCACGCGTTATCCGGGTATCAAGGCGCTCGAGCATTGTGAAGACGTCTTCGGGGATCCATCGATTGATGCCGTTGTCATCGCCACGCCTGTGTCGTCCCATTTTGATTTGGCGATGGCAGCACTTCAGGCTGACAAGCACGTGTTGGTGGAAAAGCCGCTGGCCGGTAACTCCGAGCAGGGCTTGCAGTTAATTGAAGAAGCGGGGCGGCGTCGGAAGGTGCTGATGGTGGACCACACGTTCGTTTACACAAGCGCCGTGAGAAAAATCCGCGAACTGATCAATGACAAGGCTCTCGGCGATATCTATTACTACGATGCCGTCCGAGTTAACCTCGGGTTATTCCAGCACGATGTAAACGTTATTTGGGATCTGGCAATTCACGATCTTTCAATTATGGATTACGTACTGCCGAACAGGGCGACAGCCGTTTCGGCCACGGGAATCAGCCACATTCCGGGGCAACCTGAGAACGTCGCTTACATCACACTTTTCTTTGACAACCCGCAAATTGCGCATGTACATGTCAACTGGCTTACACCGGTGAAAGTAAGGCACACGTTGATTGGTGGCAGCGAGAAGATGATTCTCTACGACGATCTCGAGCCGAGCGAGAAAGTGAAGATTTACGACAAGGGAGTCACTGTTTCACACAGCCCGGAAGCTGTTTACGAAATGCTGGTGAGTTACCGCTCCGGGGATATGTGGGCCCCGCGGCTGGATTCGACCGAAGCGCTTTATACCGAGGCGCTGCATTTCATAGACTGCGTTGAAAACAACAAACAGCCGGAGACCGATGGTTGTGCCGGACTTCGTCTTGTACGAGTGGTCGAGGCCGCCGAGAAATCGCTGCGCGCTCGCGGTCAGCTGGTCGAGATTGAATGAAGCAAAGCGATGATTCCTTTAGTTGATCTACAAAAGCAGTACCAGACTATTAAGACCGAGATTGACGACGCGATAGCCGGCGTGGTCCAAAGCACTCAGTTTATCCTGGGACCGCAAGTGGCTGAGTTTGAAGCTGACTTCGCGAATTATTGCCAGGCGAAGTTTGCACTCGGCGTTAACTCCGGGACCAGCGCTTTGCACTTGGCGATGTTGGCTGCGGGAATTGGACCAGGAGATGAAGTAATAACGGTCAGCTATACGTTTGTGGCGACGGCTGCTGCTATTGCTTACACCGGCGGGCGTCCTGTTTTTGTAGATATCGATCCTGGCACGTGCAACATCGATGTATCTCAGATTGAGCGGGCCATCACTCCGCGAACGAAAGCGATCATGCCGGTGCATCTTTACGGAAACTGCGCTGACATGGATCCGATACTCGACATAGCTCGCAACCACAATCTGATCGTGATTGAAGATGCAGCGCAGGCGCATGGCGCCGAATACAAAACCCGCAGGGCAGGAAGCATAGGCGACCTGGCCTGCTTCAGTTTCTATCCGGTGAAGAACCTGGGTGCCTTATGGCGAAGCGGGAGCGATCGTAACTAACAGTGAGCAGTACGTGGATGTCTTAAAACCACTGAGGGATCAGGGGCAGAGTGAAAAGTATTTTCACACGATGGTTGGTTACAACTATCGGATGGAAGCCCTGCAAGGCGCAGTTCTGAAAGTAAAATTAAAACATCTGGACGACTGGAATGCTGCGCGTCGAAAGCATGCGGCAGTGTATCGCCGTGAGCTGGCTGACACGGGGTTGCGTATGCTGGACGAGCGGTCCGCATACAAATCTGTCCATCACGTTTTTCCTCTGTTCACAACGCAACGTGACGAGTTGCGTGAGTACCTGCTAAACAAGGGCATCAGCACCGGCTTGCATTATCCGATTCCTGTTCATCTTCAACCCGGTTTCGTCGACGTTGGATACAAAGCAGTCGATCTGCCTGAGACGGAGCGGGCCTGCAAAGAAGTGTTATCGCTGCCGATGTATCCGGAGCTTGAGGACGAAGAAGTGTTACGCATCGCAGAGTCGGTGCGTGCCTTTTGCAGGCAATCGGTCGAAGCCGTCCATTCTTAGCCTCCAACTCGATGCGAATCTGGATCGATCTCGCGAACTCGCCTCATGTGCCGTTCTTTCATTCGCTCGCAGACGAGTTTCTGAAACGCAACCATGAACTGCTGGTAACTGCTCGCGAGTTTGCTGAAACCGTCGAGTTGGCCCAGGCAGCCGGCTTCTCCGCTGAAGTCATCGGCGGACATGGCGGGGGCAAATTGGCGGGCAAAGCCGGCAACCTGGTGCAACGCGCGCTGGCCCTGGCCCGTTGGGCACGCGGACGTGGAATAGACCAGGCTCTGAGCCACAATTCCTACTCGCAGATCCTCGCCGCGCGCGCTCTCGGAATGCGGACGGTGACATTGATGGACTACGAGCACCAGCCCGCGAACCACCTCGCATTCCGTTTTGCTTCGCGAATAATAGTTCCACGGGCGTTTCCGGATGAGGCGTTGCAACGATATGGAGCGTCACCAGCAAAAGTTTTCCGGTACGACGGAATAAAAGAAGACGTGTATCTGGCTGATTTCCAGCCCGATCCGCAGTTCCACTGGCTGTTGAATAAAATGGGCATTGATACAACGGACGTACTCGTGCTCGTTCGTCCACCCGCCGGCGATGCTCTGTATCACCGTTTCGAAAACGAACTGTTCGATCAATTACTCGACCGGCTATTGGAAGAGCCTGTGGTAAGAGTCGTGCTTCTGCCTCGCAACGAAGCTCAACGTCAGACGTATGTAGCACGCAACCACGCGAGATTGATCGTTCCGGGGCAACCACTCGATGGCGCTAACTTGATTGCGCATAGCGACCTCGTCGTGAGTGCCGGCGGAACGATGAATCGGGAAGCGGCAGCGCTGGGCGTTCCAGCAGCGTCCATCTATCTAGGCGAATGGGCCGCGATAGATGAACAGCTCGTAAAGGAAGGTCGACTGCTGAAGCTGTCAACGCCGGAGGACGTCGAGAAATTGCGACCCAGCAAAAATACTGAAGGCACGGCCAACCGGCGCGGGACCAGGGCTGTGAACGTCCGTACTCAGGTCGCCAGGCTGATACTCGACTGGTGAACATTTGCTATTCTTGGGCTGGTTACTTGACCAAATGAGAGTCGAACAGATTCAAAGACCGCTGGTAGATCACCGGATTGCGCGCGCAGCTTCGCGAGCGCCGCGATGGGTGATGCCTCTGGTCAAGCTGGCCCTCGTACTGGCCGACGCATTAATCGCCGGGGTGTCCTTTGCCACCGCGTTCTACCTGCGCGAAGGTGGGCCAATATTCCAGCAAGGCAGCTTTGCCTGGAGTCGGCATTTCGCGCCCTATGGCGCACTAATGTTGTTCGTGATTCTCATACGGCTGCTGGCCTTGCGGTATTACGATCTCTATAGACTGCGTGGCGAGTTTTCTTTCGTTGAGGACGGGATACGCGTTTTCAAAGCGGCCGCGATCGGATCACTGCTGATTGTTGCCGCCGCATTTCTTTATCGCGGTGGGTTTGACTACCGTGCGTTTTCCTACGCGCGCATGGTTTTCGTGATCGACTTCCTCATCGTCCTGGTCAGTTTCCAGATCATCCGAATCCTGATGCGTGGCGCGCAGACGTTCTTCCGACTCCGTGGGATCAACCTGATCCCGACCCTGGTTGTTGGTCGCGGGCCGGAAGCAGCCTTTTGTATCAGGGAGATGCGTGAGCGTCCGGCTTTGGGTTACCGAGTGGTGGGGGCGGTGGAAAGTGTAAATGCTGCCGGCGGATTGCGAGACACGTATGAAGGAGTGCCGGTGATCAGCGATCTGGCGGGTTTGCCGGAAGCGATTAGATTGTCCGGCGCTAATGAAGTGATCATCGCCGATTCACACGTATCCGGCGAAGCCTTGTTTGACGTGATGATGCAGTGCGGACGCAGACGTGGAATTGAATTTCGCATCGCGCCCGGTCTGTTTAATTGTTTGCCTAGTAAGACTGAAGTGGACCAGATCGGCGCCTTGCCGATGATCAAGCTTTTTCGCGAACCGCTTTCGGACTTCGCGCGCGGAACAAAACGGGTTTCCGACATTATCGTGGCATTACTGGCGATCATCGTGCTGTTTCCGCTGTGGCTGGCTATCGCGCTGCTGATCAAAATCGATACGAGAGGGCCAATCTTTTACCGGCAGGAACGCGTGGGAATGGATGGCCGGATGTTTTTGGTTTACAAGTTTCGCACGATGCGCACGGATGCTGACAGCGAGATTCACCGGGAGTATCAAAAGAAATTCATTGCGGGACATGCTGAAGCGAACGTGGGAGATTCGAAGAAGCCTGCGTATAAGTTGCGCGACGATCCTCGCATCACGCGTGTGGGTCGGGTGTTAAGACGTTTTAGTCTCGACGAGGCGCCGCAACTCTTTAACGTGTTGCGAGGCGACATGAGCGTGGTTGGCCCACGTCCGCCGATTCCTTACGAAGTTGAATCTTACGAGTTGTGGCACCGCAAGCGCCTCGATATGAAACCTGGGGTAACCGGCCTGTGGCAGGTTTCCGGACGAAACCAACTTTCGTTCGAGGAGATGGTAAAGCTGGATCTTTTCTATATTGAAAACTGGTCACTGCTTTTTGATCTGAAGATTATTTTGCGTACGGCGTTGGTCCTGTTTCGCGGCGAGGGATACTAAGAACAGGGTGTAGGGGTTAGGGTGTTGGGTGTAGCAAAAAACAAGCGAAGGAGAAGGCCATGCTTTCAAGTTATAGAGATTTACTTGTTTGGCAAAAGGCAATGGAATTGGCGGTCAAGAGTTATCTTCTCAGCCATTCGTTTCCTAAATCGGAAATCTATGGTTTGACATCGCAACTCAGACGAGCCAGCGTTTCTATTCCGTCTAACATTGCCGAGGGCTATGGAAGAGGAAGTCGAAAAGAGTATTTGCAATTTCTCTTCATCGCTCAAGGTTCTTTGAAGGAACTTGAAACACAAACAATTCTCGCGCAACGCCTGTCGTATAGCTCACAGGAAGAAGCGAGCGATTTGTTGCGTGACTCGGAGACGCTCGGAAAGATGCTTCGGGCACTCATCGTTTCATTGAGAGCAAAGCTAGCGTAATACCTCACGACGCCTATCACCCTATCCGCTACACCCTACTCCCGTGTCTTTCTACACCCCATACCCAACCCCCAACACCCTATAGTTGAGCCAGAGCCAACTCCAGCAGCAGAATCTTCTTTATTCCTCGATAGAGTGGTTCGATTTCGCAGTTCTCGGTCAGGGCGTGAGCATCCGCGCATGGTCCTGCTCCAGTTGAAATAGATGAAACGCCGGCGAGCAGAGCAACACTTGAGTTATTGGAGCCGGTGTTAGTAATGGGCGGATCGAAACCGAGCGCTCGATGGACCGCTTCGGCAATCTGTACTAGCCGCGATTCGCGGTGACCGGGAATCACAGCGACCGGTGATGTCGAGATGACTTCTGTTCTTACGACCATTCCAGCCGCTTAGCTTCCTCCTGCAAAATTGACGCAATCTGTTTCTCCAGCTCAGCGATTACTTCGTTTTTCGTCGAGCGCAAATCAACCGTAAACCAGGCGTCGGAAGCCTTCGCGTTTACCACATCAGAACCGCCAAGCATACCGATATTAAGGTTCGACGGCGGGTTGGTGGGCACATTCAATTCGTAGATACGAGAAATTGCGCGCGCAAGCGGCAAGCTTGCGGAGAATGGCGGGGTGCGCGAGCGTGTGTGCCCGCCGGGGCCAATAAAATGGTGGCGATACCAGTTGATACCAATACCCGCGTAAGTGAACCCCTCGTATCCGCCGTCGAGCGCAATATAGTGGCGTATATTATCTTTGTTTTCCGCGACGAAATGCTTAACGCCCTTGAAATTCGTTTCCTCTTCAACCGTAAAAACAAAGATTAGATCGGCTTTAGTTTTAATCTGCGCCGCATCAAGTGCGCGAATGGTAGCCAGTAACGCTTCAATATTTCGCGTGTCATCGCCAACGCCCGGCGCGTAAACTCTTCCGTCGCGCACGGTGGCCTTTATTTTTAATCCCGGTTGGAAGACGGTATCGAGGTGAGCATCAAAAACGACCGCCGGCCCACCGCCAGTTCCCTTGCGCACAGCAATCAAATTTCCCACAGCATCGTAACGAACGCTATCAAGCTTATACTTGCGTAGCAGCGTTTCAATATATTTGGCACGCTCCTGTTCCTGACCTGAAGGAGCATTCACTTCGGTGATTTGGATCCACTCTGTCAGAATGTCTAGCTTGTTCCGATCAATGTAATCGAAAGCCGCCTTCACCTTGGGATCGTTCTGGAGTTGTCTAACCTGTTCCAGGTGATTGGTAATTATCTGACCGCTAACCGAAACGCTCGTTGACAGGATCAGTACCAGCAGAGATAAGCGCCGCATGAAGTCGAGACATGAAAGTTCCTTTTTCAAACTACCAAGGTTGATGGCCAGGGACATTCTAGAGTTTACTTCAGTCAGCACGAAACGTTTATTGGCCTGGTGTCTGGAACGATATAAACTTATGGTAAAGGCCCCACCTGGGATAACCGCGGCGACCTTGCTGGATGCGGCGATCGTCGGATGCCTGTTCGCGTTTGCGTTCGCTGCACCGCATTCGATTGCCGGAGCACAAGCTGCATGGTTGGCAGGTATGTTCTTATGGGCCATACGGTTTGCATTCCGCCCGCGGCCCCAACTCTATCGAACGCCCATCGACTATCTTCTGCTCGGGTTTTTTATAGTCACTGGCATCTCGGCCTTTCTCTCCTACGAACCGATGGTGTCGATCGGAAAACTACGCGCGGCCAGCCTGTTCACTATCATCTATTTAGTAGCGCAAAACATCCGTTCATTGAAGATGGTCCGCCTGCTCGCTCTCACGCTCATCGCTTCCTGCGCAGTCAATGTTCTTTTCACATTGGGTGAGCGTGCGATCGGTAGAGGTGTGAAGGTCTATGGTGTTTCGGAAACCAGCGCTCTTTACAAAGCCGGTATACGCGACGGTGATACGTTGCTGGAGGTCGATAAGGTAAAGCTCCGGGAGCCTTCTGAGTTGGTGAATGCGCTTTCAAAACCTGAAGTACGACGGGCGGAGGTTCGCATCTATCGTCACGAGTGGCAACCGACTTTTAAAGTTGCTCGAGGTGAGTTACAGCCGGGTGCCAGCCCAACCTCCCAACTGGGAATCGCCGAATGGTCGCGCGGTCGCGATTGGCGTGCTTCGGGTTTCTATGGACATTACGTGACCTACGCTGAAGTATTGCAACTCGTCTTCGCACTCATCCTGGGACTCTTCATATGTTTGCCCAACAAGCGAAGCTTGGCCGGCGCTTTATTGATGATTGCCCTGGTAGGCTTTCTGGGCGCGTTGTCGCTTACGGTGACACGTGCAGTGTGGCTTGGCTGTTTGATATCGAGCGCCCTGATTCTGTTACTGACGATGCGTCGCCGCACCATGATAGTGATCACCGCGCTGGCCATACCGCTGATCATCGCCGGACTTTTTTTACTTCAACAAAAACGAAACGTTGGGTTCCTCGATCGCGCGGACCACTCGACGACGTGGCGTGAAACTGTTTGGAAGGAAGGAGCGAGTTTACTGGTCCGTAACCCGCGTCACCTGCTAATTGGTGTTGGAATGGATTCAATCAAGGGACATTGGCGCGAATGGGGACTGTTCGATGGCGGACGCATTCCGATGGGCCACATGCATTCAAACTTTTTGCAGATCGCTCTCGAACGCGGCATACCCGCACTGTTCCTCTGGCTGGCGTTCCTATTTGTCTACGCTCGAACCCTCTGGCGAACCCTTCGCTCAGGAACGGATGTCCCCTGGATGGAGCGTGGGATCTCATTAGGAGCGCTCGGTGGACTGGCAGGTTTCTTTGTCTCGGGCGTGGTTCATTACAACTGGGGCGATTCCGAAGTGGTGATGGTCTTGTACTTCATTATGGGCTTGACGCTTACCCTTCATCGGAAACTTCATGAGGCTGCCACCTGGTCTTCAACCAAAAAGTAAAGGTCAGGACAGCCAATAGTAAGAATAAGATGTTTAGCCATGTCCAGGGAAAGATTTCCTCGAACGGAGTGAAGATAAAGAAAGAGATCGTACTAACGACAACCAACAGGCAACCCAAAACAAGCATCACGGCGCTTGGTCCTGGCCGCGCCGAATATTTATAGGAACCAATGCAAACTAGCGAAGCAGGAATAACGAAAAACACAAGTCGACAGAATCATCTCCTCACCGAAACCAAATTGGTCTTTAATCCCAGGAGGTGCATGCCCGTGCACCCGCAGCACGAGCGCCGTTAGAAAAAGCGCGACAACAAGCGTCAAGAGGGCGCAAGCCAACTGAAGTCGCCTGTGGGGCAACAGACGGCACTTCGCCGATTCGGCAGTATCCTGATGTAGTAACATCGGCCGGGCAGCTACACCCGGTAGGGCTCCAAAAAGAGTGAGGCCCAATGCCCCTTCAATGAACTGGTTTATAAGCGGCCGTGGTATCAGTCTCGTCTCGGACGGACCCCAATACAAATAAAGAGCGACCCACGAGAAAAGTAGAAAGAGAACCCCAACAATGGCTCGGAGATAACCTGGTAGTTGAAGATCTAGTTTATTCGCTATGGCCCAAAGAAGAAATCCGATTAGGGATCCACAGACTATTCCAGCCGCGGCGACGTAAGGAAGGGCCATTAATTCCATGGCGCCCCCATATGGTACATACCCCAATCGCAGCCGTTCGTTGAGGGCATGACCGATCAAATATAGAAGGCTGCCGACTAGCCCACTTAATCCACCCCGAAGAATTAATCTAGCCATTTCCCGTTTATCTCGGTCAGCTGATCTCTCAATCTCAAACAATCGAAACCTGATCCGCACAATAGCACGGCAGCGTTGTCCGGTGTTTGACCCGCATGCGTTATTGGTACAAGAAAAGGGCCGGCGTTTGCCGGCCCTTTGGAAAGTGTTAGGGGTGAAAGTAACGGTCTTAGTCGGCCAACATGATGCCATCGCCAAGCAGGATGCCGTCGGCGAGCATGATGCCATCGGCCAACATGATGCCGTCGGCTAACATGATGCCGTCCGCCAACATGATGCCATCCGCCAGCATGATGCCGTCGGCCAGCATGATGCCATCGGCCAACATGATGCCGTCCGCCAACATGATGCCGTCGCTCAACATGATGCCGTCGGCGAGCATGATGCCATCGGCCAACATGATGCCATCGGCCAACATGATGCCGTCGGCGAGCATGATGCCATCTTTGTGAAGCTTGCCATCGGCGAGCATGATGCCGTCGGCCAGCATGATGCCGTCGGCCAACATGATGCCGTCGGCCAGCATGATGCCGTCGGCGAGCATGATGCCATCGGCCAACATGATGCCGTCGGCCAGCATGATGCCGTCGGCCAGCATGATGCCGTCCGCGAGCATGATGCCATCGCTGAGCACCGCGCGACCGTTTCGCACAACCGAGTCACCAATCATGATGCCGTCGGCCAGCATGATGCCGTCGGCCAGCATGATGCCGTCTGCCAACATAATGCCGTCGGCCAGCATGATGCCGTCGCCGAAAATCATTCCGTCGGCGAGCATGATGCCGTCTGCCAGCATGATGCCGTCCGCCAGCATGATTCCATTCGTCAGCACCGGGCGATCGGCGAAGATCACGCCATTCGAATAAAGCACGCGATTGCTGATGCTAATCGACTCACCGCCGATTTGTGTCGGCTGCCAATGAGCTGACGTTGCCGTTGCCGCGGAGAACTTTGTCGCCCGCAACCAGTTTGTCAGCGTTCGGAACCACTGCGTTTGCGAACTGAACGGCTGCGGCTGAATTCACCAGGCCCGCGCCCTGCGAGAACACTGACGAATGCTTGCTGCCGAATCCAGTAAGTTCCTGGGCCGATTTGAGGAGAATCGCTTTGACGAGAAGTGGGGTGAGTGATTTATTTGCATCAAGCATCAGGGCCACGGTTCCGGAAACAACCGGCGCTGCGAACGAGGTGCCTGAGTAATTGAAGTAAAGATTTGGCGCGGCGTTCGAAGTTGGTTGCACAACGCGATCCGGATACTGGGTGGCCAGATGCGGATTCGGTTCTTGCGACATCGGGGCAACTACGCGACGGCCGGGGGCCACGAGGTCTGGCTTTGCCAAGTGGTCGAAGCGCGTCGGACCTCTTGATGAGAATGAGGCAACTGTGTCGTCGGAGCGGCGGGCGGTTCCATGAGTGTCGGTAGCGCCGACGGTGATTACGTATGGGCTGTTGGCCGGGCTGGTGATTGCGCCATAAGCGAGTTGGTAAATCGGAGAGCCATCAGCGTTGGTTCCAACAATCTGTTCGGTGCGGCCCATGTTGCCGGCGCTGCATACCACCACGACGCCTGCGCGAACCGTCAGCTCAACTGCTTTGCCAAGAGGATCAGTGTGGAAGGATTCACGCACGGGCGAACCCAGGCTCATGTTGACGACGCCGATGTTGTAACGCGTCCGATTCTGAACTACCCAATTCAACGCTGCCAGCACATTGCTGGTGCGGCCGATGCCGTTTTCGTCCAACACACGAACGTCAACGAGGTTGGCTTCGGGAGCAACGCCCGCATAGTTTCCAGCATATCCGTTGGACGCTGCGCCGTTGCCTGCAGCTACGCCGGCGACGCCGGTTCCATGACCGTCTGCATCACCCTGACGGCTGCTGCCAGTGAAATCAACCGAAGTAAGGACACGTGATTTGTTGTTGCTGGCGAAGTCTGGATGGTTTGCACTGATACCGCTGTCGAGCACCGCAATGGTAACGCCTTTGCCGGTGGCGCCTGGCGTTCCAGCTTGGCCGCTCACTACCTGAGCAGCGCCGATGGCTTCGGTCGTGACATTCATTTCAGCCTTAACCGGTCGGTCCGGAGCGACATAAACAACGTCAGCGCGGGCGGCGAGTCCGGCAACCTGGTTCAAGGGAAACGTCGGCAACGATTGTGTTCAGTGCGGTGAAGGACGACCGTTTGGACGCGCCCGCGTTGTTAAGGGCCGCATCATGTGCTGCTGATGGGGCGCCTTTGGTTTGAATCAGCACGCGTGCGATTGCGCTCGAGCCCTGGGCTGATGCGAACTCCGGAGCCGTCTTCTTTTCCACGTGGCGGGCGTTCTTGCTTCTGCGGGGTGCCGCATAAGACGTGGTGGCCATCGGGGCAAGAGAAACTGCCAGAAGGCTTATAAGGCTGGTGTAGGCTGAGATTCGTCGCAACATTGTCGTTTCCGTCCTTTCAAATCCAACTGCCGAGTGACCATGACCATTTCAACAGTTGTGCCACGGTGGAAAGGAAAGAAGCAGTGCAACTAACCCCAGTGTTTTGTTTGAGTTACAAGGGCGATCTTAAATCTGGAATTAGGTGGGGGCAAATCCTGGAAAATTGGATACTCACTAACCAGGAAACGCCGATTGGCCGTCCAGAAACGATTGAAACTCAAGAAAAGGGCCGAAATTCGAGGAAATATCTCGGTGGCGTCACAAACGGCGCCGGTGGCAACCAGATATACAGTGAATACTGCGTATACAGTGCTGCCAGTGCTCCAGTGCTTCGGCTTTGCCGCAAGAGTAGTACAACACCAAGACTCAATGATGTGCCTCGTTTACGAGGCAGGCCCGCAGGGCGATTAGGCCAGCCGTTTTACGGCTGGTTAGGTGGCGCAACGATTGGGTCGTTAGGCCGTTTCAACGGCCTTCTCCGAATAAGGCCGCTGAAGCGGCCTGAAGCAAATTATCGCCGTCGGTAAACCAGCCGTAAAACGGCTGGCCTAGCAGCCCTGCGGGATGGCGCGTAAACGCGCCAAGTCTATTGGCGAAACTCCACGAAGCAACACGAAACCACAGCTTCACGTTGGTCTGCTATCTCGGACTGGTTGAGCTCTATGACTGTTAGGTGGAGGTCGTAGCTGTTAGCCGGTCGCGCTGAGTTGGTAGCGTTCGAGTTTGAGGTAGAGGCCGCGACGAGTTAAGCCTAGTTCGCGAGCGGCGCGGGAGATGTTGCCGCCGTGCTTGCGTAGTGCATCAGCAATCATGCGGCGCTCAACTTCAGCCAGAGCATCGGCGAGTGTGACGTTCTGCAACGTTGCGGAAGGCATTGAAGCCAGAGTTGACGCAGGAGAACTCGGTGTGGCCGGCGAGGAGGTCTTCTTGAGTTCCGGAGACAAGTGTTCGGGAGTTAATACTGTTGCGTCCTCAGCGCGCGCAACGACTCGTTGAATTTCATTGCAGAGCTGTCGCACGTTGCCGGGCCAATCGCTGACCATCAAGAGGTCAACGGCCTGCGGTGTGATTTGAATGTCCTTGCGACCAAACTTAGCTGAGTAGTGATTGATGTAGTAGTTGACGATGGTTGGAATTTCAGAGCGCCGCTCGCGCAACGGCGGAACGCGCAGTCGAATCACGTTGAGACGATAATACAAGTCTTCTCGAAAGCGGCCCTGGGCCACCATCTCTTCCAAATCGGTATTCGTGGCAGCAATGATGCGAACGTCCACTTTAATCGGGCGTTGCTCACCTAGTGGCTGAATCTCACCTTCCTGCAGGAATCGCAACAGCTTAGGCTGCAGGTCGAGCGGCAAGTCGCCGATCTCATCGAGAAAAAGTGTTCCTCCGGCAGCGGTTCGAATCACGCCTGCCGAATCAGTCACTGCCCCGGTGAATGCGCCGCGTCGATATCCAAAGAGATAGCCTTCGGAAAGTTCCTTGGGCACCGCCGTACAGTTAAACGGCACGAAGACTTTGGAACGACGCGAGGAGATCGCGTGAATCGCGCGGGCGACCAGTTCTTTGCCGGTACCGGATTCACCTGTAACCAGTACTGTCACATCAGACGATCTAATCTTGTGTACTTCTTCGACGAGTTTTGTCATCGCCGGGCTCGAATGAATAAAGCCGGGCATCAGACTAGCGCTGGTTAACTCAGCCGGTTGTTGCGAACGCGCACCTTTCTGTGGACCACTGCGGAGTGCGCAAACGTCCATGCCCAGTTCAGCTACACGAATAAACGGATCCAGCGAAAGCCCTCCCGGCAGCTTCGCGCGACTTCGCGGTGAGATGTAGAGAGTCGCACCCGGAGCGTGCATTGCCCGTAGTTGCAATACTGCCGCGTCACTCTTTTTTGCAAACGCCTGCGCATCCTCGTCGCTTAACTCGTCAAGCTGTTCGGCAATCTTCGCGCTTTCCGCGGGCGTGCATCCGTGCGCAATGACAACTCGCCTTCGATTGTGTTCGTCGAGCTCCGTGATAACTACGCGTTTAGCGTTTGTTTCCTGGCGCATGATCGCGGCGAGTTCGCGCAGCAGCAGTTCACGTGAGGTCACTGCTTCCGCCAGTCGCAATGTTAACAACTGCGTTAACGCCGACTGCTCTTCGTTTCTCTCCGGAGCGGTGCGGTCGAGATTACTTAAGACGGCTTCAGCGCGTTGTTGATCAAGCTTGGCGCCAAGCTCACGAAAGGCATTGACCGCCCGCGTCAAATGTTCGATGGCCCGGCTCGGCTGACTCGACGCGTACGCCCGTCCCAGCTCACTGTGCGCGCGAGCTGCGCGATAACGATCGCCGAGCATGTCGAAGATGGAAACGCTGCTGCCGAAATGCTGCGCTGCGGACGGAAAGTCAGACTTAATTACTGCGTGCATGCCCAACAGCCGCTGATACTCGCCTGCGAATCCCATGTCGGCTGCCGAGTCAGTTGTTTCTTCAGACAGCTTTGCTTAACAGTTTCTCGCATTCTTCGGTCTCGCCATTGCGCATGTAAGCTTCGGCGAGAATCAAACTCGAGTCGGAGACGGCCTGACGGTCTCCGATACCTTCGGCCAGCGCTAACGCTTCACGAGCATTGGCGATGGCTTTACTGTGATCCTCCATCGCCAGACAACAGCGAGCCGAAGTTCTCAGCGCCTGGCACGCATACCACTTGTTCCCGTCTTCCGTCGCCAGCGTAACAGCGCGCAGAAGATAGTCTTTGGCGCGATCCAGATCACCGCGCAGCATCAGCAACTCGCCCAGCGAGTCCAGAATCATGGGCACTTTTTCGGCGCGCTCATCCGCTTCTGACGCGAGTGCCAGACGCGCGTTCCAAAGCCTCCTGAGCCTTGCCCCACTGCCCGATCAACGTGAGGTTGATCCCGAGGTTGTTGTAACCATTTGCAGCGCTGGCTTTGTGGTCGGTGCGTTCGTAATAAGCGATCGCTTTTTCTAAGTAGCGGATGCCTTCCTGCGGCCGTTTCAGAAACCAGCAAACGCCGGCCATGTTGGCGTAGATTTTTCCCAGCGTGTAACTGGCCGGATGATCGCCAGTGAGTTTGAGTGCCTGCTGCAGGTTTTCCAGCGAGCCTTCGTAGTCACCTTCCTGGGCCTGGGCCAACCCGATGCCGAAGTATGCGTCGGCGAGTCCGCGCCATTCGCCTGACTGCCGGAAGTGTTCGAGAGCGCGCTGTGCATAATCACGCGCGATCGGATATTCACTGATGCTGCGATAGACGCGAGCCAGCGCGGCGTAAACTGGACCAGGGCTCAGCTCCTCTTCGCCTTCGCCTGGTTCACGCAAAGCGCCTTTCAGAATTGATATCGCTTTCGGATGATCGCCGTTGTAGTTGTAAGCGAGACCGATTTGAACCTTCAGAGACTGGATGGCTTGTTGGTCAAGTTTGACTCTTGATTCGGGTGATTCATACATCGCCACTGCTGCCAGCGAATCGCGATACTGCCCCTGCATTTCCAGAGCAGTGGACAATGCACAACGAGCGAGTGCGAGTATTGAAGGATTTTTTTGCGCGGCGGTGATTAGTGAGGCGAGACGTGTTTTGGCTTCCGCAGACAAACCCTGATCGAGTAATGAACGAACTTCGTCCAGCTCTTCCAACAACTGCTGTGCAGACGCCTGCCCCGTGCCCGGACGCAGCCGTACGCGAGCGACGGCCAGATCGACCACACCTTTTCCACTTGGGGATTGGTCTGACACCGGTCCTTCACCGGGGCCTGGAGCTTTAGCCATTTAACCTCTTAAAGACAGTCAATTCGCGGTGTATTTCACACCACCCGAATTGTGTGTTGAGCGGAAGGCAGGGTGAAGCGGCAATCTCCCACGAGCCGCATCTCAATCTAAGCAACAAAACAGAGGAGAATTTAACACATCCGAGCCAATGGCGACCACGATTCTGTTAGTTTCCTCTGGGAAAAACGAGGATTGCATCGCTCACGGGGCGTTCCCCTGTTTGGTCGGAGGGTTTGTTCACAACCTTCTGTTTCATCACCATGGTTGTCGACCCGCCGCCGTCGAGGTTAATTGCGTCAACTGCGCCCAACTCCAGCAGCAGATCGGCCAACGTGTAGAGAGACATTCCGATACTGATTTGCGGTTGTCGGCCATCGACAGTAACCAGCAGTAGTCTGCCGTCTTTCATTCGACCGACCGCCGTGCGCGGATGACGATCACTGGCGAAGCCGGGCGGCATTTTCTCCTCAAGATGAGTGATGGCGACCTTGCCCGCTTTAATCAGTTGCGGACCAGCGCCCAGGATGCTGTGTGCCCGTTGCCACGTAGCGTCTCGCTCAGGTTCGGCAGAATTCATGCGCCAGGAGAAACGTAGCGGCGATCCTCTGCGCACATGACGTTTGGTCCAAACACGCGCAGTTCCCACCGCGGAAATCACAAAACCATCGGAAGGAATTGGCGTACTGCCGGTCAAATCTTTTACAGCGACAACCTTGTTTCGTCTCACTACAACTTCAACGCCGTCCGGATTGGTAAGAGTGGTGCGGTGAAACTCGGGCGTGAACACAATCATTTCGTTCGATAGAGACGGGCCGGTTAACACCCTGAACTCATGTTTCGACTCGTCCAGTTGAAATCTCGCCCAGATACTTCAAGTGACCGAAGATCACGTCCGTTGCCGGCCCTTCGTTGACCAGACCCAGTTCGGCGCGATTGTTATACGGTTCACTGATCAACTTGCCGTCGATCAGCAGAAACCCAGTCGACTCTCCCCGGTAGGTTCCGGTCGTTCGAAAGTAACCGCCATTGATTGCGGCCAGCCGCGCGATGTCGCGCCGCCAGAGAACTCACTGTTTCCAGACCCAGACCCTGATCAAGAGCACGAACAATTTTCAAACGCACGCGTTTCAGGTCAAGGCGAAGCACATTGATGAGCAGCGGGCCAGTCTCACCGTCGCTTGCAATGCATTTGGTCGTTACCTGACCGTACTCAATTCCAGGCGCAATTTCAGTGAACGTTAACGAGGAAGTGAATCGCTGATTCGGAGCTCTGGCGCTGCGCCGAGTTGCTCGGCGCGGGCACCGCAGTCAGTAGCAATACGAGCAACAGGCAAACAAACGCCTGTTGGCAACGAGCAAACCTGCTGCGCTTCTGCAGTATGATTGGCCTTGATCACGTTGGATTCTATCTCCGTTGAAAGCGGGCTGTTATCGCTGGTCAAACAGCGCGCATGACCAGCATTTTCAATAAATTAGAAGAAAATGTCTGCCTCGGTCCTTCCTTGACACTCTTTTACGCTGGCCGCTATCATCTCCGTTTCCGTCGCCGGCAGAAATTGTCGCCTAGTGCTCTATGTTTGAGTCCTTATCGGATAAGTTAAAAAGGACACTGAAGAATCTGCGCGGCGAAGGCGTGCTGACGAAGGAGCATGTCGATGCGGCGTTGCGCGAGATTCGTCTCGCGCTGCTTGAAGCCGACGTCAACTATAAAGTCGCCAAAGACTTTATCGTCTCTGTCAAGGAAAAGGCCGAAGGCCAGCAGGTTTGGCAGGAGCTGAAGCCTTCCGAACAGGTCGTCAAGATAGTCTTCGATGAGTTGGTCGATCTGCTCGGCGGTCAATCATCTCAACTGGTCTTTACCAGACAAGTACCCAACGTGGTCATGATTGTCGGCCTTCAGGGCTCCGGCAAGACGACCTCGACCGGGAAAATTGCGCGCTGGTTGGCTGCAAATCAGGAGCGCAAACCGCTGTTGCTTTCGGTTGACGTTTACCGGCCGGCGGCGCGCGAACAGCTCAAGGTCATTGCCAAGGCAACTGGCCAACAGATCTTTGAACAAGCAGACACGAACGATCCGTTGACGCTGGTGCGCAGTGCAGTGAAGCACGCGCAGCAAACGGGCTTCGATACGTTGTTGATTGATACCGCAGGCCGGCTGCACATCGACGACGAGCTCATGAACGAGCTCGAACAGATTAAGAGCGAGACGCGTCCGGTCGAGATTTTGTTTGTCGCTGATGCGATGACCGGACAAGACGCGGTTCGTTCAGCGGAAGAGTTTCACCGCAGGATCGGCATCACCGGCGTCGTGCTGACGAAGATGGACGGCGACGCTCGCGGCGGCGCGGCGCTTTCCATCAAACAGGTAACCGGACAGCCGGTGAAGTTTGTTGGCGTCGGTGAAAAGTATGACGCGCTTGAACCGTTCTATCCGGATCGCGTGGCGCAACGGATTCTCGGAATGGGCGACGTGTTGTCGCTCATTGAAGAGGTCCAGTCGAAGGTCGATCAGTCTGAAGCCGAGGAACAGTTAAAGAAGCTTCAGAAGAACGAGTTCACGCTTGACGACTTTCGTTCGCAGCTTCGGCAGGTAAAGAAGCTCGGTTCTTTCTCAAAGATTATGAAGATGCTTCCCGATCAGCTCCTGGGCGGCATAGGGATGCCTCAGCTGGATGAGGAGCAGACGAAGGAGATGGAGAAGGAGCTTAAGCGCACCGAGTCGATCATTGACTCGATGACGTTTGAAGAGCGCGCCGACCATAAGATTCTTAATGCGAACCGGCGACGGCGGATCGCGCGCGGTTCCGGAACCTCGGTCGCGGAAGTTAACAAGCTAATCAAGCAATACACCGAGATGCGCCAGATGATGCGACAGTTATCTGGTTCAGGAATCTTCGGTGGCACCGGGTTGAAAGGCAAAATGATGAGGCGGCTCACGGGCATGCCCGACATGGGCGGCCTGGGTGACAACGGCGATGAGATGCCGTCGTTGCCATCATTGCCGGGACTTGGCGGTGGTCCATCGCGGAAGAAAAACAAGAAGAAGGTTAAAGCGGAAGAAGAAGCGGCGATAGTAAACAGTGATAGTGATATAGCGGAGGTGAAGATTTGTTAGCGATCAAATTAATGCGCACGGGCGCGAAGAAACAACCTTCATATCGGGTAATTGTGAAGGAGAAGAAATCCAAGCGCGACGGCGCCTATCTTGAGAACCTGGGCACATACAATCCGACACGCGAACCAGCAGAGATCAAGCTGAAGATGGACCGCGTGCGATTATTGGATTAGCCAGGGCGCAAAGCCGACTGAAACAGTTGGTCGGTTGATTAAGGCCAGCGGTAAGCAAGCAGCTGCAGCTACCGAAGCGGCTGGTTAGGTCTCGATGAAAGATGCAGTTGAAATGGTGGTCAAGTCGCTGGTCGATGACGTCGATGCCGTGGAGGTTCGCGAAGTCGAGCAGCAGGGAGCAACGTTGATTGAGATTCGCGTTGCGCCCGTCGACATGGGCAAGGTGATTGGCCGCCAGGGGCGAACAGTTCGCGCATTGCGTTCGCTGGCCCACGCCGTTGGGTTGAAGAAGCGGCAGCGGTTTGTGGTCGAAATCGTGGAATGACGCCGCCAGAAGACGTCAGCGCTCGGGGATTTGATCATCGTCGCTCGCGCGGTCAGGACCAGGGGATTGAAAGGCGAGTTGGTGGCCGAGCTGTTAACCGACTTTCCCGAACGATTTGAAAACGTGACGCGACTGTTGGGCGTCGCACCCGGCGGTGAACGTAAGGAACTTGAGCTCGAGGATTACTGGTTTCAGAACGACCGGCTAATACTCAAGTTTCAGGACTACGACAGCGTTGACGCGGCAACCGCTCTGGTTGGATTTGAATTCGGTTTACCGGAAGAAGAGCAGGTACAGCTTCCTGCCGACGAGTTTTACGAATGGCAGTTAGCGGGTTGTTCAGTTGAAAATGCGCAAGGCTCGGTAATCGGCAAAGTGCGCGATGTTATGAGAACCGGCGGCGTGCAATTGCTCGTCGTAGACGATGGCTCGCACCACGAGCATTTGATTCCCATGGCTCGGGACATTGTTATTAACGTCGATATCCCGGGCAAGAAGATTCTGATAGACCCGCCTGAAGGGTTATTGGATTTATAGTTTTCTTTGAAAAGCACCAGTGTTGCGTTGCGATATCATAACGATTTTTCCCGAGTTCTTCGTTGGAGCGTTTGATTACGGGATTATTCGCAGGGCACGCGCTGCGGGTTTGGTTGAAACAAACACGCACGACCTGCGACGCTGGACCACTGATAAGCACCATATTGTCGATGACCGTCCGTTTGGCGGGGGCGAGGGAATGGTGCTCAAGCCAGAACCGATTTTCGCTGCGGTGCGGGAACTGACGGGTTGCGATAGTCGCGATAAGTATTCACCGCAGACACGCGTGGTCCTGCTTTCGCCGCAGGGAAGAGCGCTGACGCAGGAAGTTGCTCTCGATCTTTCAAAGAACGCGTCGCAGATAGTTCTGATTTGCGGACGCTATGAAGGCGTTGACGAACGAGTTTGTGAGGCGTTGGCGACCGACGAGATCTCAATCGGGGATTACATCTTGTCGGGAGGCGAGCCTGCAGCAGTGGTAATGGTTGATGCGGTGGTTCGTTTGTTTCCCGGCGCCTTGGGTAACGAAACGTCGGCGTCAAATGAATCGTTCTCGGAGGGACTGCTCGGATCACCCACAATACACTCGACCGACTGAGTATGGTGGATTGAGTGTCCCGGAAGTGCTTTTGACAGGGAACCACGCTGAGATTGCACGGTGGCGCCGCGATGCGGCTTTGAAAAAGACGCGAAGAAATCGCCCGGATCTTTTGAAATAGGTTATCTGGAGTGGAATCCAGGTAAGTTAATGGAGTAATGAGATGAACAGATTAGACGGCATTGAACAGACACAATTGCGCAGCAACATTCCTGATTTTCAACCGGGCGATACAGTGCGCGTGCATGTGCGAATCAAGGAATCAGAAACCAAGGAACGTCTGCAGGCGTTTGAGGGTGTTGTTATCGCACGTAAACACGGCGGCTGCGCGCGAAACAATCACAGTTCGCAAGACGAGTTTCGGCGTTGGGGTTGAAAGAATCTTTCCATTGCATGCGACCATCGTTGACCATATCGACGTTGTGAAGAGAGGTCGCGTGCGCCGGGCCAAACTCTATTACCTGCGTGGACTGCGCGGTAAAGCTGCGCGCATCCGTGAACGCGATACGCGCAATCAGCAGAGTGGCGAGTCTCAGGCCAACGCTGCCGGGAAAAAGTAAACCCTTCTGACTACACTGCCTCGTGGAGCGTTCCCGAAGTTTCACCGAAGTTTCGGGAACGCATCTTTCTTATCCCGCTCTTCGTGAACTAAACTCCAAACATTCATCGCAACCTTTGAGCCGGAGGACCGCAGGCCATTGCGTATTGCAATTGACGCCCATTCAGTTGGGACTGGACTTGGCGGAAATGAAAGTTACGCGACTAATCTGATTGAAGCGCTCGCCCAGATCGACAATGCCAATCACTACACGCTATACGTCACACGGAAACAAGCAGTAGAACGATTCAGCAACCGCTGGCCAAACTTTACCGTTCGGACCACGCTCCCACATTCGCCGTTCATTCGAATTCCCGTAACACTGAGCGCGGAACTGCGAAGAAATCGCGTCGACGTTCTGCATGTGCAATTCACTGCGCCGCCTGTCGCTCCGTGCCCGGTGGTAGTCAGTATTCATGACCTTTCGTTTGAACACTTGCCACAAACATTCAAACGTCGCAGTCGCATGCAACTTCGAATGACCGTCCGTCGTTCAGCGCGCAAGGCGGCTCACGTGATCAGCTCTTTCAAATCACGCTCGTGACGACATCATTGCTACTTACAACATCAATCCCGACAAGGTGACGGTGATCCCGCTGGCGCCGCCGTCACATTTCGCACCCATCACTGACGACGATGAACTGCAACGGGTAAAGCAAACTTATGGGATCGATGGTCCATACCTACTTTGCGTCGGTTCGATTCAACCGCGGAAAAATCTCTACGCGTTTACTGCAAGCATACTCGCTCTTGCGTCGTAATAGCCCAGAGGTTAAGCTGCCTAAACTCGTCGTTGCCGGCAAGAATGCATGGCTGTTTGAAGAAACATTGCGCACCATCGATCAACTGGGATTGCGCGAGTCAGTGATCATGACGGGATACGTGCCTGAGGCTGATTTGCCGGCACTTTATTCCGGCTCGTTGTGTTTTGTATATCCGTCGTATTTCGAAGGCTTTGGGTTGCCGCCACTGGAGGCGATGAAATGTGGTACGCCGGTCATTGTTGGAAATCGGACGAGTCTTCCGGAGGTAGTCGGCGACGCCGCACTTCTCTTTGACCCGTTTGATGTTCCGGATATCGCTTCAGCGATAAAAAAGGTACTGAGCGATAACTCTTTGCAGGCGACGTTAAGAACCAGGGGTCTCGAGCGGGCTAAACTTTTCGATTGGCGGCAGACAGCTCGCGAAACTTTGGAAGTTTATAAGAAAGCAGCGAATCTCCAGTCGGTCTAAGACGCTGGATACACTTAAGACGTTCGGGCACATGCGGATTGCCATTCTAGGAACGCGCGGCATTCCAGCCAGCTACGGTGGTTTCGAAACGTTCGCGGAGCACCTTTCAACGCGACTAGTCGCGCGCGGACATGACGTCACGGTATATGGCCGCGCACACTACGTTTCACCCCGCCAGTTGGAATTCCACGGCGTCAAGTTAAAAGTTCTTCCCACCATTCGTCACAAATATCTCGATACTGTCATCCACGCATTTTTGTCGGCTGTTCACGCCATGTTTGGGAAGTTTGACGCTGTCTTGATCTGCAATGCAGCTAACAGCCCGTTCATCCCGATACTCCGGCTGACCGGTACGCCTGTAGCCATCAATGTCGATGGGTTGGAACACAAGCGAAAGAAGTGGGGCTGGTTAGGTAGGCAATACTATTTACTGGCCGAGCGTCTCTCCACGATACTGCCAAATGTGACAGTTACCGATGCGCAAGTTATCCATGACTATTACCGCACTCGGTACAACGCATCCTCGCGAATGATCACATACGGCTCAGAGGTGGAACGCCGTCCTGATCGTGACGCGGTGCGAAAATGGCGCGCTGAACCGAATCGGTATGTCCTCTACGTTTCCAGGCTCGAGCCCGAAAACAATGCGCATCTGGTAATCGAAGCTTTCAAGAAAGTCAGAACTGCGTTCCGTTTACTGATTGTGGGTGATGCGCCTTACGCCAGAGAATACATCGACGATCTGAAAGCGCGCGCACGCGGCGACAAGCGCATCGTGTTTACTGGCTTCGTATTCGGGCAGGACTACCGAGCACTGCAACAGAACGCCTATTGCTACGTTCACGCGACCGAGGTAGGCGGCACACACCCGGCACTGGTCGAGGCTATGGGCTATGGTAATTGTGTCTTGACACTGGCGACACCGGAAAACCTGGAGGTTGTCGGCAGCGCAGGTATTCCTTACGACGACGAATCCGATCTGGCAGAAAAGTTGCAGCGCGTATTGCGCGATGGTTCCGTGGTCCAGAGTTATCGTCACCGCGCACAAGATCGCGTGCAACGCCACTACGATTGGGAACACGTCGTAGACCAATACGAGCAGCTGTTTTCAGAGATTGCTGGGGTTTCCGGGCCTCCGATGGGTGAGGAAACCATCGAATCCGCAACGGACAAAACCACCGCCCTCGCGGCAAAATAACGTACAAATCAGGCGTCATAAAAGAGATGTGCCCCGCCAGTCGATTAGGACTAGCGGGGCGACCTGTCGGGCAGGTTCGGGTAAATCAGGTGGCGGTGGCAAAGAACTGAGAATCGTCACTTACGGCCGATCCCGTAAACCAGGCGGTGCGTTTTCTGCGGGTGGATAAAGCCACGCGGTACGAAATAAAATAAAAACCGCGACCCTCAAGAGCACCTACTCTTGGCCAAAAAACGTAATTTCAAACTAACTGGCTGATTCAGTGTGTGAAATTATACGTAAAATTCGTGACGTGTCAAGGACTATTTCGCAAGATTTCCGTAACATTTGGGAACCTCCAAGTCGCGACGCTACCCTCCTGAACGTGTCTGGGACAGTCTTAGGGCTTGTCGGCGGACAGCTTCGGAGACGTTTCGGTTTTGCGTGATATTTTGCAGATCCCGCGTGCGAATGCGAGGTAGCGTGCTAATCGCCGTGGGAATGGGAGTACGGGGATTGCGAACCAAATTATGAATGATTGGATATGACCTCGCCCAGGCTCGGTTCAAAGCGATGAGGCGTAGAACTTCATCCGCGACCGTCCTCATTGCAGCAATATTTTCTACCTCCTGATCCGTGACGCGCGGGTTGTTAATGACCGCCACGGCCACCAGTCGGTTTGAATCTCGAATCAGGATACTTCGCGCTTCCCGATCGCCTTTCATCGCGAGCTTCATTCGATCACGGGCATTGAGGAACATGATCCGGCGTATTAACGAAACTCGTTCAGCGGGAACTTCTCCAACCTCCAACCGCTCGATTTCAACAACCTTCTTGAAGTTAGCGTCGCGTTCCTCCCCGGTCTCGACTCGCAGTTCTTCATAGCGTTCTGTCGGCAACCACGAGTTGTCGAGATCAGCGTCTGATACTTCAATGTGCGACGCAATCAACCAGGCATCTTCTGCACTGATCCCTTCTGCCAGGTCGGCGGTTTCGAAAAACTCAGCTGCAGCGCTATTTCCGCGCGCTCGCAGCTCCTGGGCTATCTGTTGTGCGCCGCGTTCCTTCTCAAAAAATTCTCGTTTGGTTTCCCGCGCACGTCGTTCAGCCTCTGCAGAGCGGCCGGCGTTTTCCAGAATCGCATCGATGATTGCCGGAAAGCGGACCAGCCGTTGTTGATTGAGCGATATGAGTTCCAATAACGAACCTTCCTGAGTGGCCGAAGCGAGGCTCGCGATCGCGCGATCGCTGGTATGGCTATTCAGGATTACTGCCTCATGTATCTGTCGACTGTCGTTTGAAACCGTGGCCAGATAGTCAAGGACAGTTGGAGACGTTTCCTCGCTCTTGGCAGCGGCCAGTAGATCGTCGGTGCTCTGTTCCTCAAGAGTTGCGTTGGCCGCTTCGACTATTTCCGCGTCCTCTTCCTGCCGTAGGTTTACCAATACTTCCAGCAGGTCAGATTGAGGCAGGGGTAACAGTCCGCTGGCGGCGGCCAGGCGTGCTTGTGGCGGCGCGGTGCCGTCCAGGATTGCGCGCACCGCCGGATTCTGTGACTTGGTTATTGAACTCATGTAGGGAAGACCCGATTGTTCTTAAGGCCGATTCCAGTTTACTTCAAAATCAGCGGAGTCCTGAGTATCAAATTGAAATAGTGCGGGGCGGGTGACACGACAGGCGAGGTCTGTGAAACCAAAGTTACACAGTCAAGAAACAACTACAAGGCCCCGGCCGCTATGCATCGTGAGGATAGTACTAAGGGGCGATAATTTCGACCGACAGCATTATGCGCCGTGGCACTTCTTATATTTTTTTCCTGAGCCGCAGGGACACAGTTCATTGCGTCCGACCTTCGGTTGATCGCGAACGACTGTCTTAACTTTGCCGTCTTCCTCGCCGGCTGGGGCTGCGCCCTGGTTGGGTCCTGTGAACGTCATCGAAGTGGAACGCCGTGCGCGACGTTGCCGTAAAGTCTCGGGCGGTTGCTCGGCCACCACCTGAAGGTTGAACAGCGACCGGATCGTGGCGGTATCGATTCGATCGAGCATCTCCTGAAACATATCAAAGCTCTGCTTCTTATACTCGACTAACGGATCTTTTTGTCCGTAACCGACGAGGCCAATGCCTTGTTTCAGGTGGTCAAGCGACAGCAGGTGGTCCTTCCATTGCGCGTCGATGATGTTGAGCATGATGATGCGCTCATAAGTGCGCATCGCCTCAGCGCCAATTTGGCTTTCCTTTTCGGCGTATTTGACCTTGAGTTTTTCCCAAATCGTGTCCGTTACTTCTTCGGACGTGAAGTTCTCAAAGTTAATGCCTTCGCTGTCCGCGTCGAAATCGTAGATGGTTTTGATTTGAATCGAATAGTTTTCAACGTCCCAGTCTTCCGGCGGCGCTTCCGGATTCAGATACTGCTTGGTTAGATCGGAAAGCAGGTCATAAGCGACTCCGGCGGATGGCGGATCGCCCATCAGGTAATCGCGCTGGTCAGGTTCCTCCATCAACTGCCGGCGCAAGCCATAAATCGTCTCGCGCTGCTTGTTCATGACGTCGTCGTACTCGAGCAAGTGCTTGCGCGACTCGAAGTTTCGACCTTCAACCGACTTTTGCGCAGACTCAATGCGCTTCGAAACCATTTTGGATTCGATGGCAACACCTTTTTCCATGCCCAGGCGTTGCATCAACGCTTTGACTTTGTCGCCGGCAAAGATGCGCATCAAGTCGTCTTCCAGCGACAGGAAAAAGCGCGATGAGCCTGGATCACCCTGGCGACCTGCGCGTCCACGTAGCTGGTTATCAATGCGCCTGGACTCGTGGCGTTCGGTGCCGAGTATATGTAAACCGCCAAGGCTGACGACTTCCTTATGTTCCTCCTCGACAATTCGCTTGGCGCGCGCGAACGCAGTGTCCCACTGGTCCTCGGTCGCTTCGTCGGGATCGATCTCATCCTTTTTTAGGAACTCACGGGCCATGAAGTCCGGGTTGCCCCCGAGCAGGATGTCGGTTCCGCGGCCGGCCATGTTCGTGGCGATCGTGACCGCTCCTTTGCGTCCAGCCTGGGCGACAATCTCCGCTTCGCGTTCGTGAAACTTTGCGTTTAGCACGTTGTGCGGAACTGCTTCTCTTTGAAGTCGCCTGGCTATCAATTCCGAGTTTTCAACTGAGACCGTACCGACCAGCGTAGGCTGGCCTCGATCGTGGCAATCTTTGATCTCCTCGACCACCGCATCCCATTTTTCCGGTAAGGTGCGGTAGATAACATCGGAAAAGTCGGTGCGCACCATCGGCATGTGGGTGGGGATCACGATCACGTCGAGCTTGTAAGTAGATTGAAACTCAGCAGCTTCGGTTTCCGCAGTACCCGTCATACCCGAAAGCTTTTCGTAGAGTCGAAAATAATTTTGCAGCGTGATGGTCGCTAACGTTTGATTTTCTTTTTCAATCTTGACGCCCTCTTTGGCTTCCACCGCCTGGTGCAAGCCGTCCGACCATCGCCGTCCCTTCATTAGGCGGCCGGTGAAGTCGTCGACGATGATCACCTCACCATCCTGAACAACGTATTGGTGGTCGAGCCTGTAGAGTGTGTGAGCTTTCAGCGCCTGCTCCACGCAGTGAAGCAACTCCATGTTTGAAGGGTCGTAGAGATTGCCAACTCCCAAAAGGCGTTCGGACTTATCCACGCCTTCCTCAGTCAGCACGGCGGTGTGTTGTTTTTCATCAACCACGTACTCGCCCGTTTTCTTGCCGTCAATCTCTTCGCCTTTTTTCAACTGCGGAATGATCGCGTCTGCTTTGTAATACTTATCGGTCGCTTCATCTGACGGTCCGGAAATGATTAACGGGGTTCGCGCTTCGTCAATAAGGATGGAATCTACTTCGTCAACGATGGCGAAATAATGACCACGCTGAACGCACGTCGTCAGGTCAAACTTCATGTTGTCGCGCAGGTAATCGAAACCAAACTCATTGTTGGTTCCGTAGGTGATGTCGGCGCCGTACGCGGTTTGACGTTCGAAGTCGTCCATGTCGTTTTGGATACAACCGACTTCGAGACCGAGGAACCGATGAATTTGTCCCATCCACTCCGCGTCGCGAGAGGCAAGGTAATCGTTAACGGTAATAACGTGTACACCGCGACCGGTTAAGGCGTTGAGGTAGGAAGGAAGCGTGGCAACCAGCGTCTTGCCTTCGCCTGTGCGCATCTCGGCGATCTTGCCCTGGTGCAAAACTATGCCGCCGATCAACTGCACATCGAAGTGGCGCATGCCCGTGGTGCGTACACTGGCCTCGCGGACGATGGCAAACGCTTCCGGCAACAACTCATCCAGCGCTTCGCGTTCACGAATCTTGCGCTCCTGCTTGTCAGTGATTCCTTCAAGAGCGTGCTGTACGCGTTCCTTAAACTCTGCGGTCTTCGCCTGGATCTCGGCGTCAGACAACTTCTTAATTGCCGGCTCAAGCTCGTTAATTTGTACGACTAAAGATTGGACAGACTTGAGAAACCGTTGATTACTACTGCCAAATACTTTTGTTATGAATTTATCGACACTCATTTTCTGATCTAATACCTGCGCTTTTGTTATTAGTTTTGTTGTTTTCCGCTTGATTCTAGTTGAGCGTGAGGAGGACTAGCAAGCCAGCTGTTTGAAGCGGCCATTACGGGGTTTCAAGAGGCTGCCAACTGTTTCTTTATCAAATCAACCACCGCCTGCCGTGGCATGGTGAAGTTGAATATGATCTTCTTTCCGTTTGGCGAGGCACTGGTATTTCTTAGGAGCACCTCTTCATCTTTTCCGGCCCGTGAATCAGCGCCGATTGCCAGCGCCGTATTGAACGCGCTCGCCAATACACGCGCGCTGCTATCTGAAGACACCTCAGATTCGACAGACGCGAGTACGTCTTTTTCGCCCTGTTTGATGGTAAAGACAACCTTGGTTCCCGGGTTGTCTTTGTCGATTGGCTTCAAATAGACCAGAAACCCACTGTCGTTCAGTGCAGCGACCATGCGGCCAAAAAGATCGACCAGGTTCGGGTCGCCTTCCTTCTTGATGAATTTAGGGTCTTTTAACTTTCCGTTTTCATCGAGTTCAGCCTCAATCACAATTTCAAACGGCTTATTCAGATCCAGTTTGCCCTGGTTCTTCAGCTCGTTGGCGTACGCCGCGAAATCTTTCAAAGCTTTCTTATTGATCTCGCCTTCTTTAGGCAGGTTAATGTTGTTTTCTTTTGCAGTCTTCTCCAACTCCGTTTGCGCTTGCTCTGGTGTCAGCTTTGGACCGGTTGCAGGTGACGGACTGCCGGTCGCCTGCGCTACGCCTTCCGCAGGCGACGCACTGGGCACCGACGCAAGGGGCGAAGGCGAAGGAACAACGGTCGCAGAAAGATCAGGCGTCGGAGACGGCGACGGTTCGGGAAACGCCGGCCCGGTTGGCGGCGCCTGCGCGATGAATGAGGGTTCGGGGGCAACAGGCGGGACCATATCAACCGGTTGACCTTCGGCTGCCCAATAGCCGTCTGGGTACCGGAATCTGTCTCCGGCAATCTCCACCATCTGAATATCTTCACCAATCACAGTCTGGTCATATGGCCTATCGACAAAACTCGTGTCGGCCAAAAGCACTGCGATGTTAAACGCGTCGCGAACGCCGGGAATGTAAAGAAGACAAATGAGCGCCAACGCGTGGACGCCGACCGACCCGCCGATCAGCCTTAATAGCTTCGGCCACCAGCGATCGTTATTGACTTCAAACTCTGCGAAAAGCTCTGCCATTCTTCATTAAAACGCGGACAATACTGGTAATGTTCCTGATCTTAGACGCATCCCCACAGCAATCAGTTGCGAGCGGTTTGCGAACTCGTGAGGTTATAACTTAGCACTTTGACTCATAGGTGCTCAAAGTGTGAGATTTTCGTCTCAGAGCGGCTTCCCCGAATGGTGGGGCACCGGCTCTGGAGTAAAATGGAATTCAATGCGTTCACACAATAAAGGCCCGCGGGACAGGCGAGGCAGAGGCGTAAAAAAGGGACGCCGGAGCGAAAGTCCGCCTGAACCGGCGCGTCCTGCGCCGCCGTCTGATCGAAGCCAGGCTCCTGCAATCACGCGCGACATGCGGAAACTGCTGGATGGAATCGGCACCCCGCGCTCAACTACGTTTAAGCCGGATCCTTTTCAAACTGAAGCGCTGGCGGCGCTCGAGTTCGAAGACGTGCTCGTCACCGCACCGACTGGAAGTGGTAAGACGTGGATCGCACGTGAAGAGATTAGACGATTACTCGCCGCCGGCAAGCGCGCTTGGTACACCACGCCCCTGAAGGCTCTCACAAACTCCAAGTATCAGGAATTCACAGATGAATTTGGCGCCTCTCAAGTAGGTATCCTCACTGGCGATCGAAAAGAAAACTCTGACGCGCCACTGATAGTTGGAACAACTGAGATTTACCGCAATCAACTTTTCGACTCGCTTCGCGGCGGAGCAGATGTCCGTACCGATCTGGTCATTCTGGATGAAGCGCATTACCTCGCCGATGAGGATCGAGGGCACGTCTGGGAAGAAGCAATCATACTGACGCCGCCACGTATTCGATTGTTGTTGCTTTCGGCCACGGTTGGTAATGCGGATGAGTTTGCGTCGTGGATTGAAGAAGTGCGCGGCGTTAAGTGTGGAGTTGTAACGCGGCCCGGCGCTCGGCCGGTTCCATTGCGCGCCGCCTTATTGTTGCCTGACAAAAGATTGCTGCCACTCCTGGACGACAACGGCAAGCTTAATAGTGAAGTCCGCGTACTAGTTGAACGCGCTCGCGAGGACCGTACTGAACGATCTGCAAGGTTTGGCAGAAGGTCGCGAAGGAGATTTTACGAGTGAAGCTCAGCATGCCCGAGATGCCGCCGGCAACGTTGTTGACGACACTCGGCTCCTACAATCTTCTGCCGGCAATCGTATTCCTGCCCACGCGGCGTCGCTGCGATCAAGCTGCTTCAGAGGCTGCCACGATGCGACGCGATTCCAGCGATCAGCGCCGCGAAGCAAGACGTGATTTCCTGCGCAGCTTCGTCGAGGAGCATCCCGAAATCCGCCGCCACCGGCATTGGGACACTATCATCCGTGGCGGTGTCGCTTCTCATCACGCCGGGCACATCCCGTCCTGGAAGTTGGTAATCGAGAAGTTAATGAGCGCGGGCTTACTGGATGCGATTTTTGCGACCGCAACGGTGGCTGCTGGTGTCGACTTTCCAGCTCGGACGGTTGTGTTGACCGTGGCCGACTCTCGAACGGGACAGGGATGGCGACCGCTGACTGCTTCAGAGTTACAACAAATGACAGGTCGAGCCGGCCGACGCGGCCGCGACAACGTCGGGTTCGTCGTCGTCGCCCCGGGCATACATCAGGATCCTGAGCGCATCGCCGAGCTGCTAAAGTCACCTCCCGATCCGCTCGTATCGCAGTTTCGCGCCACATATACAACGCTGCTGAACTTGCTGGACGCGTTTGGTAGTTTCGCGCAGGTCCGCCAGATCGCCGAAAAAAGTTTTGCGCATCGCGGCGCTGCTATACACATTACTCGCCTCGAGAAGGTTAAGTTTGAGCTTGAGCAAAGCATCCTGGCGAAACTAAAGGACCAGGGATGCGACCTAAGCTTATCGGCCGTGATTGGATTTGAACGCCTCGTCAGTGCACGCGCTCAACTTCAGGACTCAAAGCCGCAAACCCGTGCGGAAGTTTTCTACCGTTGGCTGGACGAAGTTGTTCAACCGGGCCGGGTCGTGGGCATCGGACGCACGGGGCGACGATTGGTGCTGGTTACTGAGAAACGCGACGGCAACGTGAGAGGAATTCGCGAAGACGGTCGTCATGCCAGTTTGGGCGTTGAGCGCATTGGTAGAGTTTATTCACCGACTTATCGTTTGAAAGAAGAGTTTGTCGAGGAAGCTTTTGAAGATGTTCGCTCACGCGGCCGGGAACTAGTGCTGCCGGAGCCACGCTTGCGCGACGTGCACGCAGAGGACACTGAGGCGCTGGCGATTTTCAATGACACGTTGGACAACATCGTTCCCGCTAATCTCGGCGCAGAAGACAAACTCCGATGCACGCAGGCGCTGTGGAATGTGCTGCCTGAAGCGGACGAACTACAGAAGACTACACGCCGAATTGAAAGTTTACGCGACGAGGTGTGGGAACCGTTTAACCAGAGAGCACATGTTCTTTCGGTCTTTGGGTATCTTGATTTCGCCGCTGAGAAAACCACGGAACGCGGACGCTGGTTGGCAGACTTGCACGTAGATCGTCCGTTACTGATTGGCCAGGCGTTGGAGAATGGTTTGTTCAATCAACTTCCATTCGGCCGGTTGGCTGCAGTAGTTGCCGCTCTAACAGCCGACGAAGATCGTGACTATGGTGAGCTTGAACTCGAAGACGGTTTGGTGACGGCGCTGGCCCAGTTTGAAGAGGTTGGTTTTCAGGTTTCTACAGAGGAATGGAAACAGGGAATCGAACCCGCGCCGGACTTAAATTTTTCTGCAGCGGCGGCAACGGCACAGTGGGCCAGCGGTATGGAGTGGTCCGACCTGGTCCATGAAACGCGCGCCGAAGAGGGCGACCTGTTTCGCATGTTGTCACGCACGGGCGAAGCGCTCTTGCAGATTGCGGGGCTGAGGAAAGCGCATCCTCAGGCAGCGCAAACAGCCGCGGTCGCTGCGGACGCCGTCCTCCGCGAACCAGTTCGTTAAAAGAACTTCATCACGGATATCTTCACAACACTCGCAACATTTCATCCCAAGCAGGGTTTCCGATAAACCGTAGACTGTGTGACCTAAAACAGCGCAAATTATTTGCGCCTGTTTTGCTTTGATTTCCGGTCTTTGTTACGCAATTGTTTCATCTTGAACGACCCCGATTCGAACATCGCGTTTGTACCGTAAATGACTGATTCCGTACGTTTTGCGGGTCACACTGAACGGTGAAAATCACAAGGAAATAGCAACCTTCGAAACCGTTTCTCCATCAGAGTTACGGTCTCGATTTCAAGTGCATTACGTTCTTTGATAATCGGTTCCACCATGCGCAGCTTGACGTTTTTTACCCTTTAACCCCTGGCCACGAGCACCGTTTCTCGTGGGCTCACATGGAGAATCAAAGATATGACGTTTCCCCGGAAGTTTCCCCGTTTGCACGCAGTGAAGTTTGGGCCATTTGCCATCATTTCACTTTTCTTGCTGACGAATTTCACCGGTTTGTTTTTCAGTCCCGTACTCGCGCCTGCGGCAACACCTACTAGTTTCATTGAAGCGATACCGGCGGATATTCCGGTGTCCGGTGATTGTGATCTCGACTGGATGATTTATCGCGCCGGCGAAAAGGCCGGTGTCGATCCTCAGATTCATCCACGCCGTAATCAAGCAGGAAAGCAGATACAAGAACGCAGCTGTTTCACACGCCGGCGCGCAGGGCCTGATGCAATTGATGCCCGCGACCGCGAAGAGATTTGGCAACAAGGATCCGCACGATGCCGCCTCAAACATCGAAGCGGGTACCAAGTATTTGAAATGGTTGTTGAAGAGATTTAACGGTGACGTGACACTCGCGCTTGCTGGTTACAACGCAGGTGAAGGCGCTGTCGATAAGTACAACGGCATCCCGCCTTACGATGAGACTCAAAACTACGTAAAGAAGATCGTCGCGAATTATGGCAAGACGTATCACCCGGTTGTGACACCGGCCGAAGCCAGGCAGGTTTTTAACTTGACCACCGCGGTTGCGAGTTCGAACGGACTATAAGTTCTACAAAAGGGAAACAGTCAAAGGCCGCCACTGATCGAATATGATCACTGGCGGCTTTTTTTGTTAACGAGGCACTCGGCTCTGAGAAGTCATCTGATCTCGTCCAGCCGGACTTTAGCTTCAATGATGTGTGCCCGCAGTAGTTCCAATTCATCCAACGTCAGCAAGCCGGTGACACGATCACATATGCCGCTGGAAACCGAGGCGGCTGTACCGCTGGCGCGTCCCTGTCTGAAAACAATGACTTCAAGATCGCCGAGCGTGCGATACCGAGCTTCAAAGCCTGCGAGTTTTGTTACCGTTTCACTCACTTTGGCGGAGAAGTCCAGTGCCCTCACCAAAGGGTCGATTTCCTCGTAATCAACAAACGATCTGTTTTCATTGGCACGCTCTCCGGTTTCCCGCATAGCAATGACGACACCCATGGCCTTTGCGGACGACGTGTTGTCTTTCAGTTCGACGGCGTCGATCCGGATGTCGGCGCCGCGCGCCCTGACGGTCGCTATTTGGCTAAATCCCTTGATAAGGACTCGTTCGTATCCGCCCTCTATCGCCTCCAGCTTCGTGCGTGGTTCCAAAGGTTCGCACGCCAGCGGCCTGCGAAACTGCGGTCCTGGCCTTTGGGCCAGCGTCGTGCCCACGCAAACCATCAATCCGCAAAACAACAGAGCGATACAGCGCATTGAGAACATAGCCATCACCCTCCTTAGCCGTTTGAGCACTGCGGCCTGGTTATATAAACTCCCTCAAGCGATCAGAGTTTCATAATAATATTCGCGTGTTCGAATGTTTCCCGCGTTCGTGCCCGTGCAGGAACCGGGCGGGTAAAAGTGCGTTCGCATTAGGGTTTGTACAATGATGAGGTATCAACGTGCAATTATTTTGGCACTGCTGGGGAGCGCGGTGTCAGCGTCAATTATCTTTGCAGGATGCAGAGAGAATAAATTGGGAAGCGAAGTTCAAAGAGAAATGCCACAACAGAATGCGACCCAGCGATGTCTACGCCGATAACAGGAACCGTCCGCTATGTTGCGTTGGGCGACTCAACCGGCGCAGGTGTAGGCGCGCGAGAAGGTGGATATGTGGCCCGATTGTTCAAGCGAATTCTTGCTGACCGACCCGGATCCACTCTAACTAATCTTTGCGTTAGTGGTGCGACAACTCGTGATGTTTTACGAACTCAACTCAGTCGCGGTGTCGCTGCCGATCCAAATTTGGTCACACTGGGAATTGGCATAAACGATATAGGTCATGGTTTCGAACTCGAAGAGTTTGCGGAGAATTACGATGCGATTCTCACGAAACTCAAGGAGCGGCACTCGAGCCACAATCGTGGTAACCAACCTTCCGGATATTTCCAGTGCGCCACGCATTCCTCCGCCACTTCGAAGTGAATATCAGCAGCGCATTATTCTGTTCAATCGCAAGCTGCAAGAGATCGCCAGCCGTCACGGTGTCACGGTTTTTGACGTCTTCGCCATTACGCACGAACAACTTCCGTTGCACCCGGAATACTTCTCTGCCGATGGTTTTCACCCGTCGGACCAGGGTTATGAACTTTGGGCTGAGCAAATGTGGCCCACCATTGCGCGCGTAATCGGCGCTGACTCGAGCATTCAACGCTAAACAGTCGTTCCGCAGGAGGGATGTTGAAGGATACTTTCGCCACTGCCATAACCTGTATTGACGGACGCGTGCAGCGGCCCGTAACGGATTGGGTCAAGCTGCATGTAAATGTGCACCACGTTGACTTGATAACTGAGCCAGGGCCGGACAAGGTTTTCAGCAGCGGTCCGGCGCAATTAGTGGAGGACGTGATGCGTAAAGTCTCTTTCTCAGTTCGCCATCATTTTTCGGAGGTTGTGATCCTGTCGGGACACGACACTTGTGCTGCAAATGCAGTTTCCAGGGAAGAGCACATTGAACAAATTCTGGACGGCGTAGAGAAGATACTTGCCTTCCGACTCAAAGTTCGGGTGCTTGGGATTTGGGTGAACGAATGGGGCTCGGTGGATCTGGTGTACGACTCGCAGCCGGCTCGGTCGCCGCAGAGTTTCCTGTAGGCAGGGGTAGTGCAGACGGCAGTGGCTCACCCCGTGGGCAGTGCGCCAACCTGGCGGCGCTTTGTTCGGCTGCGACCTGACGCAGCCCTAGCCGGAGGCGTCTCAAGCACGCCGCAACCTCAAGGATGTGTGCATCTGCCTACCGCCGACTGCCTCCAATATTCCTGCAACGAGACGTGCCGTGCGGTCGTACTTAACTAGTGCTAAGATATTTCTGCCCCAGGAATTCAACAGCAATATAGAAGTCGGGAGGCATTAGGGTTATGGAAGAGACAACAGATTCGGGACGTCCGGTAATGCAGGAACTGACAGATGCACTGCGCTACCTTGGCGATGCTTCGTATGCAATTCTGCCCAAGGAAGTCGCTCACAATTTGGGCGATTTGAAGAAATCGTTTTTAACTACGATCCGCACTCTGATCGATAAAGACATCGAATGGGTCGAAGCCCGTGTAGAAGGCGGCGATCGCGTGCGCGAAGAATGGCAACAGAAGTGGTGCCGCAAAGAGTCGGACGGTACGACTGAACCCGTGAACTAAACGGCGGGCTATATCTGCAACAAGGAGCGCGGCGAAGGCTGCGTTGAGTCTACGATGGAAGTTCTCCTGGCTGACGAATATGGATTTTGTTTTGGCGTTGAGCGCGCCGTCGAGATGGTCGAAGACGCGCTGGACGAAGGAGTGCGACCAATTCGATCACTGGGACCACTGATTCACAATGCCCAGGAGATGGAGCGACTGGGCGAGCTGGGCGTTTCCACGATTGACGAGCCTGACGAAGCGGACGCTGACACGATCGCGGTGATTCGCGCGCACGGCGTCACGCCGCAAGTGCAAAGAGATCTGGAAGGCCGCGCCGCGAAGGTGATCGATGCGACGTGTCCTTTCGTTACGCGCGTGCAACACCTGGCTGAGCGCGCCGCGAAAGACGGCCGCGACGTGGTGGTTGCCGGCAATCCGGATCATCCTGAGATGATCGGCGTGGTCGGTTACGCTCCGGACAATACTTACGTCGTGCGCGACGCAGGCGAAGTGGCTTCACTGCCGCAGCTGCGCTCGCCGCTGGTTGTCTCACAAACAACGATCAAGTTGAAAACATTTTTGGAAGTTGCGGAAGCGGTGCGTGCGAAAGCAGATGCCGAGCCGCAGGTGGTGAATACCATTTGTTCGGCGACGCGTGACCGTCAGGATGCCGCGAGAGCGCTGGCCGGGCAGGTAGATGTCTTTTACGTGATTGGCGGCCGCCATTCCTCAAACAGCGTCAAGCTGCTGGCGGTTTGTCAGGAACAGTGTGAACGCAGTTTCCTTATTGAAACTCCGGCAGAGATCAATCCCGCTGATCTGGCTTCTGCTAATCGCGTCGGCGTCACGGCCGGCGCCTCGACTCCAAACTGGCTTATTGATCAGGTGGTGAAGCGACTGCACGAGATAGGCACCAAGGTCGCGGCGTAGATCCTCGTTGGCGGCGCGACGGTACGAAGTACATTGACATCATCGTCATGCCCGTCGCTTCAATTACCGTCCTTCGTCGAGATCAATTCCAATGACAACTGACAGTGCAATGCGTTCGTGCATTGAATCGACTCACAGTGTAGAGGAATGGACGGAGGGCGCCTAAATCGTCAGAGGTCGTCTTGACTAAGATTCATCTGGTCCAGCGCATTCACAATCTGTCGCGCCTCTTCTGAACCATAATCAAGTGCCTGCCTGCGCAGCGCATCGCGCGCAATGTCGGAATCAACGGGGTCGCTTAGCAGTCCAATCAGGACTGACGTAGGAAACTGCGCGAGCGCTTCATTCGCTAACGCTTTAACCACAGCGTCGTCGGAACGTGCCAGCTCACAAATCTCAGTTGGAGAAAAACGGGTCAACGCATCGGCCAGTGCATCGATTCGCGCGTAATCGCGTTGACTGTCAGCGCGTCGCACGAGCTGCGTGAAGACTTCAGCCGATCGGGTCTTTTCCTGCAGGACGGCAGCGCAGGTGTCTGCAATGTGACGGAGTTGCTTGCCGTGATCTGGTTGCTGCGATAGATCGGTCTCAGTTACACGCTCGTCCAGCGCTGAAAGCAGCAGACTCAATTCATGATCTGCCCGCGCGTCATACGGCAGATTAGAGGTGTTTGCAGCATTTCGCGGGGGTGAAGGCAGCGCATTATTCCGCGCCTGCAAAGCACGTTCGACCAAACCACGAGTGGTGGGGCGAAGCTCGGACCAGACACTCGCCAGGCGGCCACCGAAATCTTCAATCATTAATGACAACTAATTACTCCTGGTAACCTTACGTTTTTAGACGCCTAAAACGGCGTACTATACGCGATGCGTCAATGAAAAAACAGCAGGTATTCTAAAGGGACAGCGGCAGGAGCCAGGAAGCAGGAGCAGGAGAGATGGGCACTTTCTCAGAACAGGCCTCCTGCCACGTGGGGTCTGCCACCTGCCTCCTTTACCTTACTTGCCGCCGTTGTGGTCTTTTATCTCAGCGATGTTGGGGAACGGGATCTTGATGATCTCGCCGTTTGCACACTCGATCTTCACGCTCGGTGTGGTGAGGGCTTGAGTGGTTTTCATGCTGCGTACGACGCCACGGACACGCCTGCCGTCGCCCGTCACAATTTCAATGTTGTCTTTGCCATACAGCGGCTGGAGTGCCGCCAGTGCTTTGGTTACTTCCAAGTTGTGTGTCCTTCCCGCAATTACCGTCACTAAAAATATGCACCTAAGGAGGCACGATGTCCAACGGAGCGCGTTCCCAAATCCTCGAATCGCCTGTCAGGCAGCATGCGACGTGCCAACGACAGCCCTTCCTGCCCTCGCTAGTAACGCTCCGTGAATTCCGTTTGAGAGGCATCAGGATTAGTATATCCCCAGTCTGCTTTGATTTGGTTCGCGAACGGCTATGCAACCGGGAGGCTCCATTTGGCGTATAGAGTCTTGAACATATTTCTGCGTGGATCGCAGTAAAGCCTTACGATTCGTCTGATTTGAGATGTCAATGCAACCTGAAACTGACCCAGCAGTTGTTACCTGCGCAAACTGTCGCACCCCGATGCCGAGAGAACTAAGGTTCTGTCGCAACTGCGGATACCGGCTGGGCGAAGGTACGGCAGAGTACACAGAGACAGTTCGTTTTCCGAACGCGCCGGGAGCAATGCCGGGTAGTAGTTCAGCTGCTTTCAATGCACACGGTGGCGGACCGATGGCCCCATTTGCCAGTGGGCCAGTAAAGAAACGCAAGCGCCGCATGAGCGGTATGACTTGGATGTTCCTCGGACTGCTGATCTTCTTTGTGGTATCTGCCGGACTGACAGCCATCATCAGGCCAGTGCGAAACAATATTCGCGTGAGCATGTCCGAGGCCGCCATACCGCGCTCGTACTTCGGGGTAGAGAGCTTTGACTCTGCCGACAACAACGCCGGTGCCACATTTAGCCATGTGGAACCTCCTGGCGGACCTGCCGATTTGGCAGGCCTTGTCGGTGGCGACATTATCACCAGCTTCGACGGTCAACCGATTGCGGAAGAAGACCAAATGGAGGGCCTGTTGCAGTCAACGCCGATCGGCAAAACAGTTGAAGTAATATTTCTTCGCGACGGTGAGACTAAGACGACTAAGCTCACGACAGTATCAAAACAAGAGTATGACCGGTTGGCTCAAGAATTTCGCCGGCGTCCGGAAGGTAAAGGGCGGTTTGGCTATGAAGAGAGACGACTCGGAACGTGTTCCCGTTCCCGGAACAAATATATTTGGCGTGCGTTTGGACGATGTTTCGATTCGAGCATGCCCGCCGACATGGCGGGAATTAAAGAAGGCGACATCGTAATCGAATTTGACGGAGTGCCGATTCGTACGCCTGAAGAATTACATATGCGTGTTCAGCGAGCGTTACCTTACAGCACTGTAAACGTGGTGGTGATGCGCGGAACTGAAAAAATAGAGCATACCCGTGAAGATGGGCAAGCTGTAACGAGGAAAGGGAAAGGGTAAAGGGGAAAGGGTAAAGGTCAAGGCCAGCTTTTCCCTTTACCCCCTTCCCTTCCTTACCCCTTCCTACTTATTGTCACATATTCCCGCAATCGCGCTTCCATCTCCTGTCGCATTTCATCTCGTTCCTGTTCCGTTTCATCTCTTTCAAACGTTTCAAACAGGGCATACGGATTCTCAGCAAGAAGTCTTAACTCCCATGCCTCACGTCCTTCGTGCGACGGCCGCGAAAACCACAGAGCGTCTACTGCCGATTCCGTGACCGGAACGTTAGCGTTGGCAGTCGTGTCTAACTCAGAACGTGTCTCCGGTCGCAGCAACAAGTGCCGCAATTGCCAACCGTGTTTCCCGTAGAGCGTAACAATCTCGTTGTAGACCGCCGTTAAGTTCATACGTTTCCGTTCAATCGTATACTCCTCGTTTGACCCGTGCCAGCGCGCGACTCTATCATCAGCGTCCCGACAGTTTTGCTGTGTTTGGCTCGAAATTGCTGCTGACGCACGCTGAAAATAGTTTTATCGGGGACCGTGTAGCTCTAAACAACGAGTTCTGGTTTTGTTGAAGTCTTTGTTTGTATCACGCCCCTGGCGATTGGCCCTACGCATAAAAGCGACGCCAGGTTTGCTCAGCACGCGGTCGCGGCGCCACAAGCTTTTTTTGCTTTTTTGCTTAGTATCTCGTTCTGCAATTCTCCAGCGCTTTCGCAAACGGGCCGCCGGGCCAACACGAACGCAAGGACAGGAAAAGAATTCTATTTGATGACAAGATCAACCGCAGTTGATCACGCTGGCCCGGGAGCCTCGTTTTATGAGGAACTGCGCAAAGCTCTAAAGAAACGAAAGACGCGGATTGAAAACATCTGTCCGCCGTCGGACTCCGTCGCGCGACGCGTGCTCGAAGAATACGGCGCGATCTTTCTCGCGACTAAGAAAGTAACGACACCGCCTGTTTGCATTTTCACCAGCGAAGAACAGGTGGCAAAGTTTCAGGACGCCCTGGAGTACGTAACCGAGAACGTTGCCGGCGCCGATATCGAACTGCAAACAGCGGCCATGGATGCGCTCCTTGAAGCCCGAAAGGACGCACACAAGGAAGGACTCGACATAACACCGCGCGATGGCTCTGAAGCCGCTCGTAGAAGTTATGAGGACAGCCTGCACCTGTGGAACACGCGGTTTCTGCCGGCCCTCGAGCATTGGCTCTCGCAAGGAAAGTTAACGGCCGAGCAGGTGGAGCGGCTTAAGGGCATGCCACTGCGTTCGCAAATTGCCCACGTCCTGGAGCTTGAGAAAAGCGGCATCTATTTCAGCAAGGACCTTTCAAAATCCATCCTGTACTCAATCGCGGCGCCGGGCACGTCGCAACACATAGCCATGCTGGCATTGGATGTAAATGAGTTTGACGACGCGCGCGTACGTGAAATTCTCGCCAACCATGGTTGGTTTCAAACCGTTCTCAGCGATTTACCCCACTTCACTTACCTGGGACTCGATGAGAAAGATCTTCCTGGCCATGGGCTCAAGAGCGTCGAGGCTGACGGGCAAACGTTCTGGATCCCTAACGTGGCGGATCCCGCCCGATAGCAGATGAGTCACGCACGATTCGACGAGGCCGCGCGCGAGAATCTTTCCTCCTGTGTAAAAGAGATCGAGACGCGAACAAATGCGGAATTGGTACTTGTAATTCGCGCTCGTTCTGGTTCGTACCGGCAAGCCGACTATCTGTTTGGAGCCCTGCTAGCCTTCGTTGGATTGATCTTCCTGCTGTTCTCTCCTGTTAACTTCCATCCAAACTGGGTGCTTATCGATGTAGTGCTGCTGTTCGCGCTCGGTGCGTTCGCGTCTTCTCGAAGCCATACGATTCGACGGCTACTGACGAGGAAAAAGACGCGCGTTGGGATGGTCCGGAGTTCCGCCGCTGCAATGTTTTACGAAGCGGGTATTGCAAACACCAGAGCCGAGACGGGCATTCTGATCTATTTGTCACTGTTGGAGCGGCGGTTGGAGTTGTTGGCTGACCGCGGCGTACTCACCGCGGTACCGGGGCTCGAATGGAATGAACAATTGTTTGCGTTGCATGAAGCGGGTAGGAGGGGAGACGCGAAGCTCCTGGAGGACGCGCTTCACGCACTCAGCGGATTACTTGCAAAACACCTTCCGGCCACCGGTGAAAATCCGAACGAGTTGGCCGATGCGCCGCGGTTTGAGTTGACATGACAACCCCGCGCGCACACTTCAACCATCTACCAGTCACTTCGTCGACATTGGTCGGCTGGCTTAGGTTTATCAGTTGTGTCGTCTCGCTAGTTGCGTGCTGTGTGCTAACGCCTTCGGATGCACTGGCTCGTGTGGGCGGCGGGCAGGGCTACGGCGGGGGCGGAGACGGTGGGGATGGTGACGGCGCCGGCGCGGTAATCTGGTTGCTTTTCGAGTTACTCAGACTCCTGATCTATCTCACGATTGAGTATCCAATTATCGGAATTCCGCTCGACATAATCGTAATCGGCGGACTGATCTGGTTTTTCTTCCTTCGCCGGTCCAGCAAGCCGTTAACTTTTGTCTCCTCCACCAGCGGACTAACACCATCAGCATCATCGCTCGAGACAAACTACAACCCGACCCACGCCTTCGATCGTTTACGCAAGTTTGATCCAAACTTCTCGGAGATAGTGTTCACCGATTTCTGTTACACACTTTACGCAAGGGCACACCATGCTCGCGGCGCTAGTGGAGCAGCGTTGGACCAACTCTCTCCGTATCTTAGCGATCATGCACGCAAGTCGTTACAGCAATTGAACTCAAACGATCAGCGTGAGGTTAAAGGAATCATCATCGGCGGGATGAAGATTGCGGGTGTTCGTGGTTTAGAGAGCCCAATCGTAAACATCAGCTTGATCTTTGAAGCGAACTACACGGAAGTCAGCCAGGCGGGCAACAACTCAACCGAGATGACGTACTACGTTCGTGAGCGCTGGGAACTTGAACGTAACCGTGACGTGTTATCACCGACCCCGGCGCAGGCAACAGCTCTTCATTGTCCCCGTTGCGGCGCGGCGCTTCAGCAGGACACGACCGGCGCGTGTGCGTTTTGTAACACACGAATCGACCGCGGTGAGTTTCAATGGTTTGTTCGAAAGATTGCGTTGGTGAGTAAAGAAGCGAAAGGCCCGTTGCTGACGTCCGACGTTCCCGAGGCGGGGACGCACTTGCCCAGCGTTGTTCAGCCCGGCTTTGAAAGTATTCGAACCGCGTTTGAAGAGAACCATGCCAATTTTTCGTGGGGACTGTTTCAAACACGCGCACGGTTAATTTTTGACGAGTTGCAGGCCGCGTGGTCCAACCTCGATTGGGAGCGAGCGCGGCCACATGAGACTGATAACTTGTTTCAAATGCATCAATATTGGATCGATGCTTACAAGCGTCAGCGTCTGCGTAATATTCTGGGCCAGTGCACCGTAACGGCGATGCAGCCTGTCAAAATCGTAGAAGATGCTTTCTACAATGCGATCACCGTGCGCATCGGTGCGCAGGGTTACGACTATACCGAAGATGCCGAGGGAAAGATTGTCGCCGGCTCGAAAAACAACTTGCGGCGGTGGAGCGAATACTGGACGTTCATCCGAAACCGCCAGGCCCAGCCGATCGCGACGCGAGTTGATTTGAATTGCCCTAATTGCGGGGCGCCGTTGAAAGTCAATCACGCGGGGGTTTGTCAATTCTGCGGCGGGAAGATAACCTCAGGAGAATTTGATTGGGTTTTATCGAAGATCGAGCAGGATGAATCCTATGCCGTCTGACATCTAATCAGCGGCGCGCGACATCGAATCCCCCAATATTTAGAATCCCCATGCAAATAATTGAATGTTTGAACGGAGCTTCGTAGTGAAACGCAGTTTACTTTTGTTTTTCCTGGCCTGTTTGCTGGCAGTTAGTCCGGTATTTGCCGAACAGCAACGCACACCGACAACCCAGAAAGCCGCCGCTGCTACGGCACGCCAGCCGCAGGCTCAGCTGGTTAATAAGATCCTGGCCAATGGGCTGGAAATTATTGTTCTCGAGGACCACTCAATTCCGCTAATCACCATTGAGATGGCAGTGCGAAACGGTTCTTTCACGGAACCGCCTGAGCTGAACGGACTATCACACCTCTACGAACACATGTTCTTTAAGACCAACCGTGCAGTCGCAAATCAGGAAGACTATGTGCGCACGATTGGCAATTTGGGAATCGCCTACAACGCGTCAACCCGGGAAGAAGTGGTCAACTACTTCTTCACCACGACCAGCCCCAATCTGCGCACCTCGCTACAGTTCATGCGCGACTCCATTCGCTACCCGCTTTTTGATGAACGAGAATTTGAACGTGAACGCCAAGTGGTGATCGGGGAGATTGATCGACAAGAATCAAATCCCTTCTTTTATCTGAACCAGGGGATGACACAGCGTCTGTTTACAAAATACACCAGCCGTAAAACTCCGATCGGCAGCCGGCAAACTGTGTCGGCCGCGACTACCGCGATGATGAGGTTGATTCAGGAACGGTATTACGTTCCCAACAACTCGGCGCTGGTAATTACGGGAGATGTGAATCCGGAAGACGTCTTCAAGATCGCGCAGGAGCTTTACGGAGACTGGCCCCGCCGGCAGAAAGAACCTTTCGTCGAATTTCCGTTGGTTGAACATCCGGTGCTGCCAAAAAGTGAAGGTGGATTAATTTTCCAACCGGTACAAAACGTCAGCGTGATGATTGGCTGGCATGGTCCATCGATCGGAAAAGATGACGCTTCAACCTATGCCGCCGATGTGTTTTCGTTCATCCTAAGCCAACCGAATTCGAGGTTCCAGCGAGCCTTGGTCGACTCGGGGCTTACGACTGGGGTTTCGCTTGGTTATTACACACAACGCAACGTTGGGCCGATACAGATCGTGTTTCAGACCAGTCCTGATAAGGCCCACGAAGCGATTAAAGCCGTCTATAACGAAGTGGCGCACTTCAACGATAAGGATTACTACACGGACGAACAGCTTGAAAGCGCCAAGGCCTTGCTGGAAGCCGATGACCTGTATTCGCGCGAAAAACTGAGCGAGTATGCGCATACACTTAGTTTCTGGTGGTCTTCGACGGGGTTGGAATATTTCCGCGGTTACCTTGGCCGCCTCAGGGCAACCTCGCGCGCCGACATTAACCGCTATGTGACAACCTACATTCACGGCAAACCGCACGTCGGTCTGGCCCTGCTGTCACAGGAAACGCAGGAGAAGATCAAACTGCAACCAGACGAGTTAGTGAGTAAATGAGCAACATGAGTATCAAGCAACAAAGCGTGCGGACGAATTTGAAAAGCAGTCCGGATCGATCGGCGTACTCGATATTTAGAAAACGAGTCAACTCGGTCTTAGTAACCCTGGTGTTACTGACGGCCGCGGCAACGGCTCCAGCGCAACAGGCTCCGCAGGCGAAACCGGTTCAGACGTTGCAAAGCGCCCGAACTTTGGTCGCCACCCAGGCGGCCTTGATCACTGATTTTGAAGTAAATGGTCTTAAGGTTTTGGTCAAGCGACGCGAGGGAAGCCTCACGGTAGGGGCAGGACTCTACATCAAAGGCGGCGCTCGAAATATTACTGCGCAAAATGCGGGGATCGAGTCTCTGACTTTCGATGTTGCGTCGGAAGGTAGCACTTCTTTTCCTCGCGCGAAGATGCGGGATGAACTTTCGCGCATGGGTACTGTGATTGGTGCCAGCGCTAATCACGATTATTCCGTACTGGCGCTTAGGTCCACTCGTTTGAACTTTGATCGTTCGTGGCAGATGTTTACTGACGTTGCGTTGAATCCATCCTTCGCGAAGGAAGATTTCACACTAATTCAGCAACGCTTGTTGTCTGCGCTGCGCGACGATAACGACAGTCCGGAGAGTCATCTGCAATATCTTCACGACCGCGTAGCCTACGCCAGCCATCCTTACATGAATCCGGTGCGTGGCACTGTCGAGTCGGTGTCGAGGTTAACCGTTGAGGACCTTCGTAATTATCATCGCAAGGTTATGGAGACTTCGCGGTTGTTATTAGTCATCGTCGGAGATGTTGATCCAAATCAGATCCGGACAATGGTTGCGGCCAGCTTTGGGAAGTTGCCTCGCGGCTCCTATCAGGCGGTGCCGATTCAGCAGTTGGTTTTTGACAAGTCCTCAGTTGAAATCACGCCTCGCGCGCTCGAGACTAACTACGTCCAGGGATATTTCACCGCGCCTGCGCCAAACTCTGCTGATATCTATCCGATGCGCATTGCGAGCTCTCTCTTGAGAGATCGCGTGTTTCTGGAGGTGAGGGCGAAGAGGAATCTGTCATATGCGCCTGACGCTTTTCTGCGCAGCCAGGCGGCCAACATCGGGGGGATCTATGTGACAGCAGACGATGCGAATCAATCGGTTCGATTAATGCTTGACGAGATCAACAGATTACAGCGGGTCGCGATAAGTGATGAAGACATCCAGTCCGTGGTGGCGCAGTATCTGACGTCGTATTACATCGGGCAGGAAACCAATGCAGCGCAGGTTGGTGAATTGGCTCAGTATGAATTGCTGGGAGGCGGGTGGCGAAACTCGCTTGATTTCATTGAGAAGCTAAGCGCGGTAACACCCGAGGATGTACAGAGGGTGGCTCAGAAATACATGCGTAATCTTCGCTTTGTCGTACTTGGCGATCCGAAGAGCGTCGACACTCAAATATTTACTGGACAAGCCGGATAACGCAGGAGCAGGAGGCAGTGGCAGGACGCAGGAGGAGGGGCAGAAGGCAGGAAGTAGACGGCACCAACCTAACACCTCGCGTTGAACAAAAGAATTGGGAGATGACAAAGGGAAACAATCCCATCTGTCATCTCCCATTTCTATTTTTCACCCACTCAGGCGTCTTTCCTGCTCCTGCCGCCTGCTGCTTTTTAACGCACCCGCGTTTCTGTAACAAACTTCTCGTAGAGTTTGGGGTCGAGTTGGCGAAGTGTCCTGGCTGAGGAAAGCGACAGTCCCTCATTACCACTCTCAAAATACGCAACCGCGAGATTATAAAAAGCTTCAGCATTAGTGGGACGGAGCTTGACCGCGCGTTGGTAGTAGACGATAGCGTCGCTCAACTTTCCGGCGTAATAGTAGGCGTCGCCTAGTTTGTTGAGTATCTCGTCTGAGTCTGGTTTGAGCTCGAGCGCTTGTTGATACGCACGGATACCCTCGTCAGTTTTGCCCTGCTTAACCTTGCAATACCCCACCTGGACCCACGCATCAGCCCGCTTAGGGTGGCGGTTGGCCACGGTCTCAAAGTGGCCGACAGCATTTTCGTAGTTACCCAACCACAAAGATTCCAGCCCCGAGCGATAGGACATGTCCGACAGATCATTCCGATCTCGTCCCCGCAGGGAACCGATCGGACGCACCGCGCCTCGCTGCAGTTTCTCCAATCGCGCAGCTCCAATGGCGAGATTAATGTTCTGTCCGTTCGTTACCTTAACGGTAACTACGCCGATTACTTCGCCCTTCAGATTAAAAACCGGACTACCACTATTGCCGTGTGAGGTTGGGGCGGTGATCTGGATTATCTTGCCCACGTTGGGAACTTCTCGTACCGCGGAAACGATACCGTCGCTAACGGACCCTTCAAGCTTTAAAGGGTTGCCGATAACAAAAATAGTTTCGCCCTCGTCGGGAAGGACGCGCGCTACAACGCTCTCACGCGCGCGCTCAGGCGGCGTATCAACACTCAGCAGGGCCAGGTCACCTTCTTCATCAATCGCGATGGCGCCTTTAACGGAAAACACCCTTCCCTTGCCGTCAAGGGTCTTGATCTCACATCGCTTCGCACCGCGGATGACGTGGAGATTAGTGACCACCTCGCCCGGCCGTAAAAAAAATCCGCTGCCGGTCATCAATGCCTCTCCGTCGGCGTCGTAGGTCGCAATTGCAACTACGAGCGGTTTAACTCGGCGAACTAATTGAGGCAGACTTTCCTGTGCGGCAGCAGACTTAAATGAAAGTAAGCTAATAGCAATCAACAGCAACTGGGGGAAGATGCGTTTGTACATACCTTTTAAGTTGTGAACGAAATTCCTGGTTGACTGAATACCGAAGCAGTTTTCTTCGGCCTGTATTGCGGGAAGACTCGAGGTCGGGGGCTCGACCGGGACTGGAGGCGCCCGGAGGAACCCGTGTCCTTGGAGCGCATATTAACTCAGGAAACCGGTAAAGGGGTACAAATTTTTACAAATTTGTGTCGGACGATATTTCCCTGTAAAAACAGGGCAAAAAATGAGGCCGCGTCTGAACGCGGCCTCGGATAGTCCTGCCTTTTCTGGTGAGAACCTTAAGCCCTCCACCAGGTTTTAGCGGTTATCTGACTATTTCAACGATTCCGATTGCCGGACCGACCGGCTTCAAAATCGTGCCCGTGGCATCTTCGGTCGTCACCAGAAGTCCGAAATCGGCTAATGCCACCTGCGATTCAATTTCGGCTTCGTTCTTGCCACCCGTGTTCAATATCTGGCCAACCTTCACAAACTCATTCGTCGGCGAAATAGCCCAAACTGTATACACCTTGCCAGCTGGTGCCTCCTTGAGTTCATGGAACCTCATTTTAACCGTCGACGCTCCGCCTTTTTTCGGAGTGATGAAGACGTTGGCCCGCGCGCCTGCGAGAGGGCCGGTGAAGTTCACTTTGATTTTCGTGTCGTCGCCCTTTTCGTATGCCGGGATGTTTAGCATCGGCACCGTGTAGGGATTCGCCGGCGCAGCCGTGGCACCGACGTTTTCACCAAGTGGAGCGGTTGAATGCGGAATCACCGCGAAGCCTTCGGGCACCGCGCTTCTGAAGAAGACTTTGGTGTTCGCATCGTAGTTTGTTAGTGCAGCGTCAGGTGCCGCGACCAACATGAACTTATCCAGCGGAGTGGTAGTCGTGAAGGTTCCTATGCCGTTCGACACAGGCACGGGTCCTAACAGAGTGACAGCGCCACTGTGATCAACAGCAAATAGGTTCACTGTCGAAAGGTCATTCGGTAGATTGGAAAAGTTCAACTTGATCCTGGTCCCATTGTCATCGCGCAGAACCGTGGCTACGCCTTTCGCACCGGTAAGGGTTACCGGATTAAGGTTGAGACAGATTTCTTTGCCCACCGGATATTCAATCACCGTAAACGTGCCGTCGGCATTCTGCGTTACGGCAGTAGTTGGATTCGTGGTGGCAGTGATGGCGACCGGGCTCGTCGCCCTGGGAATCACTGATAACCCCTGCGGAACCGCACTGCGGAAGAACACCTGGGTATTTGGATCGTATGTAGTTAATGTGGCGTCCGGTGACGCTAAGAGCATGAAACGGTTTAATGGGGTCGTACCCACAAACGTACCCGTTCCATTGGCTAGGGTGATTGGTCCGAGCAAGGTGACGGCACCTGCCGGATCGACGGCGTAAAGATTCATGGCGCTGACAGTGGCCGGCACACCGGCCAGATTCACTTTAAGCGTGGTTCCATTGGCGTCTCGAAGAATGGTAGCCGTACCGGTTCCCGAAGTCGTGACCGGGGTGAGAGTTACCATTGTTTCCTTACCTACCGGATATTCAACCACCGTAAACGTTCCATCAGGATGTTGAGTCGTCTTTGTAACCGTTGTTGGCGAGGTCACTGTCGTGGTCGTTGTCGTTTGTGCGGCGACAAAAACTGCCGAAGAACAAATCAGCAGAGTCGCCGCCAGAAGAGAAAAGTATCTATGCATGAGTTGGCTTGCTCCTTTCAGCTACTTAATCGCGATTAAGCTGTGTCGGGGGGGTCAAAAGTCGGGATTGTTCGAAGGGTTAAAGGTGGCAAGGTGTGTGCCATCCGCAAATTGGTCAAAGGCGGGTCATTTCAGCGTTTTCCGGCCTAAATGTTGCAAAATATTTGTGATAACCATGCGGAGGGCGGCGCACAACAATACAGTCGTGTACGGCATGTTTGCGCAGAGACCATTACAACTCCTGCGTTAATACGAATTAAACTTCGTGATATTTCGTATGTTTAGTGGATCAGTTTGTTCCGAGAGTAAGGGAAACGTGGGGCATCAGTACCGATGCAACTCGGCTATGGACTTCGCTACGTCTGACGACTGTGGAAGTATTGCGTCTTCGAGTTGAGGAGCGTAGGCAACGAAGGTGTCGAGGGCGGCCACACGTCTTACAGGCGCGTCGAGGTATTCAAACAATTCTGACGGAGATGCGCGCAGCTATCTCAGCGCCGTAGCCCCATGACAGTGAATCTTCATGAGCTACGATGACTTTGTTTGTCTTCTTCACCGTATTCACGATCGCGTTCCAGTCATACGGCTGCAAGCTGCGGAGGTCGATAATCTCGACGCTGATCCCTTCTTGTTCAGCTTGCTTTGCCGCGACTACAGAGCGTTGGACCAGGGCGCCGTAAGTAATGATCGAAAGGTGTGTTCCTTCCCGCACCGTCTTTGCCTTACCAAATGGAATCATGAAATCGTCAGGCGGATACTGCGACTTGTTATAAGCCTGCCGGTACAGATGTTTGTGCTCAAGAAACAGTACGGGGTCGTCGCATCGGATGGCAGTCCGCAACAAGCCATTCGCATCGAGCGCGTTTGACGGGTAGACCACACGCAGACCGGGAATTTGCGTAAAGGTTGAGACACCGGATTGCGAGTGATAAACCGCGCCGCCTTTCAAATATCCGCCCACCGGAACCCGCAAAACTGCGGGACATTTCCAGTCGCCGCCTGATCGCCAACGCATTACGGCCAGCTCGTTTCGGATCTGATGCATCGCCGGCCAGATATAGTCGAAGAACTGAATTTCAACTACCGGCTTCAAACCTCGCGTTGCCAGGCCAATGGCGCGCCCGACAATATTGGCTTCCGCGAGCGGCGAGTTGAAGACGCGAGCACTGCCAAACTTTCGCTGAAGGTTGGCGGTTACTTTGAATACGCCGCCCTTGCCCTTCACCTGATCCAGAAACTCTTCGCGCGAACAGTCGGCAACGTCTTCGCCGAAAACTATGACACGTGGATCGCGCGCCATTTCGGTATGCATTGCACGGTTGATCAAATCCACCATCGTGCCCGCATTGCCGGAAAGCTCCGCCCCGTCCTCAGTGTCAAACTCCTTTGAAGTCGGATCTGCGTCAGGGGAATAAACATGCAGCAACACCGTTTCGGGTGCGGGTTGGGGGCTTGCAAGCGCCTCATCGGCAGCTTCATTGACAAGCTTATCGACCTCCTCTTTTAGCTGCTGAAGTTGTGACTCTTTGGCAACCCCCTGTTCAATCAAAAGCGAGCCAAAACGTTTCACAGGATCACGTTCTGCGTCAGCCGTTCGCTCATGGTCGGGACGATAGAGCCGCTCGTCGTCCGACAAAGAATGAGAATAAGGCCGAATAACTTTTGCGTGGACCAGAGCCGGACCACGGCGCTCCCGGCAATACGTCACGGCGCGGTGCATCGTCTCCAGTGACTCAATGGCATCCGTTCCGTCGCAGCGTTGCAAATAAAGGTTAGGGAAATTCTCAACCAGCTTCGAAACATCGCCGCCGGCGGTTTGTACTTCAACAGGAACGCTGATCGCGTAGCCGTTATCTTCGACCAGGAAGAGTACCGGTAACTTCAGATTGCACGCAGTATTTAGTGCTTCCCAAAATTCGCCTTCACTTGTGGTTCCATCGCCGACCGAAACGTAAACCACTTCATCCTTTTGAAATGTGACCGCGCGTTTTTTCAAATCTTTGATCAACTTCGCGCGGTAACCCGCTTCTGCATTTCCGACGGCTTGCAGGAGTTGTGTGCCCGTTGGCGAGGACTGCGAAACGATATTCAGTTTCTTGTGGCCCCAATGCGACGGCATCTGGCGGCCGTGAGAGTTGGGATCACTTGCCGCACCGACGGCTGACAACAACATTTCCACCGGCGCCATTCCCAGTTGAAGACACAGCGCTCGATCGCGGTAATAGGGATAGAACCAGTCGTACCCTGGTTTCAAAACCATGCCGGCAGCCACAAGGATTGCCTCGTGTCCGGCGCCGCTAATCTGGAAAAATATCTTGTTCTGGCTCTTGAGCTGAATCTCTTTGTCGTCAAGCCGGCGCGATAGATACATCGTCCGGTATATCTGCAACATTTCTTCTCGCGATAAACGAGGGCGTTCTCGCTTGTCACGGGATTGCTCCGGAGCGCGCACTGGCTGGGGCGCGGATTGAATTACGGGTTGCGCAGCTGGTTTGGGGGCAGGCGGTGGTGTAGGTGCTGGTGTTGGTCGCGCTGCCGTCGCACTGCTCTTCTCCTCAGTAGCGCGTGCTGCGTCCGCCTTAGCAGCTTCCGCTTTCGTCTTCGGTACAAGTTTTAAGACTTTCAAATCACTCATGTGCGTCGCTCGTGATGCGGACTAATCGCTCCCAAGAACCGCGCGATACTCTTCTGCCATCGAAGGATGGCCATGCTTCATGGCTGCATCAATTCCACGCTGATAGGTTTCGCGCGCCTTGTCGTTCTGCCCTGCGGTCTCGTAGGCTCGAGCCAACATTCCGAAAGCATTTCCTTCGTCTTCTGAGATGGCGATATAGCGTTCCAGCGTTTCAATCATTTCCGCTGTCTGTCCGCTTTTCTCGTATTCCTTCGCCAGTCCGAACAAGATACTGCTGTTGATGGGATCGTTCACCAGCATCTGTTTGAAAATGTCGATACGTGATGTGGACATAAGAAAGTAGTCAGTAAACAGTAGACAGTAAACAGCAGGCGCGTACGAGTTATTTCAAAGAGTAGAAGCTTTCTGGTCCGAACTTTCTTTCGGGCTTACACGGTAGTTGAGTTGCTCCGGCCGTTTGCTGTTTGCTGTCTGCTGTTTACTTAATCAGCAACTTCGCGATTGTTTGGAGCTGCATGTTTGACGTGCCTTCGTAAATCGCGCCAATCTTGGAATCGCGCCAGTACTTTTCAACCGGGTAATCCTTAACGTATCCGTAGCCGCCATAAAGCTCAATCGCCAAGGAGCTAATGCGCTCTGCAGCACGCGAAGAGTAGAGCTTCGCCATCGCCGCTTCTTTGACGAAATTCATTCCCGCATCCTTCATGCGCGCTGCGTTGTAGACCATCAATCGCGCTGCTTCGAGCTGCGTGGCCATCTCGGCCAATTGGAACTGAACACCCTGAAACTGATTGATGGGCTTACCAAACTGTTGCCGCTCGCCGGTGTAGGCTAACGCCGCATCCAATGCGCCGCGTGCGATTCCGATCATCTGGGCGCCAATGCCGATGCGGCCCTCATTTAGCGTTTCAATCGAAACTTTATAACCCTTGCCAACCTCGCCCAGGACGTTTTCTTTGGGAACTTTGCAGTCAGTCAAGATCAATTCGGTGGTTGATGAAGCACGGATCCCCAGCTTGTTCTCTTTTTTCCCGACCGCAAAACCTTCAAAACCTTTTTCCACGACGAAAGCAGTGATGCCCCGGTAGCCGGCCTCCGGATTCGCGTTGGCGAACAACACAAAAATGTCCGCTTCGTTTCCGTTTGTGATCCAAAGCTTCTGCCCATTGAGCAGGTAGTGGTCGCCCTTGTCCGCCGCACGCGTTTGCATGGCAAACGCATCGGAGCCCGATCCGGCTTCGCTGAGCGCGTAAGCTCCAACTTTTTCAGCTGCCAGTCGCGGAAGGTATTTACTCTGCTGCTCTCCGTTGCCCCAGCGAATGAACGCGTTATTCACCAGCGTATTTTGAACGTCAACAAACACGCCCACTGAAGCGTCGACTCGAGATAGTTCTTCCACCGCAAGAATCGCAGTGAAGAAAGACGATCCGGCGCCGCCAAATTCCTCTGGGGTTTCGATACCCATCAGCCCCAGGTCGAAACATTGTTTGATAATCGCGGGATCGAGTTTTCCCTTTTCATCCATCTCCTCAACCCGCGGACGGATCTCACCCTCAGCAAACTCGCGCACACTGCTGCGAAACATCTGCTCTTCTTCAGAGATTACGGTTAATGGACGACCGGCAGACTCTTCAATAGCTGTTTGAGATTGACTCATCTTGTACCTGGCAGTGGACGGATGTGTTGTTTACTCCTGCATCATAATCAACGCAAAAGTAAAAAGGCAAAGACTGTGGGGCGCAGGGCCATTGTGTCGTTAGTTGCTGCAGAACCGCTCGCGGTAGCGAGCGGATGCAAGTTTCAACTTCTGCAGATTCTGTCCGACCGTTATTCCAGCTGGAGTGCTGACATCCGCTCGCTATGCGAGCGGTTCTGCAAAACCAATCGATTCACGAAATACACTAAATTTCACGAAGAAGAAATATACGAAGTTCACGAAGAATTCGGCTTCGTCATCCTTCGTGTGGTTTAGTGGATCGGTTTATGTTGGTCTTGTAACAATCTCGCCGCCCTGTGTTACCGTTGCCTTTCACCATCAAACAGTTCGAAAAGTTGACTGAGTTGGCAAACGAAACCAAACGCTCAAGAGGCAGGAACAGGAAACTTGCACCGCTGGGAATACTCTTCGCAGTGCTCGGGCTGTTGTTGTTCGCTTACTTCGTGAGGAATGCCGGCGTCGGCAGAATTATGGAGGGAATACAGCGGCTTGGAGCTGGATTCTTGCTCATCATCGCCATCTCGCTGATACGCCACGCGGTGCGAGCGTTCGCATGGACCAAGTGCGTTGAGCAGCCTCATCGCCTTCGTTTTCGACACGCCCTTGCCTCGAGACTGATGGGCGACGCGCTAGGCAACATTGTTCCGTTTGTCAGCATGGCTGTTTCCGAACCTTCCAAGGCTGTATTCGCGCGGCGGCACGTTCCGCTCATGGTTGGGCTGTCCGCGATTGCTCTCGAAAACATCTTCTACAGTTTGTCAGTTGTGCTGCTGATCTTTTCAGGAACCCTGGCGCTGCTACTGAGTTTCCCGTTACCTGGCCCACTTCGCTACGCGAGCTTCGGAGCGTTAGTGGTAACAGCGTCACTTTTACCGTTGGGCTATCTTGTTCTTTACAAGCAGTGGAGATTCCTGAGCGGAGCCATGTCACTCATGAAGAGGCGCGGCATTGCACGGAGCTGGGCTGAAAAATCCGTCTCTAAGGCGCAACAGATGGAAGACCGTATTTACGGTTTTTATGTGAGAAACCGTCGTCTCTTTTTACCAATTTTTGGCCTTGAGGTCTGTTTTCACTTGGCCGGTGTGGCGGAGATATACACCACGTTGTCCTTCATCAGCGACGTTGCGCCTACACTGCTGGCTGCGTTTATCCTGGAATCTGTGAACCGCGTGATCAACGTGGTCTTCAAGTTTATCCCTTTTAGACTCGGCGTAGATGAAGGTGGTAGCGGAGCAGTCGCCAAGGTCCTGGGATTGACGACTGCGGTAGGGATAACGCTGGCAATCGTCCGCAAGTCGCGCGACATTTTCTGGACCGCAGTCGGCGTGGGACTGATGATTCAGAGAGGCCTGTCGCCTGCGGCAGTGTTAAGCGAAGAAGAAGAGGCTATCGAGGAAGCGGCTGTTTGAAACCGACTGTTTGATATTGTCACTCATATGCCAGCGCGGTAACCGCATCAAGGTTTGACGCACGCAGCGCCGGATACAACGCGCCCAGTGCTCCGCCGAGAATGCCGATGGACGCCGCCGTCAGCGCCCAGCCCCAACTAAACTCGAATATCAAACCGTACATGCGGTGAATTAAGTAGCCGGCGATCAGCGATATGACAAAGCCCGCCACGAGCCCCACCACGCTTATTAACAATGCTTCCGACTCGATAATGAACACGATATAACGTCGCGGCGCACCGAGCGCTTTAAGGATCCCTATTTCGCGCGTGCGCTCGGTAATGGTGGTGTACATCGCCAACATCACCACCAAACCACTCACCACCGCGGCCAATCCAACCAGCACGCGTAAAAAGATTCCCAGGTACGGAACACTTTTTTCGATGCTCATGAAGATTTCTTCCGTGAATTGGACTTTGTTGCCCGGCAATTGTTCGTTGATGCGTTGCGCGACTGCGTTCTTGTCGTAGCCTTCGCGCACCTTGACCATGATGTACGTAGCCTTCCCCGGTACTCCGAGAATTTCCTGCAGGGCTTCCAACGACATCTTCACGCGGGCACTGGATTCCGGTGAATAAATCCCGACAACCTTGTAGGGCGTATCGCCGATAAGGTTCATTACACTGCCAACCCCGAGGTTGTTGTTTCGAGCTTTCGTTTCGTCAATTACAACTTCGTCCAGCGCCTGGGGCGCGCGACCGGAGGTGATGCGGATGTCATTCAACCTCGCAAACTTGTCCCACTCAACGCCCTCGATTCGCTCCAGGCCAAAGCCTCTATTGCCCTGCAGGATTTCCACGACCACCGGAAGTGCATCCTCAACACCCTCTATCTCCTTCAAAAGATCTACATACTTGGTGCTGAGGTTGGTTGTAGAAGATGTCAACTGCATTGAACCTGGCCTGGTAAAAATAATCTCAGCGCGCACGTTTGAGTTGCGTCGTTGCATATCGTTAGACATGCCTCGAGCAAGACCCGTAAAAAGCATGACCAGGCAAACGCCCAGCGCGACACCTGCAACGCTTACCAGTGTGCGGACAGGTCGCTGACGAATATTTGACGCCACGAGGTTATCCATGTGGAGAATAGTAATGAGTAGTCAGTAAACAGTAAACAGTAGAAGCAGGTCGTCAGGAGCTTCGCCGCAGTTCGCCGGGAAGCTAATTTTCTAATATCCCCATGCGGTCTGCTGTCTGCTGTTTACTGTTTGCTGTTTGCTAACCGACCGTGACAGTTTCGGGCTAACATGGTCGCATCATAATTTTCAAGACAGTCTTTTTATGAGGCCCGCATAATCTTGCCGGAAAACTCTGAATCTGATCCCTTCTTTAGGTATTCGCAAGGTGCAGACCTTCGTTTCGATCGACGCGTAATCGTGGCGCTGGCTCTTCTGATCTTAACGGGGCTGGCATTCCGTGTAGTCCAGTTGGGCGCCATCGGGTTTGCCGAAGATGAAGTCAATAAAGTTGACGCGATCCGGGCTTATGGACGGAGTGACATCACCGCAAACGCTGAGCACCCAATGCTCATGAAGGCCTTGATGTTCGCGTCCGTCAAAATTGCGACGGCGTTGAAAGGCGACAGAGGATTCAGCGATGAGGTTGTGTTTAGATTGCCGAACGCCATCTTCGGCGCCCTCACAGTTATTCCCCTGTTTCTGCTAACGACCGCTTTCTTTGATCGATGGACAGGTCTGCTGGCGGCCGGCTTTTGGAGCGTTGGTGTAAACGCGATCTCTCTCAATCGAATTGGCAAAGAAGACACGTTGCTCGTCTTCTTTATGTTGTTCGCGTTTTATTTTTATTTACGAGCGAAGCAAACTGACGCTCGTCAAACCCGGGTTCGGAATCGCTACTACGTCTTGTCCGGAGCCTCCTTCGGGTTGATGATGGCTTCGAAATACTTCCCACATTATTTCGGTTTGAATTCTCTCTACCATCACTACGTGCGCGTCCGTAACCGCGGACCCGGAGAGCCAAGCGGTAGGACCTCACTGATTTTTTATATTGCAATGGCGGCAGCGTTTCTAATTGCTAACCCCGCAGTGTTGTTGCCGCAGGTTTGGGAATACCTGAGCGCTTACATGGGCGAGAAGCTGCTGGTCCATTCAGGCTATCTGTTCGCCGATCATCTTTATCAGAACAAGATGTCGAGCTCGCCGTTCTGGGGGACGCCGATCTATTTCTATCTTTTGTTCATGGCGATCAAGATTCCGCTTCTGGTGCTGGCCGCGTTCCTGCTGGGCCTTGTAATTTCCATCAAGCGCCGGCGCCACCCGGGGCACGTGTTCGTGCTTTTCATGTTCTTTTTCTGGATAGTTCCATACTCGCTGGCCGGCGCGAAATGGCTGCGATACACGCTGTCGCTGATGCCGTTTGTATACATGTTTTCCGCGATTGGCGTAATTGAACTAATCCGATTTATCGGCGCGCGCGTCAGTGCGAGCCAGGCTAGAGTCTTTGTCGTCGCGGTGGTCCTGGCGGTGTTTCTGGGATTGCCGGCGTGGTCTGCCTGTTCCTCAGCGCCGCATTTCGGACTTTACACGAATGCTCTTGGAGCCAACCACATAGGATATTTTTTTCCGCACGATGAGTTTTACGATGATGGCTTGCGCGAAGCGATCAAGTTTGTTTGTGACACCGCGCCGCCAGGCGCACTCATCGCACATGAAACGCCGGCAGCTACGCGTTACTATCTTGAGAAGTTTGGCAGGACGGACCTGAACTCAAAAGCCATTTCGGCGCCGGACTTCGATGTCGCGCAGATCTCAGGACCCGGTTACGTGATTATTCAACGCGGCCGAACTTATTTTGAGAACCGCGAAAAGATCGAATTCGTGCGCGCGAACTTCCGTTTGATTCACGAAGTGAAAGTTCAGGGAATTACGGCGGCTCGAAGTTTTTACGAACCAGGTGGAATAATAGATCTCGAGCAATAAATACTGACGGGAACCAGGGTCATGAAAAGATTAACCCTAACTTTGCTACTCATACTGCTGGCTTCTCTATTCGTGTGGCCGCTGGCAGGACAAACTACCACTCAGCGCGTTCACATTGTGGTTCTGGGCACGACTGATCTTCACGGCAACATTCTCCCGATCGATTACTACACAGACAAACCGGACAACCGCGGGTTGGCGAAAGTTGCGACGCTGATCAAACAAGTTCGCAAAGACAATCCGAATGTTGTGCTGGTCGATTCGGGTGACACGATTCAGGGAACACCGCTCGCTTATTACCACAACAAGAAAAACAACACACCGCCCGACCCGATGATGTTGACCATGAGCGCGCTTAATTATGACGCGATGGCGGTCGGTAATCATGAATACAACTTTGGCTTGAAGGTGCTGGAGAAGGCAAGAAGTGAAGCTAACTTCCCGTGGTTGTCTGCAAACACTTACGACCAGGGAACAAACAATACGCACTACAAACCTTACATCATTAAAGAAGTTGCGGGAGTGCGCGTGGGAATCCTGGGGCTCACAACGCCTGGAGTTCCAACCTGGGAAAATCCACCAAACTATGTCGGGCTTGAATTTCACGAACCGTTACTGGAAGCGAAAAAATGGGTGCCCGTGCTGCGAGAAAAGGAGCGCGCCGATGTGGTTATTGATCGCCATGCACATGGGAGTTGAAGAGGATCTGCGCACCGGTCAGATGAATCCCGGTTCGGTGTTAAATGAAAACCAGGCAGTGACGATCGCGCAGACAGGTGCCCGGGATCGACGTAATCTTCATGGGCCACACGCATCGAGACGTGCCTTCGCTGTTCGTCAACGGCGTAATGCTGACACAGGCGAACCACTGGGGACGTCACCTCGCGCGCGCGGATCTGTATCTGGACAAGGTTGGCAACAAGTGGCAAGTTAGCGCACGCTCGGCGCGCACGATTCCGGTCGACGACAAGGTTGAAGCTGACGCGGAAATCGTGAAACTTGCCGATCCTTATCACAAGGAAACGCAGGCATGGCTGTCGCTTCCCATCGGTGAATCGGCGGCGGAGCTGACAGCAACTGACGCTCGCTTCACCGACAGCGCAATTCTGGATTTGATTCAGCGAGTGCAAATGGACGTAGGAAAAGCCGATGTCTCGATGGCTGCGGTCTTCAATCTGCAGGCGCGAATACCGAAGGGCCAGGTAACGGTGCGCGAGATTGCCGGTCTTTACGTCTACGAAAACACGCTGGTGGTTTTGGAAGTCACGGGCCAGCAAATTAAAGGACGCTCTTGAGCATTCCGCTAAATATTTCCGCCCTTACGAACCGGGGAAGACCTTAGCTGAACTGATTGACGAGAAGATCCCAGCGTACAATTTCGATCTTGCCGAAGGTGTCACTTACGAGATCCATCTCCGCAAACCGATTGGCCAGCGGATCGAAAAACTCCAGATTCAAGGCAAGCCTCTCGCTCCGACTCAAAAACTTCGCCTGGCTACAAACAACTATCGGGTCAACGGTGGAGGCGGATACACGATGTACAAAAACGCGCCGGTGGTCTATCGATCAGGCGAAGAGATTCGCGAGTTAATCATCGACTGGGTCGAACGAAACAAAACCATTCCCACCGAACCTACAAACAACTGGAAGATCGTGCTGTAGGAAAGTCCAATGTCCTAAAGACAGTCCAATGTCCAATGTCCAATGTCCGATGTCTGTCTTTGATAATTTGAATCGTGATGGGTAACTCTAAGGAAACGAATCGCCTCAATTAACCGGACACTTGGACATTGGACATTAGACTTCTTAAAAACCAAAACGGCAACCCGGGGGCGTTGGGTTGCCGTTCTGGTTTCTACAATCGGCGATGAACGGGCGCTCACCGGCCGTTGTGCGGGGAGTTGCTATCTAACGAAGCACCGCAGCCACTTCCACTATCGCGTATCCACTTTCGGCCTGTTCTGTCTTCGAAGCCAGGCTGGAGTTCTCACGCTCGATCGCGCGTTCCTGTCGCGATTTCAAAAGCTGCCGGCCCATGTTGTCCGCAGCCACTCCAAACTTCAGCCAGGAAGTAGCGCTCGCCGTATCGATGGAATACCAGGCGTGCGTGCTGCTGATTTTTCCTGGGTTGAATCTCGATTGTCAGGCGCGTCGCCGAGCCATTCGCGTCCGCGCTCTGGATCGTCAGCGCTTTCCCGAACGTGCTGCTGATACGGTATTCACCGGCCGGCAAAGCTTTGTCGCCGACAACGAATTCAAACGGAACGTTCGAAACCACGATCTTGGGCCGACTGGGCGTTTGCTGAAACGACGGCCATTGCAAATGCGATGACAACAATCATCGTCACCATCGTGATTCCTTTGATAACTTCTTTTTTCATTTTCTCTCCTCTTGCCTTTCGGGCATCGGTCGAAGCGACTCGACCTCAAAACTTTGTAATAAGCCGGCGATCACGTTGATCGCCTCTTATCTGTAATGTTCGTTCTTTTCAATTAACCTGTGCTGCGAGCCGCTTCGCTGTATTGCCACTTTCATGCCGCGTTTTTTGCATCCGTGTTCGGTCTGCGTCCCCTGGTGTTAAAGATCAATATCAGACAAGCAAATACGCGCACTTGGGCAACGGCAACGTTTAGCAGCGGAGGTCTACCACTTGCCGGTTTTACCTATCTGTTCGGATAGCTGGATTATCTTTCCAGATAGAAGACAGCCAAATTGTGAAGGCGACTATTGCCCACTACGATATGTCCGCGTAAACTTGGGCGCGCTTCAAACTCCAAAGCTCACGCGCGCATACCTAATGAACCCGCGACTGACTGCCATCTCCGGACGACTTAAAGGTAGCGTTTTCGCCATCGAAGATTTGCCTGTCGTTATCGGACGAGAAACTGCCGCCACTCTTTGCATCGCGGACGCCTCCGTCTCCCGTCGCCATTCTCGGATCGATAAGGAGCAAGACGAGTTTGTAATACTGGATCTCGACAGTCTCAACGGCACGTTCATCAACGACGTGCCCGTAAAGCGACGAAAGCTGCAACACGGCGACCGCGTGCGCATCGGTGATTCTCAATTTCTCTTTCTAATGCACGAGGGAGATCTGCAACCCCGGTCGAGCGACGCGCAGATGGATGACGGCAAGATCCTCAGTGGATCTACTCTGCAGGTTCGGTTTAATGACGCCCTCTACTTAATGGCGCGCGACTTAAGCGCGTTGATGAAAGTCAGCACGACCATCAATGCGATCCGGGGAGTTGAAGAACTTCAGAAGACGCTGCTCGAGCTGCTATTAGAAGTTGTTCCCGCGGAGAGAGGCGCGATTTTCCTGTCCGAAACTATTCCGCCCCGGGTGAGGAAGCACAATTTATCTCTGTGTTCGGCCTCGATCGAAAACGTGGACCAGACGAATCAATCAAAGTCAGCCGAACGATTACCAGAACCGTCTTGCACCAGGGCTGAGGCTTTACTGATCAACAACCAACCGCCGGCGGCCGGTCTGAATTCAGAGAGTTTGATTGCGGATCGACCCAATTCGATTCTGTGCGTGCCACTGATCATGCTGGAGCGAACGCTGGGTGTGATCTATCTCGATACCAGGGAACCCGACACGTTTTTTGACACCGATCATTTGCAGCTGGTGTCGGCAATTTCAGCTATTACAGCAGTCGCCTTGGAAAATGCGCGGCATATCGAGTGGTTGGTTAGCGAGAATCGACGGTTGGTCGCCGACTTTGATATTGAGCACAATCTCGTTGGAGAAAGCGCTCCTATTCGCGACGTCCTGCAATTCATCTCAAAAGTTGCTCCCACCGATTCCACCGTTTTGATTTCCGGAGAAAGCGGTACCGGCAAGGAGCTGGTAGCGCGGGCGATCCATCGAAACAGCAAGCGCGCGGACAAACCTTTCATGGCAGTGAATTGCGCCGCACTCGCCGAAGCACTTCTTGAGAGCGAGTTGTTCGGTCATGAGCGTGGCTCGTTCACCGGCGCTCTGGTGCAAAAGAAGGGACGATTGGAAGTTGCCGACGGCGGGACTGTGTTTCTGGATGAGATTGGCGAGCTTTCGCCCGCCGTTGCAGGTAAAACTGCTGCGGGTGTTACAGGAGCGTGAGTTTGAACGCGTGGGCGGGACGCGCCGATAAAGGTCGACATCCGTCTGATCACGGCGACGAATAAGGATCTCGAGAAGGCGGTTAGCCGAGGGAACATTCCGGCAAGATCTTTATTACCGGCTCAACGTGGTTAGCGTTGAAATGCCGCCGCTCCGCGAGCGCCAGGAAGATATTCCACTCCTCGCAAGTTATTTCGCGGGCAAGTATGGTGAAAAATGTAAGCGAAGAGTGACGGGAATTTCGGCTGAGGCCCAGCGGCGACTGACTGATTACGATTGGCCCGGCAACGTGCGAGAGCTCGAAAACGCGATTGAGCGGGCGGTGGTGTTGGGAACCACTGAACGAATTTTGCCGGAAGATTTGCCTGAGTCGGTTTTGGAGTCGGAGCGAGTCTGTGCGTGAGTCCGCCACGGGATATCACGAAGCATTGGCGCAAACAAAGAAAGCAAATAATCCTGGACGCGATGCGGCAATGCGAAAGGGCAATTACACTGAAGCTGCCAAGATACTCGGCGTTCATCCAAACTACCTGCACCGTTTAATTCGAAATCTCGAACTTAAAGAACACCTGAAGGACAAATCGTAACTCTACTTGCAGCCTGGAGGATACAAAACGTTGGCAAGTCCTGAGGATTTCTGTGATGTATTCGAAGAGCTGAAACGGGCCGGCGCTCCTTATGTCGTCGTGGGCGGAGTCGCGGTCGTGCTGCATGGCTACCACCGTTCAGTGCCTGACCTCGACATTGCCGTTTCCTCAAATCCTCACGATGCGAACCTTACGATGCAGGCGTTGATGATGAGAGGGTTTGTTGCGAGCATACCGTTGCCGCTGAATATGGTAACGGTGCTGCGTATGTTTGACGCATCCGGTCGAGAGGTCGATCTGGTAGTAAGGGCGCTCGTTTCCTTCGACGAGTTATGGCCTGATTCAATAGAGATGCCGGTAGGAAACACAGTAGCCCGAGTTGCTTCCCTGTCGAAGTTGATTCGTGGTAAGCAGATGAGATTGCGTCCCTACGATGTTGAGGACATCGAGCGCCTTCAGCGGATAGCAGTCAACCGGTCGTAAAGGTTCCGTTACAAGACCAACGTCGCTAGTCGGCAGAGTGGACAAAGGTTAAGGCACGGGCATACCGTGCCCTCAAATAGTTTCCACTGACTGCGCAAGGAATCCGCTCACCGCTTCTTAGCAGGACCTTTGGCCGCGGGGTTGGGCGCAGCCTTTGGTCGCACATCTTCAGAGAATCGACGATTAAAGACCGCCTCGTATTGTCTCTGCCCATCGACGTCATGTGGCACGACAAATAGCGGGAAGGTCCCCAGGGCAGCGTGGTCGACATAGTAAGTTCCCTGCGGCAACGAAGTTTCAGCAGCTGCCGAGAACAGCAGCCTGAAACACTCGTCTGGAGCTGTTGCCTCCGAAGCGGGAAAGTCCTCGACGAGCACTAAACGCACCCACGTTTCGCTACGCCCGTTGGAATAAATGCGGAACTCGGAATTTATGTACGACTGGAACGTTGCCTTATTGTAGTAGTCGAGCGAAGAGGCAACGCTGAGTGAATCTGGCCTGCCGGCACGTGGCCGCCCCACGGCCGGCGCCGTCAGGTTTGTCGTTGTTCCGGCAACTATTGACGTAAGAATGCCGGCTTTAAGAAATTTGCGTCGGGATAATGTCACGATTTGTCTCCGTCAGGTTAAAACCAATGAAGGGAATCTGGAAAGTATTCCTGCTCGATGGCGTGTACTCTCTCAATTAGAGAGTGAAAGCGTTCTTGACGGTTTGGGAAGGCCGTCGATAAGCTCAATACGAATCTAACACGATTGGTTAAGACAAGAGTACGAAACTTTTTTAAATGAAAGAACGCATGACCGATGGTTCGGATTTGCACTTAAGAAATCTGGGTTCGCGCGCAGCGATCGCGGGTGATGATCCCTTCCTCCAGGAATTATTCGCCAGCACGCGCCAGCAAGAGCTGGCCCTCTTTGATGAAGATCAAAAACGCGTGTTCGTTTCAATGCAGTTCTCCATTCTGTCGCGTAGCTATCCCAAAGCGGAGAACACGATTATTCTGGCCGGTAATGTGCCAATCGGGCGTACCATCATCGACCGCAAAAGCGACGAGTTACGTTTAGTAGATATCTCCCTGCTGCCGGAGTTTCGTAACCGAGGCATCGGCACATTGATCGTCGAACGATTAGTGGAGGAAGGACGCGAAAGGCAGTTACCTGTCCGCCTGCAAGTTTTTAAGTTCGGCGACGCCGTGCGATTTTATGAGAGGCTTGGGTTTTGTTTAGTTGAAGATGACGGCACTTACTTAAAAATGGAGTTGCTGCCTACCGGAATGAGCACTACCGCTCCTTTAAACTCTTTTCGCACTCGAAACGTCATGAATTAATGCCAGCTTATCTCCTTAGCCCTTACGTTCACCCACTCGAAAGCCATTTGGATCCTGAAAACATCCGGTACGCCGTATTCCACCAACTTACCGGCAAAGTATTCGAACCGGCACCCAACCTGCGCAATCTGCTATCGGCGGCTCGGTCGGGAACCAAGATATCGGTCGAGCGTGAACAATTGCTGAACATGCAGGAAGTTGGGCGCGCCGTATTGGAGTTGATTGATAGCGAATTTCTCGTGGCTGAGGGCAACAAACCGTTCGATCCGTTTCTCGATTACTACCCGGTTCGCCCCATTCAAAACCCCGCGGTGACTTATCAAACAGCAAGCGGAGATTCAGTAGCTGTGCGTATGTCCATGCTGAAAAGAATCTGTTCGCCAACACGCGGAGAATTGGGGAACGTGATCGAAGAACCGTTGACCTCGATTGCTGCCGAAATTCTAGTGGGCGCCGATGGCAGTAACACATTAAGACAACTGTTCGAACGCTTTGATGTTCCGGTTGATGAAGGGAAAGGAATTGTTGAGTTTCTCTCCGCTCCCGATCGACAACTGATCAAGCTTACGCCGCAAGCGGCGGATCTGGACAATCCAATTCAACCGTTCAACACAGTTCCGCGCAATCTCTATCACTCGGCGAAATGGAAATCATCTGCGACAAGCAATGTTTCATCAATTTCTGAATTTCACCAGCAAGGCATTCAAGACGCCGACTGGGAATTTGATGTGATCGAGCCCACAGTAAATCACTCACTGCGCTTTCCTTCACAAGTCCTGGGCGGGCTCTCATATGGCGCTCAGTTTGGCGCGAAGGCATTAGCGGCGGACGTAGTAGGTGAGCGGGCTGCGGGCGGCTTGAATGTTCTTGAAGTCGGGGGTGGTACTGGTACTTTTGCATGCTCGTTTATCAAGCATGCGAGCGCGCACCCAGCATGGAAATTGAATTATCACTTACTTGAGTTGTCTCCGGAGTTGGCTGCAAATCAAAAGAAGTTGTTGGCGGCAGAAGGTCTTGAGGTAGAACACTTCATCCAGGACGCAGTTTCGTTTTCAATACCGGGACGCAAGTTTGATCTGATCATTGCAAACGAAGTAATTGCCGACTTTCCTGTTACACCGGTCCAAAAGCATGGCGCACCTGGTGATGAAGTGTGGGACGGTGAGGGTGCGATCTATTTGGAGAAATATGGATTGCCGCTCCATGATCTCCCAGCGTCGTTCAAAATAAATTCGGGAGTATTTGAATTCATTGAAAGAGCCTGGGATCATCTTCAACCGGGCGGAACAGCAATACTAACTGAATACGGATTTGTGGACGGATTTCCCGTTCAGATTCTTCATTTAAATCACGAAGAATTTTCTATCCACTTCGGACACGTGAAAGCGTGCGCGGAAAGGGTCGGCTTCAGTTGCCGGCTGTTGCCGCTGATTGAATTTTTGCGGATTGACGAAGCGGTCCCTGTGTTAGCTGGTACCGACCAGCATATAATTTGTTTGAATCATATTCTGACGCGGTTCAATCAAAACTTGCCTTTTGCGGCGATAACCGAATCCGACTTCAAGGCCAACTTCCAACCAACGTTGGAAGCAATCAATATTGCGGGGTTGCGATTTATTCCTCTGCGGTATGGGTATCATTACGGTCCGCCGCTCAATGAGTTTATGGTTTTAATTATGAACAAACCAAATTGACGATCGGGAGAACTGATGGACGCTGCTTTAACCTACGAAAACTTTGCCAAAAATCTAAATACCGAATTTCAGGTTGATCGTGATGGAGAGCACATTCAACTGGTGTTAATTGAAATCTCAAACCTTAAGACGACCGAAAGACAGGAAGAATTTTCGCTCGTGTTTCGAGGACCGTTAGACCACCCCCTGTCGCAGGCTATTCATCAGTTTCGACATTCAAGCATGGGTGATTTTCCGGTGTTCATCGTACCCATTGGTATGAGAGAGGAAGGATACCAATACCAAGCGGTGTTCAACCGGTTCTTTCAATCGTAGGCACCTATTTCGTTTATTCCTCAAGATGCAATCACGACATCAACACTCTGACTTGAAACTTCGTCGAGCGACACCCGAAGACCAACCATTGCTGTTAGAGATATATGCATCCACGCGAGCCCAGGAGATGTCGCTCGTGCCATGGACCGACGAACAACGACATGCATTTGTCAGGATGCAGTTCGACGCGCAACAGGATCACTATTCGCTAAAATATGCCAATGCTGATCACCACATTATCTACGAAGGTGAAACGCCGGTGGGAAGGCTCTATGTTGCGAGGCTGGGGGATGAAATCCGAATCATCGACATAACGTTGCTGGCGCCATATCGGGGGAATGGCGTGGGCACACGACTGATTACCGACTTAATAACCGAGGCAGCTACGAAGCGACTGCCATTACGAATTTACGTCGAGTCGTTCAACCCGTCACTCAAGTTGTTTGGGAAATTAGGCTTTCAGCAGACGGCACAGCACGGCATGCACTGGCTGATGGAGTGGATGCCGGTTGCAGCAGAGTTTTCGGATTGAGGAACTGCCTAACTAGTAAAGGCGATTGATGACGGCTTCGTAGCGTGGTCGATCTTTGTTGTCTCGCTTCATTGGCACCAGCAGGAAAGAGAAGGTGCCGAGGCGTTCATGCTCCATCACGTAGGTGTTCTGTTTCAGCGACCCCAAATCATCGCTACGGAACATTAGGGAGAAAGCTTCTCTACTGCCCGCCTTTGATCCGAGATCGCGAACGTCAATAAGCTTCACCGATACTTTCGAACGCTTCGCGTTGATGAGGAACTTTGTATTTAATGCGGTCTCAAACGCCGCTTTGTTGAGAGCTTCATCTGTCGGCGCAGAAGAGCTAATTACTCCCGCACTGACCTTTGCAGCTATGCCGAGGGGAATCCCAGCGGCAAGTGCCACCATCGAACCGTGCTTCAAAAAATTTCTGCGCGAAGTAGACATTTATTCCTCCTCCGTATTCCCAAGATTGCGAGTGCAAAAGAGGACGCAGTCTACGTCTTCTTTTACATACTTGCAACAAAAAATCACCGAATTTGCAATCGTTGTCACTTAAGCATGAAAAAAATCTTGCATTATTTTGTCGTTCCATATAAAGTCCCCGCGCTCATACCTAGTCGAGCCGTCGAGACGGTTCGGTTGCCGGCTTTTTACCAACCAGCGTTAGCGGGAATTGTTTCGATATCCGCCCGAAACGCGCTCGCCCAGATGCCTTTGCCAAGCCGCTTAGAATTCCGAGGAGAAATCCATTATGGGTACACCGTACGTAGGCGAAATTCGCATTTTTGCCGGAAATTTTGCACCTGCTGGATGGATGTTTTGTGAAGGTCAACTCTTGCCTATTTCAGAAAACGAGACGCTGTTTAATCTGATCGGAACCACCTACGGCGGAGATGGCCAATCGACATTTTCGTTGCCGGATCTTCGTGGCCGCGTGCCCATTCACCAGGGCACAGGAGCCGGTGGTACGTTTACTTTGTCTGAGACCGGTGGTGCGGAAGAGGTTACGCTTACGACTCAACAGATACCGATCCATTCTCATCCCCAAATGTGTCACTCCGGCGGCGGAGCCAATGCCGCTAACCCGGCAAACGCTGTCGCGTCGCCATCGGATCTCAGTCAATACAGCACGGCCGGGTCTGACGGTTCGCAAATGGGAACTCCGGCGATGTTGAGCGACGCCGTAGGAGGCTCACAGCCGCACACTAACTTTATGCCTTACTTGTGCGTCAACTTCATAATTTCGCTGTTTGGGAACTTTCCTTCAGCGACCTAACGTTCCGGCGTCCGTTCGGCTCGGGGAACGCTGAGGCCTAAACGTAAAAACATTCAGGAGTCGCAGCCATGTCTGAACCGTACTTGTCTGAAATCAGAATTTTTAGCTTTGGGTTTGCGCCAAAAGGCTGGGCCCAATGCAATGGCCAGCTTATGCCTATCAATCAAAACCAGGCGCTATTCGCTTTATTAGGTACGACGTATGGCGGCGACGGCCAGGTAAATTTTGCGCTGCCGAATTTGCGAGGCAGAGTACCAGCCCATTTCGGCGGAGCTCTGGATTTAGGAGAATCGGGTGGCGAAATTGCGCATACGTTAAGCATCAACGAAATACCTACGCACACGCATGCACTGTCTACCAATATGGCCGCCGCCGACGCCAACACGAACGCGACTCTAGGTACACCAGCAGGGAATTACTGGGCCAACACTGGCAAATCACACTACAGCACGAGCGCGCCAAACGCGGCAATGCATCCGACTGCAGTAAGTAATGTGGGTGGCAGCCAACCGCATATCAACATGCAGCCCTACCTGGTACTCAATTTCTGTATCGCCCTCCTGGGATTCTTCCCGACGTACAAACTAGAAGAAGGAGTGAAAGAATGCCGCCTGATCCGTTTGTTGCTGAAATTAGAATATTTCCATTCAACTTCCCGCCCTCCGGCTGGGCGTTCTGTAATGGTCAGCTCCTGCCATTGAGTCAGAACACTGCCCTGTTCTCGATATTGGGTACGACGTATGGAGGTGACGGAAAGAGTACCTTCGCGCTCCCGGATTTGCAGGATAGCGTCCCGATGCATCCAGGACAGGGGCCGGGGCTATCGCTTCACGACCTTGGCGAGACGGGTGGGTCTCAGACGGTTACGTTGTTGGTGTCCGAGATTCCCGTTCACGCGCATTTCGTTGGGCGCGCCAGCGCGACCTCAGGCGATTCAATTACGCCTGTCGCTTCGGTTTGGGCTACGTCGGCAGCGGGTCGCGGACAGGCCGCTCTTTATCAGCCGCCTCCTCCGAATGCCACGGTTAATCCTAATTCGTTGGCGCCAACCGGAGGGAGTTTGCCGCACAATAATATGCAGCCTTACCTGGCTATGAATTTCTGCATTGCGCTGCAAGGCGTCTTCCCGCAGCGACCGTAAGCGCGACGCTAAGAAAGTTATACCGGGGCGAGGCCCTATGCCCCAGAACATTCGAGTTTCCGAGCACTCAACAAGGAGCCCCCGAACATGCTTCACGCTAAACGTCGGACCACCAACTCTGATAGGCAGCGCCGCATTTCAACCTATTCCGCGGTGGTTATCAGTCTGATTGTTTTCGGCGTCCTCGTAATCGCCTCACTGGCAATGTCGTCACGCTCGGTTGGCGCGGCGTCGGACCGGGGGACTAATCCGGGCGCAAAGGAACGTGCCAACTTTCGGCAGCGGGTCTCGGCGAGCAATACACGAATGCTCACGCCTGCCCCACTTATTGCGATCGATGTAGATCGTACCGACGATGATGCATTAGCTGCAACGTGTACGGTGGCGCCAAATGACTGCAGTTTGCGGGGCGCTGTAACGTTTGCGAATTTGGTTCCAGGGACTGTGATTAACGTACCTGCTGGAACGTATCAGTTGAGTATTCCTGGCGGCGCAGGCGAAGGTTTTTCCGGCAACAACTCGATCGGCGATCTCGACGTCAGGGGCAACAATACATCTATCGTCGGCGCTGGGGCCGCGACGACGATAATTCAACAAACTCAGCCGAACGATCGCGTTCTTGAAATAAATCCGGACCTGCTCGGCAACTTCAATTTTTCAATTTCTGGCGTAACACTCACGGGCGGACGAGAGACCACCGGAGTCGGAGGCGGTGGCATCATCTCCGGCGCGATCAACAATACGATGTCAGTGACGAACTGCGTGATTTCAGGCAATTCTGCCACCGGCGCCGGAACGCTTGGCGGCGGCGGCATCTCGCATCTAGGCGGGAGTCTCACGGTGACGGGCACAACGTTTTCCGGTAACTCCACCAGCGCAAGCGGTGGCGGGTTAGGTTACTCGGCCGGCGCTCCTGTTTTACCAGTTACCCCCTCGGCCGGTACCCTTTTGATAAGCGGTTCGACGTTTTCCAGTAATACTGCCAACTCAGGAGCCGCTGGCGGCGGTGCAGCAGATCTCTTCAACTTCAACGGCTCGACCGGCGCATACAACATCAACAGCTCAACGTTTTCAGGGAATACTGCTCCCAATGGCCGCGGCGGCGCGATCGTGGTGGAGAGTGGACCACTTACTCTCACGACCAGTTCTCTGTCGGCCAACACCGCGGGCGTCTCTGGCGGCGCAATCTATTCGAGCGGCAGCGCGTCTGTTAGCTACTCCCGGCTGGTTGGTAACAGCGTTCCGAATCCTTTGAATGGGCTTACTCTGTTCTACGTATCAACCAGTTTTACCGCCAATGATAACTGGTGGGGGATAAACACCGGACCATCTGCGAATGATTTTCGCAATCCGGGCGGCTCGGTGTGCCCCATCGACCCACCTGCAACTCAGGATGATTGCCAGTCCGAACGAGATCTGCACGGGCGGAACGTCAACATTAACCGCTGATATCAAGCAAAGAAATGCCGGCGCGCCTTTGACCACCGAACTTAATGGTCTACCAGAATTCCCCGCGATCTTCAGCAACGCGATGCTCGGATCACTTTCCGGCGGAACACAACTTCGTGAATGGTGTGGCCACCGCGACATACACTGCCGGGCGGGACTATTGGCACGGGCAGCGCTGATGTCACAGCCGACAACCAAACTGTCACCGCTACCATTAGTATTGCTACTGATAGCACTACCGATCCTGCAGATCAAATTGTTTGTGAGGGCCAAACGGCGACGTTCAGTACCACGTCGAGCGGGCAAGGACCCGACGTTTGTGTGGAAGAAGGGCGTCACTATTCTGAACAGCGGTGATCTTGGCGGGCGAGTTACGATTACCAGCGGAAGCAACACAAGCACTCTAAGTATCAGCAATACTGTAGCCACCGATGCCGATACTTACACCGTCGATGCGACCAGTACCTGCAATACTTCGAGCCAGTCCGCGACTTTGACGGTGCAGCCATCCACAACCACGAGTGATCCCGCTGACGTTGCCGAATGTCAGGGACAGGACGCACATTTCTCGACAACGGCGTCGGGTGCCGGTCCTTTCAGTTACGCGTGGACGCTTGACGGCAACCCGTTCAATGGAGACAGCTCGAGTATCACGATTCCCACGGGCTCGCTAAGTGCTGGAAATCACACGGTGACGGTAACCACAACCGGAGCTTGTGGGAGTGCCGTGCAGAGCGCAACGTTGACAGTGGGAGGAACTCCGGTCATTACGTTTAGCACTACCACTGCCAGTGTGTGGCCACCCAACCACCAATATCAGACTTTCAACGTTACCGACTTTGTCGCCAGCGCTTCGTCTGACTGTGATCCGGAGCTTGATGTGAACGATGTAGTAATCGTAAGCGTCAGTAGTGACGAACCAGAAAACAGCGTAGGCGCCGATGGAAATACCTTGAACGATATTGTCATCGCCGCTAACTGCAAGTCAGTAAGTCTGCGTCGTGAACGCGACAACAACTTGAATGGTCGCGTTTACACCATCACATTCAAGGTAACTGACTCGTCGGGCAACTTCACGACGGCAACTGCAAAAGTTTCCGTGCCGATCAATCAAAATGGTGGCGGCGCCGTCGACGATGGAGCGGCTGCTGGGTATACGGTCAACAGCGTCTGTCCGTAGATTGATCCCAACAGAGGAAAAACGTTTCTCACTCTCGAAAGGTGACTGAAATGCGGAAATCGTTAACTGGAACAAAGGCGTTCGCACTCTTCATCGCCTCGTTGGAATCTTCGGCAGCAGCTCGCTGCTTTCCAGCGCGTCGGCACCCTCAGCGGCAATCACGATAGTGAACAATTCCGACCGCGAGATACGTGCGGTCTACCTGTCGCCAGACCAAACCAACTGGGGGCCAGACCAACTTGGCAGTTCCGTAATTGCTGCCAGGCGGAGGCTCAGTCACCGTCAATGCAAATTGCAGTGGAAATGTCAAAGTAATTGCCGAAGATCATGAGGGCTGCTTCTTCTCGGCAGTGGTGTCATGTGAGAGCGATTCAACCTGGACAATTACCAATGACGCGGTACCTGATTGCGGAAACTAAGTCGCCGTTTCGGTGGTTGCCTTGAAGCTGTTCATGGGGCGCGGGAATAGCCACCGCGCCCCGTTTCTGTGTCTAACTAAATGAGAGAATATTTCCCTGATAAGGTGCTGAAATCTTGTCTCCCCGTCAGCCGCCCAGGGTCATGGTTTTAGCGAGGAAATATCATTTGACCCAAGGCTTAAACCCAACGTACAGTAGCTCGCGAAAATCGTTCCTGCGGGGTTAATCCTCTAGTGCTTACACCCGCTCATCCGTCCCAATATGATTTTTCCGTAGTTCCGGAAAACAACTGCAATCGGTCGAGGAGATTTACCAATGGGCCCCCTAAAGAACCCTTCTTCCACCCAAGCCCGTTCTCTGCAAATTAGTTCAAAAACAGCTATCAAGTTACTGCTACTCACATTAGTGATTGCTGTAGTACCGCTTAGCCTTATCCAAACGGGTCGAATCAAGTTCAGCCAGCTGAACCAGCGAAGTCAGAGTCGGCAGTTATGATCCACGCGGCGGGTCGCGGTAAGCCTTACCTGAATCTGCAGGACGGTCGGAAGATGGGTATCGATTACCGTGGGGATAGCGCGTTGGCGGAAGTGCTTTGCGCACCGGCGCCGCGCAACCGCGAGCGTTGGCTTCGGCGGACTTCGATCATAACGGGACTCCGGATGTGGTGGCTGGCTATGCCTTGAACGGGACTGGACTTATTACGGTCCAGAGCGGGAATCCAGACGCTTTTGCTCCTGCGGACGACTCTGTTTTTGTACGCATGCAACAGGGATACAACCCTGCCGTCTTTGTTACCGATCGCGGACGTTTATGCCGTACCTGTTCCAGTTGATTTCCTGGTGACGGGAAACTTTTCCAGCGACTCTGTGAACGATGTGCTGGTTGCTGTTAAAGGTGGCGGGTTATACCTGCTGACCGGAGATGGCAGCTGGGGGGCTTGGTGTGCCCAGGCAAGTTACTTTGCCGGGTGCGGTGACAACTTTGGCGGCCGGCGAATTCCGCGCTGCTGACGGCATCACTGATGTAGCTGTGGGTGTGAGTGGTCCAGACGGCCAGACCTTGCTGATCTTCGATGGCGCTACCAGTAGTTTGTCCGAACCTTTAGTGCAGTACCAGTTGAACGCGGAGGCGACAGCTGTTGAGTTTGGTGGCTTAGACGAAGATCCCTTCATGGATGTGGCTGTGGCCGGCGGGAGCGAAATACTCGTGGTGCACGGATGGGGACGCAAAGAAAAAGTTGACGCGGCATCGCGACTCGAGCGCATTAACGTTGGACCAGGAATTAGCGGTTTGGCAATTGGGGCCTTTCAATGGGACCGAAAAGGACTGAGCGAGATTGCCGCGCTGACTACTGACGGGGCGGTGCACGTGGTCAGTGATGAGCAACTTGACGCGCGGCCGTTTACCGAAGCGGAAGCGGCAGAGAGAAACAGGGGCAAGTTACAGCTCAAAGGTACCGTTCGGGATGTAGAGACGGTTCAGAGTTGGAGATCAGCGAATGCTGGCGGTTGGAGTGAAGCCAGCAGCACTTTTACGGCCAGCAGTTTTGGAGCCGCCACCGCATCTCAAAAACCATTACTAAAAACTAATCTTTCTTATCGGGAAACAGAAGACCTGATGTTGGTGGACGGCAGTCAGCGCAAGATTGGGATCATGCGCCAGATTGCCCCTGGTGAGAAGCCGATCACGAAAGGCTCAGTTGCTGAAGATGTAATGAAAGCGAGTTTGGATGTTGAAAGCGCCCCTGTGGCAGCATTGCCGCTCCCAAGAAAGCTTAACGGTGCACGCGACGTAGTTGTCCTGAGCTCGGGAACCGGTGAAGCGATTACTATCGTTGAAAACGCTGCCAACACCACGATTACAGTTGACCGCACGGACGATCCTTCCGGTGCCAACCTGACCGCTGCCTCCGCATGTACAGCGGCTGGGAATGACTGTAGTTTGCGTGGTGCACTCCAATTTGCCAACAATCCTGCCAACAACAACACCACGATCAGCCTCCCCGCAAACACTTACATCTTGTCGATCAACGGCGCCAGCGTTAACGGTTGTTCAGACAACACGACGGGAGATCTTAGCGCCAATCAAACGATGTCGATCATCGGCGCTGGTGCGGCGACCACGATCATTCGTCAGACCGGGACCGGGCCGGCCAATGACGGCGATCGCATCATGTGCATGAACGAGAATTTCGTGCAGAACCTGATCTACAACTTCAGCGCAGTCACGTTTACCGGAGGACGCGACGGAGCGTCGGGTGGAGGCCCGCAAGTCCTGGGAGGAGGCGGCATTATCGGGGGCGAGAAGGGTAATGTCCCTGACCTTGACCAATGTCACCTTCGTCAATAATTGGTAACCGTCGGCAGCCCGGCCTCGGAGGGGGAGCAATCCAAATCACGGGAGGTAACCTCACCATCACGAACAGCACTTTTGGCGGGTCGAGTGCGCCGGGCCTTTACACGGACCGGGCTTCGCTCACCAATGCGAATCAAACGGGCACTAGCGGCGGTGGAGTCAACTTTACCCCGTCAGCGCCAGCCCACACGGGCGGCGACCGGCATCCTGACGGTCACTGGGTCAACTTTAAGCCGTAATACAGCAGCAGGGATTGGCGGCGGCGGCGCGGACCTCTACATCTTTGCGTTCGCCTTACCTGGCGGGATCGGTAGCGGCTCGGCATCTTTCGGCACTACGACTTTCTCAAATAATCGGCGACTGGAACTGGAGGGGGAATCGTGGTTGAGTCTCTCCCCACTACTGTCGCCACCAGCTAATTTCACCAGCAACTCGGCAGGCAACCGCGGCGGCGGCATCTTTGTCGGCGGCGCGAGTTTGACACTTGAACGGCACGACCGCGTCTATCATTTTTTCCGGTAACACGGCGACGAACGCAGGGAGTAGTGTGTCGACGGCCGCCCCCGTTACCGTTCAAGGGACCAATACAACGATTGGCGGAGACATTGAAGTCAGCACTGGTGGCTTATGGACCAACAGCGCGGGAAGCACGTTAGATCCGAATAACATGATAGTCACGGGCGGCACGTTCAACATGAACAACAGCACCATGAACGTCAGCGGAAACATCACGATAGAGCCTGCCCCAGTGACCGGCGCTACCTTCAATGGAAATACGGGCACGATCAACATCGCCGGTAACTCTAGTCACCACTGCCGGAGGGGCCGGACCTGCTACGTCGTTTAATGGCGGCACCGGTACATTTAACTTCAATGGTACCGGCTCACAAAGTATTAGCGGAAGCTTGGCGCCGACCTTTGGCAACCTGACGGATTCCAACGTTAATAATCCGCTTACAGTCAGCAACAACAGCGTTGTTGTGACGGGCAATCTCACCGCGATTGCAAATGCTATTTTGGCGCCCGGTGCGTCGACAGTGATCAGCGGTAGCCGGCACGCTCACCGGCAATGGCACCGCTCGGGTAACCCGCACGGGGGCAAACGCGTTCCTTTCTCAGTACACGCTTACAAACAAGACGCTCACTAATTTGACCGTGGAATATTTCGGCCCTGGGGCCCAGGGGTTGAGCCTCACTACCTATGGCCCACTGAAGATTAATAATGCCAGTGGAGTAACACTCGATTCAGGGACGGCAACAGTTAACGGACTCTTAACTCTGACTGCAGGAGCATTGAACGTCGGCGCATCACCTCGTGTCTTAGTGATCAACAACGGAACATCCGTGGGTGCGGGAAGTATCACGAGCGGTGCCGATGGCACGGTCAACTACAACCAGTCCTCCGTCGGGCAGGAGGTTCTGGCTTTCAATTACGGCAATCTTATCTTCAGCAACTTCAACAAAACTTTAGCGTCCACCGGAACGATTGGTATTGCCGGAACGTTTACTCCAGGAACCGCTGTAGGGCACACGATCACCGGTAGCACCATCAACTTCAACGGCACCGGTGCGCAATCAATACCCGCCTTCAACTACAACAACCTGACGATCAGTGGAGCTCACGGCGTTAATAACGTGACGCTGGTTAATGGTGGGACAATCGGAATTGCGGGAGCGTTTAGTCCTACTGCTACTTTCAGCACCGGGAATTACATTGTCACTAATAACACTGTTGACTTCAACGGCGCTGGTGCACAAACGATCGCGGCCTTCAATTACAACAACCTGACGAGCAGCAATGTCGGTGCGCGGACTTTGGCAAATGCGGGAACAATCGGCATTGCCGGCGTGTTCACGCAGGGTTCGAATGTCTACACCATCACCGGCAGCACCATCAATTTCAACGGCACTGGACGCTCAGACAATCCCGGCGTTCAACTACAACAACCTATCAAGCAGCAATACGGGTGCACGTACGCTGCCTAACACCGGCACGATTGGCATCGCAGGCGCATTCGCGCCGGGATCAAATGTGTACACCATCACTGGCAGCACCATCAATTACAATGGCGCTGGATCACAAACTATCGCCGCGTTCAATTACAACAACCTGACGAGCAGCAACAGTGGCGCTCGCACTCTCGCCAACAGCGGCACGTATTGGTATTGCCGAGGTCTTTACGCCGGGAACTAACGTATACACAATTACCCTCAGCACCATCAATTTCAATGGACCGGGTGCTCAGACAATCCCCGCGTTCAACTACAACAACCTGACCAGCAGCAACACGGGCGCGCGCACATTGGCAAGCGAGCGGCACGATCGGAATCGCCGGAGTTTTCACTCCCGGCGCCAATGTTTACACCATCACCGGCAGCACGATTGAGTACAACGGCTCCGCCGCACAGACGATGCCTGCCGGGGTTCACCACCTACAACAACCTGAATTTGAACAACGCTGCAGGCGTGAGCGGCTTCGCCGGCCTGACTGTGCAGGGTCTGCTTAATGTTAAAGCAGGCACGTTTACCAGCAGCAGTTTCTATAACAATGTTCAGATCGACGTCGGCGCAACGATGACGGCGACTGCCGCAAGCACGATCAATGTTACGGGCAACTGGACCAACAACGGTACGTTCAATGGCAGCACGGGCACTGTTGCTTTCAACGGCTCGTCCGCGCAGACGATTGGCGGTTCCGCGGTTACTGCGTTCACCAGCTTAACGATTGCGAGCACCGGCGGCGGCGTTAGCCTGACGCAAAACGCGACTGTCAACGGTACCCTGACCCTGAATAGCGATCTCACAACCGGCGCCAATATTCTTACGCAGCCAGGCACAGCGCCCGCTTCAGCCGGCGCATTCGATGTGATCGGCAACGTCCGCCGCTCCGGCACACCATTGCCGTCGGCAGTGGCGATGACTTTCGGTAATTTAAACAACATCATCACCTTCAACGCTGTCGGAACACTTCCAAATGACGTGACGATCAATCTCGTCAAGTCAGCGCCCGTAACGTTCGCCTCCGCCGTTCAGCGGACTTACACGATCACACCGACCGGCGGCGCCGGCTTCACCGGCACCCTGCGTTTGCGTTATCTCGATTCAGAACTGAACGGGAATACCGAAAGCCAACTTGATCTGTGGAGATTCAACGGAGCGACGTTTGTCGATGAGCAACAAACGAGCCGGGATGCGGTCAACAACTGGGTTCAAAAGACCGGCGTGACTACGTTCTCCCCGTGGACGTTTGCGAATCACGTGAATGCTGCGCCCTCAGTGACAGCTGCCACGACAGTGGTTAACGCACAGACAACTTCGGGTTTGGTGATCACCGGGAATGTGATTGACGGCGCGGCGGTGACGCACTTCAAGATCACCAACATCACCAACGGCACGCTGTTCAAGAACGATGGTGTAACGCAGATCAATAACAACGACTTCATCACGCTTGCTGAAGGCAACGCAGGTCTGAAGTTCACGCCCTACTCTTAATTCAATCGCAACGGGCAGCTTCAATGCGCAGTCTGCGTCTGACGCGATTGGTGCAGGGTTGAGCGCTGCCGCCACCGGCACCATCACCGTCAATCAGGGAGCGACCACGACAAGCATTACGGGTCACACACCGGACCCGTCTGCTGTTGGGGGCGTGGTAGACGTGGATTTCACAGTCGTCGTGAATGCGCCCAGCAGTGGAACGCCTACCGGTAACGTTGTGGTGACTGTCAATGACGCCAGCGGCGACACTTGTACAGGCACCGTCGCGTCCGGTACTTGCAATCTCACTTTAACTACCGCCGGAAACAAGACACTGACGGCGACTTACGTGGGCGATACACTCTTCAGTACGAGTTTTGGTATTGCGGCGCACGTCGTTAACGGGCCACCAATCGCCGTTGACGATAATTACAGTACGTTGAAAGATACTCCGCTCAATGTCTCCGCTCCCGGTGTGCTGGCTAACGATACCGGTAACCCGACCGACGTTACACCCATCGCGGGTGGCGCAACTACTCCCGCCGGCAGCGGAACGGTCACGCTCAACACTAATGGCAGTTTCGCTTACACCCCGGCGGCAGGCTTCACCGGCACCGCCAGTTTCAATTACACCGCCAACAACGCCTTCGGCAGCGATAGTGGAACTGTGAATATCGACGTAGTTGACGCTTTCTTCATCAACGAAGTTCTCCACAACCCGACAGGCACCAACGCGCCGAACGAGTACCTTGAATTTCGCGGACCGGCCTCGGCGACCATTCCGGCGGGTACTTACTTTGTCGCAATTGAAGGCGACACCGCGGAAAATCCGGGTGACGTCCAGACAATTATCAACTTGTCCGGATTGAGCTTTGGCTCAAACGGATTCCTGGTGTTGCTGCAGAATGGAGAAGGTTACACGACCGACGCAGGCGCTAACGTAGTCACCAGCACGACCGCAGGTTTTGGCGGATTACCCGGCGGTATCTGGAGCGCAGACGGTGCTGTTACAGATATTGAAAACGACTCCGTTACCTTCATGATCGTTCAGGCAGGCGTCGCTCCAACGCTGACGGACGATATCGATGCTGACGACGACGCAACCGCCGACGGATGCGTATTTAGCTGGATGGACCGTTCTGGATTCCATCGGCGTGGTTGATGGCTCCGTCGCAACCGACAGCGGTTACGGTGCTTTGAACTACGTCAATACCAGCGGGCAGGTGGACCCGGGAAATGCGACGGCAACCGTCGCCTTCACCGCAATTTATGTCGGTCGCCAGGGTGATTCCATCGGCTCAACCGCAGCCAGCGATTGGGTGGCAACTGGAGCCCTCGGCGGCGCAGCGCCAAACTGGACGGTGGGTGCTAGTCCTGTACCCGCGGGTTTCGCGAACAAGCCGTTGAACCACATCGGTTCAACTAACTTTGAGTTGGTGGCGCCGACCGTAGTATCGATCACGCGCGCCGACACTAACCCAACCAACGCCTCGTCAGTTGATTTCAATGTGGTCTTTAGTGAATCAGTGACCGGCGTAGACGCCACTGATTTTGCGCTTACGACAACCGGCACCATCGCCGGTGCCTCCATTACTTTAGTTGGAGGATCCGGAACCAACCACACTGTCAGCGTGAATACGGGGACAGGCGATGGAACTATCCGACTCGACTTGATCGACAATGACAGCATTGTCGATAACTCACTAAATCCAATCGGCGGCGCCGGTGCGCAGAATTTCACGACCGGCGAGGTCTACACCATCGACAAGACGGCACCGACTGTCGACATCACCGATGTCACGCCAGATCCGCGCGGGACGAGTGTAGCTTCGATCTCAATCGTCTTCAGTGAAGCGGTCACAGGCTTCAACCTTGCCGATTTAAGTCTCACGCGTAACGGCGGTAGCAACCTGCTGACCGGGTCGCAAACGTTAACCAGTGCAGACAACATAACCTGGACGCTTGGAAACCTGTCCACGATCACCGCGACAGACGGTACGTATCTCCTGACCTTGACCGCTGCCGGTTCCTCGATCACCGACACAGCCGGCAACGCATTAGCTGCCAACGCAACTGATACGTGGTTAAAGGACAGCAGTCTGCCGACCGCGGATATCACCGACGTCAGTCCGGATCCACGAACAACGACTGTCAGCTCAATCGCTATTGTCTTCTCAGAAGCCATTAGCGGATTTGACCTGGCCGACTTGAGCTTAACGCGTAACGGCGGCGCCAATTTGCTGACGGGTGCGCAAACTCTTACCAGCGGAGACAACATAAACTGGACTCTCGGAAACCTTAGCGGACTCACCGGAACAGATGGAACATACCTGCTGACCTTGACCGCTGCTGGATCGAGCATTGTCGACGGCGGTGGTAATGCACTGGCAGGCAATGCCAGCGATACCTGGGTGTTGGATACAACTGGACCAAGCGTCACGATTAATCAGGCCAGTGGTCAGGCTGATCCAACCTCGACATCGCCTGTGAACTTCACGGTCGTATTCAATGAGCCCGTGACTAATTTCGCCACCGGCGACGTCACGCCAACCGGCACCGCGTTGCCGACGACGGCCACCATCACGCAAATCGCGCCGAATAACGGCACGACCTACAACGTGGCAGTCAGTGGAATGTCTACTTCGGGTACCGTGGTAGCGACGGTCGGCGCCTCTGTGGCTTCAGACGCATTAGGAAATGCGAACCAGGCCTCTTCGTCTACCGACAACACAGTTACCTTTATTTTCATTACTAACAACGCGCCGGTGATGGACATTGCCGGCAACATGTCGTTAGCCGCGATCAATGAAGACGTGACCAATGCTGCTAACACCGGCACGCTGGTCTCGGCCATCATTGCCAGTGCCGGTGGCGATCGCATTACAGATGCCGACGCCGGAGCAGTTGAAGGTATTGCGGTTTCGGACGTCGACAACACGAATGGCACATGGGAGTTTTCCATCAATAACGGTACCAACTGGACTGCCTTCGGATCACCGGATCCGACCGTCGGCCCGATTACTAGCGTCGGATGCAAACACTCGAGTTCGCTTCGTGCCCAATGCGAACTTCAATGGATCTGTAGCTCCCGGAATATTGTTCCGCGCCTGGGATCAGACCAGCGGCACGAACGGAGGTACCGCGAATATCACTGTTAACGGCGGTCAGACGGCCTTCAGTGCGTCGACCGAGACAGCGAGTATTACGGTCAATGCCGTGAACGATACGCCATCGTTTACCAAGGGTCCGAATCAGAGTATTAGCGAAGATGCGGGAGCGCAGACCGTAGCTGGTTGGGCAACAGCCATATCGGCTGGCCCGGCTGACGAATCCGGTCAGACACTGTCGTTCCTGGTTACCACCGGCAATGATTCGCTGTTTGCAGTCTTGCCCGCGGTATCACCAACCGGCACGTTGACTTACACCCCGGCGGCCAATGCCACCGGCGTGGTCACCATCTTCGTCGCATTACAGGATAATGGAGGCGGTGCCGACACATCGGCTGCGCAGACGTTTACGATCACAATCAATGCGGTAAACGATACGCCGACAGCCAACGCCCAGGCGGTGGCTACTAATGAAGACACCGCTCTTGGCATCACGTTGACAGGCTCGGATGTTGAAACTCCTGCGGGCAGCCTGATCTTTACGATCACGGTCCAACCGACCAACGGCGTGCTTTCAGGCTCCGGTGCCAGCCGCACGTACACTCCGAACGCCGGCTTCAATGGATCCGATAGCTTCAAGTTTACGGTGACCGATACTGGTGTCCCTGCGTTAACCAGTGCAGAGGCCACAGTGTCGATAACGGTTAACGCCGTTAATGATGCGCCGGTAAACACCGTACCCGGAGCTCAATCAACCCCCACGAATAGTTCGCTAACTTTCAGCGCCGGCACCGCCAATTTGATTTCCATCGCTGATAGTGACGCGGGGGCGAATCCCGTTCAGGTCACACTAACCGCGACGAACGGCACGTTTAGTTTGAATGGTACGACTGGCCTGGTCTTCTCTATTGGTGACGGTACCGCCGACCCGACGATGACCTTTACCGGCACCATCGCCAACATCAACGCGAGGTTGAACGGACTCGTGTTTACTCCGACGGCAGCGTTCGCCGGCGCGGCATCGCTCCAGATCATCACGAATGATCAAGGCAATACCGGTAGCGGTGGTGCACTGTCCGACACTGACACCATCAACATCACGGTAAACAGTGGCGGCGCTCTACAGTTCAGCGCGTCCACCTACTCGGTGGCCGAGAACGTCGGCTCCGCCACCATCACCATCAATAGAACCGGCAGCAGCGCCGGGACTGCGACGGTGCTTTTCGAGACCAGCCACGGCACAGCCGGCGCGGCCGATTACACCACCGTTTCGCAGACCGTCACTTTCATTAATGGTGACACCAACGAGACAGTCAGCATTCCCATTAACAATGACGCATTCGACGAGGCGGATGAGACGGTGAACTTAACGCTTAGTAACGCCGGTGGCTCCGGAGCATTAGGAACACCTGCCACGGCAACGCTGACCATCACTGATAATGATGCGACGCCCAGCCTGGCAATTACCAACGTCTCGATAAATGAGGGTAACGCTGGGACAACCAACGCGGTGTTTACTGTTAGCTTGTCCGCCGTCAGCGGACTTCCGGTCACCGTAAATTACCAGACGGCTAACGGAACAGCCGTAGCACCCGGCGACTACACGGCCATCGCCAGCACGCTGCTTACATTCAACGTCGGAGAGACTTCCAAGGATGTAACCGTAGTGCTAAAGGGAGATACAGATGTAGAGGCTGACGAAACCTTCTTCGTCAATCTTTCAGGTGCTTCAAACGCGACCATTGCGGACAATCAAGGGGTTGGCACAATTCTTAATGACGATCCAGCGGGTGGGACCCTGAAGTTTAGCGTGCCCAACTACCCGATCGGTGAGAGTTCGAGTCCGAGAATTGTTACCGTGCTGCGCACGGGCGATCTCTCGCAGGCCGTAACAGTGGATTACAAGAGCAGCGATCACAGCAATCCGGCTGACTTCATTCCTTGCAGTTCACCGGGCGCCGGGCTGGCTTCTTCGCGCTGCGACTTCACCACTGCGTTTGGCACGCTGAAGTTTGCTGCCAACCAATCCTCCGCCACCTTCCACGTCCTGATCAGTCAGGACAATTACGTGGAAGGCACGGAAACACTGGCCCTGACACTGTCGAATCCAACGGGTGGCGCAGTCCTCGGCACTCCTAAGGATGCGATCGTCACGATAACCGACGACGCAACCGAAAGCGCGACGAACCCGATCGACATTTCCAGCGAGTTTGTCAGGCAGCACTATCGCGACTTCCTGAATCGCGAACCTGATGCTCCTGGTCTGGCGTTCTGGACCGACAACATCGAGAAGTGCAACGACCCGGCGCGGCGTCCGCCCGATCAGACGGTGGCGCAGTGCATCGACAAGCAGCGGGAGTCGACGGCGATAGCGTTCTTCCTGGCGCCGGAGTTCCAGATGACCGGTGGCTTTGTTTACCGGCTCTACAAGGGCAGCTTGCCGGGTACGCCGGATTACGACAACGGCTCACCGGGCAGGTTCCCAACTTTTGTGGAGTTCACAAGCGATGTACGTCAGGTGGCTGAAGGCATCGTGGTGAACAACCAGATAAGTGGCGCTGTGGTTGAGGCAAACCGCGACCAGCTTGCTGCAGATTTTGTGCTGCGTCCCGAGTTCGTGGCGCATTATGGCGCGCTGAACAACACGCAGTATGTAAACGAGCTGTTCAACATCACTGGAATAGTGCCGTCGGCTAGCGACAAACAAGCGCTGGTTGACGGGCTAAATAATACCACGCTAACCAGGGCCAATGTGCTGCGGAAGGTGGTGGACGGAACTGTGGTGGTTGCCGAGAACAACGTGCAGTTCACGACACCTTACGGCCAGGCCTTCTACAATCAGGAGATTCGTCGGGTGTTTGTGTTCATGGAGTACATCGGATACCTGAGACGAAATCCGGATTCGCCGGGCTTTGTCCACTGGCTTGGTAAGTTGAACTTATTCAATGGCGATCCGTTCCAGGCGGAGATGGTTCGGGCGTTCATTCTTTCACCCGAATATCGCTCTCGCTTTGGTCAACCGTGAGGCCTAACCAAACCCAACTACCAAAGCGCCCTACCCATCAGGTAGGGCGCTTTGTTTTACGAACATGTCGCCTTCAGGCGGTTAGCCGGCCTGAAGGCGGCAGCGCGCGCTTATGGTTGCCGTACAGCGATGGATTCCGGTTCCGGCTGAGTGGTTCCGCGGTCCCGGGCCTGATCGTAAACGATCGACGGCGGCGGGTTGGCTACCAGCACTTCCAGTGCAGCATCGATCACTTCGCTGATTCGCGACACAAAGACAATCGTCAGTTCTTTGCGAACGTCTTCAGGAATGTCTTCGATGTCTGCTTCATTGCGCGACGGAAGAATGATGCGACGTATGCCCGCCCGATGTGCCGCCAGCACCTTTTCTTTGATACCACCCACAGGAAATACCAGACCGGACAAAGTGATCTCGCCGGTCATCGCGGTATCCGGCCGCACACGCCTGCCCGCTGTAGAGCGAAGCCAGGGCCGCCGTGATCGAGACGCCTGCACTTGGTCCATCCTTGGGAATCGCTCCCGCCGGCACGTGAAGATGTACGCCATAGTCTCTGAACATTTCAGCGGAGATCCCGAATTCGCCCGCATGTGACCAAAGGTACGACTGCGCCGCCCGAGCTGATTCCTGCATCACTTCGCCAATTTGTCCGGTGATGGTTAGTCCTTTGCCTCCCGGCAACAGCGTCGCTTCAATGAACAAAACTTCGCCGCCCATCTCCGTCCAGGCCATGCCCGTGGCTACGCCGGCGGGAAGTTCCTTGCGTGCCTGCTCGGGATAGAACCGAGGTGGTCCAAGGTATTCCGGTATTTGCTCGGCGTCGACGTCAACGGCCTCGCTTCACCCTGCGCAATTTTCAATGCCACTTTGCGCGCCACCCGGCCGACGGTCCGTTCCAACTGCCGCACGCCGGCTTCCCGCGTGTAACGCGTGGCAATCAATTCGATGGCCGCGTCGGTGATCGTCAGTTGACCCGGCTTCAGTCCGTTTTCTTCAATCTGCCGTGGCACCAGGTAGCGCTTGGCAATTTCCAGTTTTTCCCGATCGCTGTATCCGGCAATTGCAATCACTTCCATGCGATCGCGCAGTGGCGGCGGTATCGGCCCAAGCTGGTTAGCGGTGGCGATAAAGAAAACCCGCGAGAGGTCGAACGGCAGATCCAGGTAGTGATCGCGAAAAGAGTTGTTCTGTTGCGGATCGAGAATTTCCAGCAGGGCCGAAGCCGGATCGCCGCGGTAGTCGGCGCCCAGTTTGTCGATCTCATCCAGCATCATCACCGGATTATTTACTCCGGCGCGGCGAATGGCTTGGATGATCCGGCCGGGCATCGAGCCAATGTAGGTGCGTCGATGTCCGCGCAATTCCGCTTCATCGCGCACGCCGCCGAGCGACATCCGTTCAAACTGTCTTCCAAGCGCGCGCGCAATCGAACGCCCGAGCGACGTCTTGCCGACGCCCGGTGGTCCGACAAAACAAAGAATCGGACTCTTGGTGTCGGGGCGCAGTTTGATGACCGCCAGAAACTCGAGAATGCGTTCCTTTACGTCTTCCAGCCCGTAGTGATCTTCATCGAGGATTCTGCGCGCTTCCTTCAGATCAAGTTTGTCTTCAGACGATTTGTGCCACGGAAGTTCCAGAACGTATTCGAGATAGGTGCGGATTACGTGATAGTCGGGCGCTGCCGAAGGAAGTTTTTCCAGACGCTTCAACTCGCGCTCGGCTTCAGTTCTTACTTCTTCGGGCAGGTCTGCCGCCGCCAGTCGCTCGCGCAACATCTCCGCTTCGGCTTGCTCGCCGCTTTCATCCTCGCCCAGCTCCTTCTGAATCGCCTTCATCTGCTGGCGCAGAATGTAGTCGCGCTGCGACTTGTCCATCTCGGACTGAGCTTCGCTGGCGATCTTCGATCGCAACTGAATGATTTCCAGCTCGCGCGCCAGGTAGGTGTGGGCCAGTCGCAGCAACTCATCCGCCGTGTCGGCTTCGAGCATCTTCTGTTCCTGCTCGACGCCCAGGTTCAGAATCGAACCAAGGAAATAGGCGAGACGAACCGGCTCGACACTGCCCAGCATTGCCACGCGAACTTCGGGCGGCACACCAGGCATTAAGGCCAACGCTTCCTGCACCATCGACTGCACATTGCGCTTGGTGGCTTCGACTTCTTCCTGATCCACAACTTTCAGATCCGGGAGAATTTCGACCCGCGCGCGCATGAACGGTTCTTCCTGTTTCCACTCGAGCACCTTAATGCGTTCGGTGCCCTGCGCGATGATGTGCATCGTGTTCTCGATGCGTTCCATGCGCTTGATGATGGCGAGCGTGCCGACTTGATAAAGATCGGACGATTTGGCGTCTTGCGTGCTGGTGTTGATGTCCGCGCGCACAGTGATGCAGGCCAGCAACTTTTCTTCAGTTGCCAGAGCCGCTTCGACTGCTGCGATTGACCGCGGCCGGCCTACGGCGAGGGGAACTACAGTTTCGGGAAACAGAGTTGTGTTCTGCAGTGCGAGGACGGGAATTTCGAAAGGCTCGGCCGGACGCGGCGCCGGAGTCTCTGTCGGCGTTTCGGTCGGCTGCTTGCTTTCAGTCGGCTTTTCGCTTTCCGTTGCCGGTGTTTTTTGATCTTTGGTCTCTGCCATGGATTCCGCCCACTGTTTGCGATTAATCGCACCGCAACTTGATGATCAGAAATCCGTCGTGGTAGTCGTGTGCCAACTGAAGCCGCTTCGATAGAGCAGGGAAATTGGATCGTCTTTTCAAACCGGCTGTAAGTAATTTCCATCTGATGACAACTGAATCCATCCTCGATAAAACGTGTCGCGGCGGCAACCGCTGATGCGCAGCAACGAGTCCTCGATTTCGATCGTCAGATCGTCATTACAGATGCCGGCCAGATCAACTTTCACCAGCCAGCCGTTATCGGCTTTATAGACATCGGCCGCCGGGCTCCATAGACGTCCCGAAGGTCTTACGCGATGGACAACAGCCAGCAGCGCGGCTTGTCGATTTGAGTTCCCCATAGTTTTACGGTAGCCAGAGCATACGGGAAATCCGGAAGCTTGGAAGCGGCGGTCGCTTGAAAGGGGAAGGCAAAGGGTAAAGGGTAAAGGAGACAACTGGCCTTTGCCTTTCCCCCTCTTACCCTTTCCCTAATCTTCCAGCCTGCGAATTGTATCTCCAATCTACGTCTAACCCGTAACGTCTACCCGAACACTTTGCCCCAGAACGATGTTTCCTTCGAAATATCCTCAAGAGCATCTGCGAGCTCCACGTCAGCTTCGGTTTCTACCGCAATGTCCCCCATCGAGACCATTCCCAGCAACCGGTTGCTCTCGTTGACAACTGGAATGCGGCGGACCTGTTTGTCGCCCATCTTGCGAATAACATCAACCAGGCGATCGTGTGGTCGCGCGGTATAAAGGTCCGTCGACATCACTTCTTCCGCTCGGGTGCTGGCGCAGTCTTTGCCATCCGCGACGGCGCGGACCACGATGTCCCGATCTGTAACCAGCCCGATCAACTTGCCATACCCCGGGCCGTGAGTCGCAGACCTGCGTTCCTCGGTAGTTGTCGATCCATTGCCGCCATTACCTCCATACTCGACTACCGGAATCACGCCCGTGTCTTCGTCTCTCATCATGGCGGCCACTTCACGAAGCGGTGTTTCACGCGTGGCGACAGCGAGATCGCGCGTCATGATGTCGCGCACACGCACCCTTGAACGAGAGTTGCGATAGCCCGGTCGCGATTGATAGTCCCGACCTTCATAAGACGAACGTCCGAAATCCTGTTCACCGCGTCCACGGGAATATTCGTTGTAGCGCGGCTCGTTAAACTGGTAGTCAGCGCGTTCGCCGTACCTTCCGCTGCCTAAATCGCGGCGCTCGTAATCCTGGATCTGGCGATCCCGATCGTCGCCGAGTCGATCCCGGTTAACATAAGTATCGTTGTAGCTCCAGGGCGGTCTGTTTCCTTCAAATCGGTTCCCTCGGCTTCGATACTCCCTGTCATCATCATAGTCGTTGCGATATCTGGCCATTATTTCCCCTCCTCGTGTTTCAAAAGAAAGTAAGCCCCGCTTGAAAACGAGGCGAGCGTTAAAGTTTCACAGGGGGGCTAAATTCGGGGGTTCGGGTTAAAGGGGATGCGGGGAATTCTAACTCCAAATCATTTGCACTCCAAACATCGTAGAACCGCGACTACCTCGGGTGTGAAGTCTCATTAACACCGGGCTTCAGCCCGGTGACCACGAACTTAAACTAACTCCGGAAACCGTTTAAACGGTTTCACATCATGTCCCGATTCTCGTCACCGGGCTAAAGCCCGGTGTTAATGAGATAAATCTAACCTATCAACGCGGTCCCGCTTCAATCTCCGCAATCAATTGCACGCGAGAAGTTATGTCTAACGTGCCGACTTCGATCGGAGTGCTGGCAGCAACTTCGGCGCGGCCCAGCTGCATTCCATCGTACACAGGGCGCGGACGCATCGTGCCTTCTTCCTGCACTTCCACGATTCTGATGACACGTCCGTTCAACGCCTGTGCAATCACTTGTGCCTTACCGAGAGCTTCCTTTGTCGCCTCAGCGAGTGCCTGATCGCGCGCAGGACGATCTTTCCGCAACGTGAACGAGATGCCCATGACATCGTTAGCTCCCGCCGTGGCCGCGGCATCAATCACCGCGCCCACCTTTGTGAGATCAGAAAGTATCACTGTCACGCTGTTTCTGGCTTCATAACCGGTGATTAGGGGAGGCTGACTTTCTTTGTAAACTCTGACTGGTTGCAGGCTATAGCCGCTCGTCTTAATTTCAGCCCCGGCGCCGACTGCCGCCTTCAATGCGCGTATAACCGCATCGCTCTTAGTGGCATTATCTTGCTGCGCATCCAATGCCCGTTTCGCCTGTGTCACGACGGCAATACCAAGAATAGCTGTATCTGGCTGCGCCTGAATTATTGAATCTCCAGCCACCAACACACGGGTATTCTTTGACTCTGCTTGAATCGCTGTACCCTGAGCAAACGTCTGTCCGGCAAACAGCGCTGCCAAAATAATTGCGCCGAATATAGGTAATATTTTCTTAATCATCGTTCTCCCTCTTTTTCCTTCAATTCGCAAACTTCCGTCTGCCAACATAGAACGTTCCCGGCCGCCATTTCTTGCTTCGCGCAGTTGCGGCTTCCTGGCAAATTGGTCGGATGGCCCTGTTTTGTTACGATTCATGCAATGCAACCATTCAGTACTGACAGCACCAGTTCGCGGGACTCAAAGGCAGTGTCACAGCAGGTAACTGTTTGCCGCGTCGAAGACTTACCTGTCGGGACGTGCAAGACGGTCGACCTTTCAGAAGGACGCGAGCTTGCTTTGTACAATGTTCACGGCGAATTTTATGCCACCGACAACCTTTGTCCCCACAAAGGAGCCCCGCTGGCTGCGGGCGATCTTTGCGGACACGTCATCGAATGCGATTGGCATGGCTGGGAATTTGACGTCCGCACCGGCGAGTGTCTCACCGTGCCGGAAAAGCTGGAGACGTATGAAGTGTTCGTCGAGGAGAGCTGGATAAAGGTAAGAGTATGATAACAATGAAATCAGGACCTTGCTTCGAAGTAGCGCTACGAAAGTGCAGCGTTCTGACCGCGACCTCGACTCTGATCTCGGATCTGTCCTCTGATCTCTGATCTCTGACCTCTGTTCCCTCACTCGCCGTCGTTGCCGATAGCTTCCACCGGACAGCAAGTCAGCGCTTCTTCACACGCCGATTTTTCTTCGTCGCTCTGAGGTTGTTTGAAGACAAAGGAGTAACTGTGTGCGTCGGAGCGTTTGAAATTTTCCGGCGCCGTATCGCGACACACGTCGCAATCTATACACGTAGAGTCGACGTAGTAAGCGCCCGGGATGTTCTCTTTTACGCGATCGTTACGATCTGGCAAAACAGGACTCCAGTGAAAAGTGAAAAGTGACAGAGTGAAAAGTGAAGAGTGAATAAGTAAGATCGTGTGTCTGGCGCGCTTTTCGGAGTGCCATTCTGAGACTCTTACTCTTCACTCTTCACTCTTCACTCTTCACTCAAGGGTGCGTCATATCTTCCGGTTTGACGTACTTATCGAAGTCTTCACCGGACAAGAATCCCAATTCAACAGCCGAATCGCGCAAGCTAATGCCCTTCTTGTGCGCGTTTTTTGCTACCTGCGCCGCTTTATCGTATCCGATATGCGGATTGAGTGCTGTCACCAGCATCAGTGAATCTTTCAAATGCTCCTCAATCTGTTCGCGATTAAGCTGGATACCCTTGATGCAGTATTCAACAAAGCCGTGAGACGCGTCATGAATCAGACGAATCGAATGTAGCAGGTTATGAATCATCACCGGCTTGTAAACGTTCAACTCGAAGTTTCCCTGTGAACCGGCCACTGTGATCGCTACGTCGTTGCCGAACACCTGGACCGCAACCATCGTCATTGCTTCGCTTTGAGTTGGATTCACTTTGCCCGGCATGATTGAAGACCCCGGCTCGTTCTCCGGCAGAATAAACTCACCCAACCCGCATCTTGGACCTGACGCCAGCCAGCGAATATCGTTAGCGATTTTCATCAGCGAAGCCGCCAGAGTTTTTAACGCGCCACTGGCAAAAACAATCTCATCATGCGCCGAAAGCGCTGCAAACTTGTTCGGATGCGATCGAAAGGCGCAGTCCCGTCAATTCGGCAATCTTACTGGCTGCCCGTTCACCAAACTCCGGGTGTGAGTTGAGTCCCGTTCCCACCGCCGTGCCGCCGATGGCCAGATCAAATAACCCTGGCAAAACTAATTTCAACCGATCGATGTTCCGCTCGAGCAGGTTGGCCCAGCCGGACATCTCCTGGCCCACCGTCAACGGCGTCGCATCCTGAAGATGCGTGCGACCTATCTTCACCACATCGGCAAACTCTCTGGCCTTCGCATCGATCGCATCGTGCAGGTTCTCGATCTCAGGGATGAGTTGGCTTAGACCTTCAGCCGCTGCGATATACATCGCGGTAGGAAAGGTATCGTTCGACGACTGCGACATGTTCACGTCGTCGTTCGGGTGAATCGGTTTCTTGCTTCCCATGACACCGCCGGCCAGCTCGATCGCGCGGTTCGAGATAACCTCGTTGGCGTTCATGTTGGTCTGCGTGCCGCTTCCTGTTTGCCAGATGCGCAGTGGAAAGTGCTGGTCCAATTTGCCTTCAATCACTTCATCTGCCGCTTGCTCGATCAGTTTGCTTTTCTCAGCCGGCAGTTTTCCAAGATCTTCGTTTACCTGCGCAGCGGCCTTCTTGAGAATTCCCAGGGCTCGAATCATTTCCCGGGGCATCTTGTCATCGCCGATGTTGAAGTGAAGCAGGCTGCGTTCGGTTTGGGCGCCCCAGTATTTGTCGGCAGGGACCGGGATCTCGCCCATTGAATCGGATTCAGTTCGAAAACTGGATTGTGACTTTAGCTTTTCCTGAGACATGGCAGAGCTGGTTCGCGTTCAGATTGGACCAAACTTTACACATTTAATTGTACACCGGCGGCAGGCGCGCCGTTAGGCGTGATCGAGAGGTCGGAGGTCGGAGGTCGGGGCGGCAGTCAGGTCAGAATGTGCAGAAGATTCGGAGCGTCGAGATGACCGCGAGCATCCGCTCGCTACCGCGAGCGGTTCACGAAACTGTCCATTACGCACTATCTACTGACTTCTGATCTCTGACCTCTGATCTCCGGCCTACGCTAGACCCTCCTTGTGATTACTTGATCGGTTGAAATAAGATTCCTCGCCATCACCCCGTTACAATTTGTTGGTATTTCTCGGAACTGGATATGCCCGAATTCTCCCGTTCCCATATCGAGCTGAAGGACCGCTCGGCATTGATCCTGGTCGTTGAACGCAATCCATGGTTCAACGACTGGAGCGGTTTTTCCTTGAACAAGCGGGATACTCCGTAGAGTTCACCGGCGATGGTCTTACAGCGCTGGCGCGTGCTCAGGAGTTACGACCCTCAATTCTGGTCACGGAGATTCTGGTTCCGAAACTCGACGGTCTTAGTCTTTGTCGAACGATAAAGTCGGATCCGGCGACCAGGACATGTGGTGATGATATTCAGCCATCTCCAGGCTGAAGATCGGGCCTATGAAGCGGGCGCCGATGCATTCCTCGAAAAGCCCCTCAACGAAGAATTGTTGATTGAGACACTGCAAAAGCTTCTCGATATTGCGAAAGCGTTCAGCAGGAGAGGAAGGTTAATGCCTCGAAAAGATCCCGACCGGGTGCGCGACTCGACGAGGTGCTGCACGGCGGTATTCCGGTAAACACGATTAATGTGTTTATGGGCGCGCCGGGAACGGGCAAGACGATCCTGGCCGAACAGATCGCGTTCGCCAACGCCACGCCCGAAGCGCCGGCGATATACCTGACGACATTATCCGAGCCTCTTGAAAAAGTGATCGCCCACGGTCAGACCCATAGTTTCTTTGATCCCGACAAAGTTGGAGTCTCAGTTTTCTACGAAGACCTGGGCGTAACACTTCGCGAGTCAGGTGTGGAGAAACTGCCGGACATCATCACGGAGATCACTTATTGCCCGGCGACCCAAGCTTGCTTTTTATCGACTCATTCAAGGCCCTGAACGAACTGCTCGCTGATCCACTGCAGCGCCGGACCGTCATATACGACATGGCGAGTATTCTTTCAGCATATCAATGCACGAGTTTTCTGATCGGCGAGTATGCTCATGAAACGATGACCGAGTTGCCGGAGTTCGCAATCGCGGACATGGTGCTGCAGATGATGAAGCGCTCCACGCAACGTAAGGGAGCAGCGTTTCCTGAGAGTTGAAAAGTTGCGTAGCTCAAGTTCGATACCTGGCATGCATGCGTTTTCGATTAACTGCAGCCGGTATTAAGTGTATCCGCGTTTGCTGACGCCGCCGAGGTCCGCCGCCGGACTATTCGGAGCGCGTGGAACGGGTAAACACAGGAATTCCCGGGCTTGACGAAATGATCGCAGAGGGCTTCTGGCGCGGCAGCACCACTCTGATCGCGGGTCCGACCGGATCGGGCAAGACGATCATTGGTCTTCACTTCATTCGCGAAGGCATCGCCAAAGGCGAGCCCAGCTTGTACGTCGGGTCTGCAGGAAAATCCAACTCAGCTTAGCAGGATGATGAAAAACTTCGGTTGGAATCCTGACAAGTTGATGGACAACGGCAACTTCGAGCTGATGTATCGCTCGCCCGTTGAGGTGCAAATGGACGAGGTAGCCACGGAGATCTTCCAGCGAGTCAAAGAAGGCCGGGTCAAACGCATCGTAATCGACGCCCTTGGTGACCTGGAGCGCGGAGGTATCGACAGAGAGAGGTTCGCGATTTCATTTATGCGTTGACCCAGTGGTTTGCCCGGGAAAACGTTACCTGTCTGCTGACCTATGAGATGAACAATTTCTTCAACGTGGTGGGAATCAGCGAGAACGACGTTTCAAATCTTAGCGACAACGTCGTGCTGCTCCGATTTAAACAGGACTTTGAAATGACAACGCACGCTGCGCATATTGAAAACACGCGGCAGCGCCCACGACAATCGCGAGCATGAGGTGGAGATTACCGAACAAGGGTGTGATGGTAAAGGAAGCAAAAGCCTCCAGCGAACTAAGGATTTTTATGCGCAAGCCGGGTCAAGATCAAACAGATGCGTCCCGCCGATTGGCTGCTATCAATCGGGCGATCACAACCTCACTGAATTTCGACAAAGTTCTGGATTTGATCGTAGACAACGCCTGCGAGCTTGTGGACGCAGACGTGTGCCTGGTGCTTTTGCTCAATCAAGAGGAACGACTGACAATTCGCGCCGCCAAAGGAGTTGATCCCGACGTGGTCAGGGAGTTCTCCGGCCGCATGGAAGAGGATGTGCTGCGCGGTTACAAAACTCGCTCTCATTGGATGCCAGCGAACACCTGGTCTCTTTTCCCGTCATCGCTCAAACAGGTTCTAAACGGCTTGCTGGTCGTGTCGCGCGACCAGCCGCTCGATGAAGATGAGCGTTGGCAGCTTTCGGCCCTGGCCGATCAGGCTGCTATAGCGTTGCGCAATGCGCAGCTCTACGAAATGGAGTTGGCTGAAGCTGTTCGTGCTCGCGAAGCGTCACAGGACGTTGCCCGTCGCCTCGGCGGCGATCGTGGAGTCTTCGGACGATGCCATCATCAGCAAGGACCTGAACGGAGTCATTCGCAGCTGGAATAAAGGCGCTGAGCGCGTCTTTGGATACACCGGAAGACGAGGTGGTCGGTAAGCCGATCACGATTTTGATTCCGGCTGATCGCCAGAACGAAGAGGAAGAAATACTGAGACGCATACGGCAGGGGCAAGAGAGTCGAGCACTTCGAAACTATTAGACGATGCAAAGACGGCAGCCTGATCGACATCTCCCTCACCATTTCCCCCATCAAGAACGACAAGGGTGAGATCGTCGGCGCTTCGAAGATCGCCCGAGACATCACGCGGCAGTAAGCGAGGCGGAGGAACGACTGCGCCGGGCGCTGGAATTTGATGAGACCGTGATGTTGAGCATGGGTGAAGGTCTCTACACGCTTGACAGCCAAGGGCGCGTCACCTTTATGAACCCGGCCGCCCAAAGACTATTTGGATGGACGCTTACGGAAATGCTCGGACGCAAGATGCACGACGTGACCCATCATTCGCGGCCTGATGGCAGTCCGTTTCCAGTTGAGGAGTGTGCCGGATTTGCGGTGCTTAAAGAAGGAAAGATGCTCAGCGAGTATGAAGACGTCTTCATTCGCAAGGACGGGAGTTTCTTCAATGTGGTTTACAGCTCTTCACCACTTCGAGGAGACGGCAAGGTTACGGGCGTAGTGGTAGTCTTCCGTGATATCTCCGATCGAAAACAAGCTGAAGAGGAACGGGCGCGCTTACTGCAAGCTGAGCGGGAAGCGCGCGCTGAAGCTGAGAAAGCCAACCAGCTTAAAGACGAGTTTCTGGCCACCCTTTCACACGAGCTGCGAAATCCACTCAACGTCGTAATTGGTTATTCCGAGATTCTTCGGCGCAGCGACAGTCGCAGACGCACGAATTTGTCGTTAAGGCTGCTGAAACCATTCGCCGCAATGCCCTGGCCCAGTCACAACTTGTATCCGACCTGCTGGACCTTTCGCGTTTACAGATGGGCAAGCTTTCACTCAACCGGCAACCGGCTTCGTTGTCGACAATTATTAAAGACGCGATTGAGACTGTTCGGGACTGAAGCGAATGCCAAGTCAATCTCGCTTGAGATTGAACTTGATCCGGAAGTGTTGGTAGTGGAAGGCGACCCGGTGCGGCTGGGCCAGATCGCCTGGAACCTGCTGAACAATGCAATCAAGTTTACGCCTGGCAGCGGGACGACGTGAGGATTAGCCTGACCCAGGAAGAACTTTGACGCCGTGCTGACAGTGGAAGACAGCGGACAGGGCATTGCCCCGGAGTTTTTGCCGCACGTGTTTGAGATATTCCGGCAGGCCGACGCGAGCATCGTTCGCAAGCAGGGAGGAATGGGAATTGGCCTGGCCCTGGTCCGGCAGTTAGCTGAGCTCCACGGTGGCAGCGTAAAAGCCGAGTCGGAGGGGGCGGGCAAAGGCGCGCGTTTCACAGTTCGAATCCCTTTGTACAAGCCCGGTCTTTCGTCGCTGCCGTCGGAAAAGACAGGCGCAACCGGCGCGCTGAAGCGAAAGTTTATTCTGGTGGTCGACGATTCGCCGGAAACGACGGAGATGCTCGGCAAGTTGCTGGAGCTGGAAGGCGCCTTTGTTGAATCGGCTCGCAGCGGTACAGAAGCGTTGGAGATTGCCGGCCGGAAGAATTTTGATCTGGTGATCTCCGATATTTCCATGCCTGAGATGGATGGTTATCAACTGTTGCGCAAAGCTGCGGCAGTTACCGGAGATGGCTGACGTTCCGGCAGTTGCGTTGACCGGCTACGGTCGCAGCAACGACATCGAGCGCGCGCTGGATGAAGGTTTCTCCGAGCATCTGACCAAACCGCTCGACCTGGACGCACTTGCTTCAGATTGTGCGCCGCCTCACCGACGGAGCGGTTAGTAAGTAGTGCTGAGCGCATTCACTCTGTTTCGATTTCCGCTCCTGATTCTTTCCACGCTTTCCAGCCACCGGCCATTGAGAAGACGTTGGTGTAGCCCATTTGCTGAAGCACGTCCGCTGCCAGTGCTGAACGATAGCCGCCGCCGCAATAAAGAATCAGTTCCGTCGATTTGTCCGGCACCTTCTCTTCAATATCGCGTTCGATGATTCCTTTGCCAAGATGCTCGCGCGCCGGCAGCATGCGCTGCTTGCCATTCGTTGTCTTCACGCACGTCGATCAGTTTGGCGTCAGGATTTTCTTTAAGACGTTGCTGAGTTTCGTCGACGGTGACTTCGCGAATGCGGTCTTGGCGTCGTTGACTAGTTTTAGAAAGCCTTCGGAATGTTTCATTGTGTGATTCCTTTCGAGAAGCTGCGTAGCGCGGTCAACAACGATCCACGCATTACACGAAACATCACGAAACTTTCGCAGGTATGTCGTGGATCGCTCACGTACTGCAGCCTACTGCTCAGACTGGGCGACAGTGCGCCTCACATTGCCCAATTGGATGAATTACCAGCGAATGATTATAATGCCCATCTTTAATAGACATGGAAAGCTTACAGGATTTTTAGGGCGGACGTGCGTGCCCGCCCGCGCTTCCGACTGTGCAACAGTGCCTACATTCCGAAGACGGTCTTGCGTTCACGGCAAATCACGAGAGGAACTCCAATAAATTGGCTAACGAACAGTTTGACGTAACGATTATCGGCAGCGGGCCAGGCGGTTATGTCGCCGCCATTCGCGCCGGCCAACTCGGCCTTAAAGGCCGCGATCGTTGAAAAAGACACGCGCCTCGGCGGCACCTGTACATTGCGCGGCTGCATTCCCACCAAGCAGATGCTGATGTCGGCCCACGTCTACGAGCAGATGCAGCATGCGGCGGACTTCGGCGTGCAGGCCACGGGAATTCAGCTCGCTTTCGCCGACGTGCAAAAACGCAAAGACAAAGTGGTGCTGAAAAACTCCAAGGGCATTGAATACCTGATGAAGAAAAATAAGGTCACGGTATTCAAAGGCACCGGCAAACTGGCGCTGCCCGGAAAAGTTGAAGTCACCGACGCTGAAGGCAAAAAGCAAACGATCCAAACGAAGAACATCATCATCGCCACCGGCTCAGTGGTCCGTCCCATTCCCGGCTTTGAAACTGACGGCGAGCATGTGGTCAGCAGCGATCACATTCTGGAGTTAAAAGATGTTCCCAAGTCGCTGATCGTGATGGGCTCGGGCGCAGTCGGAGTTGAGTTTGCTTCCGTCTATTCGCGTTTTGGCGCTGAGACGACGCTGGTTGAATTGCTGCCGAGGTTAGTGCCACTCGAAGACGAAGAAGTTTCGAAGGATCTGGAACGCAGTTTCCGTAAACGCGGGATCAAGTCTCAGGTGGATACGAAACTCGAGAAGCTGGAAAAAACGGAAACCGGCGTGCGCGTCAGCGGCAAGACTTCGAAAGGCGAAGCAGTCACTCTCGAAGCCGAGATGTTGTTGGTGGCAGTGGGTCGCATGCCATTTACCGAAGGCCTGGGTCTTGAAGGTTCAAAGATCAAAGTCGAAAAAGGTTTCATTACGGTTGATGAGTACCAGCAGACTGCGGAAAAAGGCGTCTATGCAATTGGCGATGTAGTGCCAACGCCGCTGCTGGCCCACCTTGCTTCGAAGGAAGGCATCGTCGCGGTCGAGCACATGTCGGGACAAAAGGACGTGCGGCCTATCAATCTTCGCCTCGTGCCAAACTGCACCTATTGCGATCCGGAAGTTGCTTCCGTCGGTCTGACTGAAGCGAAGGCGAAGGAGCAGGGCTACGATGTGATGGTCGGCAAGTTTCCATTCTCAGCTTCGGGCAAGGCGCGCATTCTTGGCGAAGAAGAAGGCTTCGTAAAGATCGTCAGCGAAAAGAAGTATGACGAAATTCTTGGCGTGCACATCATTGGCCCACACGCCACGGAATTGATTGCCGAAGCATGCGTGGCCATGCAACTGGAGTCGACCGCCGAAGAATTGGGCCGCACGATGCACGCGCACCCGACGATTGCTGAGGCGGTGATGGAAGCTGCGGAAGGCGTGCACGGTTTGGCAGTGCACATCTAAATTGCGTATATGGATAACAACTCCCAGCACAAATCCGGACCAGCAGGCAAGGATCGACGCCCGCGCCGAGGGCCGCGCCGTCCGCCGCGATTTCAAATGCGCGTGAACACCAAGTACGCGCCGCGCAAGCCAGCGGACGGCAAGCCACTAACGTGTTCAGCGGAAACAACGCTCAAGCCCGAGCAGATGCTCGAGCTTTATCGTTACTTAAAGCTGACGCGTCTGGTCGAAGAACGGATAGTTAATCTTTACCGGCAGACGAAAGTCGTTGGCGGTGTGTTTCGATCGCTGGGCCAGGAAGCGACTGCGGTTGGCAGCGCTTACGCGCTTGAACAGAAGGATTTCATCACGCCGTTGATTCGTGATCTCGGCGCCGTGCTGGTTAAAGGGATTCGACCGCGCGACATTTTTGCGCAGTACATGGCCAAGGCCTGGGGACCATCGGGCGGCCGCGATCTGAACATCCACTTCGGCGACATGGAAAAAGGTTTCATCGGCCCCATCTCGCATTTGGGCGACATGATTCCGGTGATGACCGGCGTGCTGCTCGCCGCGCGCATGCAGAAGAAGCGAACAGTTGCGGTGGCCTACATCGGTGACGGGGGAATGAGCACCGGCGCGTTTCATGAGGGACTAAATTTCGCCGCCGTGCAAAAGCTGCCGCTGATCGTGGTCGCGGAGCACAACCAGTACGCGTATTCGACGCCGACAAGTCTGCAAACTGCAGTTAAGGACCTGGCGGAGAAAGCAGCGGGCTACGGCATTGCGCGCGTACATCGTTGATGGCAACGACGTCATTGCCTGTTACGAAGTGACCAGGCGAGCGGTGGAGCAAGCGCGACGAGGTGGCGGGGCAGTATTGATTGAGGCGAAAACCTATCGTCGCAAGGGACACGCTGAACACGACGATCAGCGATACGTGCCTGCAGGCGAGATCGAATGGTGGGAGAAACACAACGATCCGATCGATCGTTACGAGCGCCATTTAATTGAAAACAAAATCGCGACCAAGGAAAAGTTGGACGAGATAACAGACGACGTCCTGCGAGAAATCGAAGAGGACTGCGCATGGGCGGAATCGTCGCCGATGCCGGAATCGGAACAGGCTGCGTATGGAGTTTTCGATAACAACATCGTGCAGCCGGCGTTTCGTCCGGAAGTTCTTAAGAGCTGAGCACGCTCGCGAAAGGGAAACAAGATGGGTGACAACGAGAAAATTGGAACGGACGCCGTTGACGATCAGGGCACGGACCAGACGGAAGGGCGTGCGCTTCTGAAACGTTTGCGTGATGCCGGCTTCCAGGGAAGTGATGAACAATTGGCGCTCGCGTTAGGGCGTCCGTTGGAAGAAGTCCAGGGATGGACCGGCGGCGCTGAGCCGGTTGATGACGATGTAGTGATGAAAGCGCGCGGCATCGCGAAAGAGCGCGGAATTGAGATCGAGTAAGCATGACAGAATACAGAATACAGGAGACAGAATACAGGAGACACTTCTGACTACTGCATACTGACTACTGAATACAGAAGACAGAAAACAGTAGACAGGAAGCAGAAGGCATTTCTGATTTCTGACCTCTGACTTCTGATTTCTGTGTACTGTCTCCTGTCTCCTGACTAGATATGGCTACTGCAACCAAGAAAGAACATAAATCGGCGCGCCCGGAACGCGGTGGCCAGGCCACGATGGTCGAGGCCATTCGCCAGGGAATCTGGGAAGAGATGGAGCGCGACCCGACCGTCTTCGTCATCGGCGAAGACGTAGGCGCGTATGGCGGCGCCTTTAAGGTCACTGACGGACTGCTGGACGAGTTTGGCAGGGGCCGGGTGATCGATACGCCAATCTCGGAAGGCGCCATCGTCGGTGCGGCCTGCGGCGCCGGCTTGATGGGAATGAAGGCCGTGGCCGAGTTTCAGTTCATCGACTTCATTTCCGCCGGGTTCGATCTCTTGACCAACTACGCCGCCAAATGTCGTTATCGTTGGGGCGCAAATATTCCGGCGGTGTTTCGTGGTCCATGCGGCTCAGGCGTTCGCTCCGGCCCATTTCATTCGCTCAATGCCGAGGCGTTTTTTCTAAACACCGCCGGCTTAAAGATTGTCGAGCCGTCTACCGCTTACGACGCGAAGGGTTTGATCAAGGCCGCAATTCGCGACCCGGATCCGGTTTTGTATTTTGAGCACAAGAAACTTTATCGGCTGCCGCGTTTGCGTGAAGAGCTGCCTTCAGACGACTACATTGTCGAGATCGGAAAGGCGCGCACGGTGCGCGAAGGGCGCGACTTGTCGATCATTACGTTCGGCGCAATGGTCCTGACGGCGATGGATGCTGCTGAGGAACTAGAGAAGGAAGGGCTGGACGTTGAAGTGATAGACCTGCGCACGCTGGCGCCGATGGATAAAGAAGCGATCCTGGCGAGCGTGAAGAAAACCAGCCGCGTAATCGTGTTGCATGAGGCGTCACGCACGGGCGGAATCGGCGGCGAGATTGCAGCCACGATCGCGGAAGAAGCGTTTGAATGGCTTGATGCACCGGTGGTGAGGCTGGCGTCGATTGATACTCCGGTGCCGTATTCACCGCCGCTGGAGGATTACTACTTGCCGCAAACGAAGGATGTGCTGGATGCGGCGCGGAAATTGGCGGCGTACTAACCGATTTCAGATTTGAGATCTCAGATCTCAGATTTGAGATTCAGAAAAAGGAGAGAAAGCAAATGCCGAAATATGTGATTGAGCGTGAGATTCCAGGAGCGGGCAACCTGTCTCCACAGGAACTGCAAGCCGTGTCGCAGACATCCTGCAACGTGCTGCGGAAAATGGGACCGGACATACAGTGGGTGCAAAGCTACGTAACCGGCGACAAGGTTTACTGTATCTACATCGCGCCGAACGAAGACATGATTAGAGAACATGCGAGCGAAGGCGGGTTTCCTGCAAACAAGCATTTCAGAAATCAAGACAATCATCGATCCGACAACTGCCGATCAAAAAACACAGTCGGCCGGAACATAAAGTGAATGGGTTGAAGAGCAAGAGGCACTCGGCAGCTGAGCAAATTCGGAAGTAGGTTCATTAAGTAAGAATTGGAGCTTTTATGGCAACAGAAGTTGTAATGCCGCAGATGGGCGAGTCCATTGCGGAGGGAACAATCACCAAGTGGTTAAAGAAAGTCGGCGACCGTGTCGAACGCGATGAGCCGCTCTTTGAGATCTCGACAGACAAGGTTGACGCTGAGATCCCTTCACCCGCAGCAGGGACGTTGACGGAGATTCTGTTTAAAGAAGGCGATACGGTCGAAGTTAACAAACCCGTCGCAGTTCTTGACGGGGGCGGAACCAGCGCGGCACAACCGGCGGCCACACAAGCTCCAGCTACATCCGCAGCGCCTGCAGAACCAGCAAAGCCAGAGCAACCCGTGCAAGCCGAAGCTGCGCCTCCGCCTGCGCCGCAGGCCCAGGCGGATGGTAAGACTGCGGCGCCCGCTCCTGAAGCTTCCAAGAGTGCGCCCGCAACGCAGGCCCAATCCCAGGCTCCGCCCAAGCCAGCCGCTGAGTCTTCGCGCAGTGAGAAGCAAACGGGTGACAACGGCCACGCAGCTACGGCGACTGCTGAAGATCTGCGCCGGACGAAGTCGAGCCCACTCGTCCGAAAAATTGCGCAGGAGCATGGTGTTGACATCGGAAAACTCGAAGGCACCGGCATGAGTGGCCGCGTTACCAAGAACGACATTCTGAGTTTCATTGAATCGGGAGCGCCTGCCGCCCCGGCACGCGCCGCTTCAGCTCCGGCCGCTGGTCGCGTGGAAGAAATGCCCGCGGCTCCGCATGTAAAACCCGCCGAAGGCGATCGCGTCGAACAGATGACGGTGATGCGCAAGAAGATTTCCGAACACATGGTCCAATCGCGACGAACTTCGGCCCATGTGACTACAGTTTACGAAATCGACATGACGCGCATCGCGAAGCTGCGCGATCAGCATAAGGACGCGTTCTTCGAACGGACGGGCACCAAGCTGACGTTCATGCCGTTCATTTTCCAGGCCGTAACAGACGCGCTGCGTAAGTTTCCCATCTTCAACGCCCAAGTCAGCGGCGACCAGATAATCTACAAGCGCGATATCAATTTGGGGATGGCGGTCGCGCTGGATTGGGGACTGATTGTTCCGGTAATCAAGCGTGCTGACGATCTTTCAATCTCCGGATTGGCGCGCGCCGCAAATGATTTGGCTGATCGAGCGCGAACCAAACAACTGAAACCTGACGAAGTCGCTGGTGGAACATTTACCATTACGAATCCGGGCGTCTTCGGTGGTCTGTTTGGTACTCCCATCATCAATCAGCCGCAGCTGGCGATTCTTGGCGTAGGCAAGATCGAGAAGCGCGCGAAGGTTCTGACTACTGATGATGGTGAAGATTTCATCGGCATCCGATGGATGGCCTATTTCGCTCTCAGTTTCGATCATCGTGTGATTGATGGAGCCGATGCGGAACGCTTCCTGGCGTACGTTAAAGAACAATTGGAGGCAGGAGAGTTTTCGGTGTAGGAATAGCTGCGATGATTTGCGGCTCAGCCGCTTCCGGGGCGGAAAGGGCTGTGCCTTTCCGTTCGATTGCCTAAAAAGAATTGCGGCGAGGCTCAGCCTCGCCGCTCTTATTTTACGAGCTGTCGGTAAGGCAAAGCCTTACCGCACTGCAGTGAGGCATAGCCGCAAGTTTGATCACCTTGGTGATAAATCTGTTTGTTCGTTTTATCACCGCGAAGTCTTTCAGACGCCTCAGTTATTGCGATCAAGTGGCAATTAGATGATGAATATTGCTAGCGGCGGTCATGTGCTTGACTTAGTAATGTCATAGGGATAAGAAGTTCGTTCAACAACACCTCGCAAGTTAATGACGGACCGCAGCTGGTGCAAATGTTCGTCAAGGCAAGAACGATTAAGGCTCGCTTCTAGTGAGCTTTTCAACGATAAGGAGAAAGTAATTTATGACAATCCCGAAGTTTAGAATGTTTTCCTCCCTAATGCTGGCGATCGCCCTTCTGACTGTTTCAGCGTCTCTTGGAATCGCCCAAGACACTACCGCCCCAGCGGGTTCTCGCTCGGTCGTGAGTGGACAGAAGATGAAGATCAAAGGCGTGGTTGTGCGCCGCGATGCCGACACGTTCGTCGTCCGCGACATTAATGGCGTCGACACAACCGTAGCACTTGATGACCAGACCAGCGTAAAAACCAAAGGCGGGTTTCTTCGTAGTGGCACAAACTATGGAGTGACCAACATCCTGCGTGGTTTGAACCTCGAGGTTGAAGGCCGCGGTGATGCCAGCGGAAATCTAGTGGCTGAGAAAATCAGATTCAATGATTCAGATCTCCGCGTTGCTCGCGCCGTCGAATCCCGCGCCGCGCCGTTGGAAACGAAAGTAAGTGAAGTTGAACAGAATGCGCAGCGTCTCTCCGGACAGCTGGATGAGCTGGCCGCGGTTGCAAACACAGCAAAAGGCGGCGCCAGAGCGGCCCAGGAAACTGCCGATGCGGCAGTGACCGGCGTAAACGTCACCAACGAACGCATTTCCGCGCTCGACGATTACACTCCGCAAAGCGTGCTGGCGGTAAACTTCCGCACTGGCAGTGCGGTGTTGTCAGCCGATTCGAAAACGAAGCTCGATGAGCTTGCTACCAAGGCACTCAACGCCAAAGGCTATGTGCTGGAGGTTACGGGTTTTGCAGACGCAACCGGCAGCATTGAAAGAAACCGTGCGCTCAGCCAACGCCGCGCCGACACAGTGATTCGTTACCTGGTTGAGAACCACAGTATTCCGCTGCGACGAATCATTACTCCGTATGGTTTCGGTGAAACTAATCCGGTAGCCGAAAACACCACTCGCGACGGTCGTGCACAGAATCGTCGTGTGGAAGTTAAGCTGCTGGTCAACAAGGGTCTGTTGCAACAGGCGCCGACAATGCCCACCAGCTCGGGTATGTAAGAAAATTTCCGGTGAATGACCGGATAGACAACTAACCAGACATAATCAGGCACTAACCATGAATCATGCTGTCGGAAAACTCGTTACCAGAAGAAGCTAAGGCCAGCAACACTGGCGGCATGAGGAATGGTTTGATGAACAGAGTTTGGGGAAAACATTTTGGGCCGGCACTGCTGCTTGCAGTGCTGGCTCTTTTTTCCGTTGTATCCACCTCGTCGGGCCAGGTGTTGCGTGACATGCCACCGCCGCCTCCTCCGCCGACTCCAAAGCCAACTCCTATACCGACACCGGTGCCGTTGAAGGATGAAGACTTCGACGTTATCCGGGTCAACTCGAGTCTGGTGATGGTGCCGGTGTCCGTGGTCGACGCCGCCGGCGAACCGGTGCATGGTCTGCAAATTGGCGACTTCCGGTTGGACGAGGAAGGGAAGACGCAGGAGATTACGCAGATTGGCAACCCCGATCAGGTGCCGCTTGACATCGCGATACTGTTCGATGTTTCCAGTAGCGTCAGTCAGCGCGGGTTCTTTGAGTTTCAACAAAAAGCCGCGGCAAGCTTTCTCAAACAGGTTATGAAGCCGGTGGATCGCGCGGCAGTTTTCACGATCAAGGATCAGCCGGCGATGGTCGCGCGCTGACCACGTAGGTCAGGTAGCGACTTGACCAGGTCCGCGGTGGCGGCGTCCGGGTACTTCGCGCAGGCGATCAGGTAGGACACCAGCACCACCGGGTAGGTGCCGGACGGCGGTGGTGTCGCGGGCCAGCTTGTAGGCGAAGACGCTGTCGCCCTGGCCCTCGACCCGGGTCGAGGCCTCGAGCACCGCGGCCGCGGCCTCCGGGGTCGGGCCGACGTAGGCGGTCGCCCACCTTGACCTGGCCTGGCCCAGGTCCTTGGCCTGGCTCTCGTCGGCGTAGCCGATCGCGCCTTGCCCGGCCTTCACCGCGCCGACGACGCCGGACGTGCCCTGGGCGGCCTCGCCGCCCTGCACCGGCCAGGTGTCGCTGACGTCGTAGCTCCAGGCGTCCGGGGCGGCGGCCTTGAGGTAGTCGGCGAAGTTCTGCGTGGTGCCGGACTTGTCCGAGCGGTTCACCGGGGTGATGGCCAGGTCGGGCAGCGTGGCGCCGGGGTTGTCGGCGGCGATCGCCGGGTCGTTCCACTTGGTGATCTTCCGGTCGAAGATCTGCGCGATGGTGGCCGGGGCCAGGTTCAGCTCGGTGACGCCGGGCAGGTTGTAGATCACCGCGATCGGCGAGACGTAGGCCGGCACCTCGACCACGTCGCCGTTGCAGCGGGTCTTGCCCTGGGTGAGCTCCTCGTCCTTCAGCGCCGCGTCGCTGCCGGCGAAGGCCACGCCGCCGCCGAGGAACTGGGTGCGCCCGGCGCCGGAGCCGCTCGGGTCGTAGGTGATGTTGGCGTCCGGGTTGGCGCCGGTGAACCCGGCGATCCACGCCTCCTGGGCGGCCTGCTGCGAGCTGGCGCCCGCACCGGCGATGGTGCCGGCCGACGGTCGGGGCGGCGCTCGCGCTCCCGCCGCTGCCACCGCTCGCCGGGGCGCGGACTCGTTGGCCGCGCCACATCCCGCCAGCAGCAGGGCGCCGGCGGTGGTCAGACCCACCGCCGCGACTCGGGCACGCGCGCTGTGCCGCACCGTTTTCACTTGAAGCCTCCGTACATCTGTCTCGCCTGTGGGCGATACGGCTCGGGGTGGCCGTACGTTCCGCACGCTAGGCAGGCCCGATGGACGCACGCCCGCATCCGGGTGAATGGAGGATGAACAGATCCGCCGGGTGACGTGATCACACGCGGCGCGAGATGTCCGTGGTCGAGCCGTGACGTGCGATGACACGCCCGGGCTGTCCGCGTGTCGGTGGCCGGCGGGTGAACGGCAGTCAGCGCGCGTACATGACGTCGGTGTGCCAGCGGGTGAAGCCGAGGGCCGCGTAGAGCCGGACCGCCGGCCGCGTTGTCCGCCTCCACGTAGAGCAGCACGGTGCGCAGGCCGCGCTCGTACAGGTGGCGCAGCCCGGCCAGCGGTGAGCGTGCGGCCCAGGTGCAGCCCGCGCGCGGCCGGGTCGACACCGAGCACGTAGACCTCGCCCATCGGTCCGGTCGAGCCGGTGGCCGGGTGCACCTTCGTCCAGTGGTAGCCGAGCAGCCGGTCGGCCGGGTCGACGGCCAGCAGGAACCCGTCCGGGTCGAACCACGGCTCCCGCTCGCGCTCGGTGATCTCGGCCGGCGCCCAGCCGCCCTGCTCCGGGTGCCAGTCGAAGGCGGCGTTGTTGACCCGCAGGAACTCCGGCTCGTCGACGCCGACCCGGAACGCCCGGATCCGCACCCCGTCCGGCAGCGGCGGGACCGGCGGCGGCTCGGTCATGGTCAGCCGGAGCTGCCGCAGCTCGCGGACCTTGCGCAGGCCGAGCCGGGCGGCGATGGCCGCGGCCCCCGGGTGCTCGCCGTGCGCCCAGAGCCGCAGCGTGCCGCCGGCCGGCTGCTGGCCAGCAGCTCGCGGACCAGCGCGGTGCCGAGGCCGGCCCGGCGGTGCTCCGGGTGCACGGCCAGCTCGGCCGAGCCGCCGGCCGTCGCCGTCGAGGTCGAGGTGGGCGACCCCGGTCAGCGTCGGGCCGTGCGTGGGCCAGCAGGTGCGCCGCCTCGGCGCCGCCGCGGCCCAGGTGCAGGAGCACGTGCTCGCCCAGCGGGGCGACCCCGTCGACCTCGGTCGCGGCGGCGGCCAGCGCCCGCACCGCCGCGATCTCGCTGCGTCGTCCAGCCCGGCCCGCCACTCCAGCTCGATCACCGGGCCGACCCTACGCCCGGCAGGTCAGGCGCGGGCGGCGACACCGTTCAGCCGGCCGTGCGCTCGTTCGCCCTCGTCGCCGTCCTCGCCGTCGTCCTCGACGATGGCCCCGGCCGGCACGCCGAGCCCGCTGCGGCTGGGCCGGACGAACTTGTAGCCGACGTTGCGCACGGTGCCGATCATCTGCTCGTGCTCGGTGCCCAGCTTGGCCCGCAACCGTCGAACGTGGACGTCCACTGTGCGGGTTCCGCCGAAGAAGTCGTAGCCCCACACCTCCTGCAGCAGCTGGGCCCGGGTGAACACCCGGCCGGCGTGCTGCGCGAGGTACTTGAGCAGCTCGAACTCCTTGTAGGTGAGCTCGAGCAGGCGGCCGCGCAGGCGCGCGGCGTAGGTCGCCTCGTCGATCACCAGCTCGCCGAGCACCAGCGCCCCGCTGTCCCGGCCGGTGTCGGCGCCGGGCCGCGACTTGAGCAGCCGCAGCCGGGCGTCCACTTCGGCCGGTCCGGCCCCGGGCAGCAGGATCTCGTCCACCGCCCACTCGCCGGACACGGCGACCAGGCCGCCCTCGGTGAGCACGGCGATCACCGGCACGTCGATGCCGGTGCTGCGCAGCAGCCGGCACAGGCTGCGCGCGGCCACCAGGTCGGTGCGCGCGTCCACCAGCACCGCGTCGTGCGGGCCGGCGTCGAGCAGCACGGCCACCTCGGGCGCGGCGGTGCGCACGCCGTGCGGCAGCAGCGTGAGGGCCGGCAGCACCGAGCCCGGATCCGGATCTGACGTCAGCAGCAGGAGCTCCATGCGGCGCCTCCTCTCCACGGGGCCGCGGTGGACCCGAGCGGCAACCGGGAGCGGGACGCCGGGCAGGCGCCCTCCGATCACGGCAGGCAACGCTGACGCGCCGTTCACCTCCGCGTGACCCGGTCGGAACACCACCACGCGGATTGATGAAGAATAGCCCGGTGGAGGCCGATCCCACGACCTACGCGGCGCAGGTCACGGCCGTCCGACCGGTGATCGCCGGTGCGCACGACGACCGCGGACGGCGTCCGGCTGCGCGGAATCCACCTCGCCGACCGGATGAATCCGCAGGCCACGGCCCTGGTCCATGTACACGGTTTCACCCACCACACCGGCTACTCGGCCACCAGACGGGTGACCGCCGCGCTGGCCGAGCACGCGGACGTGCGTCGCCTTCGACCTGCGCGGGCACGGCCGTTCCGGTGGCCGGAACACGGTGGGCGACCGGGAGCTGCTCGACGTCGACGCCGCGGTGGCCTGGGCGCGCGCCGCCGGGTACGCCCGGGTGGCCACCGTCGGGTTCTCGCTGGGCGCCGCGGTCGCGCTGCGGCAGGCCGCGCTGGGCGAGCACCGGCCGGACGCGGTGGTGGCGGTGAGCGGCCCGGCCCGCTGGTACTCCCGGGAGAGCGCGCCGATGCGCCGGGTGCACTGGGTGCTGGAGCAACCGCACGGCCGCGCCGTGGCCCGGCTGCTCGGCGTGCGGCTGGACCGGCCGTGGGCCGTGGTGCCGCCGTCGCCGGTGGAGGTGGCCGGGGCGATCGCGCCCACGCCGCTGCTGCTGGTGCACTTCGCCGCCGATCCGTACTTCTCCGCGGCGCACCCGCAGGCCCTGGCCGCCGCCGCGGGCGGGCACGCGCGAGCTGTGGACCGAGCCGGGCACCGGGCACGGCGAGACCGGCACCGACGCCGCGCTGGCCGGCCGGATCGCGGCCTGGGCGGTCGCCGGCCGGCCGAGCGGTTCGCCCGGGCCGGGCGACAGCGCCGGGCGGGCCGCAGCTCTACCGTCGTGGGGTCCGACCCGGCCGACCCGCCGGGCGGCGAGCTCGGAGGTCCGATGAGACGCCTGGTCATCGCGCTGCTGGTGCTGGTCGGGGTGCTCGTGGTGGCCGACTTCGGGGCGGCCGCGCTCGCCGAGTCGGCCGTGTCCCGGCAGATGCGCGCCCAGCTCGCGCTGGCCGACGACCCGTCGGTCCGGATCAACGGCTTCCCGTTCCTCACCCAGGCCGTGGCGGGTCGATCCAGCGCCTCTCCAGGTGGACGTGCAGGCGCGGCCCGCATCATCACCCTCCACCAGGCTCTGCAGCGAGCTGGGGGGTGTGGCGCCCGGCAGGCATGTCAACGGAGCCCCGTTTCGATCCTGCTCGACTTCCAGCCAGACACATTGCCAGGAGGGTGGCGGCGGCGAGCAGTCCAGGATTCCCGCCAACGACATAGGTCTATGCCGTCGCGGCTGCTCCGCACATAGAGACAGACGATTGAACAACGACGGAGCCCTGCGGCCAGGCCATGGAAAGGACAGACATCTGGATGGCGGCATCACAATACGAACAGGGCAGGCGGTGCAGCTCATGACGACAGCGCCTGTTGAGCAACAAGTCAAAGTGGCCGTGTGCCAGCGGCTCTGGAGCTGACAACAGGGCAGGCGGCATGCAGCCTGCCTGCGCGCCCCAACATGAGTATCCATTCGTTCTCAACCAGCTCTGGGCTGAAACAGCAATCGAGAAAAGTTTTCTGGGAAGATCCAGCACCATGGCGGCTGCTCAAGGCAGCATCATCAGCAAGCTGATCAACCCCAGTGGCACCAGACACATGCACAACTGATCACACAAACCATAACAGTTCAACAATTTCATCACCTTCATGGGAGGACTATAATGAACCCTTGGCCTATGGGCAAGCTGGAACAAAGATATTGAAATCAACGCCATTGTCATGGCAACCCGCCTGGGCCACGGGTTGACCTCAACGAACAAGATGCGGCAATGTACAAGCAGTTACCTGTCCTGGCAGCGCCACGCTTCCTGAGGCTCGTTCAACGTCGAGTCCTTGCCTGGATCTATGTACTGGTACTGGCTATTCTTGAACAAACCGAAGGTATATTGCCGTGGCGGCGACCCGGTGGTCGTCGGCGGCTCGGCCTGGTGCTGGCGCTGGTGCGCCTGTCGCTGGCGAGGCCGAGCAGCCGCTTTGCGCGGCGCCGGTGCCCGGCTACCGGCCACTGGAACCAGCGGGTCGACCGGCTGCCGGTCGCGGCCGGCTCGGACGCGATCGTCGCGCGATCGGCGCGAGCGGGCACGCTGCACGCCGACTTCGGCTCGGGGCTCTGGGACGGCGGGCCGATCGGGATCCCGATCACCGTCGTCGGCCGCAAGGCCGCGCTCGCCGTGACGTTCGAGTACGCCGACGGAGCGACCGCGGGCCGTACCCGATCCCGCGCGACGTCGCAGATCGAGGGCGGGCGCGACGCCGACGGCGACCGCCACGCGCTGATCGTCGACCGCGACGCGCTGCCGGCTCTACGAGCTCTTCGCGCTCGACCGCGACGGCGGCGGCGGCTGGCGCGCCGGCTCGGGCGCGATCTGGGACCTCCGCTCGAACCGGCTGCGCCCCGCGGGCTGGACGTCCGCCGACGCGGCCGGGCTGCCGATCCTCCCCGGCCTCGCGCGCTACGACGAGGTCGCCGCGGGCGGATCGACCACGCGCTGCGCTTCACCGTCGCGCGACCCGGCGCGCCTACGTCTAGCCGGCGCGCCACTTCGCGAGCGACCTGACCGACCCGAACCTGCCGCCGATGGGCCTGCGCTTCCGGCTGAAGGCGCGGCTACGACATCGCCGGCTTCCCGCGCCAGGCGCGCGTCGTCCTCGAGGCGCTGAAGCGCTACGGGATGATCGTCGCGGACAACGGCTCGAACTGGTACATCTCGGGCGCGCCGGACGCGCGGTGGTCGAACGACGCAGCTGCACACGCTGCACGGCGTCCCGGGCTCGGCCTTCGAGGTCGTCGACACGTCACACCTGCCGCGGTCTTAGGAACACGTTTCAGAACGAAGCCTTGTGCCGTCCGGCCCCCGCTCGGCGGCACGATGCTGCGTCCTCGGTCGCGCCCGTAGCCTCCGGCTACGAACGCTCCCTGCGTCCTTGCCTCGCACTCGCCGATCGCACCCGGACGGCGAAGCATCATTCTGAAACGCGTTCTAGGCTCCGCGCGTGCGAGCGCGCCCCACCGGATCGAGCGGCTCCCGGAGCAGTACTTCACGGCGCTCCTCGGCGCGTCTCCGCGGCGCGGCGCGAGCACGGGCGAGCCGTTGTCGACCTCGGCCGCGGGAACCCGGACGTCCCGCCGCCGCCGCACGTCGTCGACGGCTCGTCGAGACGGCGCGCGAGCCGACCCCGCCGTCCACGGCTACGCGCCGTTCGCGGGCCTGCCCGAGCTGAGCGAGGCGATCGCCGCGCGCTACCGCGACGTGTACGGCGTGAGCTCGATCCCGACGCGCGAGGTCGCGGTCGTCCCGGGGACGAAGACGGCGCTCGTCGAGCTCGCCCTCGTGCTGGCCGAGCGCGGCGGCGACGATCTGGTGCCGGATCCCGGCTACCCCGACTACCCCTCGGCGCGTCGCGCTCGCCGGCGCGCGGCGCGGCCGCTGCCGCTCGACCGCCGCGGGCTGGGCGCCGGACTTCGACGCGCGCGCCGCGCGAGGACGTGGCCGCGCTCTACCTCAACTACCCCTCCAACCCGTGCGCGGCCTCCGCGCCCCGGGCGTCTTCGCGGCGGCGGTCGCGTCGCCGCGCGACACCGGCGCTGCGGTCGTGCACGACTTCGCCTACGGCGACCTCGTCTTCGACGGGCGCGGGCCCGAGAGCTTCCTCGCCGACGCCGGGCGCGCGCGAGGTCGGCGTCGAGCTCTTCTCGATGTCGAAGAGCTACGGGATGGCCGGCTGGCGCCTCGGCTTCGTCGCTCGGGAACGCGGAGATCGTCGCGCGCGTCGAGCTGCTCCAGGACCACGTCCGCGCCGGGATCTTCGCGCCGGTCCAGGGGGCCGGGATCGCCGCGCTCACCGGCTCGCAGGACACGGTCGAGGAGCGGCGCGCGCTCTACGAGGCGCGGCGCGACCGCGTGCTCGACGCGCTCGGCTCGCTCGAGCCGCGCTGCGAGGGCACGTTCTTCGTCTGGCTCCGCCTCCGGACGGCGTCGCGCGTCGACGGCTCCTCGCACGAGCGCGCGTCGCGCTCGCGCCCGGCGAGGGGTTCGGCGAGCGCGGCCGCGGCTAGGCGCGCATCTCGCTCGCGACCGCGGACGAGACGCTCGACACGGGGCTCGACCGGCTTCGCGGCGCGCTGCTCGACGGGTAGGCTCAGCCTCGTGTTCGAGGAATTGCTCGAGCGCTGGGACGGCGACCACGTCGTCGTGCGGCACACATCCCAGCGGCGCGTGGATATTCGTCTGCCTGCACACGACCCGGCTCGGGCCGGCGATGGGCGGCACGCGTCTCAAGCCGTACGCCAGCCCGGCGGAGGCGCTCGAGGACGGGCTGCGGCTCGCGAGCGGCATGACCCGGAAGCTCGCCGTGCTCGGCCTTCCATTCGGCGGCGGCAAGGCCGTACTCGACGTGCCGGCCGTTCCGACCGGCGACGAGCGCCGGCGCCTCATGGAGCGCTACGCCGATCTCGTGAGCTCCCTCGGCGGCAGCTTCGTCACCGGTCCCGATGTCAACACCGGCGAGGCGGACATGGACGTCATCGGTTCGCGCTCCCGCTACGTGTTCTGTCGCAGCCTCGGCAACGGCGGCTCAGGCGATCCGAGCATCCATACGGCGCTCGGCGTTTTCCATGGGCTGCGAGCGAGCCTCGAGCACGTGTTCGGCTCGGACGACCTCGGCGGCCGCACCGTGCTCGTCCAGGGAACGGGCTCCGTCGGCGCCAAGCTCGTCCACCTGCTGATGGAGGCAGGGGCGACGGTGCTCGCGAGCGACGTCGACGAGGAGCGAGCGCGAGCGACCGGCGCGCGCTTCGTTCCGGCCGACGCCGCTCTCACGACCGGTGCGACGTCTACGCGCCCTGCGCGCTCGGCGGCGACCCTCAACGCCGAGTCCATCCCGCGGCTCCGCTGCCGATCGTCGCGGGCGCGGCCAACAACCAGCTCGCGACGGAGGAGGACGGCGAGCGGCTGCGCGAGAGCCGGCATCCTCTACGCCCCCGACTACGCCATCAACGGCGGCGGCGCGCTGCACGGGATCGGCCTCGAGCAGCTCGGCTGGTCGCGGGAGGAGCTCGACGCGCGGGTCGAGGCGATCGGCGAGACGCTCGCGCAGATCTACGCGGAGGCGGACGCGCACGGGATCTCGACCGGGGCCGCGGCCGAGCGCCTCGCCGCGGAGCGGCTAGCGGCGCTCGGTCCGCAGCTGCCGGTCGCCTAACGCACGATCACCCGCACGTAGCCGCTCCGGCTCGGACTTGCCGACGGCTCCCGAGGAAGCGGGCGCGGACGCGCCAGGTTCCCGCTCGCGGCGGAACCCAAGAGACGGAGGCGCCGACCCGCGTCCGCAGGAGCCGGGAGAACTGCCAACCCCCGAAAGGATCGAAGCGGTCGATCTGGAGCTCGACGGGGCCGCCTGCGACGGCCGGGCTCACCTCCGGCCGCAGCACGACCGGCGTCCCTCGCTCGACCTCGGGATCGGCCAGCACGAGCGTCGTCGAGGTAATGTCGCGCACGAGCAGCGCGAGCCTGTATGTCCCGCCTGGCGTCCCGGGCTCCGCGGTGACCGCGGCGACGTAACGCCCCGGCCCGAGCCGCCTCCGGACGGCGTCACCGCTCCCGAGACGATCGCCCGACTCGGTGGCGAGCCGAACGGTGAAGGGCGCCGCGCCCGGGTTCGTCAGCGTCAGGCGCACGTCGCTCTGGCGCTCGACGTCGAAGTGGTACACGTCGATCACGTCGACGCCCTGCGGCGAGAGCGCGCCTCGTCTTGCCGCGTGGTTTCGCAGTGGCAATCCGACACCGATGTCGTCTGCGCCCGCGGGCCGTACCTGAAGTCGGTAGTGGTGCGACTGAGTCGAGCGCGCCGCGCGAACGTCGAACACGTAGCCGGCCGCCGCCGTCGGGCCCCGGCGTGAAGACGCGGTAACCGCTGCACGAGAGCGCGACGACCGGCGCGCTGCGCCCCGTGCGGCGCAGCTCGAGCCGAGCACACGCCGGCGAGGCGAACGCAATGCGATAGCTGACTCCGGGGCGGAGCTCGAGGCGCCAAAGGTCGTTCGGGTTCGTCAAGCCGTTCAGGCTCGCCCGCACGCCACGCGCAGGGAGCAAACGCCGGGCGAGCCGCTCCGGCGCATCCGCCGCCACGAACCCGAGCGTGAACGCGCCGCGCTCGGCTCCCTCGGGGTGCCCGACGACGACCTGGTAGACGGAGCCCCGACGGGTCCCGAACGGGACGCTCGCAGCGCCTCGGGGGTCGGTTCGGCGGCAGGCGACCGCGCTCGTGCGGGCGCCCGACCGCTCCAGCACGACAACCACCGCGTCGAGGTTGCGCGCCGTCTGCAGGCGGAGTACGACGAGCCCTTCGCGGCTTGCCGGGAGCCGATACCAGACGGTGCCGCTCGTGAGCCCGCACCGCGCCGGATCTGCCTCCTCGGAGCGCGCCCCGACGGTCGTGCCGGTAACGGTCGCCGGCAGACGCCGAATCCGCGTCGCCCCCGCCTGCCGGTCGTTCGGCGGAGGATCGGGCGGCAGCGACAGCTCCACGTGCAGGTCGAACTCTCCGTCGGCCGACGTTGGCCTCCGCCCGACGAGAATGAAGTAGCTCGCGCCGCGAACGGTCTCGACGCTCGCGGTCGCCGTCCCGCCCGCAGTCGCGACGCCGCAGTCGACCTCGCTGATGGCCGACCGCCCGATGCGGTAGACACGCAGGACGGCGCGACGCCGGCCACGGCCCTCACGCTCGCCGAGACGATCCCGTCCGGAGCGACGTCGATCCGGTACCCGAGACGGTCGCGGCGATGCTGCCGCACTCGGAGACCTGCGGATCGAGCCGCTCGACCGTCGCCTCGACAAGGGTCGCGTGCACGTCGAAGGGGAACGCAGGAATGACCTGCGCGCTGGCGCGATTGTCGTTCGGGGGTGGCGCCGCCGACGCGAAAGGCGCCAGAGCAAGCACCGCCGCGGCCGCGACGGCCGCCGTCACAACTCGACGCATGGGAGCCGATGTGAGCATCACGTCCTCCGTCGCTCGAGGCGTCCGGGCTGGCGCCAGGCTGCGGCAGAGAGTCGCCGTCCCCGCTCATCGAGCGCTAACGCTTCGCTCACGCGCCGCCGCCGCCATTACCTGTCACGTCATCGAAACGCACAAGAGGCGGCGGTGCGATTCACTCTGTGGCGATCGCGGTCGAACCGTCCGGTGCGGGGCACCTGCTCCGCGAGTGGCGCCGCCGCCGCAACCTGAGCCAGCTCGCATTGGCGAGCGGCTCGGCTGTCTCGACGCGGCACCTCAGCTTCATCGAGACCGGCCGCGTCGCGTCCGAGTCGCGAGATGGTGCTCCACCTCGCCGACCGGCTCGAGGTGCCGCTGCGCGAGCGCAACCGGCTGCTGCTCGCGGCAGGCTATGCGCCGGTCTTCCGCGAGCGGCCGCTCGACGACAGGAGATGGCGCCGGTGCGGAGGCGCTCGAGCGGTTCCTGGCCGCCCACGAGCCGTACCCCGCCGTCGTCGTCGACCGGGGCTGGAACCTCGTGCTCGCGAACGAGGCGTCGACGCGCTCGCCGCCGGGGTGGCTCCGGAGCTGCTCGAGCCGCCGGCCAACGTCCTGCGCGCGGCGCTGCACCCCGATGGGATGGCGCCGCACATCGTCAACTTCGCCGAGTGGAGCGGCCACCTCCTGCACCGGCTGCGCCGGCAGATCGCGCTCACCGGCGACGACGGCCTCGCGCGCCTCTACGACGAGGTCGCCGCGCTACCCGGACGTGCGACCTGGAGCCGCCGCCGCCCTGCGGCGCAGCCGAGATCGTCCTGCCGCTGCGACTGCCGCGACGGCGATGCGGAGCTCTCCTTCTTCAGCACCGTCACGACCTTCGGCACGCCGGTCGAGGTCACGCTCGTCCGAGCTCGCCGTCGAGGCGTTCTATCCGGCGGACGCGGCGACCGCGGGGCGCCTCGCGCGCTAACGCCGCCGGCGCCGGCCCCAGCGGAGCAGCGTGCCGGTGATTCCGAGGCGCGCCGCGCTTCCCAGGACACCTGCTCCCATGCTGCCGACCGTGAGCGGCACGGGTCCGACCGGCGGATCTTCCAGCGGGTGTCCACCGCCGCGGTCGTCCGCCCCGAGCCTGCCCGCGTCGTGCTTGCGCCACGCCTCGCGATCGATCACGAGGAAGCAGTTGGCGCAGACTGCAACGCCGTCCTTCAGGGCCGTTCCGCAGCGCGGGCAGGCTGCCATGGCATCGGGAGAATAGAGCAGGAGGGCTCAGCCGGTGCGACGCAGGGCCAGGTACTGGAGCTCGGCGAGCACGGCGACCGCCGCTGCCTGCGCGAGGACGAAGACCGTGCCGAGCGTCGTCAGCGTCAGCAGGTCCGTGAGCACGGCGACGACGCTGGCCGCGACCCACAGCATGTTCAGCACGATGACTTCCCACACAAGCGGGCGGGTCGGGCTGCGCGCGACGACGAACTCGAGCACGAGCGCGTAGCCGACGAGGACGAAACCGAGAGCGAGCAACAGAACGGCGTCGACCCCGAGCCGGCCGTCGAGGAGCGGGCTAGCGGCGGCGAGCAGCAAGCCGAATGCACCGGTCACGAGGGCGTCGAAGCGGACGGCGCGGCTCAGGCCGCCGATGTCGGCGACGGACGAGTCGAGCGACGTAGAGGTCATCACGGCTCCTTTCGTGGCGGACGACTCCCACGGTGCCCGTCGACGCGAGGCAACGCAATGACCCCTGAGGTAACGGGCCGCGTTAGCCGGTGGTGAGCGGCGGCTTAGCGGCCCGGGCGAGGGTGAGGCCATACCCGATGCACGAAAGGAGTCCGGCATGACCCGCACGATTCTCAGCGAGCCCAGGGAGCTCGCCGCCCGCACGGGTGGCGGCATCAAGGTGCGGCTCCTGTGGTATCCCGCGACGGACACGGTCGCCGTCTCGGTCCACAACGCCGCTCACGACCACTTCTTCGAGCTGGCCGTCGAGCCCGCCCGCGCGCTCGAGGCCTTCCATCATCCGTACGCGTACGCTGCCTGAGCTCAGCCGACGCCGGCGAGCAGGAAGGCGCGGTTCTCCCGCAGCATCTCGCGCGCGATCACGAGCCGCTGGATCTCCTGCGTGCCCTCGTAGATCTGCGTGATCTTGGCGTCGCGCATCATGCGCTCGACGGGGTACTCCTTGATGTAGCCGTAGCCGCCGAGGATCTGCACGGCCTCGGTCGTCACCCACATCGCCACGTCGCCGCACTTCAGCTTCGCCTCGCGGAGGCCTTCGTCAGCTCGGCGCCCGTCGACGCCGGCGTCGACCATCTGGCCGAAGCGGTAGAGGAGGCCGCGGGCCGCCTCGCACTCGGTCTCCATGTCGGCGAGCTTGGCCGCGATCAGCTGGTGCTCGGCGATCGGCTTGCCCATCGTCTCGCGGTCTGCGCGTACTCGAGCGCGTAGTCGGTGGCGCCCTGCGCGATCCCGAGCGCCTGGGCGGCGACGCCCGGACGCGAGCGGTCGAGGATCCGCATCGCGAGCTTGAAGCCCTCGCCCTCCTCGCCGAGCAGGTTCGCCGCGGGGACGCGGCAGTCGTCGAACGCCAGCTCGCCGGTGGTCGAGCCGGAGATGCCCATCTTCGGCTCGAGCCGCGCCACCTCGAAGCCCGGCGTGTCGGCCTCGACGAGGAAGGCCGAGATGCCGGGGTGGCCGGCGTCCGGATCGGTCTTCGCGAAGACCGTGTAGAGGCTCGCGACGCCCGCGTTCGTGATGAAGCGCTTGCGAGCCGTCGAGGACGTAGTCGTCGCCGTCGCGGCGCGCGGTCGTGCGCATCGCGGCCGAGTCGGAGCCGGAGCCGGCCTCGGTCAGCGCGTAGGCGGCGAGCCACTCGCCCGAGGCGAGCCGCGGCAGGTAGCGCTCCTTCTGCTCCTGCGTCCCGGCGAGCTTGAGCCCGAGCGAGCCGAGCTCCTGCACGGCGAGGATCAGGCCGCTCGTCGCGCAGACCTTCGAGACCTCCTCGATCGCGACGAGCGCGAGCAGCGTGCCGGTGCCGGTGCCGCCGTACTCCTCGTCGAAGAGCAGCGCCGAAGATGTCGTGCTCGCGGAAGAGCTCGACGACGTCCCACGGAAACTCGTGCGACTCGTCGATCTCGGCCGCCCGCGGCGCGATCGCGCTCGCGCGCGAGCGTGCGCACGAGCTCGCGGATCTCCCGCTGCTCGTCGGTCAGGACGTCGTACGGCATCGCACAAGTTTAGGCTGCGGCCGACACCCCCACGCGCCCAGGAGGTTTTCCCGTGAAGGACTTCCGAGCCTTTCTGCTTCGCGGCAACGTCGTCGACCTCGCGGTCGGCGTCGTCATCGGCGTCGCCTTCGCGGCGCTCATCACCTCGTTCGTCGAGGACCTGATCACGCCGCTTCTTGCCGCGATCTTCGGCGAGCCCGACTTCTCGAACCTGACCTTCACGATCAACGACTCCCAGTTTCGATACGGCGCCTTCCTGAACGCGCTCATCGCCTTCCTCATGATCGCGGCGGTGCTCTTCTTCGTCGTCGTCAAGCCGATCAACGCGCTGATGGCGCGGCGCAAGACGGAGCCGGACGTCGAGTCGACGACGCGCGAGTGCCCGGAGTGCCTGAGCGAGATCCCCGTCGGCGCGCGGCGCTGTGCCTTCTGCACCGCGGAGGTGTCGCCCGCGACCTGAGCTAGTCCTCGTAGGTCACGGCCTCGACGTTGTTGCCGTCGGGGTCGAGCACGTAGGCGGCGTAGTAGCGCTCGTCGTACTCTCGGATCCCCGGGCCGCCGTTGTCGCTGCCGCCGGCCGCGAGCGCCGCGGCGTGGAAGGCATCGACGGCCGCGCGATCGGTGGCGCGGAAGCAGAGGTGCGTCGAGCCGCCCACCGGGTCGCGGCGAGCGAGCCAGAAGCGGGGGTAGCGGTCGGGAGCCACGAAGCCGACCTGGTTCCCGTGCTCCATGCCGAACGAATAGCCGACCGGCTCGAGCGCGCGCTCGTAGAAAGCCCGCGAGGCCGCGAGGTCGCTGACGTTGAGGCCGACGTGGTCCAGCATGGGCGTCCTTTCGTGGTGGTTTAGAGTCGCCGCATCATGGCGTTCACGATCCGGCAAGTGGACTACTACTACGCGAGCGTCCGCGACGAGCTCGGGGCGGCGTATCGCGTCCTCTCTCAGCTCGCCTCACGCGGCGTCAACCTGCTCGCGTTCACCGCGGTGCCGAGCGGGCCCGACCTCGCGCAGTTCGCCGTCTTCCCGCTCGACCCGCGGAAGCTGGTGGCGGAGAGCCGCGCGGCCGGGCTCGCGCTCGAAGGGCCTCACCACGCGCTGCTCGTGCAGGGCGACGACGAGCTCGGGGCGCTGGCGGGCGTGCACCAGCGCCTGGTCGACGCGGGCGTCGACGTCTTCGCGTCGTCGGGCGTCACCGACGGCCGCGGCTCGTTCGGCTACGTCATCTACGTCCGCGAGGACCAGCTCGAGAAGGCAGCGCGCGCGCTCGATCTCTGACGGACTACTGGCTGAGGCGCGCCCTGAGGTCGTCGAGGGCGGCCGTCCACTCGCCCTGAGCCTTCTTGAGCGTCGCCGAGCGCTCCTTCGCGTGGTCCTCCTCCTCGGCGAGCGCCTTGCGGGCGCTGTCGAGGTTCTTGGCGAGGTCCTTGTCGACCGACCGCCCAACCCTCGTGCTGACACCATCCAGCGCCTTCAGCACCGCCTTTCGCTCGGAACGGGCCTCGGCCTCGCGCGCCTCCGCCGTGCCCACGACCTCGCCGAGGAGCGACTTGCCGGCGTTCGCAACGCCCTCGACGGCGCCCTTCGTCGTCTCGTCGAGCGAAAGGTCGCCGCGCACGCGGACGCTCGGCGCGGCCGGCACGTTGAGCACGGTGCCGGGCGTCAGCCGGTCGAGGTTCACGTGCGGGTTCGCCTCGCGGATCTCCGCCGCGACCCGGCCGGCAGTCTGATTCGAGACCTTGGTCGCGAAGAGGCGCGGCCGCAGCGCCGCGAAGTTCTTCTCCTGGCCGACGACGATGATGGGCATCCCTACCTCCTGAGCTATCAGACGTTCGGGTTGAGCGGCTGCCACGGCGTCGGCAGGCCGCCGCCGGGGTTGTTGAGATGGGTGCCGCCTGGTGCGAGGTTGCCGACGGCGGCGAAGCGATTCTCCGGCACGGTGAGGATCAGCATCGCCTTGCCGCCGCGCAGGCGGTTGGACGAGGCGACCACCGACGCCCCTTGGAGAACCATCGCCGACGGGTCCTCGATCTCGGCGTAGACAGCCTGGTTCGCCTCGGCCACGACGTCGCCGCCCACACGCACGAGGCAAGCCGGCTGCGAGCCGCCGCCCGTGAGCGTGTTCGAGGCGACGCCGACGTGGTCCGCGCGTTGTGCCACGGCATAGGCGAAGCCGGCCGAGACGCCGACGGCGCCGTTCGAGACCGGGACGACGTGCTCCCCCGCCACCCGCGTCCGCACCGCACCCGCGGACTGGACGAGCAGCGCCCACCAGAAGCCCTGACCGGGGCCCGGCTGGTTGCGCCGAAAACGCACCGAGTTGTCCGAGACCGTGGCACGTTCGAACGGGCCCGCCACGAGAATGCCGGCCGCGAAGCCCGAGAACCCGTCCTGGGGCCCGATCTCGTCGACGAGGTTGCCGGCGATGCGCACGTCCTCGGTGGTGGCGACGGCGATGCCGGCCACCTCGACGCTCTCGGTCTGGCCGGTCGCGAGCCGCACGACCGTGTTGCCCACGACGGCTGCCGAGAGGCTGTTGCGGACGAAGATCCCGATCGGGAAGCCCGCCTCGCCCTCGCCGGTGGCGACGTCGAAGACCTCGTTGTTCTCGACGGCCACCCGCTCGGCCTGGCCCTGGGCCTCGATGCCGATGCCGCTGTGCACGTCGGCCAGGATGTTCTGCTTGACCATGAACGTGCGCACAGCCGTGCGCAGCGCGACGCCGGTGCCCGCGCGCTGATGCACGCGGTTGCCGGTGATGCGGACGTGGCCGGGCGCGATCTCGAAAGGACCGGCGTCGACGACGATGCCGTCCGCGCCGGGCTCCGCGCCGAGCGTGTTGATCGTGTTCGCGTCCACGAGCGCATCCGCGCCAACGGTGATCCCGGTGCCGCGCGTGCCGATCTTGTTGCTCGTGACGTCGAGCGAGCCGCCGGGCGCGAGGGCGCCCGTGGCGACGATGCCCGCCTCGCGCGGGCCGAAGACGTCGTTGCCCGTCACGCGGCAGGCATAGAGGTAGGCGGAGGCGCCCCCGAGGTCGATGCCGCGGTCGAAGGCGACGACGACATTGTCCTCGACGCGCAGGCCGGCGCCGAAGAGCCCGATGTTGTCGCCACCGGGCACGCCGACGCCGGTCCGCCCGACGAGGACGTTCCGGCGCGCGCTCACATACAGCTCGACGCCGGCGAGCTCGATGGCGGAGCCGCCGGACTCCTGCGTGCCGTAGGAGAGGACGACGAGGTCGTGCAGGTCGGCGAGGACGACGTTCCGGAGGCGGATCGCACCCGGTGCCGCGACGCCGCTCACGACGGCGAGGTTCTCGACCGTCACGGCGATCGACTGGGTGATCGTCAGCGCCTCGCCGCGTGCGACGAGGATGGTGGCCGGCCCCTGCCCACGGATGCGGATCGACCGGGCCCCGTCGACCTCGACACCGGGGCCGATGTCGTAGATCCCGGCCGCGAGGCAGACGGTGCCACCCGTCTCCTCGACGAAGTCGATCGCGTCCTGGACGGTCAGCTCGCCTGAAGCGTGCGACTCGGGCGTCACGCAGACAGTGCAGTCGCAGCCCTCGCCGCCCTCGGTCGGCAGCGGCGGCCAGAGGCGGCGGCAGACGATTCCGTGTCCGGGAAGTCGAGGACGCCGAGCCGCGCGTAGTGGTGGTGGACGCCGAGCGGGGGCGCCTCGTCGAGGGACTCCACCGACGCGTCGGCCGTCCGCGCGGCGAAGATCCAGTGGTCGCCCCGGCGGAAGCTGCCGCCCGCCTCCGCGAGCGAGAACGAGACGGCGACGCCCGCGCTCGAGCACGACCTGCACCGTCGTCGGAGGCGGGCACCGTGATGACTCCGGAGCTGCTCGTGTCGAGGTTGGCGAGCTCGTTGCCGTCGGCGTCGACGACGACGCCGCCCTGGTCCCAGCGCCGCACGCGCAGGTGGCGCTCGGCGGCCTCGTCGGCGTCGGCGGGCTGCAGGCCGGCTGGCAGGGCGCCGCGTGAACGTGATCGTGCGCTCGTCGTCGTCGACCGTGACCTTGCGCATGACGCCGAGCTCGCCGTCGAGCTCGTAGCGGTCGTCGAGGATCTCGACCCAGTCGCCGCGTCGAGATGCGGAGCACGTCGTCGCGGCCGACGCGAGGCGAGCCGGAGCACGGTCGGCGAGACCATCTCCACGACCGGGATCGCGACCGAGGCGTTGTCGCGCGACCACTTGAAGGTCGCGGTGCCGTCCTCGCCGGGCTCGCCGCCCTCGTGGATCTCGACACGGTAGGTCTGGTTCTCGAGGCCGCGGTAGCCGCCGATCGGCGGCAGCTCGCACGGGATCGTCGGCGTCGTCGACCTCGACCGTGCCGGTGGTGAGGCGGCCGTCGGACGGCGCGATGACGCTCCGGCCAGCCGGCGATGTCCTCGTCGTCCGTGGCGCACGTGACGCCCTGCCGCGCTCGAGCAGCCGCACCTGCCAGGCCGTCTGCCAGCGCGCGGTCGTGTCGACGCCGACCGCGAGCTCGACGAGGTCCGGGTCCTCGAGGTGCGTGACCTCGCGCTGCCAGACGTCCAGGTAGGCGAGGTGCGTCCCGTCGGTCGGCAGCGGGTCGGGCGTCGGCCAGTACGGCTGCTGCGCGTACGGCGTGTCGCGCGTGCCCGTCGCGCTCGGACGAGCAGCGGGTCGAAGCCGTCGAGCGTCGGCCGGCCATGGTTCTCGGCGAGCAGGCCGTCGACGTACATGCGGCCGCGGCCGATCGTCAGAGCTGCCGCCGGAGACGGTGACGCGGAAGCGCGTCCGGCGTCTGGCGCGGCACCCACGCGACGCCGGCGTGATCCGGGTCGGGCCGAAGGACGTGAGGTCGCTGGTCTCGGCGCGCAGCCGGCGGTCGAGCAGCGCGACGAGCTCGTTGAAGTCCGCGTCGAGCAGGAGCCGTCCCTGCTGGAGCACGACGCCCGCGAAGTCGCGGAGCGGGTCGAACCTCACGCGGCTGATGTCGGCGCCCATTGCGTCTCTCCTTCGGCTCAGGTGGCGTAGAAGAACCCGGCCTCGAGGCCGTAGCGGAGGTACTCGTCGAGGCGAGCGCGCAGGTTCGTCTCGCGCTGCGGCTGGTAGAGCTCGTGCGTGACGCCCATCTCGCTCTCGTCGCTCGGCGCCGCGTGCGGATCGCGCCGGTGCGTCGAGCGGCGGAGCTGGACGTAGGCCGGGTCGCCGTAGCGCAGCGACGTGTGGGCGGGCGGTGCGCCGGGTCGCCGCCGGCGGCACTGGAAGCGGCGCGGCAGTGCGCGAGCCGGGCGGCACGAACGAGAAGCGGATGCAGCCGACCTGGCGCCGCTCGGCCCAGACCGGCGCCGGCCACGGGTCGGCCGGCCGGCGAGCGCGGCGCGAGGAGCAGCGAGTTCGAGACGTCGAGCCGCTGCGCGTGCACCTTGCCGAGCACCGTGCAGGCCTCGAGCGTCAGGTGCCCGCCCGCCTCCAGGCCGTCGCCGGTCTGCCGGTCGGCCGCGGTCGAGACCGTGCGCAGGCCGCCGCCCCCGCGGCGCGCGGCCGCAGAAGGCGACCTCGTCCTCGTCCGCGCGTCGATGACGGAGTCGTTCGCCGTCACCTCGGCGCCCTCGACCGCCACGATCGGCCCGACGACGCAGTGGTCGAGCGTCACGGACGCGAACGGGTGCAGCACGATCAGGCTCGCCCGGCCGGCGAAGTGCGGGCTCCCGTCGGGGTCGCGCGTGAGTCCGGGCACGAGCGTGCAGTGGCGCAGGACGAGCGTGCGCGGCTCGGCGTCCGCCGACTCCTCGATCACGAGCGGCGCGCCGGCGAGCACGAGCCCGTCGAGGACGATCGTCGTGTCGGGCTCCATGGCGAGCGTGCAGCTGGCGGTCCGGGAGAGCAGCGGGCGCGCGCGGTTCGCCGCCCGCAGCACGACGTCGCGGTCGGCAGCGCCGGCGCCGGGCGTCGTCGCCGTGATGGTCGGCGGCGCGCGCGTACCGGCCGGCTGTCGAGGATCTGCGACCGCGCCGCCGCCGGCGACGGCGGCGAGCGGCGGCCCGAGCGGCTCGCCGCCCGAGACCGGCACGACCGTCTCGACGGGCTCGAGCGGCCGGCGCGCGGTCGTAGCCGCCGCCGCCGACCGCGAGCGCGCGAGCCGTAGTGGAAGGTCCCGAGCCGCGTCTCGCCCGCCGCGGGCGCGGCCGCGAACGCGACGCGGCCGAGCACCGGGTCGATCGCGACGTGCGTGTCGCCCGGCTGCGGCTGGTGCGCCCAGGACCTGGCGCGGCGGGATCGTCGGAGAGGTCGCAGATGCGGAGGTCGGCGGCGGGCACGGGATCGACGACCGCGCCGGCCTCGACCTCGAAGAGGAGCGTGCGCGCCGGCGCCGTAGTAGGCGGCCGAGGTGCGCCGTCGCGAAGCGCCGCCGCAGCGGCAGCGGCACGTCGAGCGGCTCCGCGAGGTGGGTGATCTCCTCCTCGGTCCGCGGCGCGGCGAAGAGCGGCTCGTCCGTGCCGAGCGGGTCGAACCGGTAGCGGCGCCCGGCCGCGTCCGCGTCCACGAGCGGCGAGCGCGCGAGCCGCAGCGCGTCGATCCGCCAGAGGAAGATGCCGACGTTCGGGATGTTGTAGCGGCCCGCGCCGCGACGGCGATCGCGCCGCACTCGGCGGTGTGGGCGAACGTCGTCGAACGCGCCGGCCTGGAACGTGCCGGCGAGCTCGAGCGCGCCTCGCGTCGCGCAGGTCGGCCGTCGCCGCCGCGTGGCGCGCGGACGTGGTTCATGTACTGCGTCGTGCGCGAGCAGCTCGAAGAACTCGACCGCGCGGGCCGGCCAGCCGGTGACGTCGCGCGCGAGCTGCTCGAGCACCGAGGCCGTGCCCTTGCGGCGCCGGTAGCGCGATCGTGTTGGCGACCTCGGCCCGCGGCGACGCGACCTGCGGCGACGACGCCGTGCAGCGGCCGGTAGCCGATCAGGTCGCCGATGTAGGGCGCGACCCACTCGGCGCACGTCTCGATGAACTGGTCGTCGTAGAGCTGGTCGAGGTTCTCGTCGAGCACGGCGACCTGCGTCGGCGATCACGTCGACCAGCTCGCGCAGGACGCCGCCCTGCTCCGCGTCGCGGAGCCGGTAGACGGCCGGCAGCAGGCCGTAGAGCTCGCTCGGTCGTGTACACCGGTGCTCACGTCATGCATCCTCCAGCAAGTCGAGCGGCGCCGGGTCGAGCAGCCAGCAGCTCGGCCGGCGAGCGCGTCGCCGCCCGTCCACGCACGGCCGGGCTGGGCGAGCAGCGCGCTCGGCGAGGGTCGGCGTCGGTGCCCGGTAGAGCCGGTCGAGGTCGACCGCGACGACGCCGGCACCGGTGTCGACCGCGACGACCTCCGAGCGGAGCACCGGCTCGCGCGAAGCCGCGCGCCGCGAAGGAGTAGGCGGCGCGCAGCGCGGCCTCGACCCCGGCCAGCACGGCGTCGCTCGCTCGTACGCCGGGTCGACGCTGACCTTGAGCGCCGAGCCGGAACGTGCTCGGCCGACGCCGGCAGACGCGCAGCGACGCGCGGGTCGCCGCGCGTCCTCGCAGCGCGTCGCCGGCGAGATCGGCGAGGCGCTCGCCGTCCCTGCGCCGCGCGACGGTCACGACGATCGTCCGGCCGCCGCGCAGCGCCAGCACGGCGCGTGCGCCTTGGCGATGCCGGCGAAGGCGCGCGCGAAGTCCTCGTAGTCGCGCAGCGAGACGACGCGGCCCAGCGTGCGGACACCGAGCGGGATCGACGGCGCGCGCCGCCGCCTCGCTCCGGGTCGACGCCGCCGCTCGCGGCGAGCGGGTTGCTGACGCCCTTCACGCCCGAGCGGCCGGTCGAGCAGCTGGCTGAGCTGCCCGCGCTTGACGATGCCCGCCGGGCCGATGCCCTTGCGGTAGTCGCGCGGACGTTGTTCGGCCCGGTCGGCAGGCGCGCGCCGCGCTCGCCGTCGCCGAACTGGACGTACGTCTTGCCCTCCTCGTCGCCGCGGATCACGTAGACGCGGTCGCGCGGACCGGCGTCGTACAGGCGTCGCCACCTCGTGCCAGAGCACGTCGTTGACCCGCACCTCGAGCGTGCGGCGCCGCGCCGGACGGCGTCCGCGACTGGACGTAGCGTGAGCGGCGGATGGGCGAGCGTGAAGCGCTGGAACGGCAGCGGCCGCGCGACCCGAGCCGAGCAGCTGCTGCACGGTCTCGCCGTGAGTGGCGGGGGCGACGTTGGCGTGCACGACGACCGTCGTGCGCGATGTACTCCTGCGTGAGGTCGCTCTCGAGCACGATCTGCGAGCCGCCGCCGGCGATGGCCTCGACGACCGCCGCCTCGGCGTGCTCATCGCCGTCGGTCGTCGTGCCGCGGACGAGGATCCGCCGGCCGGGCTGCATGCCCGATGCGTCGGCAGTCACGTCGAGCGTGCCCGGTTACCGCGCTCTCGTCGGGGGGTGACGCGAACGGGAGCAGCTCGCTCGCGCCGAACACGGTCGTTGTCCGGACGTTGGTGTCGTAGTCGTCGTAGTTCGCCCCTTCCGCCAGCTCGAGGCGCGTCACCCTGCCCGACACCGCGTAACTTGCCCGCGACCGCTCCGTCGCCTTCGTCACGCGCCATACCTCGGGATCGACGTTCTCCTCGTCAGCACGACGTAGGACTCGTCCACCACGTCGGGGTGCGAGCCGTCGAGATCGACCTTGTCGCCCTCCGACGGTGAGATGTCGAAATCCCAGTCGCCGCCATCGCCGCCGTGGATCAGCTCCCCGGTGCGGCGCATTGTGGCCGAAGACGTTCAGCCGCTTCCTGAACACGCAGGAGTTCCGCTACGTGCACCGGGACGGCAGGGCGGTCTGGGTCCACGACGAGGCCGCGCTGTCGAGCCGCGACGACCTCGGCCGTCCCCGGCTCTTCGAGGGGGTGATGTTCGACATCACCGACCGCGTCGAGACGGACCTCCTCCTGCAGGCGAGCCTTGCCCGCTTCCGTGCCCTCGCCCACGGCGCGCCGGTGGGGATCTTCGAGACCGATCCCGAGGGGCGCTGCACGTTCGTGAACGAACGCTGGTGCGAGGCTGCCGGCATGGACCCGACCGCAGCGGAGGGCACCGGCTGGGCGGACGCGCTGCACTCCGACGACCGGGAGCGGGTCTTCAGGGAGTGGGCGTCGGCGGTGGCGGACAGGGTCGAGTTCTCCTCGGAGTACCGCTTCCTGCATGCCGACGGCGAGGTGCGATGGATCTCCGGACGTGCGGCCGCGGTGACGGATGCGCGAGGCATCGTCACCGGGTACGTCGGCACGGTCGACGACGTGACGGAGCAACGCGCGACCGAGGAGCAGCTGCGGCTGATCCGATCGGCCGTGGAGCACACCGGCCAGGCGGTCGTGATCGCCGAGCTCGGACCCCACGGTTCCTCGCCGCTCGTGTTCGTGAATCCGGCCTTCACGAAGATGACCGGGTTCGACGCCGAGGAGATGCTCGGTCGATCCGCCGAGGCGATGCTGGACGGGCCCGCCCAACGGGGCACGATCCGGGATCGGTTGCGTCGGGTTCGGAGGAGACGGTCGAGGCAGAGCTGCTCCGCAAGGACGGCTCGCGGTTCACGGCCGAGGGCGTGGTCAGCCCGATCCGCAACGCCGCGGACGAGTTCTCCCACGTCGTCGGGATCCTTCGGGACGTCTCCGGGATCCGCAGGGTCGAGGCGGACCTCCGGGAGAGCATCGAGGTGCTCCGCCACGTCGACAGCGAGCGGCGTCAGTCCCTCGCGCAGATCGTCGAGGCCCAGGAGCAGGAGCTCGATCGGATGGCCGAGGGCATCGAGGACCGGTCGTTGCAGCAGATGACCGCCGTGCGGATGCGGATGGAAACGTTGCGTCGTAACCTCTCCGATCCTGCACAGCTCGATGCGCTCGCGAAACTCGAGGGCTCCGTGGAGCAGGCGGTCGGACAGCTTCGCGGGCTATTGTCCGAGCTCCGACCCCGCGAGCTCACGACGGAGGGGGTCGAGGGAGCGGTGCGCGAGTACCTGGACCGCGTCGCCGGAGGGTTGCGCACCGAGGTCCGGGGCGGGTTGGAGGAGGAGCCGGACCCGTCGCAGCGCGCCACCGCCTTCCGGATCGTGCAGGAGGCGGTCGCCTCCGCAGTCGAGACGCGCAGGGCGAACACGATCCTCGTCGACCTGAAGGATGACGGCGACGGGTTCTCGGTGCGGATCGTCGATGACGGGGCATCCTGGCGCACGGTGCGTTCGTCCACGATGGGGGACCGAGCGGGCCTCGCGGGCGGACGATGCCGGTCGTTCGACGGGCCCGACGGCGCGACCGTGGAGCTCTGGCTCCCGAGCGTCGCACCCCTCGCCGGGGGGACACCGCTGCGCCCACCGTAGACTCGCGCCCATGAGCGCGTCCGGGTCGGCCCGTGCCGGTCTCGCCGAGGTACTGCGGCTGCCCGAGGTGCGCGCCGTCGTGACCGGAAGCTTCGTGATCATGCTGGGGTTCGGCATCCTCGCGCCGGTGCTCCCTCTGTCACAATCGCAGGATGCCTGTGTTTACTTCTATAATTTTGTAGACTACCTTAAGTTTAGTTAGCCCTGCAAAATGGAGTAAAAGTAAAACAAGATTGCATAAAACGTACGCTGATTTTCGAAAAGCTGGTAATACAAACAAATAAATGGGGGAAGTCTGATGGTCACTAATAACAGGTCCGTGCTGTTTGTATCATATTCATTACTCTGTGCATTACCCCCGGCCTGTTATTCATTCCACCAAATTTGAGTGCCCAGGAACTGGAGGAAATCATCGTAACCGCGCAACGCCGCGCAGAACTTACAGGAAGTGCCCGTCTCTCTGGGAAGTATTGACCGGCCTGG
>CAWAZW010000002.1:0-299701 GCA_963786645.1 Blastocatellia bacterium
TACGTCTGCTCAACCGGCACCGTATTGCTGCATCCTGACGACGCTGTCGCGGCGGCGACTTGGCTCCGGCCACGCTGACCGTTCGGGAGCCGAGCATGGATGACGTCTTCCTCGCACTCACGGGACGCAAGGCCGAAGAGACCGAAGCCCAATGAGCACGCAGACGCTCGCCGTGCAGAACCGCAATCGCCTGTCCCTGATGGTCCCGGACTGGAGGACGCTCCTGTGGCGGAACCTGATCGGCTACCTGCGGATCCCCGAGCAGGTGTTCTTCTCGAGCGTCCAGCCGATCATGTTCATCCTGCTGTTCCGCTACGTGTTCGGCGGCGCGATCCCGTCCCCGGCGTTCGCTACGTCGACTACCTGATGCCCGGCATCTTCGCGCAGACCGTCGCGTTCGGCGCGATCGGCACAGCGATCGGACTCGCCGACGACCTCGGCAAGGGACTGATCGAGCGGTTCCGATCGCTGCCGATGTCGCAGTCGGCCGTGCTCGTCGGACGGACGACCGCCGACCTCGTCCGCAACGTGTTCGTCGTCTTCCTCATGACCGGCGTCGGCTACCTCGTCGGATTCCGCATCCACACGAACGTCCTCTCGTTCCTCGGCGGCGTCGGCGTCCTGTTGCTGTTCGCGTACGCGCTCGGCTGGGGGTTCGCCACGATCGGCCTCTTCGCACCGAACGGCGAGACCGCACAGCTGATGGTCGTTCCCGATCCTGATGCCGCTGACGTTCGCGTCGTCGGCGTTCGTTCCCGGTGCGAGCGATGCCCGGGTGGCTGCAGGCCGTTCGCCCGCAACCAGCCGGTCAGCGTGGTGATCGACGCGTCGCGCGCGCTGATGGTCGGCACGCGGTCCGGTCCACGCCACGGGCCCCACGCCCGACGACTACGCCGTGAGCGTCGCTGGTGCCTCGGGCTCCTGGTCGTCCTCGCGCCCATTGGCTCGTGCTGGCGCTTCAAGCGCGATCGGCGTATCGCCTAACCCGCACGGGGCTACCGCGCGTCCCCGGAAGGTCTACGTTTGCACCGGATGCCCACGGGTAGACAAAGCGATTGCCGGACTCCGGTCAGGTGAAGACCGAACGACGATCATTACGACCCGAGAACAGGCGCGATGCGGTCCTCGATGGATACGCGTTCCGCCACGAGGCGCTCCTGTACGCCGGGCCTCGACGAGTTCGTCGACGGACGCGCGTCGTTCATCCGGGATGGCGCTCGGCGCGCGGCGACCCGATCCTCGTCGTCGGTCGGCGCCGAGAAGATCGAGCTGCTCCAGACGGAGCTCGGCGCCGACGCGACGGCGTCGACTTCGCCGACATGGCCGACGTCGGCGCGAACCCGGCCCGGATCATCCCGGCCTGGTACGACTTCGTCGCGCGAGCGCGCAGCGACGGACGGTACATCCGCGGGATCGGCGAGCCGATCAACGCCGAGCGCAGCCCGAGGCGCTCGTCGAGTGCCAGCGTCACGAGTCGCTGCTGAACCTCGCGTTCGCCGAAGCGTCGGCGTGGTGGCTGCTGTGCCCGTACGACGTCGCGCGGCTCGATCCGAGGTGATCGACGAGGCGCTGCGCATCGCATCCGTCGTGATCACGAACGGCAACGCCGCCGCAGCGACACATATCGCGAGCTCGACGAGTTCGCGCGGCCGTTCGACCGCCGCTCCCGGAGCCGCCGCATCGACGCTCGACGGAGTCGGATTCGCGACGGACAAGCTCGATCACGTGCGGTCGTGGTCGACATCGCTCACGCCTGGAGGCCGGCTTGTCGTCGTCACGTATCGCCGACCTGGTGCTCGCGGTGAACGAGGTCGTGACCAACAGCCTCCGCCACGGAGGCGGCGCTGGACGGCTCCGCGTCTGGCGCGAAGGACGGACCGCTCGTCTGCGAGGTCAGCGACGCCGGATCGCTCGACATCCCCCTCGTCGGACGGAAGCGTCCGATCGCCGGCCAGGAAGGCGGCTTCGGCATGTGGCTGGTGCACCAGCTGTGCGACCTCGTCCAGCTGCGAACGTTCGCTGACGGAACGGTCGTCCGGATGCACATGAACGTCTCCGCGAACTAGCGGCTCAGCGACCAGCGCGGCGCGATCGACTCGTCGTACGGCGGACCGCAGCACGCCGGCGTCGGTGATGAACGCCGTGACGAGCTCGGCCGGCGTGACGTCGAACGCGGGGTTCCACACGTCGACGTCGCGGCGCGATCGCGCGCCGACGCGGTCGCACCTCGTCGGCGCGACCGCTCCTCGATCTCGATCGGCATCGCCGTCCGGCGTCGTCGGGATCGAAGGACGACAGCGGGCCGGCGACGTAGAACGGCACGCCGTTCGGCTCGCGCGAGGACGGCGAGCGTGTACGTCCCGATCTTGTTCGCGACGTCGCCGTTGCGCGCGACGCGGTCGCAGCCGACGATCACGGCATCGGCACGCCCGGAGCGCAGCGCCGACACCGGCGGCGGAATCGGAGATCGAGCGTGACGGGGATGCCGGCGTCGGCGAGCTCCCAAGCCGTGAGACGCGCGCCCTGCAGCAGCGGACGCGTCTCCGTCGCGATGACCTCGATCGGCTCGCCGGCTTCGGCCTTCGCGTAGACGACGCCGAGCGCGGTCCCGATCCCGGCCGTCGCGAGCCGTCCGGTGTTGCAGTGCGTCATCACGCGCGCGCACCGTCGCGAGCTCTGCTCGTCCGTACTCGCCGATGCGCCGGCACGACTCGCGGTCCTCGTCGCGGATCGCGCATCGCCTCGGCGAGCGCGCTCGATCGTCGCTCACCGGCCGCGCTCGACGCCGCAGCCGCGACGACGCGCTCGCACGGCCCAGCGAGGTTCACGGCCGTCGGGCGCGCCGTCGCGATGCGCGCCGCGAGCTCATCGAGCGGCATCGCCGTCATGCGAGACCGATCACGACGCCGAACGCGCCGCATACGCCGATGGCCGGCGCACCGCGGACCGCGAGGCGCCGGATCGCGTCGACGACGTCGTCGACCGTCGCGCAGCTCGCGCGACCTCGAGCGCGTCCGGGCAGCAGCGTCTGATCGATGATCTCGAGGTGGTCGTCGCACCCATTCGACGGAGCTGAGCTGCATCGATCGCGGCCTATGCAGGATAAGCTCGGCGTGCCATGAGCGAGACGTGCTCGAGTTCAAGGACCCGCAGAAGCGCAGCCGCTCGCGGTCACGACCGCGAAGAAGGCGCGACCTCGAGGTCATCGGCCACCAGCGCAAGCCCCGTGCGGCGCACCTGAAGCAGCTCACCGCGTCGATCGAGCGCATCGGCTTCGTCACACCGCTCGTCGTCGTCGAACGCGACGGCAAGTACGTGATCATCGACGGCCAGCACCGCTTCCAGGCGGGAGCCGAGCTCGGCGTGAAGGAGTTCCCCGTCGTGGTCGTCCCCGAGAAGCTCGCGCGCCGGATGATGAGCCTCAACGTCGAGAAGGACCTCAACATCCGCGAGCGGTGCCAGATCGCGCTGTCGATCTACCGCGAGATCCTCGAGGAGTCGCCGAACAAGAAGGAGGACGACGGCGAGGTCGACCGACACCGTCGAGAACGCGCACTACGTCACGCTCGGCCTCGCGTACGAAGGTCAACGGACGCCTCGCCGGCGGCGCGCTCGAGCCGATCCTGAAGAAGTGCGACGGCTTCCTCGAACAAGCCGCTTGACGGACGCGTACGAGAAGCGCAAGGCGCGGGCCGAGAAGGTGCTCGAAGCCGTGGAAGCTCGTGAAGGCCGTCGAGGACGCGCTCAAGAGCCAAGGGCATGTGGCACTCGATGGTGCGCTACCAGATCATCGCGTACGCCGACCCCGCGAAGCGCGCGCGCAAGCCGGCGGACTTCGACAAGGCGTTCCCGAAGTTCATCGCGAAGCTCGAAGAGCTCGCATGCCAGAGAGTCCCGGACAAGGTCGCTGCGAGAGACGAAGGTCGCGAGCTCCGACGAGAAACGGGGCTACCACTCAACCAGCTTCCAGATCTCGGGTTGGAGCTGGTCCGGCTCGCCGACGTCTGCGAAGATCGCCGCCGACGCCTTCAGGTGATCGCATCGCTTCGTCGATCGTCCGATGTCACGCAGGATGTCGGCGATGTTCGAATGGACGGCTGCTTCGCGGTGGCGGTCGCCGATGCGCTGGCACAGCTCGAGCGCGCGCTCCGCGAATGCATGAGCGCGAGTGCGGGCACGCCCTCTTCTGCGCAGCACGAGTGCGAGGTTGTTGAGCGCCGCGGCGATCGCTGCGGGATCGTCCAGATCCTCGGCCCCCTCGAGACTCGCCTGCAGATGGTCGCGAGCTGCACGCACGTCTCCGCGGTGCGACGCGATGATCCCGGCGATGTTGTGCGCCTGCACGAGGGACCGTCGTCGCCCGCAGCCTCGTGCCTCGTCGAGCGCACGGCCTGCGAACGCTTGAGCGTCTGACTGACGATCGGCGCGGTGCGCGTTCAGGCTGCGCTCCGCGAGCACGCGAGCTCGTCCCGGGCCTCGGTCGTGGTCTCCTCGGCCTCGAGGTAATGGGCTTCCGCCGAGTCCCAGTCGCCGAGCCGGTGATGGACACCGCCGAGCTTCCGCGCGAGGCGCGCGACGTCCCCTCCGAGGGCCACGGCCTTCTCGAACGAGCCGATCGCGTCGCGGTACGAACCGTCGAGCGTCTGCAGGTCTCCAACTGCCTCGTGCAGCGCGGCCGTGTCGGTGTGACCGAGAGCGAGGGCCGAACGGTAGTGCGCCATCGCCTCGGCGTTCGCGTGTAGCGAGAGCGCGTGCTCGGCAGCCATCCGGAAGTGAGTCCGCCGCACGCTCCTCCTCGCCGCTGCGCTCGTAGTGGTGCGCGGCGAGTGCCGCCTGCTCCGGGTGACGCCGCACAGACCGGGCGATCGCTCCGGCGGCGCGGCCGTGCAGGAGCCGGCGGCGGCCGAGCGTCGTCGAGTCGTAGACGTACTCGCGCAGCTTCGGATGGGTGAAGTCGTAGCGCTCGCCGGACTCGGATATCAGTCCGCCCGCCGCAAGCTCGTCGAGAGCGGATGCGACCTCTTCGTCCGTGCGCTCCGCTCGTCTCGCGCACGGTGCCCGGGTCGAAGCCGCGTCCCAGGACGGCCGCCGCCGCGAGGACCTGGGACGCGCCGCGTCCGACCGAGCCGACGCGCGAGGACAAGAGATCGCGGACGCCCGTCGGCATCGCATCCGGCGCACCGCCCAGTCCCGCGATCTGCAGATACTCGGCGAGGAAGAACGGAACACCAGCCGTCTCGTCGTACAACGTGGCCGCAACGCCATCAGCGTGATCTACGTCGCACGAGCTCGTCCACGGCGTCGCGCGTCAAGCGCTCGAGCGTGATCGACGTTGCCTCCCGTCGCGCAGGACCTCGACAACGTGCTGGGCGCAATGGATGCGCGGGCGTGACCTCTTCGTTGCGCCACGTCAGCAGCAGCAGAGCACCGAACGTCCGCTGAGCCTTCTGACGAGGTACGCGCAACACGTCGCGTGACGACTCGTCGATCCAGTGGACGTCGTCGACGAAGACGACGCCCGGCTGTCCGCCGGTTGTCCGGAGTAACTTGCCAACGCAGCGGTGAGCACGTCGGCGACACCTTCGAACAGCCGGCGACGTGCCGCCGGAGAGTCGAGCGCGGTCGGCGTCGGTTCGATGTCGGACAGCTCGGGGACAAGCCGGGTCGCTTCGGCAGTGCCGCACGCGGAGCCGCACCGATCCTTCGGGCGGGATCGATCGCAACAGCTCGACACAGTACCGAACGCCAGCAGGTCTTCCTCCGGGTGACATCGCGCTTCGAGCACGACTGCACCGGTCCGGCGCACGCCATCGAGGAACTCGATCGCAAGCCTCGTCTTCCCGATGCCCGCTTCGCCGGCTCAGCACGACGGCGAGGTGTCCCGCCGACCTTCCGGGCGCGGCGACGGCTGCTGTACGCGCGTTCGAGTTCGCTGAGCTCTGCGGCGCGGCCGACGAACGGTAGCTCGGCCGGCTCGTGCGCCGGGACGATCGGTGCCGGCGCAGGCTCAACAGCGGCTCTCACGGATCGACTCGTACAGCGCGGTTGTCTCATCGAGCGGTTCGACGCCGAGCTCACGTTCGAGCACCGCAACGCATGCGCGGTACTGACGAAGCGCAGCCCCGCGATCGCCGCCGTCCGCGTACAACCGCATGAGCGCGCGGTGCGCGGCTTCATGCAACGGGGTCGAGATCAACCCATCGCTTCGCATAGGCGATCGCTGTGCCGGCGTCCTGATCGGCGTGTCCTCGACCAAACGCTGGAGGACCGTCCGAGGTCGCGACGGAGGTCATCGGCCGCGGCCATCTGCCAGTCGTCGAAGTCCGGGCTGTCACGCAGCACGAATCCGGACAGGAAGTCCCCGCCCCACAGCTCCGCCGCGGCCCGGAGGTCACCACCGGGTGTGCGCAGCCCTTCGGCGAACGCCGCGACGTCGATCCAGGTGCCCTCGCCGGTGAACCGCAACGACTCCCGCGCAACATCGAGCCCGGCGCCGCCGAGTGCGCTGTTCAGAGCCGACAGGGTCCGTCGCAGCGCCGAGCGCGCCCTGGCCTGATCGGCCTCGGGCCAGAGCAACGCCGCCAGGTGGTCCCGGCTCTGGGCCCGGCCGGTCACCGCGAGGTACGCGAGGAGAGCGATCGCCTTCCGCGTGTCCACCGCGACGGGGAGGCCGTCGCGCTCGATCCGCGGGGGGCCGAGCAGCCGTACCGTGACGGGATCGGGAGTCGGCGCCATCCCGTAACCATAGAGGTGCCGCGGCTCGCTGGGACGGTAACGATTCCGAGATGCGCAAGCCGTAGGTTCACATGCGATGAGGAACACCTTCGCGGTCAGAGCCGCCTCGTGGGCACTCCTGGCGATCCCGCTGACCATGGGCTTCCTGGTCCTGGTCGCCGTCCTGTCGCCGGAAGACCTGCCTGGTGTCGTGTCGGAGATGGCCGCAGCCGCGATCCTGGCGCTGCCGCTCGGCCTCGCCGTCCGGCGATGGCGGTGGCCGCTGTACCCCGCGGTCTTCGTGAGCTTCCTGCTGAGCTTGGTCGGCCTGCTCGCCGGAGCGCATTCCCACTCGGTCATCCGGAACGGTTCTTCGAGCTCACGGCCACGATCGTGATGCTGCTCGGCCCCCCATCGCGCTGGTCTCCTCCATCGCCGCGATCGCGAAGAAGGAGGGGTCGAAAGGTCGGCCGCTCGTCCGCATCGCGGCTGCAACGGGCCTCGCTGTGGTTGCCACGTCGGGGATCTTCACGGTCATCCAGGGACCGATCGTCATCCGGGCCGGGGAGACGGCGGAGGTCGTCGCGGAGAACGACCTCTTCCTGCCGACCGACTTCTCGGTCGTGTCGGGTGAACGCGTGACCTTCCGCGTCCGCAACGCTGACAGTTGGGCACACACGTTCTCGATCGACGATCTCGCCATCGACCGCTATGTCGGTCCCTTGGCGGACCCGAAGGTCACGTTCACGGTGGACGCGCCCGCAGGCACACAGCTTCGGCTGTACTGTGCGATCCGCGACCACGAGGACATGGTCGGCACCCTCTACGTCGATCCTGCCCCGTAACGGTTACGGAACGGGCCCCCTGGACACTCGGGGAAGAGACAAGCGGAGGCAACGAAAGGGAGAACGATGCGGCTCAGACACCTCATGCTGGCGATGCTCCTGGTCGTTCCGTTCGGCGCGTGCGCGCGTGAGGGCGGCGAGAAGCTCAACGTCACAGCTGTCGACTATGGGTTCACCGGCGTGCCGCGAACGATCAAGGGCGGCGTCATCGATCTCACATTCACGAACCTCGGCGAGGCCGACCACGAGGTTGCGTTCCTCAAGACGGATGGCGCCACCATCGACGAGGTGAAGAAGGGGTTCGCACCCGTGCTCGAGGGCGGCCCGTTCCCCGCGTTCCTCACAGGCGGCACGGTCCCCGGCGAGATCCCGCCGGATCAGACGTTACGGTCGCGCTTCACGCTGCCCGCCGGCGAGTACATGCTCTTCTGCGCATTGCAGGACACGCCCGGCGACGACGAGACCGCCAAGCCCGGCAAGTCCCATTACGAACTCGGGATGATCCAGGAGGTCACGGTCGAGGGCGACGACGAAGCGGCGGAGATCACGACTCCGGGTGGCACGTTCACCGCGCAGGACTACACGTTCGTGACGCCGGAGGGCGTGAGGAGCGGCAAGCGCGACTACGTGTTCCGCAACGGGAGCCCGAAGCAGTGGCACCACATGGTGCTCAGCGAGTTCGACGGCAACGTGACGCCGGACAAGCCGTGAAAGCGTTCGGCCTAGCGTTCACGCTGAAGCCGGGCAGGCACCGCCGGCCGGAACGCCCGAAGCGAAGTCGTTCGACGGCACCGGCGTGATGGGTCCGGGCAACTCGATGACGCTCGAGCTCGACTTCCAGCCGAACAAGACCTACGTCGCCGCCTGCTTCATCCAGGACACGACGGCGGCCCGCCGCACGCGGTCGGACACAGATGATCAAAGCGTTCACGGTCGCGGATAGCCCTCGACATGAGGGATTTGCTCGGTGTCTCGTGATGCTCGCCGCCTCGTCGTTGCGAGCAAGCATGGCAGCGGTGGAACGCGCCGAAGACGATCTTCGTCGATTTCCAGCACGACGAGTTCGCGAGCTACTTCATCGAACTTCCCGCGGACGGTGACCGTCGAACACGGGGACCAGCTCGTTTCCGTCAGTACTGGACCGGCGAGCCGCATTCGGTCACCGGCGGCACCCTCGCGGACGCACTGATGGAAGAGGTCCGTCCGTACATCGCGAAGTTCACGCGGCGAGACCGTCCCGGAAGAACCACCGAAGAACATCCTGAAGCTCGAGGAGAGGCTCGTCTGGGCATACCGAAGACGGCGGGCTCAATCAGACCGGCGTCGCAGCCCTGCTACCTGGCCGAGGGCCAGCCCCGGCAGGACGGGAAGCCATGCCGCGACCGCAGCAAGAGCAACCGGAGTTCACGGGACCGCAGAGCTACTACAACAGCGGGATCATCCCGTACGAAGGGCAGCAGGGGAACGAGTACCGCGTGAAGCTCGCCGACGACATCGAACCGGGTCGTACTGGTTCTACTGCAACGTCCACGGTGAGTTTCAGTCGACGGAGGTGATTGTGAAGCCGAAGGGCAGCGATGTCCCGAGTGCCGCAGAGATCAGTCGATCGGCCCGCCGAGCGATCAACGAGCTGAGTCGCGCCATTGCTGAAGCTCTTCGAGGACGCGCAGGACGGAAAGATCACGCTGGACATCCCCGGGTCAGAAGAAGCCGATGACCGTCCGCGGCAACTTCGCCGGACTCGTGGATCCGACGGACTGGGGCAGCGGTCAATGAGTTCATCCCGAACGGATGAAGGTGGAGGCCGGCGAGAAGATCACGTGGAACCTCTTCGGCGTACCACACGATCAGCTTCGGCGTCCCCGAGTACCTTCCCGATCATCACGTTCGGTGACGACGGCACCGTGACGAGGAACCCCAGCTCGACCGGCCGGCCGGCGGCGCGCAAGAAGTTCGACGATCTCGAAGAAGAAGCGATACGGCGGCCAAGATCCGATCGATTTCGACGGCGGGACCTACGACGGCACAGGGGTTCTGGTCGTCCGGGGTGATCGACGCGGAACCGTACATCAGGTACACGATGAAGATCACGGAACCAGGGACCTACCGGTACGCGTGCCTCATCCATCCACCGATGGTCGGGACAGTGGAGGTGACATGAGGAAGCTCTCGATAGCGGTGGTGGTGCTGACGCTTCTCGCGTCGGCGTGCATCGGCGGCGGCTCCGACGAACGCACCGTACTCGTCGACTACAGCCACGACGAGTTCGCGAGCTTCATGCATCGCGAACTTCCCGGAGCAAGGTCGCGGTGCCCCCGGGCGACGCCGTCGTCTTCAAGCAGACGTGGACCGGCGAACCGCACACGGTGACGGGCGGGAAGCTCGTCGAACGAGATGATGCGAGGCGAAGGCCGTGGATCGAATTCTTCGACGCTTCGAGACGCTGATGGCGACGGGCGCCGACCTCCCCGAACCCGAGCGACCGAGCCGGACGTCCCGCGGCCGACGTCTTCGACGCGATCGACGGGCCGACGAACAAGGAGCTGACGCCAAGCAGGCTCTATCGATGCGTACGACGCGATCGTCGAAGCAGGACGTCCTGCTCCCCGCGCGCGACGACCCCGGCGACACGCGTTCGGCGAGCTCGTCGAGATCATCGACAAGGAGTCGGAGGCGGTCTTCGAGAAGCGGCGCTCCCGTGGGCGCTCGACGAGAACGAGGACGGCGACGGGTTCGTCACGCAGAACGCCGGACAGCCGTGCTTCCTCACGCGGGCGCGCCACCGAAGGATGCCGAACAAGCCGTGCTCCGACGACACAGCAGGAGCAGCCGGCGTTCGACGGGACGCCAGACGTACTACAACAGCGGGATCATCCCCTACGAGGGCCCGCAGGGGAACACGTTCCGCGTCGCAGCTCGCACGACGGACATCGAAGCCCGGCAGCTACTTCTTCTACTGCGCGGTGCACGGCCCGAATCAGCTCACCGAGGTGAAGCGTCGTCGCGGCCGGTGCGAGGTCCCCATCGCAGAGCGAGGTGACCGCGCAGGCGCGGGAGGAGATCGAGAAGTTCGCGGAGCCGATGCAGGAAGCGTTCCGCGACGCGCGCGACGGAGAGATCGACATCCAGGGCGAGAGGTCGAAGGTCCGTTCGCCGGCTCTATCCGCCCGGTGCACGGCTCGATCAACGAGTTCGTCCCGAAGGAACATCACGCGCGAAGGTCGGCGAGCCGGTCACGTGGAAGCTGATGGGCTCGGACCACACGATCAGCTTCGACGTCCCGAAGTACTTCCCGATCATCCAGTTCGCCGAAGAACGGCAAGGTGTCGCTCAACCCGACGGCTGAAAGCCGCCGGCGGGCCGACTCCCGAAGATCCCCGAGGCCAGGAGGGTGAGGGCCATCCGCTGAGCATCGACGGTGGAACATACGACGGCGCAGGCTTCTACTCGTCCGGCCTCTTCGGCGGCAAGCCGTACGCCGAATACACGCTGCGGTTCTCGCGAGCCGGGGACGTACAAGTACGCATGCCTGATCCATCCGCCGATGGTCGGTACGGTGGAAGTGACCTGTAGCGAGAGCGCTGAACACGCCGCGAGACGGACGGAGGCAACCGCCGCGTCGAGCCGCGTCGGGCGCGCGACGTCGCGTTCTTCGTCTTCTTCGTCGCCTTCTGTCCGGCGGTCTCCTCGTCGTCCGTGCTCGGCGTCGGCTCGGTGCTCGCGATCGGATCGGACGCAGCTCCACGAGACGTTCCACGTCCGCGCGCTGGACGGCCGGGATCGCCGGCCGCACCTATCGAGCGCATGGCGGACGCGTCGCACGACGTCCCGTCGTGGCCGCAGCTCGTGCTCGACTTCGCCTTCAGCTTCTTCAACTTCGCGCTCGCGGTCTTCCTGCTCTGGCTCCGGCCCCGCGACCGGACGGCGCGGCTGCTCGCGTCGGCATGGTCGGGACCGCCGGCGCGTCTTCAACCTCACGGCGCAGACGACGCATCGAGATCATCCCTGCTCGTCGGCTTCGAGACGTTCGGCACATCGCCGCGCACATCATCGACCGGGCTCGCGTACATCGTACGCGCTGCTGCTCTTCCCCGACGGCCGTCCGGTGCCGCGGTGGCGCGCGCCCGCGCTCGTCGCGCTGTACTCGCCGCTGACCGCTGCCGCCGTCGTTCCTCGCGCTGCGCGTCAGGGAACCGCCCGTCCCGGCGTCCTCCTGCTCTTCTTCGGGCTCGTCGTCCCGGTCGCCGGCGTGCTCGCGCAGGCGTACCGCTTCCGGAGCATCGGACGACCCGTCCGAGCAGCAGCAGGCGCGACTGCTGTTCTGGGCGCTTCTCCCGGCGCTCGGCGTCGGCGTGTGCTTCGTCGTCGACGCAAGGGTTCGGCTCGATCGACGTCGGCCTCGCCGGCCGCCACCTGCCCGAGCAGCCGGTCGACGATCTTCCGGATCTTCCAGCCGGTCTTCCTGCTCGTCCCGCTCGCGCTCTTCCTCGGCCTGCTCCGCTACCGCCTGTGGGACATCGACCGCGTCGTCAACCGAACCCTCGTCTACGGTCTTGCGACCGGCCATCCTCTGTCGGCGTCTACTTCGTCATCGTCGTCCTGCTCCAGCGCGGTCTCAGCCCCTTCACGGCCGGAGAACGACATCGCCGTCGCCGATCTCGACGCTCGCCGTGGCCGCGGCGTTCATCCCCGTCCGGCGCCGCGATCCAGGACTTCGTCGACCGGCGCTTCTACCGCCACCGCTACGACGCCCAGCAGACGATCGAGGCGTTCAGCTCGCCGGCTGCGGGACCAGGTCGACCTCGAGGCCTGGCCTTCGAGCTCCGGGGCGTCGTGGCCCGGACGATGCAGCCGAGCGACCTCATCCCTGCTGGTCAGGAACCCGACGAGGGCCAGATGGAGTGGCAGTGGACGTACCGGGGCCGCGACTGAGCGCCCCGTAACGATTCCGGAACGCTCGCAGCGTGATGGACTAGGAGCTGATGAGGACCCGCAGCCGTCTCCGCCGAGGCAGCGCAGCACCAGCCGACCCGCCGAGCTCGCGCCTGCCGCAGCCCGGCGAGCGCAGCCCGGTCGCCTTCGACATCGACCCGGACGACCCGCTCCTCGTCTACTTCCAGCAGTCTCCGGGCCCGGTCGAGCTCGACAAGCTCCGGCTCGACTCGCACGGCGCTCGAGGCGACTCCGCGCCGCCGGCGTGAAGCTCGCCGTTCCGCTCGTCAGCCAGGGCGAGCTCATCGGGGTCCTGAACCTCGGCCCCCGGCTGTCCGAGCAGGAGTACTCCGCCGACGACCGCAAGCTCCTCGACAACCTCGCGTCGCAGGCCGCTCCGGCGCTCCGGGTCGCGCAGCTCGTCCGCGAGCAGGAGGCCGAGATCCGGACGCGTGAGCGGTACGAGCAGGAGCTGCGCATCGCGCACCTGATCCAGCAGAACTTCCTGCCGCGCGAAGCGCCCGAGCTCGCCGGCTGGACGCCCGCAAGCGTTCTACCGCTCGGCGCGCGAGGTCGGCGGCGACTTCTACGACTTCATCGAGCTCGCCGACGGCCGGATCGGCATCGTCATCGGTGACGTCACCGACAAGGGTGTTCCGGCGGCGCTGATGATGGCGTCGACGCGGAGCATCATCCGCTCCGTCGCGCAGCGCGTCGACCCCCCGGGCGAGGTGCTCGAGGATCGTCAACGACCAGCTGTGCCCGGAGATGCCGCCGAAGATGTTCGTCACCTGCCTGTACGCGGTGCTCGAGCCGCACTCCGGACAGCTCGTCTACGCGAACGCCGGACACAACGTCCCGTACCGCGCGCTGCGATCGACTGCGTCGACGAGCTCAAGGCGCGGGGGATGCCGCTCGGTCTGCATGCCCGGCTCGGCCTACGAGGAGAAGGACGTCACGATCGACGCCGGGCGAGATCGTCCTGTTCACGAGCGACGGCATCGCCGAGGCGCACAACACCGAAGGCGAGATGTTCGGCTGCCCGCGCATCATCGAGATCGTCGCGAGCGCACGCCGCGAGCGAGGACCTCCGCGACGACGTCCTCGACGCGCTCGACGCATTCACGGGACCGGAGTGGGAGCAGGAGGACGACATCACGATGGTCACGCTCGAGCGCGTGCCTCGCGACGCAGCGTCCGACTTCGAGGCGCGACGGACCGTCCGTCACGAACGAGATCCGCGTCGACTTCACGATCCCGAGCGCAGCCGGGCAACGAGCGCCTGGCGATGCAGCGCGTCGCCGAGGCGATCGACGTCGCTCGAGCCTCGACCAGACGCGGCTCGAGAAGGTCAAGACCGCGGTCGCCGAGGCGACGATGAACGCGATCGAGCACGGCAACAAGAACGATCCGGACCTCCCCGTCGATGATCGAGATCATCGCGACGCCGACGAGCTGCGCATCCGGATCACCGATCACGGCGGCGGCGCGGAGATCCCGGAGCAGACGGCACCCGACCTCGACGCGAAGCTCGCGCGGCGAGCAGACGCCGCGCGGCTGGGGGCTGTTCCTGATCAAGAACATGGTCGACGAGATGAACGTGACGAGCGACGACGTCCACCACACGGTCGAACTCGTCGTCCACCTGAGCGGGGGAGCCAACTGATGGCGTTCGAAGCGAGCATCACGGACGAACGACGGACTGGTCGTCGCTCGACCTGCACGGCGACGTCGACGGGCAGGCGGACGAAGCGCTGAACGCCGCGTACGACGGAGGCGATCGCCGTCGAACCCGAAGCGCGTGCTGTTGAACTTCGACGACGTGTCCTACATCAACAGCACGGGTATCGCGCTGATCGTCGGTCTGCTCGCCGAAGCGCGGCGGTCCGGACGGTCGATCCTCGCGTGCGGACTGACCGACCACTACAAGGAGATCTTCGAGATCACGCGGATCGCCGACTTCGTGACGATCTTCGACGACGAAGCAGCAGCGCTCGCAGCAACGTAGAGCCAAGGGAGGAAGCAGCATGGCCGGAGCACTGATCTCGGACGTCCGGAAGCGACCGACGCGACGCCAGCGTCCTCGACGTCAAGGGCGACATCACCGCCGAGTCGGAGACAGTCGCTCATGGACGCGTACCAGAAGGCGAGCAGCGACGCGACGAAGGCGATCGTCCTGAACTTCAGCGGACTCGAGTACATGAACAGTGGTGGGATCGGGCTGCTCGTCACGCTGCTCGTCCGCGCGAACCGGCAGAAGCAGAAGCTCCTCGCCTTCGGGCTGACCGAGCACTACAAGCAGATCTTCGAGCTCACGCGCCTCGACGAAGCGATCGAGATCTATCGACTCGGAGGACGAAGCACTGCAGGCAGCAGGGAGGCTGACATGACCGAGCAGACCAGCAGCAAGTCGCGGGACGAGGAGTACTGGGCGAAGCCGTCTCCGAGCTCCACGTCGGGCACGACCTGCCCGCCGACGCCGTCAACCTCAACGTCGAGGGCAAGCGCGTCGCCGGCGTGACCGGCGGCTTCGGGAAGATGTGGCAGAAGACGTACACGCGTCGCGCTCGCCGGGCACGAACGTCGACGCCGCAGCAGGTCGATCAAGACGTGGAAGGAGCACTTCCCCGACTTCTGGCCGAAGGGCGCGACGCTTCTTCGGACCGATGACCGGCGTCACTCCCGGCGACGTCGCGCTGCTCAACATGAAGATGCCCGGTGGCGTGAAGCTGTCGACCGGGATCCTCGTCCTCTACGCCGACGACGAGTCGTTCTCGTTCATCACGCCCGGAAGGCCACATGTTCAACGGCATGATCACGTTCAGCGCGCGCGAGGACGACGGGCAACGTCGTCGCGCAGGTGCAGGCGCTGATCCGCGCGCAGGACCCGCTGTACGAGATGGCGATGATGTCGGCGGCCACCGCAAGGAGGACAAGCACTGGACTGCACGCCCTCGACGCAGCTCGCGCGCGCACTTCGGCGTCGAGGCGCAAGGCCGACGCGCCGACGCGTACACTCGTCGACAAGAAGCGTCAGTGGAAGCACTTCGGCGCAACATCCGCAAGAGCGCGGCGATCCGGTCCGCTCGCACATGCTCGGTGCGCCCGTTCCGCGCGATCGCCAAGCCGTTCAAGCGCGAAGACGAAGCCGCGGCGATGACTGAGCGAGCCGCGGGACGAGGAGCACTGGGCGAAGCCCGTCGACCGAGCTCCACGTCTCGCATGACGTTCCCGCCGACGCGATCAACCTCAACGTCGAGGGTCGCCGCGTCGCCGGCGTCGCCGGCGGCTTCGGCAAGATGTGGCAGAAGACCTACCGGATCTCGATGCAGGGCTCGAACGTCACGCCGCAGGACGTGATCGCGGCATGGAAGGCGCACTTCCCCGACTTCTGGCCGAAGGGGAACCGATTCTTCATGCCGCTGTCGAGCATCACGCCCGGCGACGTCGCCGGTGCTCAACATGAAGATGCCCGGTGCGGCGTGAAGATGTCGACCGGCATCTTCGTCCTCTACGCCGACGACGAGTCGTTCTCGTTCCTCATGCCGGAAGGGCAGCATGTTCAACGGAATGATCACGTTCAGCGCGCGCGACGACGGACGGCCACGACGGTCGCCCAGGCGCAGGCGCTGATCCGCGCGCAGGATCCGCTCTACGAGCTCGGCATGAAGGTCGGCGTGCGCACCGCCAGGAGGACAAGCACTGGAAGCACACGCTCGACGTCCCTCGCGAAGTACTTCGGCGTCGACCGGCAAGGTCGAGATGGACCGCGACCTCGTCGACAAGAAGCGTCAGTGGAAGCACTTCGGCAACATCCGGAAGAGCGCCGCACTACGGTCGATGCTGTACATGCTCGGCGCCCGATCCGACTCGTGACGAAGCCGTTCAAGCGTGCCTGAACGTACGACGCCGTCGTCGTCGGGTCCGGGCCCGAACGGGCTTGGCCGCCGCCGTCGAGCTCGCGCGCGACGGGCATGTCGGTCCACGTCCTCGAAGCCGCCGACACGATCGGCGGCGGCACCCGCACGAAGGAGCTACCCTCCCGGGCTTCAAGCACGACGTGTGCTCGGCGATCCACCCGATGGCGGCGTCTCGCCGTTCTTCAACGCACGCTCGACCTCGACATCGACTGGATCCATCCGGACATCGACAGCGCACATCCGATGGACGACGGGTCCGCCGTCGTGCTCGAGCGTCGATCGAAGCGACCGCCGAGAGCCTCGGCGTCGATGCGCGTCGCTACGAACGACTCATCCGCCCTTCGTGCGAACGCGGCCGAGGCCGTCGTCGAAGGGACGCAGTCGCCCGTGCTGCCGTTCCCGAAGCGACCCGTTCACGCTGGGCGCGTTCGGCGCGATGACCATGGCGTCGGCGGTCACCGACGCGCAAGACTGTCGTTCAAGGGCGAGCGCGCGCGAGCGCTGATCGCCGGGACACGCCGCGCACACGTACCTGCCGATCGACCAGTCCCGTCGCATGGCGTCGCGCTATCTCTTCCACCTGTGCGCGCACGTCAACGGGTGGCCGTTCCCGCGCGGCGGCTCGCAAGCGATCGCCGACGCGCTCGCGACGAAGCTCCGGTCGCTCGGCGGACGATCGAGTGCTGGCCACGAGGTGCGCTCGCTGGCCGACGTGCCGGCGTCGCGACGTCGTGCTGTTCGACACGACGCCGCGGCAGCTGATCGCGATCGCCGGGGACGAGCTCCCGTCCGGCTACCGTGCGCAAGCTGGAGCGGTTCCGGTACGGACCCGGGACGTTCAAGATCGACTACGCGCTCGACGGCCCGATCCCGTGGAAGGCGTCGGACGCGCGTCGCGCGCGGCAACCTGCACCTCGGCGGGACGCTACGAGGAGATCGCGCAGTCCGAGCAGCGAAGTGACGGACGGCGAGCATCCCGGAGCGGCCGTGGGTGATCGTCGCGCAGCAGAGCCTGTTCGACGACACGCGCGCCCCGGCAGGCAAGCACACGGCGTGGGCGTACTGCCATGTTCCGGCGGCTCGACGGTCGACATGACGGATCGCATCGAAGCGCAGATCGAGCGGTTCGCGCCCGGGTTCAAGGACGTCGTGCTCGCGCGACACGTGACGGACGCCGCAGGGCTTCGAGCGGTACAACGCGAACTACATCGGCGGCGACATCGCCGGCGGGACTGTCGAACCTCAGACAGTTCTTCACGCGGCCGATCCCGAAGTTCGATCCGTACGCGACGCCGAACCCGACGACTCTTCCTGTGTTCGTCATCGACGCCGCCCGGGCGCGGGCGTGCACGGGATGTGCGGTTACTACGCGTCGCGGTCGGTGCGCTGAAGCGGCTCGACTAGACTCGATGACGTCGGCCGCACGAGGCCGGTGAAGAACGCCGACGGAGTCCTGCGTCGAGTCGCCGGTGTCGGCGTTCGGTGTCCTCGACGGTGTTCGCGAGCGTGACTCGACGTCGCTGCCGGACGTGCGTCGCACCGAGGATCTGACCGGCGACGCCGTCGCCGGTCGTCGCCGTGCTCTCCTGCGTCACGTCCGCGCTGTTGTCGCCCTCCTGCACGTTCGATGCCGCGCCGCTGATGATGTCGCGACGCGACGTCGCGTCGTCACCGGTGATCAGCCCGACGAACGCCGCGAAGTCGTTCGTCGAGTCGGCATCGCCGGTCGTCACGTCGACGTCTTCGCTCGAGTTGGTCGCGTTCGACCGTCGAGATCGCCGCTCGACGACGCCGCCGATGACCTGTCCGCCGACCGCGGCGCCGGACTCGGGACCGCGCGTCTGGTCGGCCTCGACGTCGTTGTCGCCCTCTTGGACGTTCGTCGGCCGTGTCGCTGTCGATGTCCGAGGCGTCGACGTCGGCGCCCTCGCCCGACTGGTGGCCGACGAAGGCTGTGCCGTTGTTCGTCGCGTTGGCGTCGCCGGACGTCGTCTCGGTGTCGTCGGACGAGTTCGCCGTCGTGATGTCGGTGTCCGCCCGCGCGGCACGCGCCGAGACAGAGCGCCGACGAGGGCGACCAGCAGGGTCATGGCGGCCAGACGGAAGGTCTTCATGGCCCGAAACCTAACACCGAATCAGCAGCCTCGTGTCATCACTTAAGCAACAAACGCCACACCGACAACAGGCCTGTCAGTGCCAGAAATGGCGCATGCCGGTGAAGACCATGGCGATCCCGGCGGCGTCGGCGGCCGCGATGACCTCGTCGTCCTTCACCGAGCCGCCCGGCTGGATGATCGCCGTGACCCCGGCGTCGGCCGCGACCTCGACGTTGTCCGGGAACGGCAGGAGGGCGTCCGAGGCGGCGACGGAGCCCTTGGCCCGGTCGCCGGCCCGCCGGATGGCGATCTCGAACGCCTCGACCCGCGACATCTGCCCGGCCCCCACGCCGATCGCCTGCCGGCCGTTCGCCAGCACGATCGAGTTCGACTTCACCCGGGCGGCGACCGTCCAGCCGAAGAGGAGGTCGACCCACTCGGCCTCGGACGGCTCGCGCTTGGTCACCGACCGCATCTCCGTCGCGGTCGTCGCGCGACCGGGTCGGTCGCCTGGACGAGGAACCCGCCGGAGATCGACTTCACGTCGTTGGGGTCGAGCGTCCAGCGGTCGGTCGGGCAGCTGCATCAGCCGGAGGTTCTTCTTCTTCCGGAGGAGCGTCGAGCGCGTCCGGCTCGAAGTCCGGCGCGACGATGCACTCGAGGAAGAGCTCGCGCATCTGCTCGGCGACGCCGAGCGTCAGCGGACGGTTCAGGCCGACGATCCCGCCGAACGCGGCGCGCGTGTCGCATTCGTACGCGAGCCGGTAGGCCTCGTCGATGTCGGCGCCCGATCGCCGCGCCGCACGGGTTGGTGTGCTTGATGATGCACGCCGCGGGCTCGGTCGAACGCCGTCGACAGCCGGAACGCCGCGTCGAGGTCGAGGTAGTTGATGTACGAGAGCTCCTTGCCCTGGAGCTGCTCGGCCGACGCGACGCCCGCGTTCGAGCCCGGCGCGCCGGTACAGCGCGGCCGGCTGGTGCGGGTTCTCGCCGTAGCGCGAGCTCTGCACGAGATCGCCGGCGATCGTGATCTTCTCGGGCAGCGCGTTCGCGTCGCCGGCGAACCACTCGGCGATCGCTGCGTCGTACGCGGACAGGTGCGCGAACGCCTTGCCCGCCAAGCGCCTGCGCGTCTCGAACGTGAGCCCGCCTTCCGCGATCTCCTCGATGACCGTGTCGTAGTCGCGCGACGTCGACGAGGACGCCGACCGAGCCGTGGTTCTTCGCCGCGGCGCGCACCATCGACGGACCGCCGACGTCGATCAGCGGAACGGCTTCGTCGTCCGGCGTCGACGGCGACGCACCTTCTTGTCGAACGGGATAGAGGTTGCACACGACGAGATCGATCGGCTGCGATGCCGTGCTCGGCGATCGTCGACATGTGCTCGGGCTTGTTGCGGTCGGCGAGGATCCCGCCGTGCAGCATCGGGTGCAGCGTCTTGACGCGTCCGTCGAGCATCTCGGGGAACCCCGTGACGTCGGCGACGTCGATGACGTCGAAGCCCGCGTCGCGCAGCCACTGCGCCGGTCCCGCCGGACGACACGATGTCGCCCCCGGCGTCGACGAGAGCGCGAGCGAGCTCGTCGGCCCCCGTCCTGTCGTAGACGGACATCAGCGCGCGGCGGATCTGCACGCGGTCGCTCATCTGCTTAGCCCCGGAGGAAGCTGCCGGCCCACGGCGGTTCCTCCACGTCCTCGACGATCGTCACGGTTCGTCCCTCGACCTTCAGCTTGCCCTCTGCGAAGAGCTTCACCGCCTTCGGGTACACGACGTACTCGGCGAGATGGATCTTGCTGCTCGAAGGACTCGATCGTGTCGTCCGGCGCGACAGTCGACCGCGCGCTGGATGATGATCGGCCCCATGTCGAGCTCCTCGGTGGCGAAGTGCACCGTCACGCCGGAGGTCTTCACGCCCCACTCCCATGCGTCCTGGATCGGATGCGCGCCGGGGAACGCCGGCAAGCAGGCTCGGGTGGATGTTGAGCAGCCGGCCCTTCGAGCTTCGCGGACGAAGCCGGGCCCGCGGATCCGCATGTAGCCGGCGTAGCAGACGAGGTCGATGTCCCGGGCCGCGAGCTCCTTGAGGATCAGCTCGTCGCACGGCGTCGACGTCGAGGCCCTTGTGCGGGACGACGACTTCCTCGACGCCGGCCGCACGCCGCGCGCTCCATGACGCGGGCCTTGCGCTTGTTCGTGACGACGACAGACGACCTCGCCGTCGACATATCCGGTCGAACAGGCGTCCTGGAGGGCCTGGAAATTGGTCCCAGATCCCGAGGCGAGGACGGCGATCCGGAGGCGCCCCGGGACTCACGAGGCCGAGGGTATCCGCCCTGAGCGACCGCCGATTGGTCCCGTCATTGCGTTCGCTTGTATGCTCGCTTGTGAAATGACCTTCCCCTCTGGCTCAAACCTAGAGGCGCGCGAGATCACCATCGCTGGGCGCCATCTCTGCTGCCAGGTGTGCGAGTTCACCCGGTTCTTCCGCCGTGAGGCGGAGCTCTCGACGGGAGCTTCGTTCTTCGGTCAGGACTGGGCGAACCCGAAGGCCGACGTGCTACGTCTGCGAGCAGTGCGGCTTCGTCCACTGGTTCGTCCGCACGCGGTCGGTCGCCACCTCGACGGAGAACGCGGCGCTGGCGGAGGAGATCGAGGAACTCCGCGAACGGCTCGAAGCGGCCTACGCGGACGAACTCGAGATCTCCCGCGCTTAACTGCGACGAGCGGCGCTCGCGCCGCTCAGCGGAAAATCTAAGAGCTCTTCAGCGCACCTAGCGCGGTCTGCATCAGGTCACCGACCTCGGACGGTGTCCTGCCGACGCGTACACCCTTCGCCTCGAGCGCCTCCGCCTTGCCCTGCGCCGTCCCGGAGGACCCGGTGACGATCGCGCCGGCGTGACCCATGCGCTTGCCGGGCGGTGCGCTGAAGCCGGCGATGTAGGAGACGACCGGCTTCGTCATGTGGTCGGCGATGAAGTCAGCTGCTCGCTCCTCGGCGTCCCCGCCGATCTCGCCGATCATCACGACGGCCTCAGTCGCCGGATCGGCCTCGAAACGCGACAGCATGTCGATGAAGCTCGAACCGACGATCGGATCGCCGCCGATCCCGACGCATGTCGTCTGACCGATGCCGCGCTGTCGTGAGCTCGTTGATGATCTGGTAGGTGAGCGTGCCGGAGCGGGACACCAGACCGACGTTGCCCGGCCGCGTGATGTCCGGAGCGATGATCCCCATGTTGCCCTTGCCCGGCGAGATGAGCCCCGGACAGTTCGGGCCGATCAGGACGGCGTCGGTCGTCCTTGAGGTAGTCGACCGCGAGCATCATCTCGCGGACGGGGACCGGGTCGGTGATGCACACGATCAGCTTGCAGCCGGCGGCCTCGGCCTCGAGCACCGCGTCCGCTGCCGCAGCGCCGGGCACGAAGATGAGGCTCGCGTTGCACCCGGTCGCGTCGGCGGCTTCGGACACCGTGTTGAACACAGGGACGCGCCCGTCGAGCGCGCTCTGCCCGCCCTTGCCCGGCGTGACACCGGCGACGATCTTCGTGCCGTAGTCGAGGTTGCGGGTGCCGTGGAACGTGCCTTCGCGTCCGGTCAGTCCCTGGACGCAGACGCGCGTGTCTTCGGTGAGGAGGATCGCCATAGCGACGTAGGTTAGCCGCCCGCGCGCGAGTTCCACCAGTCGTCACAAACGCACCCCTATGATTCGCAAGTGATCATGCGTACCCGCGCCATTGGTCTCGTCTGTGGGGTCCTCGCCCTCCTCGCCGTGCTCTCGCCCGGCGTGGACGCGCGACGCATCAGAGGAAGCACCGGCGACGACCTCCTCTTCGGCTCGAACAAGGACGACAGGATCTTCGGCAATACCGGCGCGGACATCCTCTTCGGCAAGGGCAACGCCGACCGAGTGGACGGCGGCAGCCCTGCCAGCCGGTTCTCGTTCGATGTTTGGGCGGCCGCGTTCGGTGCGCTTTGAATAGGCCGCCTTTTAACGTGTACATCCGTTGTGGACCTCGATTGCGAGATCTTCTTTTTACAACAACCATGACCCTCACTCGAGGAGCATGCGTTGTCGTCCGAAACGATCGTCGACTCGTGGTGTGAAGACGTAGAAGCGTTGAGATCTTGCCCGACGACTGCGGTCACCATGCTGCCGCAGCCCAACAAACACCCCGCCCCGGCTAGCCACAAACTGAGCGCTAAGACACTTACCTTGCCAGCCAAATTCAGGAGGGGAAGATCGTCATCTGCGGGCGAGTTTATCCAGTTCCTGCTTATTTTGTCGAGTTCCCGCTGGGCGGCGGTGAAGCTCGACCTGGGCATCCAAAGGCAATTCGTTACTTTTTTCTTGCGCTTCTCAAAGTGCGCCACTGAAAGCGCGATGTTAGTGTAACTTAGCATTTCTAATTTTGGTTTTAGAACATCAGGCCTATGGAGAAAAGAATGGATCTCGACAAAGAGAAAATAGTTACCCAGGATGAATTAAACGAACCTGCGCCCATTGATCAGGTGGAAGATCGCGTGGAGGCGGAGATGAAGAAGTTGGAAGGCGAAGCGAAAAAGCAGGTCGCCGACGGACTATCGGATGAAAAGCTGGCCCGGGAGGGCGAAAGATTAATACAAGAAGGCGAACGGGAACTGGATAAAGCGAGAGACTCGTAAGAGTTGCTTAATCGGCAGTAGCCTTTCCATTGAGGGCATGCTCAATGGCTTCCTTCAAGAGCGGCGGCGTCGACGTGGGGTTGTAGCCGATAAATCGCTTTATCACGCGGCCGTCGCGCCCTATGACAAAGCTTTGGGGAATCGCGTCGCGACCCTGCATCAGCGTTATCGCGACCTCTGGCGTGGCCCAGCCGATGCGATAGTTCACCTCAAAATCCTGCGCGAATTTTCTGACTTTCTCTTCAGATTCGTCCGGGTTCTCAGTAGACAGTCCTACCACTTCGAGGCCGCGCGAACGATTCTCCTTATAAAGCTTAACTAGTTCCGGAGTCTCAATTCTGCAGGGTCCGCACCACGTGGCCCAGAGGTTAACGACCAACGCTTTTCCGGCGTAGTTGGAAAGCTTAATCGGTGCTCCGTTAAGAGCTTTTAATTCAGTATCAAGAACAACCGGTGGCAGTGTTGTCAGCACCGCTGGGGCCGCGGGAGCATTTGGTTTCGGCAGCGACATTTATTTCCGGCGGGTTGGAGTCGCTGTGCGAGCAACGCCTGGCCCGGCGTGTCACGCGGTTCGTCGTTAGAGTTACAACTGGAGACTCCAAAGGCGGCGAACAGAGATAACACTACAATTGAGAAGCGCCAGACGAGCCGGCGTCCATAAAGGTTTGCTGAGGTTCGGTTTTGTTGTGGGGCATTTAGTTCTTATTACTACCAAAGCGGAACGAGTCGAGGATAACAGGCATTTCACCTTTTTCACCCACGTCTCCAACTCCGGATATTTCCGGCGCGAGTGATGTCGCCAACATGATCAAAGTCGCACCAGTCTCCTGTCCCTCGACTCCCGAAGGCAGGAAAACAACCCGTCCCCAAAGTTTGATGTCACCCTTTTCAGTATTCTTGGATTCGCTTTCGAATCGAAACTCATAGCCATCGAGGGAGTTTACCTTCGTTGGTCCTTCCGAAACTTTGCGATAACCGGGAAACCCTTTCGCCAGGTTTGCCACCAAGAATTTCGACTAACTGAGGAAAGGTCGCCTCATCGGCTGCAAAGGTCCCTTTGCTTGTGTACCAGCCTACGGCAAAATTCTCCTGCGTAAAATCGGGAGGTATCCTCCGCTCTACTTTTGCGAAATTGCTGGCGCCCGCAACTCCGGCGCCCGGATCCTTTTGCCACGTGTTCGGATAATAAAAAGAAAAGTCGAAATAGCGTTCGGCGAGCCTGCCGTCCAGGTTGGCTGACGAGTTCGCAAACTTCACCGCCCCTGGTGGCGGCACGTATGCATCTTCCGCAGCCGGTACCGGAGCAGTATTAACGTTCTCGTTTGTTGCGGTATTTGTGTTCTCGTTGGAATCAACTACAGCAGCGCGCTCAGGCTCTTGTTGTTCCAGTCGAGGACGAATGACTACAAAATAAGCGGCGGCAATTGCGCCCACTCCAAGAACCAACAACAAGAGCAGTAGCCCGATGATCATCGGCGCCTTCGACTTCTTCGCCGGTGCGGCGGTTGCACCTGCAGGTAGCCCTGCACTCTGCATCGGCAACGGCGGCACACTCTGCGACGGTGCACTTGAAACCGGCACTCGCCGATCGATCACGGTTTCACTACCAGTTGGCCCAGTATGTCGATCCAGAAGTTCCGTTGGACCAGATGCGGAAGAAGCTACGGTACGATTCAGGTCTCGTGGAGAAGGCGGCGGTGGCGGCGTAGAAGCTACGGTCCGATTCAAGTCGACGCGTGAAGCAGGTGGCGGTTCATTGAGGTTAGTTGTTGCAATGATCGTCGCGTTGGGATCAAACCCTTCTTCAGCAGGCGCCAAAAGTCCACCGTCGAGGGTACAGAATTTCTGATTGTCGTCTGGATAGCTGCGATTACACTTCGGGCAACGTTTCATAAGAGACATCCGCTCCTTACAGTTTCCGTCTTAAACCTAACGCGCTTGAGCCAGCTTTTTCTCCAAGTCTTTGTTGGCAGGGTCAAGCTCAAGTGCCCGCCGGTAAGCGCGCGCCGCGCTCGGCTTGTTTTTGGCCTTAATGTAACCGTCGCCAACACCTTCAAAACCGAATTCACCCCCTAGTTGCCTGCGGTCCGCCGGCGACGCCATCCCGGCCGCGCGTTCGTAGGTCACTTCGGCTTCGTTGTAACGCTCGAGCGCGAGGTAGGTTCGTCCGAGTAGATTCAGAGGCTCAAACGCTTTTTGGTTCACCTCGGTGGCCAACTTCAAATGCGGTTCTGCTTCCTGGTATCTCTTAAAGACGACCAGCATCCGTCCCAACATATAAAGTGCATTCGGATTGCGGGCATCCAACTCCAACGAACGTTTCAGGATCGGTTCGGAATTTTGCCACTGCTGCTCAGCTTGCAATGAATCAGCGACAAGATTGAGCGTGGGCGCATCCTTAGCCAGGGTGGCGGCGCGCTCATACATTGGCGCTGCCTCCGCTCGCCTGCCCATCTTGTTCAGCGCCCGCCCCAGATGCGCATATGCAACCGCAAACTGAGGCTCGAGTTCGACTGCGCGCCGGTATGCATGTTCTGTTTCGTTGTTGATTATGCCACGCGCTTGCAGGGCCACGCCGAGGCGGTCCCATGCAACCGCGTTATTCGGCTGAAGTTGAACGGCACGACGCGCGAAGGTTTCAGCGTCGGCGAGACGCTTTGCGTTGCCGGCGCCGGTTCGCGGTTCGACCAGCACGACGCTTAGCGCTACCAGCGCTTCAATGTCAGACGGACTCCACGCAACCGCGTTACGGTATGCACCTTCGGCCGACTCCCATCTTTGCTGATCTGAGTAGACGTTGCCCAAGCCATAAGCTGCGCGAGCGTCGCGTGGTTTGAGTTTCAACACTTCCTGATACGAAGTCTCGGCTTCCGCGAAGCGACGAGCGTCGCGAAACTCATTTCCCTTTTCCAAAAGATCTTCCACTCGCTCCGATGCTGCGGTATTTGGCGGAGCGGCAGTGCGCGACGTGGGAGTTCGTTTCGTCACCGGAGTTACCGGCTTGGCAGTGCGCTTCTTTGTTTCGGGGTTTTTTGGTCTAAAAATTCCAGCGCCACCGCCAACGTCAGCGCCGACGTCCTGGGCCAACACCGAAACCAGCGAGAGCAACAACATCGCGGACAAGGCAGCAAGAAGGGAAACGAACCGAAAAATCGAAGAAGTTCTCATCCGATCCTCCTGAATAACTTTTGATTGCAGTCGAATTAGCACGCAAATGGGCTGGCGAATAATACCTCACGGATCGAGTAAGCCGAATTGTAGCCTAGTTTGCGGGATATAATCTAATGAAGGAATTGCAGAGGCTAACTATTGCGCGGACTGAACCAAGCGGAAGCCGAAATTCGGATGTCTTAGGGATGGATCAAACCAGTCACGGTAGGTTGCCGAGATAGGGATTTGTCGATCTGCAGGGTCGCTCGCGTATGAACCACCTCTTACGACGACCCAGTCTTTGTTGGCATCTGGAATCTGCGCCGCCCCGGTGTAAACCGATGCTTTGGACGACGTCCATTCCCAGGCATTGCCGATCAGGTCCACGACGCCCCATCGATTCTTACCGTCGAGATAGGTGCCTACCGGTCGCGGGCTGGCCTCTTTCAGGACCGCACGTCGTTCCTGCCATGCGTTCCCCCATGGAAACGCGAGGAACTCACCGCCATTGCGCGCCGCGAATTCCCATTCCTCTTCCGTGGGTAGTCGATAAGTAACGCCGTCTCTTTTAGATCGCCAATTTGCGAACGCCTCCGCATCCTTCTGTGAAACGTTCACAACCGGCCATTTCTCCTGGCCCGGCAGTGGCTGACCTCTTACCCAGTGACTGGGAGCTTCGTAGTTCGTAGCGCGCACGAAGTCGGCGTATTCGGCATTAGTAACTTCCGTGCGATCCATAAAAAACTTTGGCACAGTCACAGGATGTGAAGGCTGCTCCTGAGGCGGTCCAGTGTTGCGACCCATCTGGAAAGTTCCGCCGGTAATCTCTACCAGATCCGCTTTGATAGTTTGTTGATTCGTGGATGTTGTTGTTGCCTGGTTGGTATTCGTTGTGACGGTAGATGAAGGACCAGACCGCAGTAGGAAGACCGCTGCAATAGCTCCGGCGATTAACAGGAGCAACACAACACCGCCGCCAATGAAAAGTGCGGAATTATTTTTCGACTTGCCCGGGATTGAGATTTCCATTCGCTCGGGATGCGTCTGGCCCATACCCCGGAAACTATTGTTACCGGTTACATCCGTGCGAATGTTCCCGCTGACTTGCGTGGCTTCGGGATCAACCACTCCGAGGCCAGGCGGCACGCTGGTGGACAGGCGAGCAAGACGCTCTTCAAGTGCTTTGGCCTGGCGCTCAACGCGTTCGATTTGTTCGCGTTGTTTTCGTTCGCGTTCTTCCTTCTCCCGCTGCTGTTGTCGCTCCCGCTCTTCCCTTTCCTGAAGCTCCTTCTGTTGGCGCTCTCGTTCTTCCTTTTGCTTTTGTTGCTTTTCTTCGGCGGTTCTTCGTCGAGCCTCTGCTTCACGGGCGAGTTCGTCACGCGCAAACTGGTCCCGCTGGTCCTGTTCTTTCGCGTGATCGGCCTGAGACGCCGCGAGTTTCTTTTGTTCCGTCGGACTTAAGGCAGCTGAACTGATTCTGCCGATTAAAGAGTCCTTATCTTCGGGGCTGGTCTGTTCGGCCTTTACGCTTCCTGTTGATTGTCGCGATAACGTCGACGGCGATATCAGAGTGGCATGCGCTTCGAGTGTGCTAGTCTCTCGGCCGTGACTCTTCGATGCGTCAACTGCTTCCCTGAGCTCAGTAAGAAACTGGTCCACTGAATCCAGCCGCGCGGAGACTTCTTTTTCCAACGCGTTCTGGACCACCGCCTCGATTCGCGGTGGGATATCGACGCCCATTGATTTGAAGCTGGGAACCGGGAGCGTCAGATGTTTCTTCATGATCGACGGAATCGACGACCCTTTGAACGGTACATCGCCCGTAAGCATCTGATACAGAATAATGCCGAGACTATAGATATCGGCGCGTGCATCAGGTTCTTCGTCTGACCATTGTTCCGGCGCCATGTAGAACGGCGACCCCATCAATCCACTTGTCTTGGCCTGAATAAACGAGCCAAGGAGTTCTCCGGACTTGATCTTCGCCAGACCGAAGTCGAGGATCTTGAGTCCCTCCGAAACCGGCTTGTCCGCCTGGGCCATGATGTTCAACGGCTTCAGGTCGCGATGCACGATGTTCTGACGGTGTGCCGCTGCGACGCCCGATCCGATTGCACAAATAAATTCAAGCGCTCGCGCAGGCGACATGATCTTTTCGTCTGCGAGAATGTCCTGGAGGGATTTGCCATTTACAAATTCCATGACGAGGAACGGCATCGTCCCGCGCACCACGCCAAAGTCTGTTACCGCAATAATGTTCTGATGGCGAATCGCGGCTGCTGCCAGCGCTTCCTGGCGGAAACGTGTTACCAGCATCGGGTCGTTGCCGACGAGATCGGGCAGGATTATTTTTATGGCGTGCGGCGTCTTTAGAAAGATATGACGCGCTTGAAAAACGACGCCCATTCCACCTTGCCCGAGGCGCCTTTCAAGTTGATAGCGCGCATCCAGGATCGGTTCCCCAACCAGCGATGGTGTGGTTGCATCGCCGTCCTGTGGGCAGTGGATAATGTCGTCAGGGAAACAGCGCCTACAGGCTGGGCATTCTTTCATTTATTGCTCGTTACCAAGGGGGCCGGGGTTAAGTTGGCTTCGCACACTGATTCTAATGGGTACAATCGCGGCAAGCAACCACCAAAAGCAGGCGCGCCAATGCTTTGGCGCAAGACACCACGAAACAAGGTTAGCGGATTACCACATTCACCAGCCGCTGCGGGACAACAATAACTTTAACAATTTCGTGCCCACCAACGATCGACTGAATCTTCTCGTCAGCCAGCGCAGCGCTCCGCAGCTCGTCCTCACTCACTTGCGGAGAAGCCAATAAGCGTGACCGCAACTTGCCGTTGACTTGTACAGGTATCTCCAATTCTTCACTGCGGGCAAGTTCAGGATCAGCCTGCGGCCAACGTCCAGACTTCACCAGTCCACCCTGATGGCCCAGTGATTCCCACAACTCTTCGGAAATGTGGGGCGCGCTCGGCGCCAGCATTAATACAAGTGATTCAAGTGCTTCTCGCACGGCAAAGACGTCCGCATCAGAAGCGCTTGCCGGGTTCGCATTGAAGTCGCTTAACTCATTGAACAACTCCATCAAGGCGGCGACAGTAGTATTCAAGTGAAGCGCTTCGAAATCGGCGGTCACCTTGGCAATCGTCTGATGGGTCTTGCGTCTCAACTGCCGGGCTTCCGGGCTGAATTCAAATGCGGCTTCGGCGTTTACAGACGTGTTCGACGTGTTTGTCAGGCGCTCCTGCCAACGCCAGACCATGGTGTAAACGCGCCGGAGAAATCTTACCGCGCCTTCAATTCCGGACTCGGACCAACGCAGCTCGTTTTCAACCGGAGCAGCGAAGAGTATGAACAGACGAGCAGCGTCAGCGCCGAATGCGGCAATCATTTCGTCGGGATCGACGCCGTTGCCGAGGCTTTTCGACATCGCTTTCCATTCGTCAGTTCCTTCGACGCGGTTGGTCACCATGCCCTGAGTCAGCAGCCTCTTCACCGGCTCGTCGAAAGTTACCAGGCCGATGTCGCGCATGAACTTCGTCCAGAAGCGCGTGTATATCAAATGCATGACTGCGTGCGAATCACCGCCGATGTATTGGTCAACCGGCGTCCATTGTTTCGCAATCTCCGGATCAAAAGGCATGGACTCATTCGTTGGATCCGTGTAGCGGAAGAAGTACCACGATGAGTCAACAAATGTATCCATCGTGTCGGTTTCACGACGGGCTGGGCCGCCGCAGCGTGGACAGGTTGTGTTAACGAATTCGGCCACGCCTGCCAAAGGCGACTCGCCCGAACCGGTAAACTCGGCGTGATTAGGTAACTCAACCGGCAAGTCTTTTTCCGGAACCGGTACCGTGCCACATTTTTCGCAGTAAATAATCGGAACAGGGGCGCCCCAGAACCGCTGCCGTGATATGCCCCAATCACGAATGCGGTACGTTACGGCTGCTTCACCGAACCGGTGTTGCTCTGCATACTTTGCCATGTCCTTGATGGCGTCAGCAGAAAGCTTTCCGCTCCAGTCTCCGGAATTAACCAGAATGCCGGAGTCAGTAAACGCATGTGGCATCGCTCGCGACTGGTCCTCCTGGGAAGGGTCGTGTGCAATTGCCTCCTGATCCTGCGAGATACGTTCGATCACCCGTCTAATCGGCAGCGAGTATTTCTGCGCGAACTCGTAATCACGTTCGTCGTGCGCAGGAACACTCATCACGGCTCCGGTGCCGTACTCCATCAAAACGTAATTGGCCACCCACACAGGAACAGTCTCGTCGTTAAAAGGATTGATAGCGAGAATGCCTGTATTCATTCCCTCTTTCGGCTCTTCTTCACTGGTACCAGTGCGCCCCATCTTTTCTGCACGCGTTTTCGCTGCAAAGGCATCAACCTCATCTTTCAAAACGGAACCTGCCATCAGTTCATCCAATACCGGATGCTCAGGCGACAAGACTACCGCTGTTGCGCCGTAGATAGTGTCGATTCGCGTCGTAAACACACGTATCTTTTGTTTGGCACCCTTCACAGCAAAGTCCACATACGCGCCCTCGCTGCGCCCGACCCAATCGCTCTGGCGTTTCAAAACCTTTTCCGGCCAGGTCGATTCGATCTGCTTGATGTGCTCGACGAGTTGTTCCGCGTAGTCGGTGATCCGCAGAAACCACTGCTCTAAGTTGCGTTTCTCTACAGCCGTGCCGCAACGCCAGCAGACGCCACCGGATGATTGTTCGTTTGAGAGCACCGTTCCCTCTTTGGGACACCAGTTCACCGGCGACAGTTTCTTGTAGGCCAGTCCACGCTCGTACATCCTGAGAAAAAACCACTGGTCCCACTTGTAATAGTCAGGTCGATGGGCCGCGATTTCACGCGACCAGTCGTAACTAACACCCAGCCGCTGCATCTGGCCGCGCATGTGGGCGATGTTCTCTTCAGTCCAGTCGCGCGGATTCACTCCGCGCTTGATCGCCGCCTGTTCGGCAGGTTGGCCAAAACTGTCCCACCCGATCGGATGTAGCACATTGAAGCCCTGCAGCCGTTTGAACCAGGCAAGAGCGTCGCCAATCGCGTAGTTGCGAACATGGCCCATATGCAAAAAGCCGGATGGATAAGGCAGCATCTCCAACGCATAAAATTTGGGCCTGGGATCGTCAGACTTCGCCTCGAACGCCTGGGAATCAACCCAGCGCTGTTGCCATTTCTTCTCTATGGTTTCGGGAAAGTATTTTTCGTCCATTATCGTCTTGTCCTAACGGTATCTACAGTTAACACGAATATTCGGGATATCGGTAACGCAAACTGATAGTCTGCGGGTTCTTCTCAAAGCAAACACCAGCCTTGCTTTCCGCTACCCTGTTCTGCTTTTGTGTGGCTTCGCCGTCCCGCAAAGACGCGCTAGAACGCGCGGCGCAGAAACGGCACCGTTAGAAGGAGTTTGGTGAGTGGTCTAAATCGAAATCTCATCGTCAGTGGTGGCAGTTTAAAAAATGATTGCGCAGATGTCCAGTACTGTCGGACCCGATGATGGGAATGCGTCCAAGTACCTGTTAGAGCGCGGCCGTCTCGCCCGCATCGTCTCTTCAAGGTCACATACTGTGCGTCTGGCCCACACGCGTCTCGCGCTTCGCGCTCGTCGCGGGCGAGACGGCCGCGCTCCCATCAACGAACGACCTCAGCTTGCTCAAATTCTCGAGGTCGGCACGCGGGTCATCATAAGGCGTCTCCAGAATGAAGGCGGCGTGGGCGAGCTTCGGATGCTGAGCGACCCGCCGCAGGGCTTCCATGCCGATATGGCCTTCGCCAATATGCCAATGACGGTCAACGCGCGAGTTGTAAGGAGCGCGCGAGTCGTTAAAGTGAATTGCGCGCACATTCTTCGTCTTGACTGTTTTCTGCAGCTTAACTATTAAGGACTCGAGACCATCTTCTTCGCGAATGTCGTAACCGGCGGTGAACGCGTGGGCAGTGTCGAAACACACTCCAAGAGGCAGCTTCGCGCATCCCTCCATAATCTCTCGAAGATGCTCGAAACGATGACCGATACACTCGCCTTGTCCCGCGGTGTTCTCCAAAAGGATGCGTAGCTTGCCGAGGTTCAAACCTTCACAAGCAAAATTAAGACTGTCGATACAGGTGCGAATACCGTCAGCCTCGCAGGCGCCGCGGGCACTGCCCGGATGAACGACCAGATATTCAGCGCCCAGTAGTAGTGCACGCTCAACCTCTTCACGAAACGAAACGCGCGACTTCTGCAGCATCAAATCATCTGCAGCCGCGAGATTTACCAGGTAGTTGCAGTGAATAACGACCGGCGTAAGTTTTGTCGCTCGGCGTACCTTTCGAAATAACGATATGTCGCCGTCGGTTAAAGGCTTTGCTGCCCAACCGCGCGGATTGCGAGAGAAGATTTGGACCGTGTCGCAGCCCGTATCGCTTGCGACGATTAATGCGTTGTGAAGTCCGCCCTTGATGGGTGCGTGAAAACCGATGCGCGGCTTTTTTTGTGTGCGTGTGCTCATTTGAACAAACTAATCAGCCACAGACGAACACTGGATAAAAAGGGATCAGAACGGAAATCCACAAACGCGGCCGCACTCAAATCAACGGTAATTTAGTTTCGCTTGTTCTGATCCGTACTAATCCGCATTTATCTGTGGCCTTTTTGCTCTTACCGTTTCTGCACGTCTTCCATTACACGCAGCATGTTGCCGCCAAGAATCTTTTGAACGTCTGCGTCGGAATAGCCACGACGTAACAACTCGCGCGTTAGATTTGGTAGCTGCGAAACATCTTTCAAGTCGCTTAGCGTCGACTGCACACCGTCGAAATCCGATCCCATTCCGACGTGGTCTATCCCTACAAGCTTCACTATATGATCTATGTGATCGACAAGTCGTGAGACACTCACAGGCGGCAGTCGCCTCGCATACTCTTCCTGCCTAACACGATCGCGTGCCATCTTTTTCCGCACAGCGCTGCCGGACTCCGCGTTGGAAGCTTGTTGGACCAACGAAGCGATTTCCGTGTCGACCTTTTGTTTCTTTGCGCTCCAGCCAGGTTCGATGTGTTCCGGATAAAAGATTACGTTAACCACGCCGCCAGTTTTCGCAAGTGCCTGGATCATCTCGTCGGTGAGATTGCGCGGCACATTTGCGATCGCGCGGCATCCTGAGTGGGTTGCAATCACCGGTTTGGTTGACGTGTTCACGATGTCCCAAAAAGTTGGGTCAGAAACGTGTGACACATCAACCATCATTCCCAACCGATTCATTTCGCGCACAACTTCGCGGCCAAATTCGTTGAGTCCACGGTCATGGCCGACAGCGTCGCCGGAGGAACCTGCCCAGCTTGTACTGACGCTCCAGGCTGGCGACATGTATCGGACGCCTAAGTTGTAATAACGCTCAACGTTTTCGATCTTCTCGTCGATCGCATAACCGCCTTCGAGCCCTGTCAACGCGGCTAACTTACCTTGAGATACAGTCCGGCGAACATCGTCCGGCCGAAGTGGCAAACTGCCATTGGTCCGGGTGTTTTTCTGCCAGTGCACGCACCGCAGCAATTTGATCGTCAGCGCGTTTAACTGCCGCTGGGCCACCACCGCCGAACAATTGAGGTTCAACCCAAATTGAAAAAAACTGTGCGTTTAATCCGCCCTCTCGAGCACGCACGGAGTCGAAGTGTCCATCGGCCAGTCGTTGCGTTAAATCCACATCTTCGTCGACGAGACGTTGCGTTGTGTCCGCATGCATGTCGACGGCGACTGCACGGACATGGACCTCAGGCGAAGAGGCGGTGTTGCCTGAAGTTGTGCCTGAAGAAATGTTCGTTGGATTTTGTTGTGTCATGCGGCAGTTACTAAAGAGCGTCAAAAACAGAACCAGCGAGCCTGGGATAAGGAGCTTTTTGAACACTTGCGATACTTCACCGGAAAGCGTTGTGAATTAACAATCTTTGATATTTGCAGAAGCATTTTGATGTTACTTGCCACACGCGATCTGAATCAAGCGCGCCTTGCCAAGCAAACTAAATTTACTGTATCGTGCCCTGTACAGTTAACATTGTTCGCGCATTCCGAATGGACCAAAACTTCGCGCAGAAACCTTAGCATGCCTGGTTCCAGCGCCTGATTTGAAGTTGAATCCTCGCCGCCCGTTTTCGAAACTGAATTTCTAAGGAGTAAGCACAGCATGTTCTCAAAAGAAGGCAAAGCGAAAGATGTAGCAACGCCGCGCATTTGCGACGTCGTGTGGCACGACGGGAAGTTTATAGATTGGAACGACGCGCGCGTTCACGTGATGTCTCACGTTCTTCATTACGGCTCAAGCATTTTCGAGGGCATTCGTTGTTATGCAACTGAAAAAGGCCCGGCGGTTTTCCGTTTGAAGGAACACATGCAGCGCTTTTTGAATTCAGCGAAGATCTATCGGATGGACCATAAATGGACGCTCGATCAACTGTGCGACGCGTCAGTTGAATTAGTTGAACGCAGCGGCCTGGAACAGTGCTATATCCGGCCGATCTTGTTTCGCAGCCTGGATGAGGCGAAACCTGCTTTCGGAGTCAATCCATTTCCTAACCCGCTCGCTTGTTACATCGGCGCCTGGGATTGGGGTAAGTATCTTGGCGACGAAGCGATTGAAAAGGGCGTTGATGTTTGCGTTTCAACCTGGAACCGCTTGACGCCTAACTCGATGCCTGCGATGGCAAAAAGCGGCGCCAACTACATGAACTCGCAGCTAATAAAGATGGAAGCGTTGCTCAACGGATTTGCTGAAGGCATTGCGCTTGATGATCGAGGTTACGTTTCCGAGGGCTCAGGCGAAAACATTTTTATGGTGAGTGGCGACGTGGTTCTGACTCCGCCCTTGTCTTCATCGATTCTTCCCGGCATTACCCGGGACAGCGTTATTCAGATTTGCCACGAATTGGGGATCACGGTAAAGGAGCGCACGGTCCAACGAGCCGCGCTCTACGTTGCCGACGAACTGTTTTTCTCGGGCACGGCTGCGGAAATCACGCCGATTCGGTCGGTCGATCGAATCACTGTTGGCTCCGGCGGTCGTGGCAGAATCACCGAAACAATTCAGAAGGCGTTCTTCGAAGTAACTAAAGGTGAACGCAAGGCGCCTGGGGATTGGCTGACCTATGTTAGACAGGAACGCGGATCGGAAGCCCGAAATAACGGGCAGCAACAAAAACAGAGCAAGGGAGAAGCTACGCCTCGTAACAGTCAACGGGCCGAACCTGTTTTGAAGTTCCAAACCGGCTATTGCGACCGATTAACTCACCAGTTACAAGATTTCGACTAAGCAGCTAGCAAGGATTTACTTGCTAGCTGCTTTTTGCATTTGGCATTAAATCAGAGAGATTAATGGTCCCGAATTCATTCTCAAAGAGTCCCTTCCAGAACCGTCCTGACATCTCGATTTTCGTTGACAGCCCGCCAACATCCGGGTATAAAGTCCCGCGCCATAAATCATCTCGTATCCCGACCTCTACGGAGACGCTCGCGCACACGCCTTTCTGACCGAGGAGAATCAATTAATGATCACCCGCTCCCCCGACCAGGTTTCGCATTCCCATCAGCATCAAAGCTCGCTTGATCCAATCGAGAAACTTTGTTGGCGGTTCAATATTTGATGACCTTGCGCGCTTTTGCCAGTTATTGTCCTGGGGCAGCAAGATTCTGGCGCTGATGTGAAGGAGTTAAAAAAAGAAATTGAGTCTCTCAAGATAATTCAGACAGAAGTACTGAAAGAACTACTTGAAATTAAGAAGCTGCTTGGGACTCGAGCCGCAGCCAAGTCCGGACACGCCACCGCGCGAAATAATAATCGACACCGAAGGCGCTCCGACTAAGGGAAACGAGAGTGCCCGCTTCACGTTGATCGAGTATTCCGACTACCAGTGCCCGTTTTGCTCCCGGTATGTCCGCGAAACTTTGCCTTTGATCGAGAGGGATTACGTCAAAACCGGCAAGATCAAGTACGTCTTCCGCGATTTCCCACTCGAATCCCTGCACCCCAACGCTCTGCTGGCTTCAGAGGCCGCAGCCTGTGCGCGAGAGCAGGGCAAGTATTGGGAAATGCACGATCTGCTTTTAGGCAGTTCGAACGCGCTGAGTGCAAAGGACATCACAACCCACGCCCGATCCATCGGGATCGATCCAGCGAGCTTCCAGCAGTGTCTGGATAGCACCAAATACAGAGAACCAATCCGCAAAGGCGTGAACGAGGCGGCAGGAATTGGAGTAAATGGCACCCCAACTTTCTTCGTCGCCGTACCCTTGCCAAACAGCTCAAAGGTCAAGGTTATTCGCGCTCTAAGAGGAGCTCCAGCCTACGCCAACTTTAAAGAAGTCCTGGATAGCATCCTCGCTGCGGGACAGTAAAACGCCAGGCAGGCCTGGGCAGTTGGGATTTCAATCTTCATAAACCAGCCAGCTGCGCTTTCTAATCTACAAGGGGGTTAAGCAAGGGACATCGAAAGGATCAGACTCCGTAAGCTTCAATAGGCCGCTAAATCCATAGGAGGTTGCGAAATGCAACGTTTACTGATTCTTACCAAGGCTATGGTTTTTAGCTTACTGCTGTTCGGCGTTTCACCGCCCGAGATTTTTGCGCAGAAAGCGCAAGAAGATTCGATGGTAGGGCAGAACCCAACCGTGGCTCCGCGTCAAACTCGCTTCCGAAGTACTTAAGGAAGTGTAGACCGCAGTCACAATCACTACTTGCAGTAAGCGTACCCCTACGGCAAACGTTCCCGCCGAAACAACAGTTGAGCTCTTCACCTCGCGCAAGGATGCAAACAAACCGTCCGACGCGGGACAGGAACCAAAACCACTCACGAGAAAGCACGAAATCGCTGGCAAGGGCATCACCGTGCAGTATCCCGACGATTGGTCAGTGGGACCGAAGCGGTTTGCCAATATGGACGAAATTATTGACATCGCCGCAGGACAGAAGAACAAGCCCATCACGTCCAAAATCAAAATCACAACTGAGGAAAGGAAGGACGCCGCAGAGGCTCTTCGCAGGTTGGAAGAAATCAGGACCGGAATCGGAGCTCCAACTTCAGCCTTCCTGACAATCGGCGGATGGCCCGCCATCCAATTTGGACGCATTGAGGACCGTCCGACACCTGGTAAGAACTTCCCTCGTCCGCAATTCAAGGACAAGAAGATGTATCTGATCACAACTGCAATTGCGGTTGGTGACATGTTGGTGCGCCTGGAGGCATCACTCCCTTCAGATGCGAGCCCTGGACTCATCAAGCAGGCGGAGGCAGTCAGTCGCAGTCTGTTCTTTTCCGCCAGAGGAAATCCTAAAAAGACAGCCGCTGACCTGGGGAGGCTTCGGAAGAATGCCCGCCCTAATCCGGCCTCCTTGGCTCTGGTGCCGCCTAGCCAAGTGGCAGCCGCCTTCACGCCGATGCCCCCAAAAGCGCAAAGCTCACCGAGTTCGGGCGCCGACGGTGGCGGAGCAAAAATGGTATCCCCTGACAAGGCGCAGGATCCGGCAGAGGATGCGCTGCCGGGGCTTACGCAACGCGTAATCACAGGAAGAAATGGCGAACTTGAGATCGCCGTCTCCCCCAACGGTCAAAATATTGTCATCGGGCAACAAAGTGCCTGGCGAACCTCCAACAATGGCGGTCAAACTTTTGCGTTTAATGGCACCATCAACGCGTTCGACGGGGGCGATCCGTCTCTAGGCTGGGGCCAGAGCGGAGCCTTCTACTACGCTGGGATTGATCGCGGGTGTCAGGCCTCCGATGCGGCGGGCCCGTTTGGGTACGCCTGTACCGGCATGGCTCGCTCGACCAATAACGGTCAAACTTTCCCGCTCGTCAGCCCTGCTGTCGTTTGCCCAAACCCCGATCCTGCAGGAGCGGTAGTAGTCGCCAATTCCTGTTTTCCGGATCAGGAACACATAGCGGTCGATCGCGTAAATGCGGGTACCGGCGCCGTCCCCGACCAGGTTTACTCAACGTGGCGAAATTTCGATGCTACGGACCAGGATCCTGGTCTCGTGTGTTCATCGGACGGTGGACAAACTTGGACTGCTCCAATTGTGGTAGGCACTGGGGCATTCCCGAGGATCGGCGCAGGCCAGGATGGCTTTGTCTACGTCGTATGGCTCGACGGCGGCAATTATATGGTTCGAAAATATAGTTCCTGCGCGACGGGTCTAGTTTCAGTATCTGGTCCGACCGTGGTTACAACTCGCAGCCCAATAGTGTGCCCGTTTCCGGGCCATGACCGCTGCGATCAAAACCCGTCCAGCCAGACGATCGCCGTGGATGACACTAATCCGAATCACGTTTACTTCTCGTACGCTGAAACAGAGGCCAGTGCTACAAGACCGAGTGATGGTTCGCGACTCCCTCGACGGGTGTCACCGGCCCGGCGCCAGGGTCCGCAGGTTAGCAGTGCGCTTCCTGGCAAGCGCATCATGCCGTGGGTCTGCACAACTGGCGGCGAAGCCTTCGTCACCTGGTACGATCGACGTTCGGCGCCTCCGACTCAGAATGATCTAACGGATTACTTCGTGGGCCGTGTGCGAATCGACGGCGCCACCAACCTGGTGGTCGGAAGCGAAATCAAGCTTAGCGAAGTCGGTGATCCGTGGTGCGCGTCCGGCTGGCAGTGCTCCACACGCGACACACCGAGTGCTGAACAGTGTTCGGTCCAACCGCAATTGGCCGGACGCTGTCTCGATGCTGCGGGCAATGGCTCAGGGAACCCCTGCGACTTCTCCGATGGAGGGTGTCCCGGTGGCGAAACCTGCCAAACCGGCGGAGGTTGCCCGAAATATGGCGACTACAATGGCAACGCTTGCGTTGCCGGACGTATTCTTGCAGCCTACGCGGCAGCTACGTCGCCTCCGTCAATCAGCCCTCCCTCGAACAGCATCGACATCTTCTTCGTCTCGCAAGTTGTCGGCGACGTTCCACAGATTCAGATCCCAGGCAACGTCTTCTTCGGGGACGTTTGCGCGGGCTACGCCCGCGACGCAGACGCTCAACGTCTGCAACACGGGCAATTTAAACCTTTATAGTAACAACATCACTTCGGATAACAGCCAGTTCGCAGTGACAACACCAACTCAGGGCTATCCGGTAGTAATTAGTCCTGACTTCTGTTTCCCCTTCCAGGTCACATTTACGCCAACCAGCACCGGCTCGAAGACGGCCAACCTGACCGTAGTAAGCAACGACCCGGCCCGACCGTCTGTTGTAGTTCAGGCGAGCGGCGCAGGAACACGGCAGGCGATTGATACGCTAATTCCAAATAGCGGCGACTTCGGCCAGGTTTGCGTCGGCACCTTCAGGGATCAAAACCTGACTATCAATAACAGCGGCGGCTGTGACCTCGTTGTCAACAGCGTCACGTCCATTGGTCCTGACGCCTCGCAGTTTGTTGTTGCGGGCGACAATACATACCCGATTACTGTAGCGCCCGGCACATCGGTTCAAGTACCGATCAGGTTCCAGCCGACGAGCATAGGAAATAAGTCGGCCACGATTAGGGTCAACAGCAACGATCCTGTTTCCCCGAACAAAGACGTGCCCGTCTCGGGTCACGCCGACCCGGGCGACATTCGTGTTACGGGATCTACTGAGTTCGGTGACGTGTGCGGTGGAACGCAGGCGGAGAAGACGGTCTCGATCTGCAACGTGGCCAACTCCTGCGATCTCCACGTAACCAGCGTCGCGCTGCAAAACGCAGCCGGCGACGGACCATGTGCGGACTTCACAATCGTCAACAACCCATTCCCGGCTACCGTGAGCCACGATTTCTGTGTTCCGCTCACCGTCCGGTTCACACCCACTTCGGCAGGGCCGAAACAATGCAGGCTGGTCATTTCGAGCGACGATCCGGACAGCCCGGTAGTTATCAAAACTGTTACTGCCGATACGCCGCTGGCCTCGATTGACGTTTCGCCTGACCAGAGCTTCCTTCCGGAGGTCGTGGCGAGCATAGGCTTCTGCACCACCTTGCAGCCATTCCCGATCTCTAACAAGGGAACCTGCCCGGTTAAGGTTACGGACGTGTCCATCGTGGGCAACGATCCAAACTACGGTCTGTCTGCGTTACCTTCTTTCCCAATCAATCTCCAACCGGGACATACGGTCGGGGACGGCAACTTGCAGACGGTATTCAAACCTCTTGCCCCAGTCGCGCGCGAGCGAGCGGCAGTACTCTCGGTCACTTACGAGTCTGATCGGATCGCTCACCTCTTAACTACGGAGACTCGCGATCTTTGCGGCGAGGCGGTCAACACGGGCGCACGCGTGCTCGTGAGGTTCGCCGGCGTTCCTGTAGCATTCGTGGAGAGCATTAGGCTCAACCGAATCAACGCCAATCGAAACAAGAACAATGTGGACACAGTGGATAATGCGCGCAACCTTGCGCTCCAGACGTTCACGTATCCGGCAGGTTCGGCCTGCACCGCTTTCCAATACCACCGTGAATACGGCACTGCGTCGAATCCGATTCAGCTGCTTCCGGGATCCTACACGGTCACGGCCACGGCGGTCATAAACGGCAAGAGGAAGTCGAAAACAGTCGCCTTTGACGTCCAAACCTGCGACTTCAACCCGACTGTCGTCGTCGACTTCTAATAAGTCGTCAAACCTCTGTTCGGTAGAAACTCCGAACTTGCCAGGGCAAGCAGTTCCAAACTGCTTGCCCTTTCTTTGTATGGGTTTGCTGGGCCATCCGAATATTCCTCGAGCTAACCATCGAATCAATTATCGGGAAAACGAAGTTATTTGACGGTAATCGTACTGCAAGCTATATTCATTCGGCCTCGTTAGAGGTGGTAAGCCCACAAACCTTCACTCGCGACGCGCCATGCGCAACTATTCAACTCCTTAGCCCAGATCCCGAAAGCTGAAAGGTCTAACCCCTCTATGTCCGTCAAAATTGATGATCTCCTAAAGGTCGCTTGTAGCCATGCCGCTTCTGATCTCCACCTGAAAGTCGGCGCGTTCCCCGTGATGCGCATAGGCGGTGAGCTTCATCCCGTCGCGGATGCGCCACGCTTGAAGCAGGAAGACACGCTCGATATGGCCTTCGCGATCATGTCCAACCGACAGAAGCAGCGCTTCAAGGAAGTTTCGGAAGTTGACATCGGTTACGGCGTTAACGGATTGGGTCGCTTTCGCGCGAACATTTTTCAGCAACGAGGCACAGTCAGTATCGTACTGCGCGTCATTCCCGATCAGACGAGAAACAGTGCGCAACTGGGATTGCCGCCGGTTATTGATCGCATCACGGAAGAGCGCCGTGGACTAATTCTGGTGACAGGCGCCACCGGTTCCGGCAAATCAACAACACTGGCGGCGATGATTGATCGGATAAACGCACGACGCAGCGGCCACATCGTCACCATTGAAGATCCAATCGAGTTTCTACACGGCGACAAAATGTCGTTTGTAACGCAACGCGAAGTTGATGTTGATACGCGTTCGTTTTCAGAAGCTCTCCGCGGAGCGCTGCGACAAGATCCGGATGTCATCCTCGTCGGTGAGATGCGAGACTATGAAACGATCGAAACTGCTTTGACGGCTGCCGAGACAGGACACCTTGTCCTATCAACGCTTCACACGCTCGATGCCACAGAGACGGTGATGCGTATCGTCTCGAGTTTTCCTTCTCATCAACAGAAGTCGGTGCGTATCCAGTTGGCCGGAATTCTGAAGGCTGTGGTTTCTATGCGACTTGTCCGCGCTGCCAAGGGGGCCGGTCGCGTGCCTGCTGTCGAAGTGATGGTGTCGACCGCATTGATTCGCGATTACGTAATCAATGAAGAGAAGACTTATTTGATCCGTGAGGCCATAGCGGCCGGTGCCTCGCAATACGGCATGCAAACGTTTGATCAATCTCTCTTCAATCTCTTCCAATCACGGCTGATCTCGTTGGAAGAAGCAATACACAACGCGAGCAATCCGGACGAGTTCAAAATGCGTGTTTCCGGAATTCTTTCAGCGGAGCAAGCCATGAACACGATGCGGCCAAGCGTGGCAACTCCGCAGCCAAGACAGACAAATCAGAGATGGAGTTCGTCAAGCACTAGGAAGAACAATTTCATCTATCCAAAGAAATACGGGATGCATTGCGGCAAGTGCATCCCGTTATTCTTTTACAGACTTATTGCTTCCTTGCTTCCGCCTTGAGTGCGTCATTCGCTAGCGTTGATAACGGAGGCATCTGCAAACCGAAGCGTTGCGGGTTTTCGCCAATAATAGTTACCGCAAAGAATGCCGGCACGTAGCCGACGCTCTCATTTTGAAAGGTATCGTCAAGCTTGTGTCGGTTGGCAAACAGAGTCCAGAAGTTTCGTTGATAATCCTTGGTGCCTCTCAGTTCACGCAAGGTGTCACGAACAGACTCAGCGCCGCGGTTATAGCTGAGCAGCACTAGAGTCAGGCTTTGCGAATCTTCTCCCAGCTCGGCCATCAGGTCGGCAATGTAGTGCGCCGCGGCTGGCGTCATCTTTTCTACGTCGCACATCTCTTCAGGAGCAACGCCATATACTTTTGCAGTCGACGGCAGGAATTGAAAAAGGCCCTTGGCGCCAATACTGTTTTCATAACAGTTTCGATAAGCCGACTCGACGACGGGCAAGTAGATGCCGATAATTACGGGGACTTTACGCTGGCTAAATGAACGCGCAATTAACGGCACATGCGACCTCGCCCTGGAATAGACAGCTTCTATAGTTTCATCTCCCGATCCACCTGGTTCCTTTCCCCGTGCGACATAACGGTCGACGTAGAGCTGGATGGCGCGCAGGGCCTCGTCGTTAAGTTGCACGGGATGATCACCCATCATCAGAGAGACGCGTTGTTCCTGCTGGCGGATAAAAGTCAGCTTGTCCGCGTCGTCCATTTCCATATAAGGCTCGTCGGACACAGGCTGTCCACTGATTGCAGTAGTGACAGTCGATGGCGGTCGCGCAGTCCAACTTCGATAAGCAAAAGTTGCAGCGACCACGGCAACAACAAGCCAACCGACGCCGATGAGAATTAGAGTGCGGCTTCGGTGCGCCGCCACAGCAAGATGGTCCATGTCAGCCGTGGGAGGCAATCCGTCCATTGCTTCGCGCGCGCTTCTAAGATCGGTAAGCAACTCGGCCATTGACTCATAGCGCTGATCGCGCTCCTTGCGCAGACACCTTTCAACGACCTTCTGCAACGCCTTGAGAGTCGGATGGTGGCCGTTCGTTCTTTCATACACCGGCAGCGCTTCGCGTTCCAGAATTGCCACCATCGAATCCATGCGAGTAGCTCCGCTGAACGGCAAGCGCCTCGCGAGCATTTCATATAGGACAACGCCGAGACTCCAAATATCGGTGCGTTCATCTACGGGCAGCCCGCGCGCCTGCTCCGGCGACATGTAATCAACCGTTCCCATCACAACGCCAAGTTCGGTGTGCACGCTCAGGCGCTCAGTATGTGAATCGTGTCGCTCTAACAGCTTCGCGATTCCGAAGTCCAGAATCTTCACCAGACCGTCAGTGCGCCGCATGATATTTTCGGGTTTGATATCACGATGGACGATGCCTGCCTGATGTGCAGCCGCCAGGCCGCTGGCCACCTGCTCGACAATATCTAAAACCTCATCGACGGTTAGATCGGTTCCGCTCGTTAATTCACGTATTGTCTGGCCGTCAATAAACTCGGTCGCTATAAAGTAAGTGCGAGCGCTGTCACCCACTTCGTGAATCGTCAGGATGTTGGGGTGATTTAGAGCTGACGCAGCGCGCGCTTCTCTCTGAAAACGGCCTAATCTCGCATCATCCGCAGCAAAATACGGAGGCAATATCTTTAACGCCACCAGTCGATCGAGCCGTTGGTCCTGGGCCTGATAGACCTCACCCATCCCGCCGTTACCCAGCGGTCGAATGATCACGTATTGGCCCACCTCGCGGATGGCGCTGTCGCCGAGAAGAACATGCGCATCCTGAGCGAGGGCAGGAAGCTCAATAAAGCCTCCTGCTTCCTCATGTGCGTTAATCAGTGAGGTTGCTTCGAGTTTGAGGTCTTCATCGAGGCCACAACGTTCGTCGACAAAACTTGCGCGCTCCGACCACGGTAAGTCGAGAGCGCCCTGCAAAACCTCTTCAACTTGTTGCCAACGTTCAGGCGTCATAAGTTAATGACAAGGCGAATGATCACGGAAACAGAACTGCTTCTGACGCTTTCATCCTTCATCCTTCATCCTTCTAAATAACCACGCTTTCGCTGCGCGCCAGTCGCGTCTTACTGTCATCAGCGACACGCCCAGCACTTCGGCTGTTTCCTCCAAGCTCAATCCAGCGAAGTAACGCATCTCCACGACGCGGGCTTTTCGAGCGTCAAGTTTTGCCAGTTCGCCCAGAGCGTGGTCAAGAACGATCAGCTCATCGGCGCGCTGCTCGGTCATCTCCGACGCTGCTTCATCGAGCGGTAAATGTTGAGCATCGCCGCCGCGCTTCGCGTAGAGACGTTTCCGAGCGTGGTCTATCAACACGTGCCGCATCACCTGTGCAGTGGCGGCAAAGAAGTGTGAACGATTCTCCCAGGCCATGTTCTTCGAGCCGGCCAGGCGCAAATATGCTTCATTAACCAACGCCGTTGTTTCCAATGTGTGCCCGTTGCGTTCTCGGCGGACATACCGGTGCGCAATCCGGCGCAACTCGTCATAGACAAGTGGCGTCAATCTGTGGAGCGCTGTCTCATCACCTTCCTGCCATTCGATCAGCAGCGAAGTCAGATTATCGGCTGCTAGCGTCGCCATCATGAGCGGCGATTCTAACACCAGTTGCGATGCAAGCTGCGCGCGATCCTTGCAGGTTGTCGAGCAGTAATTTATTTGAGATTGCGTGAACGCTTTTGTGCGATTTTCTCGCTAGCGCGTTTTATATGAACAGTCCGGCGCGGCGTTCTCGCTTAACTAAGTGGGAGTAATTTAATGATCACACTTGGGAAGGAAACCGTTATATGAGAATGCAAAAGGTTCTATTCGTCTTGGCAGCGACGATTTTCGCGGGGGTTGCCGTATCCGCGCAGAGCCAACAGGAAAAAACTTATCAACAGATGTCGCGCGCAGAGCGTTCTGCGTTTATAGCGACCCAGGCGCGCCGGATCGCGCGCGAGATGTCCGGCCATGAATATGAATTCACACCGGCCTTTGAGGAAGACATTCAGCAGGCGGTAAACCTCTACACGCGACGGCTTGGACCGTCAGTAAAACGCGATGTTCGCATAGCGTTTGACCGAGGCAAGACTCATGCTCCGACGGTGATGACCGCATTCAGAGCTCGAAACCTTTCTCCACTTATCGGATTGTATATTCCGTTTATTGAGTCAGAGTTCGTTAACATCGAATCGCCGAATGAGATGGGGGCCGTCGGCATGTTTCAGTTTCTTCCCAAGACCGGCGAGCGCTATGGACTTTCGGCCCAGGATCTTTTGGACGTCGCGAGATCTGCAGATGCTGCTGCACGCTACATCACGGACAGCATCGACAGTTTCAAAGACGATCCCATGAAAGAAGCGCTCGCCATCTTGTCGTACAACCGCGGCACACAGAAGACCCAGCGCGACCTTTCCGTTTTGCTTAACGACCAAAACCGTCAGTGCAGTATCTGTGCGCTAAACGCGGACCGCAGCAAGCTGGATGAAACTTTTCGTAACGAGAATGTCTTCTACGTCCCCAGATTTTTTGCGGCGGCAATCATCGGTGAAAATCCACAGGCCTTTGGTCTCCAAACGCAACCGCTCTCCTCATACTAAGAGGTCCGCTCGGTGTGAAGACTGGTGGCCGCTAATCCTGATGCGTCGCATGACGCGCACGCCCGTGCGCCAGTCTTCATTAATGTCGAAGCGGTAGATTTCCAGGTCAGGCGCAATCGCAGAGGCCATGGTTGTTAGCGAGGCATGAACGCGCAACGTAGGAGCAACCAGGTAAATCAGCGGTGGCTCGTTCTTTATTTTGCGTTCACCAAACAACCTGGCCCTGGTGATATTTCCACGCCGCCGGTGCGATTCCACACGCTGCCAATAATCAACACCCTGCAGCACATGTTCGCGTGATTCAAAGATCTTCAATTCGATCACAGTCAGGCGTCCGTCCCGTCTCAACGCGAGTAGATCTATCGGACGAACACCCGGCACGCCGGCACGCGAAATCCTGAATTGCGCATACAGCGGAGCAATAATTAGACCCGGATCGAGGCGCGTGATATCGCGGCGAAGCAGAGACTCTAACCATGCTTCGCCGGCATTCCTGTATAGCGAATTGTGATGATCTGGGGCGGTTGCTGACCGGTGTTCCTTCAACATATGCACCAGGTCAAACCATTCCTGCTCCGTTCTTTCTTCCAGTAAACGGCGCCGCGATCCTTCAACCCCAAACCAGACGCGTTCGCAACCCATCACCTGACGCACGCGTGCGAACGGCAAGCCGTGATATCGAATTGTCTTTCCGTGGCGCGCATGAACGACGTCAATAGCGTCAGGCGCCATCGATAACACTGTCGTTGTTACTTCCCCTGGCTCGTCAGGCGTGACCGGGGGAAACCTTGCCAACCGTTTCTTCCATAAGTCCTCGCGCGTTGGAACCTGGACGATCGAACCCTCAACTAGCTGTTTATCAACTTCGTAAACTGTGATTACGTTCTGGAGCGTTTGTCGCAGCAGTGCGATGCGCTGAATCACAGGTTTGACGATGGCTCCTTCCAGAAGTAGCCAGAGTTGATCGATGTACGGCGATCGGGCCCGCTCCGAAGTACGCTTGAACCAGAGTAAAGCCGACGCCAGGAATGCGTCCGCATCGCTTGCCTTGCTGGAGGTGACGTATCCGGTAACTGCGATGCGGTGATATCTTTGACGTAGAACAATTCGAGCGTACGGCCCAACCTGCCCCCGTCTTGCACCAGGACTCAAGGAAGAGCGCTCCACCTTCAAGCCTGGCGCGATCGAGCACGCCAACTCGGCTAACTGATCACAGCGCGCCTGCCGAGCGGCCCTTACTGTCAATGCGATTGCTGCCGCGGATGCTCGCGGAACAAGCTCAATGACCGGCCGCTCCGCACCCATTCTGCGTGAGGCCTCCAGCGACAATTTCTCACCCGACCATTCCCAGGAGAAGATCTTCCAGGTCCGAATTCCCTTGTCGCTCCAGCAATTCAGAATCAAGCGATTGTTCGCGATGGAGAAGTCCACTTCATCGCGACCCAACGCTTGAGTGTTTTCTCCGGCCGGAGTGCAGAACCATTCCGGATGTGCGGAGATCAGGCCTGACATCGTTGATTGTGCGGACTCGACTAAGGCGGTTGTGTTAAGTCGTTGAGGCACGGGTTTGCAGGACGCGTTCTGAGCTTGCGATGTTCTTATTTTAGGTGAGGAGATGGTGGAGATATGTACGCCTGGCGAAACCAGGTGTTACGGGGAAATGCAAAACGTTTGGCAACGGGTGTTCGCATCCTGGCTGGGTCGCACTCTCATTAATACCGGGCTCTGGCGCCGCATTCGTCGGAGTTTCAGCCCTGTGCTACCATTTTTTGTTTAATAACTTCAGACAGAACACCGCTAACAAACCGATGATGAAGAACGTCTATTTAACAGCATCTGTCAGGACGCCGATTGGACGCTTCGGCGGAACACTGGCCTCCTGGACGGCGGCGGATCTGGGGGTAGCAGCCGCAAAGGCAGCGCTTGAACGCGCGCGCCTCAGTCCAGATCAGATTCAAAACTCGATCTGGGGTTGTGCGCGACAGGCGGGGGGCGGTCCGAATGTAGCGCGTCAGATTACTTATCGAGCAGGGATTCCTGAGTCGGTCCCTGCGTTCACAGTCAATCAGGCATGCGGCTCCGGTCTACAGGCAATCATTCTTGCAGCGCAGGAGATCATGCTGGGCCACTCTGACGTCGTGCTCGCCGGCGGCACCGAAAGCATGTCGCGTGTACCTTATTTTGCTGAGCGTGCACGATGGGGCATGCGGATGGGGAACACAGAACTAGTAGATGGGATGTATCGCGACGGGTTTAACGATCCATTGTCGGGCCTGGTGATGGGCCAGACAGCAGAGAATCTCGCTCGCAAGTATGACATTAAGCGCAACGAACAGGACGAATACGCGCTGCGATCGCAGCAACGCGCACAAGCCGCGATCGACGCGGGTCGTTTTGACGCAGAGATGGTTGAGCTGCAGATCAAGGGACGCAAAGGCGAGGTGAGTCAGTTTGCGCGCGACGAACATCCGCGAGCGGGTACTACGCAGCGAGATCTGGAGAAGCTGTCGCCTGTGTTCTCGAAGGATGGGACAGTAACCGCGGGAAACTCTTCCGGAATAACTGATGGAGCAGCCGCACTTGTGGTGATGAGCGAGGAAGCACTTCAGAAGTCTGGAGTGGAAGCTGAGGCAAGAATCGTGGACTACGAAGTCACAGGTGTTGCTCCGGAAATTATGGGGATAGGACCTGTCCCGGCAATTCGTTCCTTGCTCGCCAGGCAAAAGCTCTCTCTCGCGGACATTGACCTTATCGAGTTGAACGAAGCATTCGCGGCGCAAGTAATCGCATGTGATCGCGAATTAGGTTTTGATGCGGATCGGTTAAACGTGAATGGAGGGGCGATTGCGCTCGGGCATCCCATCGGATGTACCGGCGTCCGAATAACGACAACGTTATTGCACGAAATGCGCAGGCAGGACGCAAAGCTGGGCATATCGACTCTTTGTATCAGCGGAGGAATGGGGATCGCATTATTGCTGGAAAAGACGTAGGACCGCGGTTCGCCACAGAAAAAGCCAACCAGCCGGCGGACTAATGGCATCCGAACAGCAACTCTTCCTTATGAGGCGTGCTTTAAGTTGTTAGACAGTGTTCACAGATCGTACCAGGGACGACAGAAAAGAAAGGTTGTTATCGTGAAGAATAGTTTTTTCAAATCTTTTGCGCTTGCGCTCATATGCGGTTTGATCTCCGTTTCGGCGTTCGCGCAGACAAACCGCAGAACCGCATCGCAACCTGCGTCGAAATTACTGTCATCGCTGCCACCTTCCGACGCCGTAGCTTTTATCAAAGTCCGGCGTGTGCTGAATGAAGCGATGCCAAAGCTGCTCGCCGGAAATCCCACTCAGGTCGCGGAACTCAATAGTGAACTTGCGGAATTCAAAACGCGCACCGGGTTAGATCCGCATTCGTTTGACGAAGTAGCGCTGGGTTTTCAGTTCAGTCATCCGGCTGAGGCCGTCACAAAAATTCGAACTGTGGCGCTGGCGCGCGGCACGTTCAACTCCGGCGCTCTCGTCGCCGCAGGGCGAATGGCTGCGAACGGCAAATACGTTGAACAGCAGTACCAGGGAAAGACGATTTATGTGTTCACGCTGGATCGTCAGCTGCGTCTCTTCGGTATGTGGGACCTAAAACTGCGTGATCTCGCAGTGGCTTCGATTAATGGAAACATGCTCGCGCTCGGAGATCTCGAGGCGGTAAAAGGCGCGCTTGATGCGAATCGTAGTCGAAAGCATGCGAACCCGGAGTTGGTCGGATTAGCAAGCCAGGATCCGTCAGCCATCATCGGCTTTGGTGGGAACATTTCTGAGGCGCTGATGCAAACCCTGCGAGTTAAGCACAACGGGATCGCGCGAGAGATGACAGCAGTCCGCAAAGTCTACGGATCGCTCGGCATCACAAATGAGGATCTTGAACTGATGCTGGCGGCACGAACGGTCGATACTTATTCCGCGAAAAATCTTGGCGACACGGTTGAAGGTCTAAAGCAACTGGCGGGTTTGTTTATTGGCCGGCTTCCTGCAGCTAAAGAAAGCCTGGCGCGTACGGCGCTGAGCAATTTGAAAGTCACGACCCAGGGCAATGATCTTCAAATCAGAACTGCGGTGGCCCAGGCGCAGGTCGCACCTCTAATCAGCGGGAACTGATTTTTAAAAGGGGTTTTAGCCGGCGCAGACCAGCGAGCACGTCCCTGGTCTGCGCCGGTTTCGTTTTTATTGTGGGAGTGGGATCTGTTGGCGAGGCGCAATCTCGGGTTGCTGCGACGCCTCGAGTTGGGCGAGCACATCCTCGTAGATTCTGATTTTTCCGTCCTGCTCCATCCGCTTTTGTACCGCACCAATGTAATCTTCAAACACCTGGCTTTGCCGAGTGGTTAACATCGTCCTCGTTAGCGATGGTCGCTCGCTAGCGAAGGCCGCCAGGTCGGCGTTCCGCCGATTTGTTACTCCGACAACTACCCAGTGGTCTCCTACTTTTACGGGAGCCTTTGTGACTTCGCCCGACTTTAAGGAATAGATGGCATCGTCAAGCGCTGGACTCGTGCCGGCTTCACGCCAGCGCACCGCCGAGTTTGTATCCTTCTTGAGTAGCGCTCTCCAGTCCAGCTTTCTCAGCGGCGGCTTTTAAATCTGCCGCACTATTCAGCGATGCAGCAAGTTGCTTTGCAACCTGCTCGAGTTGTTCTTTCGCGCGCTGCTGTTTCAATGCGTCCGCAACCTTAGTTTTGACTTCCTCAAAATCCGGGATGCGGGGCTCCTTCTTATCCACAAGCATTGGTACTGCGAATCCGCCCTTGACCGCTGTTTTCTCGCCTACATCGTTCGCATTGTTCAAAGGTTCAAGTGCTGCTTCAAACTGCTGACTGCTGCCAATGTCTGGTACATCGTCGCCCGGTTTGATGTACGGAGTTTCCTTAAGCATGTCCTCTGCATTCATGTTCGCTTCAGCCGCCAGCTCCTGGGCCACTTTTTGCGGGTCTTTGGTTTCCTGCAAGCGAGCCTGCGCGCGTTCTGCGAGTTTCTGGGCGGCTACATATCCCCTGGTATTACGTTGTGAAACCAGCAACTCGGGTTTCGCTTCTTCAAAAGTCTTAGGTACTTCGTCTCCGCGCCGGAGGATGTACCAGTTGTTCGCATACTTGATCGGGATATCAAAAACCTGGCCACTTTCCATGTCTAACGCGCGATCGTACAAACCGTGTGCCTTGTTCGGGTTTCTCTTGTGTGGAGCGAGAAGATATCCGCCGTTCTTAGCGGTGGCAGGATCCTCCGAATTCCCGCGCGCAAGATCTGCGAATACCTGCTCCGTTTTATCACTGGGAGCCGCCGTAATTTTGGCAAGGAGATCTTTAGCTTTTTGTTCTACTTGAGCATCCAGGTCTTTGCGCGCAACCTTCAACATGATCTGCTGAATCTTCACGCCCCCTTTTTTCTGCTCAGGCCCAAACGCGTCAAAAGCCTTGCGCAAATCTTCATCTGAGATCGCGATCTTGCTACCGGCCTTCTCCTGATCAATGTAGACATATCGAACCTTCTTCTGTGGTTCGTGGTAGCGGTAATCGGTTTTGTGCTGCTCGAAGTAACTTTTCAGCTCGTCATCTGATGGCTGAATTTTTTCGGCAAGCTGATCGGGAGTAACCACCGTGTAGTTAACATCGAAGTCCGTATTCGTACGTTCGTATTCGCTCTGAACTTCTTCATCTGTTACCGAGACGGCGGAGGTAACAAACGCTTGAAGTTTTTCGCGCGCGATGTCGTTCCGTATTTCCTGCTCGAAAGCACCCAGGTCGCCATAGCGTGCGGCCACTAACTCTTTGTAGCGATCCAGGCCGACAAATTGACCTGACGCGTCAGCAAACTGCTTGACGATCCGATCTCGAACTTCACCGTCGCTGGCCGCAAGGCCCAATCGTTCGGCTTCCTGAGTGATTATTCGTGCGCGAATAAGCCCTTCCAGAAGTCTCTTGTTACCGCCAAGTTGGGCCATACTTATGCGACCACCAAACATCTGTTGATAATTCGCAGCAACTTGCGCCAGATCGCCGGCAGTAATCTCATCACCGCCGACCTTTGCGACCACGTCCGTATTCTTGTTGGCCGCGACATTTCCGCTGCGCCCGGGCGCATAGAAGAAAACAAGACTAACCGCCATTAGTACTGCAAAGCCGATGATAATGATGCTGCGGGTGCGTTCCAGCCGCCCCAGTTGTTTAAGCATTAGTTCTACCTTTCTAACAAAAGGCGGATTGTAGAGTAGACGGAGTTAAGGGCGCAACCACCGCAAAGTATCTGGTTTTTAGTTTGTTCACCGCGGTCCTCATTTGTCTATCGAGACTCTCGTGGCTGATCTCACACGCGAGCAAATCCGCGGATTTTCGAGTTTTACGGAGCGCTTTCTTCCTGGTATTTCAAAGTCGCGCGTCTTTGCTGCTTAACGATCTCAATGCTATTTTACTATTACGAATGGACAGTTCAACGGGACTATGGCTCGGCTTTTCGCTCTTCATCCTTTTCATGCTGAGCCTGGATCTGGGCCTCTTTAACAGAAAAGCTCATCACATCACTTATCGCGAAGCATCGATCTGGAGTGCCGTCTGGATCAGTTTGGCGTGCGTGTTTGCGGGATCGTCTTCTGGTATCAGGGACGAGATCGTGGATTGAGTTTGTATCTGGCTACGTCATTGAGCTTTCCCTCTCAGTCGACAACCTGTTTGTCTTCCTGCTGATTTTCTCTTACTTCAAAGTTCCTGCACGGGTATCAACACCGCGTCCTGTTCTGGGGCGTGATGGGTGCGCTGATAATGCGATTGACGATGATTTTTATCGGCGCTGCGCTCATCAATCGGTTCCATTGGATCATCTACATCTTCGGCGGCTTCCTGGTTTACACCGGAATCCGGATGTTCACGCAAAAAGAAACCGAGCTTGAGCCGGAAGAGAACCCACTCGTGCGGTTAGTAACCCGCTTCATTCCAGTCGTTCGTCGCTACGATGAAGAGAAGTTTTTTACACGGGTCAACGGAAAGCTAACCGGCACTTTATTACTTCTGGTGCTGGTTGTGGTTGAGTTTACTGATTTGGTGTTCGCAGTTGATTCCATTCCGGCAATCTTCGCTATCACTACGAAACACCTTCATCGTTTACACTTCAAACGTCTTTGCAATTCTCGGTCTGCGCTCGATGTATTTTCTGTTGGCGGGAGTAGTAGAGAAGTTTCATTACCTTAAGATGGGTCTGGCTATTGTGCTCACATTTCATCGGCGTGAAGATGCTGGTCACCGCCGTCGGACTTCATATTGATATTCCAATCTATCTCTCATTGATATTCGTCGCGGTGGTTTTGATCGGTTCCGTCATTGCCTCACTGCTCTGGCCTGAAGAGGAGGAACTGGAAATTCAGGTGGACTTGCCTGAAGGTTTCGATGCGCCTTTCGACCAGGAACAATCCCACACAGCAGCGCAACCAGAGGAAAAGCAATCTGGCACAAGCGGGGATGGCTCTCGAAGGGGTGAAGTTGCGCTCGAGGAAGAACCTGAGAATCTTGCCCGTCGCTAGTGTTTCTCGCCCGTAACTGCGCATAAAGCCTTTAGATCAACAAACTTGAACGCTTGATAGCCCGTGTGTTAGATTCGCCTTGGCTTCGCTACTTGCAGTAAGACCCAGCGCCGCTTGAAAACCAGTGCCCGGCCAACCTTCACGCCTTTGAACTGCTGAGTACTCGCCGCTGAGTTCCCAGCAATGGTGCGTATGTTTTTGTTTTGCCCCTCGTTTTAAATAGCTCCCAAAAAGATGACCACTAAGACCAGTCGGTTTGTTTTTGATTGGTGGGTAGTACAAAAGCGCATTGTCTACCTTGCCATGCTCGTCCTGCTCTTGAGCGGACTTGCGGGCGGAGCTGCGCTCTACGTTTGGAAGTTTGGCAACCCGCTGGCGACAGTGGGAACGAAATTGAAGATGACCTCCGGCGCGCGATTCATTTCCTTTGAGGGTGATGTGCGCGTTATCCGCGCGGCGACCCGCGAGACGATTAACCCCGCAAGCGATACTGAGTTGTATCCCGGGGACACCGTGCAAACACAGGCCAGTGGACGCGCGCGAATCAGCATGGCTGACGGGTCGACCCTGGTGGTCCGGCCCAACAGCACAATCATTGTTCGCGACAACGCCAGCGGTGACGACGGAAGAAAAAGCAATGTTCACGTTGTCGTCGATAGCGGGCAGATGTATGTGCGAACCGAACAACGACCTGAGGGAACGAATAACGTCGTTGAGACGCCGAAGACAACCAACAAGATTGGCGACCAGACGGGCGCAAGCTTCGGAGTAAACCCTGAAGGAACAGAAGAGATTCGCGTCAAAGAGGGCGCTATCGAAACAACAAACCGCAGCGGTGACAAAATGATGTTAACTGGCGGCCAGTATGTTTCGGTAAATCCGTCCGGAACCATCTCGCGTCCGCAGCGGCTGCTTGAAATACCCTTGCCATCCGAGCCCCGCGACCTTGAAAGAGTTTTCGTCGGTAACAACGGCTCAGCCAATATCGCGTTGAAGTGGTTGCGGCCACAATCAGGCGCGGCCTCGTTCTATCGTGTTGAAGTTGCAACCTCGCCCTTCTTTGTAACCGATGGAAAAGTTATTGAGCGCGATCAATTAGCATCAAACGAATTTACGGCCAGTGATCTCCGTCCGGGTGTTTACTTCTGGCGCGTGCGCGCGACGGCTGCCACCGGACAAACGAGCGACTGGAGCGATCCCAAGAAATTCGTCATTGCTAATCGCGGCAGCGGGTCGCGCGTTCTGGTTTCAAATCTGAGTGCGGAGTTACTGGGTGGCAACGTTTACCTTGTGCGCGGGAAGGCCGCGCCGGGCACCACCATTCGAATTGCCGGCCGCGAAACTTTGGTGCCCACGGAAGGATCATTTCAACTTCAGATCTCGGCGCCATCCGGAACGCAAGACATAAGCATTGACGCGCAGGATCCCAGTGGGAACAGCAGTCAGTATCGGCTCGCTCTGTCGGGCCGAACGGGCGGGACCTAGAGTTGTTTCAACCAGGAGTTAAGACCGGTTCGATGGCAAGGCACGTCATATTGTTAACTGATGCCCACGAAGCACCCGCCTATGAGTTAATCGAGGCGCTGAGGCTGGCTGGCGTGACCACCTTGATCGAAGGGATCCGTGAGGCGCGCCCGGAATTGCGGTCACGTAGTCACGGTCATGAGGAATCGGGTAAGGATTTGGACGAACAACCTATAGCCGTGCTGTACGAAGTTGTCTCCGGCGCCGATATGGTCGAGCTTCACACAGCCGTGGAGCACGCGACGACATCGTGGCCGGGTACGCCGTTAGTGGCATGTAGAAGGCAGTCGAACGCTTTTCACGGGGTCAATCTGCGCAACATCGATGGACTCACGTTAAAGCGGCTGGGCTTTCGCGCCATTGCCGACAAAGCTGCACAGTTGCCTGCTATTCTTCATGAAATCGAGGGACACGGAGTCACTGGCGAACTTAAACTACCTGAGGTTATTCGAGCGTCCATCGACGCGGGATCGTTCTCCTTGCCATCGCGGATGAATTCCAGTGGCTTGCGGGCCGCGTTTGATCTAGTGTCGTCATTGCACTTCATCGGCGATCAAAACAGCGCCGCGCAAACTGCACTCGCCGGACTACAGTCGCTGGTTAAGTCGGACCGTTGGACCATCTATCTGCTTTCCGAAACTAAACAAAACACATTGGAAGCGATCGCTCTTTGCAGTCGCGAAGAGCAAGGCGGTGATAGAGACGACTGGCGTCGCCTGTTGCTTGCCATAGACGACATCCCAGCAGGGTCCGAATCGAAGGCTGCGCGACTCGCGGCAACCGGGATCGGCACTCTGAGAAAAAAGGAGCGCGGTCAGCACGTGGTTGCAGTTCCTCTAATTTGCGGCGAGAGAATCCTCGGTGTTCTTGAGGGCATTCGCGAGCGGCATTCGTTTACAAAGTCGAACGTTGAGTTGCTCGATGCGCTGTCACGGCCAATGGCGTCGGCCCTGGCGAACGCCGTGCGAATTAGTGAAGCCGAACGTTTATCGCAGACCGACGATCTGACAAAACTTCATAATGCCAGATACCTGCGACAGTTCTTGTTAAATGAGATTCGAAGAGCACGCCGTTACGGTACGAGCGTTTCCGCTCTCTTTCTGGACCTGGATGACTTCAAACAGGTTAACGACGCCCACGGCCACCTGGCGGGCTCCCACGTTTTGATGGAGATGGCGGCAGTCATTCTTTCTTCGATACGCGACACGGATGCCGTTGCTCGTTATGGTGGAGACGAATTCGTAATTGTATTGCCGGACACGGGGATTGACCTTGCCGGCACTGTGGCGGAACGTATCCGGGAGAAGATCGCCAGTCATTCCTTCCACGCTGGTCGAAATCTGAAGTTATCGCTAACAGCCAGCTTCGGCGTGGCTGCATTTCCCGAACACGCCTCCTCCCCGCAGCAGCTAATCGCGTGCGCTGATACGGCTATGTACGAAGCGAAAGCGGCCAACAAAAACTGTATCCGTTTCTCGAGCGCTTTGGGTCGCGCTCCCCGGATGCAAGATGACGTGGCAATCCGCCCTGACGTGCTCGAGACCGAAGACGAAAAGGCTTTTTCGTGATAGCGCAAAGGTTGTAGATAAGTTATCTTTGTCCCGCGTGAGCTTGGAATTGTGCGTGACGAGTAGTTGTGAATGGCAAGTAGCCTTGGTGAATAGCGCGAATTGAGTTCTGAACTGTCTTCACCTTCGATATTTGTCCTTACCATTAGCAATCTGTTAATGGCCCACCCCAGCGACGCTCTCATTCATCCATACACGGGAAGAGACATATAAATGGCTTTCAAATCAATTTTTAGCCTGTTCTCCAGTGATCTAGCTATCGACCTGGGGACGGCCAATACTCTGGTCTATGCGAAGGGTCGAGGCATCGTCGTCTCGGAGCCCTCCATCGTGGCGATTAATAAGATTACCAACCAGGTAGAAGCCGTGGGGCGTGATGCCAAGGAGATGTTGGGCCGAACGCCAGGGAACATTGTTGCGATCCGGCCGATGAAAGATGGCGTAATCGCCAACTTCGAAGTGACTGAAAAAATGCTTCAGCACTTCATTCGCAAGGCCCATAACGGTAAAACGTGGGTTAGTCCTCGAGTCGTAATCGGGATTCCGTCAGAGATCACGCAGGTGGAGCGCCGCGCTGTGGAAGACTCCGCTTATCGGGCCAAGGCTTCCGAAGTTTATCTGGTTGAAGAGGCGATGGCTGCCGCTATCGGAGCGGGACTTCCAATTACGGAACCGCACGGAAACATGGTGGTCGACATTGGCGGTGGTACGACCGATATCGCGGTCATCAGTTTGAGCGGCATAGTTTACTCGCGGGCCGTGCGCGTCGCTGGAAATGAGATGGACGAAGCGATCATCTCGTACATCAAGCGCAAATATAACTTGCTTATCGGCGAGCGAACTGCCGAGGCCATCAAGATCGAACTCGGCTCAGCGTATCCTCTCGACGAACCATTGTCTTACGAAGTGCGCGGGCGCAACCTGATTGAAGGAATTCCAAAAACGATCACGATGACTGACGAAGAAGTGCGCGAAGCACTTGCAGACTCGATCTCGACGATTATCAACGCGGTGCGCGTCGCGTTGGAACGCACGCCTCCTGAACTTTCCGCCGACATTGTGGAGCGCGGAATTGTGCTGACGGGCGGTGGAGCTTTGCTGAAGAACCTCGACAAGCGGCTTTCAATCGAAACCGGATTGCCGGTTTCGCTGGCCGAAGATCCTTTGGCTTCCGTGGTGCTCGGCACGGGCAAGATGCTTTCCGACTTCGATCTGCTCAAGCGAGTGAAGTGGGAAAACACGATGACGGGAATGTAAGAAGGGTAAATAGTAAATGGTCAATAGTAATTAGGAGAAGCGCGGTTCTTATTACTATTTACCATTTACTATTCACCATTCACCAGGCTTATGGCAGCAACTCGCACGCAAAAAGAGATTCGGCAAAGGGCACCTATCTGGCTCATGATGCTGCTCTTTACGAATCTGGCCATAATGACTTTTTATGCGCGTGACACCTCCACCAACCAACGCCTGTTAAGAGTCTGGATCCAAGCCGCCGCGTCGCCCGTCCAGAGCGTTTCTTCCAAGGCCGGTGGCGCCGGTTCTACCTTGATCAGTCAGATCGTTAACTTCCGGAAAACCGCGGTTGAGAATGAACAGCTCAAGCATACAACTCTCGCAAACAGAACTGGAGTTGCGAAACGCGCGGCAGGCGGCGGAAGAAAACGAACGGCTGAAAGGACTACTCAATCTTAAAGAACAGACCGGCTATGAAAGCGTGGTGGGACGAGTCATAGCTCGTGATTCATCGGTTTGGTTCAATACGATTACGATCAATCGTGGTAGCTCGTCGGGAATTGCTCTTAACATGCCGGTGGTAACAAGCGGCGGTATTGTCGGTCGGGTAGTCGCGCTGAGCCCGTGGACCGCGCAGGTGATGATGATTACCGACGAGAAGGCGGCAGCGGGTGCAATCGTTGGACAGCTCGGCGGGTCAAGCGCGCTTGGGTCAGTCAGAGGTCTGGGTGAGAGCGATTTAATTGAGATGCGGTATGTTTCAGGTTTGCAAAACGTCCAGGTGGGCGACAATGTCCTGAGCACAGGGCAGGACGGGATCTATCCGCCGGGTTTGAACGTGGGGCAAGTGGTGGACGTGAAACCAGGCACTGCTACGCAGGCCCACCAGATTTTTATTAAGCCCGGGGCACGATTAGACCAACTGGAAGAAGTGGCGGTGTTGCTCTACCATCCACCACAGCGGCCTGCGCCCGAACAGACCCTGCCAAATGTAGATAAGGTAACGAAGAGTGAACGGTGACATGTGACAAGTGACGAGGCTGAAACAACCTTCAGTACGCCCGCTTGTTACTTGTAACTCGTCACTGTTTTTATAAATGCCTCTTAAGATTGCGGCCGTTCTTATCGTCGCCATTATCCTGCAGTTGTCGCTCAGGGCTGTTTGGTCTCCCCTTTCTTACATCGACTTTCCACTGGTCGTAGTTGTCTACATCGCACTCCAGCGCCATGCCTGGCATGCACTAGTCGTCGGGACCGTCGCTGGTCTTGCTGTCGATGCGGCAAGCGGAGGTCTTATCGGGGCGGGCGGGTTCTCCAAAACACTGACGGCTTACCTGATCTACTTCGCTGCCACCCGGGTGAATCTTGAAAACGCGCTTTTGCGAATCCCAGTCCTGGCGGCCGCTACTCTCCTCGACTCAGCGATTTATGTTTTCTGGCACCGATCACTGGGTTATCCTCCTACGGTGCCGTTGATGCAGACAATGTCTTACCGGCTAATCGGGACGACCATCGTTGGAACATTTGTTCTTTATTTACTAGATACGATTTTTACAGACAGGGCCCGCCAGAGCCGCGCCTTCGCTTCACGCCGTCGGGGTGCCCGTCGTGGTCGCGGTTCATTGCGGCGATGAAAGTAGTTTTGTTTTAGAACATGAAATTTGAAGACTCGTCTCAGAACTTACGCGGACGACTTTGGGTCGTTCAGATTCTCGTCGTCCTGTTGTTAGGTATTCTCGGTGTCAGGCTCTACTACCTGCAGCTGGTTCGAGGTACGCATTACGCCGAGATTGCACAGAACCAGCGCATTCGACTTCTACCAATTCCCGCGCCTCGGGGCGTCATCTATGACCGAGAAGGCCGGCCCGTTAGTCGACTCCCGTCCCATCTATAACGTCATCCTTTCTCGCGAAGATTTGAAGGGCCGCAAGCTCGCTTCGCTCGCAGCGCCGTTGTCTGAAGCACTCGCCGTGGACCAGGACATTCTTAAAGATCGATTTGATCAGATCAGCTCGCAGCCTGCGTTTGAATCAATTCTCGTGAAGCAGGATGCGTCGCCCGGCGACATCGCGTGGGTGGAAGCACACGAACTGGAGTTTCCGGAACTGCGCGTCGAGCAACAGCCGCAGCGTCGTTACCCACCCGACGGTTTGTTGGCCCATGTACTTGGATACGTCGGCGAGATCGGGCCGGAACAACTGAAGCAAAGTTTCTACAAGGACAAGGATTTCGAACCGGGCGATATCATCGGGCAAAGTGGTCTTGAACAGACATACGATGAATTTCTGCGTGGGACCGACGGTTATCGAAAAGTGGTAGTCGACAGTCGCGGTCGGATCCAGGATGAGATCGAAACAGTCCATCCCATCTCAGGCCAGGATTTGATAACGACGATTGATCTCGACCTGCAACTGGCGGCCGAAGAGCAACTCAAAGCGTCAGCGACTAAACGCGGCGTCATCGTCGTTATGGATCCCAACAACGGCGAGGTGCTCGCGCTCGCATCTGCACCAACCTTCGATCCAAACCTATTTGCCAGTCGCATCGGCACGCGCGAAGGTCGCGCAGAATACGCTGCTTTATTGGCAGATCCTGAAACCCCATTGCTGAACCGCGCTGTTCAGAGCCGGTATCCGCCGGGTTCCACCTGGAAGATTCCGATGGCTATCGCCGGCCTGCAGCAGGGGGCCATCACACTCGAGGATTCGAACATCGTTTGCGGCGGCGGCATTACGATCGGCAACAAATTCACGCGCTGCATGGGTAACCACGGTTCGCCAGACGTTAAGACCGCAATCACGTATTCCTGCGACGGCTATTTTTACCGGCTTGGACTGAAGATGGGTCTCGACGGAATTGTCGCAATGGTCGATCAGTTTGATTTAAACAAACGAACCGGCATAGACATTCCCAACGAGGTCGTCAGTTGGACACCGTCGCGCGAGTTTAAGCGTCGCATGCAACCGCGCAGTCCTGACTGGTCGGATATCGACACTGTCTATGCATCCTTCGGCCAGGTCTACGATGTGATAACGCCGATTGCGCTGCTACGGACCATCGCGGGCATCAGCGTTGGGGGCAAGTTGTATACACCGCACTTCGTTAAGGAGTTCAAACCCGTCGGACGATCCAGTGATGCATATTTCCGCCCCAGCCGCGGCTTTCAACAACTTGATTCTTCACGACCGAATCCGAAGGTTGTTCAGATCCCAGGCGATATAGGTCATGCCGTCGCCGAAGGAATGTGGAGCGTCGTAAACGCCGGCGGTACGGGCGCGGGCATTCGCATGGCAGGTTTCGACATTGCCGGGAAAACTGGAACGGCGCAGGTGGTTGGACTTGGTAAAGACGTAGGCAAGAACAAAGACCACTCGTGGTTTGTATCTTATGCACCAGCATACAAACCGGAGATCGCGTTGGTTGCGATAATCGAGAATTCCGGTTTCGGCGGTCACCATGCCGCACCAGCGGTGCGGCGAGTTTACGATGTCTATTACAGGAAGACGCGTCATGAGGAGCCTCCGGGCGCTTTACCGGTCGCGAAGAAGAAGCCTCAACCACGAAACGTCCCCAGAACAAAAGAACGCAGATCGGGAGATAGCCAGAAACGAATAGACACTGGTTGGTTCGGCGGCTTCCGTCGCAGGTCGCCAGCCTTCAGCCAGTTTTTTAATCATGGTCGCACTAATTCAAAAAAAAGGGCTGCGTGATTTCGACTGGCTGCTGGCCTTTCTCGCCATCGGGATAGTCGCGTTCGGAACGATTCAGATTCGTTACGCCCAGCCCACGGAAGGATATTGGGTCAAGCAACTGATTGGTCTCGCGATCGCTATTATTGCGATGCTGGCAGTCGCGTTTAACGACTACCGAAAGTTAATCAACTTCGCCCCGGCATTCTATGTCTTCGGTCTGGTGCTGCTGGTTATCGTTCTGATTCCGGGAATCGGGTTGAAGATCAATGGCCAACAGGCGTGGATCCGTGTGCCGGGCATAGGACAATTTCAGCCTTCAGAATTTGTGAAGGTGACAACTGCGATGATGCTTGCCCGTTATTTTGGACGGCACCGAAGTGGCGTATTAACCATCAAAGAAATAGCCATAGGTGGCGTAATCCTTGGACTGCCGATCGCCCTAATTCTGTTGGAACATGACGTCGGTTCGGTCATCACCTACATTCCAATACTGGTGGTAGTTCTGTTCCTTTCCGCCATCAAGATTCGGTACGTGGTAGCCACGATTGTTATGGGCGTCATCTTACTTCCCTTCGCGTATTGGGTTGGCGTAAAGACTAAATTCGTTAAGAACTATCAGCAGCAACGAATCAATGTGATCTTTGATCCTGAGAACGCAGACCGTCGTGGTTTTGGTTACAACACCTGGCAGTCGATCTTGACGATTGGCGAGGGCGGACTACTGGGTTCTACTAGTGCATCAGCACACTCCCAAAGCAGTCTAAAGTTTTTGCCTGAGCCTCACACTGACTTTATCTTCGCCGTGACAGCAGGAAACGCCGGGTTCGTGGGCTGTATTCTGGTACTCATCGCCTATGGGATATTGCTGTTCCGCCTGATAGCAGGGGCGAGGCGTGCCCCCGACCGGATGGGCATGCTCGTTATTATGGCTATCGTCGGTGGACTGACCTTTCAGATCTTCATTAACGTCGGAATGGAGTTGGGAATACTGCCTGTAATAGGTGTGCCCTTGCCGCTTATGAGCGCCGGCCTGGCGTCTCTGATCGCGACGTTCATTGCCATCGGATTCGCCATCAGTGTTCAGTTGAGACGATTCGTAAACTAAAGCTGTTGTTTGGGATACGTTTCCTATTTCCAAGGTGTTGGGTTTATACTTTGCTCGCTCGCCACTGCGGAATTCTTATTTCGGCACAAATCGGCTGAAACAAGCTTGCAGCACGAAGCAGCGCTCGAAAGAGCACCGTGCTCCACGCACGCGAGCCTCAGATTTTGCAGTCGTTCAAATGTGACGACATACCATCAACTTTTTACTAAAGCCGCTCACCTGGCCGTAAGCCAGACGAAGAGCGCGTGCTGGGATTAAGATCCCGTTGATATTCAGCCGGCGGCAACTGGTCGCGAGCACATCCAAAAAACGGATGTTCTAAAGTCTGCATAGTCTAAATGTCAGACGCTCCCTGTTGACGTTACGCTGGTTGCGCGAAGCGGCTAGTTAGGGTTCTTTTGATTAGTTTCACCGTCGGTCGCGTTCAGAACGCGAAAGGTCCGTTCTCCATTGAAACGGAGTACGACCAGGAATCCCATCATCATCGGCCCAGGGCTAAATCGTCCCTACGTGCGCCGGTAAATCCCATCCAACCAAGTCACAGTGCAACGCAGAGTCGTCGCACTATCAGTCCGGCAACGCGCTCAGCTTTCCAGCTTGAAGCGCGCATCAGCCGACCTACAAATTTTAAGACACCAGTTTCGCCGGACCGTCCAAACGTCAGCAAACGCTTTCGTAATACACGGGACGAAGGGCGTGCGTGTAGGAGACATCACAGGAGACATCAAGTAGACAATGGCAAAAGAATTAATAGTAAGCGTCAACGGACGCGAGAAGAAGATCGCGATCATCGAGAATGAAAAAGTAACTGAGTTCTACATCGAACGCGGCGAAGAGAACCAGGGCATTGTCGGGAACATTTACAAGGGACGCGTAATGCGCGTTTTGCCCGGCATGCAGTCCGCTTTCGTCGACATCGGTTTGGAGCGCGACGCGTTCCTCTACGTGTCGGATTTCTTCGATGAGGAAGAAGAGTTTGAGCGGATCGTCATCGACAAGTCGAAAAAGGTTGACGTCGCGGAAGCGCATCGCGCAGCGACAGAGCAGATCGAGCTCGGTCGCGTTGAACGCGAATACCGTATCGAGGCGACACAAGAACGAGCTGAACCGCTTCGAGAGGTACCTGAACTGATAGAGGCCGTAGCTGAGGCCGAACCGGCAGCTGATAGCGCGGAAGGCAGCAAACGCCGCAGCCGCAGAGGGCGCCGGCGTGGGCGCAGTGGAGAAGTTTCAGACGAATCAGAGGAGGCGTTGTCGACCCCGGCACGCATCAGGGCCGAGGACATTGATACGCCATTTGTCGCCAGTGATCCTTCGATTCATCGCATCGTTGACGAAGAAGAAACGGCGGCTGTCAACGGTGAGATGTTCAAGGATGCGAGATTACAGGAACGGCTGCTGGACCAGATTCATGCGGGCGAATTCAATTTGGAAGACGACTTTAGAACTGCCGAGGTGGGGTCGCTGCTCTCAAGCGTCGAGTATCGCGACGAGTCGTTTCAACGCATCGACGATGGAGAGGTTTCTGAGAGCGCGCCACCAAGAACGCGTGAACTAGTTGCCGCCCACTTGGAAAGCTTCAGGGATGAAGTGGACGACGGTCCTGCCCAGAGTGCGAGCTTCCAGCGAGTCAGTGACGATGAGGAGGTCCAGAACGAAGTCAATGCTACTACTTTCGACGAGTCGGTTGGAGACAGCGAAAAACCAGCACGAGGACGTACGGCAGCTAAGAAGTCACGGCTCGGAAAACTTCTCAATAGCGTAAGTGGCAAGAAGAAGACTGCCACGAAGCGGTCGAGTAGCAAGAAAGCAGTGAAGGACAAATCGTCCGACCAACCTGAAGACGCTGAAGCTGAGACGGCCACGCAGGCGTCGTTTGAGGACGCTGAAGCAAGTATTGATGAAGGCCGTTCACGTGCAGAATTCGCAACGCGACGAGGCGGCAGGCGGCGCCGTCGTCCGACTAAGAGCGGGTCAGAGACGCCCGATGCGACTGCCGAAATCCCAGGGGCAAACGGCGAAGATGTCGAGCCCGAAGTTGTAGCGGAGCTAGCCCCTGTCGAAAAGGCACCCGCGCCCGCGGCCGCTCCGGCGGCATCAGCCGCAGCACCACGCGAAAGAAGCGAGCGAGGCAGAAATGGCCGTGGGCAACGCGGCTTTTCACGACGCGATCGTCATCAGCCTACGATTACGGACTTGCTTCGCGAGGGCCAGGAAATACTGGTTCAGATCGCCAAGGAACCAATTGCGAAAAAGGGCGCGCGCATCACATCCCACATCGCGCTTCCCGGTCGCTTTCTTGTTTACATGCCGACGGTCGAGCACGTCGGTGTCTCGCGTAAGATTGAATCTGATAGTGAACGACAACGCTTGCGCAAACTAATCCAACTGATTCGGGCCGAGGAAGAAATCCCATCTGGGGGCTTCATAGTGAGGACGGCCGGAGTCGGCATTAGCGAAAAAGACCTTCGCGAAGACGTTCGTTATCTTGTGCGCACATGGCTGGACATCAGGGCGTCGGCCGAAAAGTCGAAGCCTGCTGCACTGGTCCATAAAGACCTGGATTTAGTTCAGCGAATTCTACGAGATCAGCTTTCTGATGACTTTGCCGCCATCCGCGTCGACTCCGAGGAGGAATACGAAAGCATTGTTGAGTTTGTAAATCGCATCCAGCCGCGCATGTTGAAGAAGGTTCATCTTTACACTCGTGAGGAACCGATCCTCGAAAAGTTTGGCGTGCAGGCCGAGATTGACAAGGCGATTAAGCCGCGCGTCTGGCTGAAGTCGGGGGGTTACCTTGTCATCAACCAAACCGAGGCGCTGGTCGCGATTGACGTCAATACTGGGAAATTCGTGGGACGGGGCAGTGGCCGGTTGGAAGACACGATCACTCGCACAAACCTTGAGGCCGTTGATGAAATTGTTCGCCAGATCCGGCTGCGTGATCTCGGCGGCATTATCGTGCTCGACTTGATTGATATGGAAGAGCGTCGCAACCGCCAGAAGGTGATGCAGGCTTTGCAGGATGCGTTGCGCAGCGATAAATCACCTACCAAGGTCCTTTCGTTCAACGACTTTGGGCTGGTGATCATGACGCGTAAACGCGTGAAGCAGTCATTGGAACGGACGCTGTGCTCTCCGTGCCAGTACTGCCAGGGGGCAGGATTGATCAAGTCTCCTCAAACTATTTGTTATGAATTGCTCGAGCATGCTCGGACGCTGGGTAAGACCATGGGTGGGCCCCGGAAGAACCAACAGGCCACATTGCGCATCAACCCGGAAGTTGCCAAAGCACTTCGGAGTACCGAACGCGATGTCTTGAATGAAATCGAAGACTACATTGGACCAGTGGACATCACCAGCGATCCCGCTGTGCACCAGGAACAGTTTGATTATGCTTTTGTTTAGGACCGGTACGAATGGGTAAGTTAGGTAATATCTGGAAAACCGTGCTGGCAGGCGGGGCGGGCGTCGCGGCTCTTGCTGCACTCAACGCTGCAATTCAGCGCAATGCAACGGAGCCCGACGATAGCGCGTTGGGCGGACAAGCTCATTTCTTCGGCTGGAAGCATGGCAGAGTTTTTTACAAAACTGCTGGATCGCACAATCCGGGCGCGCCCCTGGTTTTTATTCACGGCGTTGGAGCCGGCACGTCCAGCTTCATGTGGAGAAAAAACTTTGACGATTTAGCCAACGACTTTCATGTCTATGCGTTAGATCTATTGGGCTTTGGTTTTTCCGACAAGCCGCCGACCGCCTCGTACTCCGCTGATCTTTACGTCGAACTGATTACTGACTTCATCCGCGAAGTTGCAGGTTATCCAGTGAATGTAGTAGCCAGTTCGTTGGGCGCTGCCTACGTCATACGCGTCGCCGATGAACACCCGGAACTGATCAATGCGATGATTCTTAATGGCCCAACCGGTTCCGACAGCCTAAATCGCCGGCCCGGAATGGCAGGCGCAGCGTTTTACGGATTACTCCAGTCGCCCGTCCTCGGCACTTCGTTCTACAACGTGATGGCAAGTGAACGCAGCATCCGAGATTACGCACGAGACAATCTTTTCTACGATCATCGACGCGTTACTGACCGCCTTGTCGCAAATCTTTATGCGACTAGTCATCAGCCGGGAGCACAACATGCAATCGCAGCGTTCTTGTCGGGATATTTGAATACGGATACCAGGTCTCCGTTTTCACGATTGACGCAACCGAGCGTTCTCGTTTGGGGCAAACAGGACAACACGACGCCTGTTGAAAAGGGCGCTTCGTTGCTGCAACTAAACCCGCGCGCTTCCCTGGAAGTGTTTGACTATTGCCGGATGATGCCGGAACAGGAACATCCTGAGCGGTTTAACGATCTGGTCCGCGAGACTTTTCTGACCCGCTCCGCGGCGGCCCGAGTTTAGTCGCTTAACCCTTTGTTTCCTGCGAAATGCGGGCTTCAGTTGATACGCGGGCATCCGTTTTCGTAAAGAATCCCACTGCCTCAAAACAGGCCAAACCATCCACAAGGCCGAGGTCCAAACCAAAGTTATTGACAGTTGCGGCCATAAATCAACGAGAATTCAAAGGCCTGAGGCGTTCCAGGAATCTCAGCACCAACTTCCGGGAAATTCCCCGCTCATCTTCCTCAAAGTAGTTTTCAGCTCTCCGAAGCCGCTCGAACAACAACGTCAGGCTTCAATTCAAGCAAAAACTTTCAGACCTTAACTGGTCCAATTTCCAAATTTACCCGCTAAGCATCAGATCGTTCAATGATCTGGTTCCCGCCCAAGCCTTCACAAGTAAGGATTAATCATGGAGCAATTCCCTTCCCTCCCATCCACTTATAACGATCGCGTGGATCGCTTCCTCCAATCGGAACCCACCTCGCTTGAGCCGGTTGATGTGTCGCCGCAAACTTTCATGTCGGACTTCGCCGACGCAACACACGATCTACTAATGGATGAGTCCGTGCAAAAACGCGCGGCCGCCGCGGCGAAACTTGCTCAGCTCGGAAGACCTGCCGCCACCCCTTACTTGATAGCTGCGCTTTCTGATCGCGCTGTTGAAGTGCGTCTCGCTGCGGCCTCCTCCCTCGGGATCGATCGGGGACGCCGCGTCTGTCGCGCCACTTCAAGAACTCCTTGTTCGCGAAAATGAAAATGAATCGGCACAGCAGATCATTTCCCAGGCGATGCGATCGATCGCCATGCGTGCGGGTGTGTTACCTGTAACCCAGACTGTCTGTAACGCCAAACGTAGTGAAGATGAGAGTCGAACGCGCCGCGTCGAACACGAGAAAGCAACGGATGGCCGCCATTGAGGCAAATCGACAAAAGTCGGAAGTGGAAGCTCGCCAGCGAGCTGAAAAGGAACAGAAGCTTTCGGCGGAAATAGAAACCCTGCGAAAAGTGAAAGCGCAGCAGTTGCAGACGAATAGAAGAAGCGAACTGCGGAAGCCCGAAGACGCGCGGCTGAAGAAGCGCGCCGCCGTGCTGAAGTTGAGGCGCGGGAGCGTGCAGAGCAAGAGTCTCGCCGGCTGGCTGAACTGGAAGTCGTTGTTAGCAAAAAAGAGGCTGAGACAAATGAGCTCGCTGAAAAAGAGCAGCGACTAAATTCGCGCATTAGAAGCGCTACGCAGCGCTGAAAGCGATCTGCTTAACCGCATGCGACATGCCGAAGCCTTGTTCCGAGCGCAGGAAGATGCTCAGAAACAAGCTGAGGCACAGGCTCGTGCCCAAACTGAACAACACAAGCGGAAGCTGGCAGAGATGCGGGCGATTCGTAGTGCGGCACAGTCTGAAGCCCAGCAACATGCGGAGCTTGAAAAGCGCTTCGCCGCCGAGATCGAAGAACTGCGGAAAAGTGAGGCCGAACAACTGAAGAGAATCGAGGCTGCCAAGGCCGCGTTTCATGCGCAGGAAGAAGCGCGTAATCGAGCAGAGGCCGAAGCTCGCCGGCGTAAGGACGAAGAAACGGCTCGACTGGACCAACTCCAGACTGCGCGCAACGCCGCTGCTGCGGAAGCAGAACAGCGTCTGGCCGAGAAAAGACCGTTTGAGCGCTGAGATAAAGAAACTCGCCAAAGTCGCAACTGAACAGATTGACTTGATGGAAGAGGCGAAGGGGCGTCTCACCATTCTTGAAGAGACCCGCTTGCGTGCGGAAACAAAGGTTCGGCAACGCGCTGAACGGGAAGCAAAGCTGGCAGCTGAAATTGAGCGCCTTGCTCAAATGGAAGTCGAACAGACCAAGCGCCTGGCTGAGTCTGGAAGCCGAAGCATTGCGACTCGCCGACGAGACTGCGCGACAAAAACAAGCCCAGGAATCTCGAATGAAGGCTGCAGCGGAAGCGCGCGAACGAGCAGCGGCTGAAGAGATTCAGATGCGGGAAGCCGAATCGCTTCGCGTGGCGGAGCAAGAGCAGCAACACATTGCAAAACTGGAAGCGATACGAACCAAGGCGGAAGCTGCCGCACAGCAACGCGCTGAAAAAGAGCAAAAGCTCAGTTCAGGCATTGGAAGCTCTTTCCAAATTGCTGCTGAACAGGTAAGCCGGATTGAAAAACTGGAAAACGATCTTCAGCGAAGCCGATCAAAGCACGCCAACAGTCGGAAGAAGAAGAGCGTTTGCTTGGCCGAACAGAAATCGGCCAATCAGGCTGAAGTCGAAGCTCGGCGCCAGGCGGCCGAAAAAGAGCGCGCCCAAGCCGAGGCGGACGCCGCCGCTCGCGCCGCACTGGAAGAGGAACATCTGGCGAAGCTCGAAGCGATCCGGAAAATGTGCGGAAACTGAGACGCAGACAGAGAGCTGAGCTTGAACACCAGCTAACTGCTGGAATTGAAGTGTTGCGCAAAGCTGAAGCCAGGCAGTTACAACAAATCGAACGCGCGCAGGCTGAAGCAGATCAGCGCGACCAGCAGAGGAACAACAGCGGTTGGCCGAGTTGGAGTCAATTCTTAGCCAGGCCCAGATGGAAGGCGAACAGCATGCTGCGCGAGAAAAACAGCTCAAAGCGGATATTGAAGTTCTGAGCAAAGCAGCAATCGAACAAATCAATCGGCTGACGGAAGCTGAAACGCGAGTCAACGCTTTGGAAGAAGCGCGCCTCAAGGCGGAGGCAAAAACGCGACAACGAACTGAACGAGAACAGCGGCTCAGCGCTGAACTCGAAGCGGCACGTGAGTCAAAGGCTGCACAGGTTCAGCGTATAGCGGAAGCCCGTGCGGAATCACGTCGTCTGGCAAAACAGGAAGCAGACCTGAAAGACTGAAGAAGAAGCCCGACAACAAGATCGAAACCGCAAATCTACAACGCGCCGCTCAGGAGCGACGCGAGAAGACGGAGGCTGAGATTCTTCGTCGTGCTCAGCAAGAAGAGCAGCAACTTGCTGAACTCGAAATGATTCGCGCTAACGCTGAAAAGGAAGCGCAGGAAAGAGCTGAAAGAGCCAAGCGCCTGAATGAGGAAATCGAAGCACTGCGATCTGTCGAGGCAGATCAAATCGCACGGCTTGTTGAAGCTGAAAACGAATTGCGTGCGGTTCAGGTCGAAGCTCAACGGCGGGCGGAGGAAGAAGCACGTTTGCGCAACGAGGTCGAAGCTGTGCGTCAGCAGCAGGCGGAGGCCCGAATGCTGGCCGCGGCTGAGGAAAAAGCACGCGAGGAAGCGGAAATCACCCGGCGCGCTGAGGAGGATGCCGTCCGGATAGCCGAACTTGAAGCCATTCGCAGTAAGGCAGAAGGCGAAGCGCAAGCACGCGCGGAGGCTGAACAGCAACTCAACGCCGGCATCGGGGTTTTGCGTAAGGCTGAAGCTACCCAGCTTAAGCGGATTCAAGAGGCGCAAGCGGATTTGCAACACCTGGCCGAAGAGGAGGTTCGCCTGCGCAATGAAGTTGAAGTCCAAACCAGGGCAGCGGCTGAGGCGCGCGAACGTGCGGCTCAGGAAGCACGTGAACAAGCGGAGGAAGAGGCCCGGCGCGTTGTCGACTTCGAAAAGCAGCAAGTAGCTGAACTGAGGCGGTCCGTGCGAAGCAGCGGAAAACGAAGTACAGCAACAGGCGGAAAAAGCCGAGCAGCTTAAGAACGAAATTGAAAAACTGCGTAAGTTAGCGGCCGAACGTTCCAAGCGAATCCTGGATGCAGAAAAACGCTTGAGCGATCTCGAAGCCGAGTCGGATGACGCAGTCTCAAGAAGAAGAACTGCGACTGGCTGCGTTGGAAGAAGCGCGAAGTCAGGCCAACATCCGAGTCGAACAGTTACGTAGCAAGCAGGCACAGCTAAATGTCGACATCGACCAGTTGACTAAGCTGGAGGCTGAGCAACATGAACAAATCATCAGGGCCGAAGCGCTTCTTTGCGAACGCGAAGAAACACGACAGCGTGCCGAATCTGAGGCACGTCGCTTAGCGGCCGCCGCTGATGAGGAATCCGCCAGATTGGAACAGGTCGGCCGGGATTCGGAGGCGACTCTCGAAGCGAAGTCAGATCTTGTGAAGCAATTAAGAGCACAGGTCGAAGCGTCGCGAAAAGCCCACGTTAGGAAAGACAAAGAACTTGACAAGCTGCAAACGCGGTTAGCGCAGATAGAAACTGAATCACGTGAACAGATTGTCCATGAAGCCAACTTAATGGAGCAACTGGAATCCCTTCGTGGTCAAGTGGAATTTAACGACAGAACCTGGCCCGAAAAGGAACGCAGCATCAACGCCGAAATCGAAGCGTTGCGTAAGACAGAAATAACTCAGCGTAAACGCTTCGCGAAACTCGAGGCCAAACTTCTCGCCCAAAAAGAAGCTTCTTTAATCAAAGCCTCGGCTAAATCGAAAACCACAGCGAAGTCGAAAGCTACCGCGCGAGTTAAGCCGGAGGACGCGCGAGTAGCAGTTCTTGAAGCCTTTTGCCGCGAAACCGAAAAGGCCAACAATCAACATTCGAAGAAAGAGGCAGAGCTACGACAGAAAATACAGGAGCTTTGCAAATCGGAGACTGAACACGTTCAGCGACTCGAAGCAGCGAAAGCGCAACTCAGTGAGCTCAAGGCTGTGAAGACATCTGCTGAACAGTCTCACCAAAGCGAACCTACGCCCGCAACAGACGTCGCGGAGCTCGACCTGTCCTTCGAACTGTCGGAACCGCCCATAGAGTTGCTATCACATGAGGTTGAAGTTGTTGAAACTGAACAGTCGTCGGAAGAAGCCGAGATAAGGCAGCTAGAAGTTACGGTGGTTCACGAAGAACCTGCTATCGTGGATTCACCCACGACTGGATACGAGGAAGAAACAACGACCCCAGAACTCGCGTCGTTTGAGATGGTCGAGACGGAGGTGAAACTGGATTTCTCTACTGACTTCGAAGAGGCGCCAGTTTGGCACGAGCCGGAGGTTGTTTCTTATGAAGCTGAAACGCTTTCAAAGTCGCTTGATATCAAACAGGCGGAGAAAAGCATTCAACCGACGAGCGAGCAGACCTCTGACGTTTCCCAGTGGACCGAGCACTTCAAATCGGGCGATTTGGAAGTTCGCGCCGATGCAGTGAGACGTTTGGCTGATTTTGACGAAGACCAGGCTTTTCATCTCGTTACTAACTTGTTCGACGATGAGTCTGAAGAAGTTAGAAACAACGCCGCCCGCGCGCTTTATGACCTCAGACCCAATCGTGCTGATTCATTTACGCGTGCTCTTCGCGAGGCGTCGCCCGAGGGTCGCCGGCGGATAGCGAAAGCGTTAGACGGTTCAGGTCTGGCGGCTGAAGCAATCAGTGGACTCGCCGGAGAGAGTCGTGAGCGAACCTATGACTCCTTCTCAATTCTTTTCCTGATGGCAAAAGCGGGTGAGACTGAAATGCTCCTAAAGACGATTGAGAACCACCCAAACATGGCCATCCAGCTGTCTGTGATCAAATTACTCACTTTCAGCAACCAGCCGGATATTGTCGCCAAGTTTCGCAGCCTCGCCGTGAAAGGCGCCCTGCCCACCGAGGTGCGTTCGGCAGTAATGGAATCCATTTACCAAATCAGCAGCAATGCGCGCCAAAACGCCGTAGCCGTAAACTAACGCCTTCGTCAGTAGTTCGAGCTGAAGGTGTCGCCCTGCCGCACGTCGCCGGATTCGAAACCCTTCCGGAACCAACGGACTCGCTGTTCTGAACTTCCGTGCGTGAAGGAATCAGGCACTACATAACCCTGCCCTTCGCGCTGTAAACGGTCGTCACCCACTGCGCTCGCGGCGCCCAGCGCTTCTTCGAAATCGCCCGGCTCTACAACGCCCTTCTTTTCCGCGTAGTGCGCCCAAACTCCCGCGTAAAAATCTGCCTGTAGTTCCAGGCGTACGGACAAGTCATTGTTTTGCCGATCGCTCACCCTTCCCCGCATCGAGTTCACTTGATCCATGGTGCCCAGCAGGTTCTGCACATGATGACCTACTTCATGAGCGATGACATAGGCCTGCGCGAAATCCCCCGGTGCACGGAAGCGCGATTTCAATTCTCTGAAAAACGATAGATCAATATAAATCTTTTGGTCACCTGGGCAATAAAATGGACCGACAGCAGATCCAGCAACACCGCAGGCTGACTCAGCACGATCGGTGAAAAGCTGTAATGTTGGTTCGCGATACTGGCGTCCCAGCTGCCTAAACTGCTCGCTCCAAACATCCTCCGTACTGGCCAATACGACTGCTACAAATTGTTTAAGCTCCTCTTCTTCCGGGTTGACCGGACGAGAGGACTGTTGTCCAGGTAACTCGCCGCTGTTAGGAACTTGTTCGAGAAACTGCCTTGGGTCTGCACCAAATAACAAAGCAAGTACAATAAGTACCAATCCGCCAAGCCCGCCCCCGACAGCCATTCCACCGCGCGACATGCCGCGCCGGTCTTCAATGTTGCTGCTTTGTCGCTCGCCTCTCCAACGCATTCTTCGACCCTCCTACTGTCCGTCTTCTCATCTATTTTCACGCGGGGGAATTTTAACTACGATTATTTGGAGGAGTTGCAGCAATGTCAATTGCATTTTCTGCGCTAAAGGTTCTTATTCCATGTCAACGTCCTAAAAATCAAATTCAGTGCCTCTTCGTGTAAAAGCGTTGACACTGTTTGTAATTTCCCACTAAGATCAGCCACCTCGTAGTGGTCCATATATTTTGGGACGTGATCGTCGTTTTATTCAACCCGGGTCGCCCGACATTTAAGAAGTCGAAGCATTGCTAAAAGAATCTCAGTCAAAACGATAGGAGAAAACCATGCGTACAGCGTTACTCCGCTCCTTCGGCAGTTTGTTCCAGGCCTTATTACTTGTTTGTTCATAGCGCTCTCGTTTACCGCGGCACGGCCCAAACCCAGATTACCAGCGGGACGATTCAGGGCACTGTCGTTGACGCAAATGGCGCCGCTGTCCCCGGGCGCCAGTGTCGAGATCAAAGAAACTCAAACGAACTTCACGAGGAATACGACCACCGATGACGATGGACGCTTCGTGGCGCTCTTGCTACCGTCGGGCAAATACACGATTACGATAGCAAAGCAGGGATTTACCACGTTGGTGGTGGAGCAAGCAGATCTGACCGTGGGTCAAACGATGAATCTGCAGCCGGTTTCGATGAGAGTTTCCGGAGTTGCCGAAAGCCGTGACGGTCACCGCCATACCGACAATAGATACGACGAAAACGGAATCCAGTACGACACTGGATGAGATCACGGTGAACCGTACGCCAATCCTGGGCCGTAAGTTTGAAGATCTACTTACGCTTACTCCTAATGTCAGTATCGTTCAGGGACCTGACGGCGATGAAATTAACTTCGCCGGTCAGCGCGGAATCTTCAACAACGTTAGTCTGGACGGAGGCGACTATAATAACGGCTTCTTCGGCGAACAGGCAGGCGGCCAACGCGCGGCGATCGATATCCCACTAGATGCCGTAAAAGAGTTTCAGGTCGTCGCCACCGGCGCTTCCGCTGAATTCGGACGCACCGCGGGCGGAGTAATAAACGTAATCACCAAGTCCGGCACAAACGAAGTTCACGGAACATTGTTTCATTTCCAGAGGCTGGAAGCACTCACCGCAAATGCCTCGGACGGCACTCCCCTCACTGATTTCCGGCGCGAGCAATTTGGCGGAACAATCGGAGGGCCAATTAAGAAAGATAAGGCCTTCTTCTTTTTCTCGAGCGAGAATATTTTGGAAAGGTTAACGCGCTCCAACCTCAGCATACCTATTGGAACTCCATGCCCGGTTACTGCGCCCACAATTCTGGCGAACGAAGCCGCAATCAATGCCAACTTCGATTGCCAGCGGCTGGCCCTGATTAACTTTTTCCGGGCGAGTCGAGGTCAGGAAGAAGGTGATCCGATAAGTCATCGCATCAGAAACAATGCGCTGCTCGGAAAGGTTGATGTGGATCTTACGCAGAATAATCGCCTAACGCTTTCGCATAATTTCGACTATTCACGAAACACAAACCAGACGTTCGACGTGTCCACATACGGCAATTCGGCCAACGGCATCGAAGGTCCGTCGAAGATCAACGCCTTCAACGCCAACCTTTTTTCGACCATCTCAGCTTCGAAGGTCAACGAGTTTCACTTTACCTATGGGCGCGAAGAACGCCCACGTTCCGCCGTGCAATCGAACATACCTGCCGATACGGCGATGGGAGGCTTTTTCAATCCGGCGGAGCCAACGTTCCGCTTCGGTCATCCCTTCTTCCTTGGGCCGAACGTTGACGAAACGTTCTGGCGCACCCAGATCAAAGATAATTTCTCCATCATTTCTGGTCGCCACAACGTGAAAGTTGGCGGCGAATGGATGCATAGTCTCAACTCACAAATATTTCGTGGGTTTTTCGAAGGCCGGTATATCTTCGACAGCGTCACCGGGTTTCTGCGATATGCGTCGGCGGGCGGACGCGGGATTTGGTCCCAATGCCGGCCGGTGCCCTGACGGCACCTTTACTGACTTAACTGCCCCGACTTGTGCGGGAGCGGTCACACCGCTGCTGCTCTTCTTGCAGGGTGCTGGGCCTGCCGGACCCGCCACAGACGCCGCTGGTGCCTCAGAAATTTCGAATGAGGACTTCGCACTGTTTGCGCAGGACAAGTGGCAAATACAGCTCCAACTTCACTCTAAGCTACGGATTGCGTTGGGACGCACAACTTTTTCCGGATCCCGGTTGTTCCTCCGTCGGCTACAGCTTACGGCATTTTCCTCAACGATCCTCGCTTTCCATCGGATGGTACGTTGCACAATCAAACCAAGCAGTTTCAACCGCGCGTCGGATTTGCGTGGGACACTTCAGGAAATGGCAAGGCTGTGTTGCGCGGAAGCTTCGGTGTTTATTACGCGCGTCAGAATATGCTGACGCAGGTTGGATCAATCACGACGAATGGCGTGCAACAGCAAACAATCGCAGGTGGTGTGTTTGCCAACCCGATTCGTTCGCCCAGCCTGGCCAGGGCTGGTGACACCGACTGCTGGTTCATGCTCAACAGTCAACGGCTTCACCGCGGCTGGCCCATTCAATAATCCATTTCCATGCTTTTAGCGGTGTGCGGGTCTTCAGCCGAGACTACGAGAACCCTCGGGTCTACACCGCCAATTTCGGCTCCGAGTTTCAAGTTGGCAGAGAATCTTTCCATCTATTTCGACGTCACCCACTCCAAAGCTGTACATCTTACCCGGTTCCTGGATTACGCCACGCACAGGATTTTTCGATCGATTATCTGGGCGAGACAATGGTCGCGGCTTCGGTTGGTAAATCACTTTATCGGGCTTTTACAGCCGGCCTGCGTAGGCGTATGACGCGCGGCTTCCAGTTTGAAATGAACTACACGTATGCGAAGGATTTTGACGACGACTCAAACGAACGTGATCCGTTTACGGATCGGGCGTTCGACATTAACAATCTTCAGCTGGACTATGCTTTTTCGGATCGTGACATACGTCACAGATTCAACTTCGTATCGGTGGCAGATCTTCCGGCTGACTTTGATCTGAGCATGCGCGTCCAGGCGCGTTCTGCTCAACCGCGATCACCCGGATGCGCCACTCGGTGTTTCCCGCGCAACACGATCAGGAAAGAATAACGAGTTCTTTTCGTTCGACTGGCGGCTGGAGCGTCCGTTCAAATTCGGTGAGCGTTATGCGCTTATCCCGATCGTGGAGATGTTCAATACCTTCAACACCGAGAACAACATCGATCCCACGATCGGTTCGGCGTTGTTTAATTTTGACGGGTTCCTGCGGCAGGGAGTTGGCGATCCAAGACAGTTACAACTGGCAGTAAAGTTCACGTTCTGAAACGCGGCAGGATATAGGTCAAAAGCCTCGCGCTGGATGTTGCATCCGGCGCGAGGCTTTGATTTTGCAATCAGCGCGAGTAACTTTAGCTCTGTCGCAATTCTTTGAGCGGCTTCAGACGGAGCTGATGCTGGTCGTATCAATTACCAAACTGATCAGGCACGTTTTCCGGCGTGTCGAAACGTTCCATCCGCTGTTAAGTTCTCTGAATAGATCAAGCGAAGTTAGCTTGCCAAACTTTTGCCGAGTCGGGATTTGTGATTCGCTGTTCAAGTTCAGCAGGGTCACACAAGAGCCTGACAAAGATGACCTCGCCGCCTGTTACCTTCAACAGTCCTCACAACGTTCGCGAATAAACCCTTCCGGCACAGTTTTCTCAAAGGCAAATGTAAAGATCAGCCCTTCCAGTTTTGCGGCGGCGCTTGCGCAAAAGTGTCGAGCCAGATCCGTTCTCGCAGTTCAATGAAAGGTTGGCTGCCGAATTCGAAGAGCGAAGTAACCAGGTCCACTGTCAGGTGGTTATGAAACAGCTTAAAGCCCGTCAGCTTTGCGAGCTCAGTGGCTACAGTTAGCTTGCCGACGCCGGGCATGCCATGAAGAAAAATGAGTTTCATCGTTTCTGATAGCTGACCCGCACAATGACTGCGCTGTTGCTGAATGAACTCGCCGCTATACGCCTGTCTGCTCCCGAGCTGGAATGGCGCACCGCCTCGAAAGAAACTGCGCGAGTTTGTTTTGATCGAGCTGACCTTCGGTGCGAACTCCGCTGCAAACATCCACTCCAAACGGCCTAACTTGCTCAATGGCTGCGGCCACGTTGTCAGAGTTTAATCCGCCCGCAAGAAATACCGGGACATCCACTGCCTCGCGTATCTGCTTGCTTAAATTCCAATCATGGACGCGGCCGGTGCCGCCAAGCTCTTTTATCGCCGCGGTTCGATTTCCAGAATCGAGCAGAATCGCATCGACATGCGGAGCGACTGAAATTGCTTCGTCAACTGACTCCGGTCCATTCACATGAATAACTTGCACTAGCGAAACTCCCGGCAGCGCTTCACGAAGTTGGCGATGGCTTCCCTTCTCTAAGCTGATCGCAGATTTGAATCGTGTTCACCCGTAAGCGTCTTTGTTGTTCAACTATTGCAGCCGACATCTTGACGGCAGGTCAGGAGAAACGAAGCGATAGGCGGCGGAATCTTTGCAGCGATTTCTTGAATCAATTCTTCCGAGATTACGCCAGGGCCACTTGGCATTTCCGAAACCAATCCGACAGCTGCCGCCCCATGCTCAATGGCCATCCATGCTTCTTCAACAGCTTGCGATACAGCAGATTTTTACTCGCGGCGTGCTGGTCGGTCTCATCGCATCGGGAAGTGACTTAGCAAATCAGAAAGTGATTCAAGGTAGAGGTCTGGTTTGTTTTCCTGAAGTCTCCAGCTGGTTGGATAAGTGCTGCGCACGCCGACTGTCATCGTTCCCGCGCGTTTCCCCATCTCGATGTCTTCGGGACTGTCGCCGATATAACATGACTCGTCGCGCCGGCGTCCCAACGACTGCAAGGCCGTTTCCAATCCTTCTGGATGCGGTTTCTTGTTTTGCATCTGTTCATTGCAAACGACTACGTCGAATAGATCCGGCCAATCCCAACTCGTTGACTTCCCGATTAACACGACAGTCACTGCCACTGCTAACGACGCCCAGCTGGTAGCCCTGACCATGCAACGCCTCAATTGTTTCTTTAGCGCCCGCGATCGGCTGCGCAGTTTGATCGCCGTAATGCTGAATCCAAAGTTCATCAGCTAACGTCCACTTCTCTTCCGGCAGGCCCATCGCCTCGTAAACTGAGTACCAATTGGGAGAATAGACGCGCCTGTAGATTTCATGATCGAATGCGACTCCGAGCTCGGCAAACGACTGCTCAAACGCGTTCAATCCAAGTTGATGCGAGTCCACAATCGTCCCATCCCAATCAAACAGCAGGGTGGTAATAGTTTGTGTTTGAAAGACTCATGGCCGGGAAAACGCGTGCGAGGCGTTATGGCGTTAATCGGCAATGGCCACCGACAATTCTCGCAAAGGCGTCGATGGTTCGGGATCGGCGGCAGATGTCGGTGCGCGATGCACGTGGCGGTAGAGAATGTCTCGCTGTTGCGGAATGAAACCGGCCTCCCGAATCAGATAACGCAGCATTGGCTCGTCTGCACGATTATGAGCGCCGGCGGCTGACACGACATTCTCTTCAATCATGATGGAGCCCATGTCGTTGGCGCCGAATCGTAATGCTACCTGACCAAGTTTTAGTCCCTGTGTTAACCACGAGGACTGGAAGTTTTCAATGTTGTCCAGAAACAGCCGCGAGACCGCCAGCATCTTTAGATAATCAACTCCGGTTGGCTCATCCTTGATTCGCCGGCCGAGTGCTGTGTTCTCGCGCTGAAAGGTCCAGGGAATAAACGCAGTGAAGCCCCCGGTTTCGTCCTGCAGATCTCGCACGCTTTGCAGATGTCTGACGCGGTGTTCCACCGTATCGCCAATTCCAAACATCATCGTCGCGGTGGAGCGCAAGCCGACCCGATGAACCGCTCTCATGACCGCCAGCCATTCATCAGTAGTGCACTTCGTCGAGACGCGTTTGCGCACCTCGTCGTCGAGTATTTCACCGCCTCCGCCCGGCAAACTGTAAAGACCGGCGTCCTTGAGACGCTGCATGATCGTTTCGTAGTCGAGACCCGAGATCAGATGAATGTTATGAATCTCAGGGGGTGAAAAACAGTGGAGTTGGAAGTCGGGATACTTTGCGTGCAGCTTCCGCAGCAGATCTTCGTACCACTCGATACCAAAATCAGGGTGCAATCCACCCTGCATCAAAACGCCGGTGCCGCCGAGTGCAATCGTTTCATCAATCTTGGAACAAATCTCATCGAGGGTGCGCACGTAAGTATCAGGTGCGCCGGGCCGCCGGTAAAAAGCACAGAAGGTACAGACGACATTACAGACGTTTGTGTAGTTGATATTGCGATCAATGATGTAGGTGACGACGTTATCCGGGTGTCTGCGTTGGCGTATTTCGTCGGCAGCCGCGCCAATTTGAGCCACATCGTGAGACTGCAATAACTGTGTGCAATCTTCGGCAGCTAAGTCGTTCACCGGCTAACGCGCGATCCAGAATTTCTTTAACTTCCGACGGCATGTTCATAGTCTATTAGTTGAGCAAACCTTAATCAATCGCCGCTGGTCGTGAGAGCTGACTGGCAAGCAGGTCCTTCGAAGAACTCAAGCGGCCTTGCCTGTTCGATTAATCCGTGCCGTGCTGCCAGCTCAAAGTAAAGCTGCATTCCACTCTCGAGATCGTTGTCCAGTTCAAATGTGACGTTGTTGGTGAGGTAGTCGCGAAGGTCTTCGGCGGGCAGTCCCAATTGAGTCTGATAGATTCCAATTATCTCCTCGATTGCGTTCACGCCCTTCGTCCTTGGCCGCAGCAAAATCAGGTACTGCGTGAACGGCAGACTTTTGCGCAGCCATCCACATCGCAAACACGAAGCCTCTTCCGGTGAACTCGTGCCATAGGGTGGCGAGATCCCAAAGATTCAAGCCCTTGCGTTGAAAAGTCATCGCCGGATCGCCGATCATTAGGGCCGCATCATTTTCGCGCAACATTTGCTCGAGGGTTGGGAATGGAGGTGGTCCAGACGGGTTCGATTCCCAAAAACTCTTTGAAAATTATTTTTATCAGGCTCGCCGACGTTCGCGAGGATTCGTCCAACGCAACACTGCGAATCTTTTTCAGATTGTTGTAGCGCGAGACAAGTACCACACTTCTGACTTTCCGACGCGAAGCTACGCAGACCCGTTCGGAACTAACTTCACATCCTGGAGCCTTTGATACTCGATGACTGGCACCAGAGCCGAAATCGACTTCGCCTGCCTCGAGCAATTCACCGCAGCGCGAAGGAACAGCGTCAACGTAGGTTATCGCGTCCCGTCGCGAGCCGCTGCGTAAAACTCCAAATTAAAGGAGCAGAGTTGAGATAACTTGAGGCGGCGAGTCGTGGTTTGTGCTGGGGGGCTGTCGGTGCTGATGACGATCCTCGCGAGCTGTCGATCTTGAAGGTGTTGATGCTACCGAACCTTCCCATGCACATCGCAAGTCAGCAGTGCGGAGCTCGTTGACATGTTTCAAAACGGGCAATACTATCGGCGCATCACTGTTCAACGAATCTTCACGTCATCAAAATACTCAGATGCAAATTTACGACGTCAGCGTGGCGCTTTCCGCCAACAACACCAACCTACCCCGGCGATCCGAAAATTGAAATTACAGATTGGGCCACCTTGGCCGCCGGCGACGCAGCCAATGTCTCGGTCCTTCATATGGGAGCACATTCCGGCACCCACGTTGATGCGCCGATACATTTCATTGCCGGTGGTTCAACTGTGCAGTCTATGTCCCTATCAACACTGATCGGGATGGCGGAAGTGATCGAAGTGCCGCCTGACATTCGCGTAATCGATGAAAGTTTTGTGTCCAGCGAATGCTCGAGCGATTTAGAAAGAGTACTCTTCAAGACAAGGAATTCCGATTTCTGGAGTTCTCCTGAAGAAGGCTTTCGCGTTGATTACACGTACATCGATACCAGCTGCCGCACAGCTCCTGGTTGACTTGGGCATCAAATTGGTGGGAATTGATTACTTGTCGATAGAGGCTTATCAGTCCAAGACGTTTCCAACGCATCATGTCTTCCTTTCGAATGGTGTTGTAGTCCTGGAAGGACTCGACTTGCGGTCCATACCTGCTGGGCCTTACGAACTCATTTGCTTGCCTTTAAAAATCGCGGGCGGCAGAGGCGATGGAGCGCCGGCGCGCACCATTCTCAGGACCATAAGTTAAAGCTAGTTACGCCCTTTACGCTAATGTCGGAAAAACCTGATCCAGACTATCGACAACGAGTTTACCGGCTGGTCCGAAAAATTCCGACGCGGGCGTGTCATGACGTACGGCCAACTCGCCGAAATTCTCGGCGAAGGCTACACGCCAAGAACAGTAGGATTTGTAATGCACGGCTCAGACGACAAGACTCCGTGGCATCGTGTGGTCAACGCCCAAGGCGGTTGTTCCACAGGGCGGATAGTCATTCCACACGACAAGCAGCAGCGAATGCTGGAGCATGAGGGAGTACAATTTAATGAACGCGGGCGTTGTGAACTAAAGCAATATCTTTGGATTCCTCGAGAAGCAAATTCGCGACTCAAGCGCGAACGAAGAAGAGGCGCTCTTCAGGTTAGGAAAACGCCGGGAGGAAAAATGAGCACAGACCCTATGGATCGACAGACCACCCTACGAAATTAGCCCGCCTCGTTATTCAGTTTCCCATCAGATGGTGACTACAGCTTTTGAACTGCCAAATTATCAGGTAACCCAAAATCTAGGGATCGTTCGCGGCATCGTCGTGCGGTCCAGAAATATCTTCGTAACCATTGGGGCGTCACTGCAAACTATTGTCGGAGGAAACATCACGGCCTGGACAAAACTATGTGAACAGACGCGGGCCGACGCATTTGAGATCATGATTCAACATGCAACTGAGATCGGGGCGAATGCAATCGTGGGAGCACGCTACGACACCACCGAGATTTCTACCGGCGTGACGGAGGTGCTGGCCTACGGCACTGCGGTGATTGTCCAGCCTAAGGATGCTGGGTCGAGCTATCGCTCATGACGGACACAAAGTTGACTGCCGCTCAGATAAGGCGGGCCCGCAAAGCTCTTGGTGATGTTCCTTATGCGGGCCTGCTGGGGATTGAACTTGAAGACCTCGCGCTCCGGAAGCGCAACGCTCGGAATGCGAGTCCGCAAGAATGCTCACGCAAAATCATGGGGTCGTACATGGTGGTGCAATCGCCTCCCTAATTGATTCCGCCACTGCGTTTGCAATAATTACGCTGCTTGAGCCCGAACGAAAAGGTTACTACTGTCGATCTTACTATCAGCTATCTGAGCCCGGTCACGCAGGGAAGGCTCACTTGTACCGCGTAAAGTGATGCGTGCGGGTAGAGCGACTACTCGTCGTTTCAGCCGATGTCTTTGATAGCGCGCAAAAGCTTGTAGCTACAGCACTTAGCACTTATATTAGGCTTTAGATGACGTCGGCAAAGCGAGCCCGGTTTTTGATAGACACTCAGTGTTTATCTATGTAAAATGTGTTTGGCCTTCCATAGCGGGTGTCCCAGCCGCTGGTAACACGCCCTCGCCAAAGTCAACAATCTGATACCGATTAGGTGAACACGTCACCCATGTACTCCCTCTACCACTCCCTCCTAGCCCAACATCCCAGACAATTGATGCCGGTGCCTTGCGCCGCTTCGACTATTGCCCAGCTGCATCGCTATTTCGAGGACGTTGTTCTCGAAAACAACCTTGGCGCTCTGGTGGTTGAAAGCCTGCCCGGCATCTCAGGGCCGAGCCGGGCGCGACATTGCTCGCATCAAAGAACTCGAGGCAGCCGCCAAGAATTTCTTTCTTGTGGGTCAGCCCTGAAGACGCGCTTTCCAGCCTGGTGCTCAGCCGGGGCAAAGGAAACTACAAAATCTGTCGTTCTTGAACGCACAGAACAAGACAACAATCAGAGCGATTTGTCGTCATCGCGGATGCACGCTTCTCCGCCCTGCTCGCGTCAGTGCACAACACAGACGGCGAAGACTCATCGCGAGACCTGGTTATCTGGACGTTCGAACCTGATATCGTTTACTCAGCTCTCGAGTACCTCATGGCTCGAGTCACAGCTGAACATTCGTTCTATTCCGACGCGTTCACAAAAGCCGTCCGCGTCTCCATGCCAAAGGCAACCTCATTCAACTTACTCTTGGTGTGACCACGAAGTTAGCGCGTCTCTTGCAGGAACAAGCTGAGCGAGAAATCGCGGTTAACCGCATTGCCACGGCGATACGAAATTCTCTTGAGTTGGATAGCGTGCTGCAAACAGCAGCGGATGAAGTTGGCCGAGCGCTAAATGTTCATTCCTGCGCTGTGCGTGTCGAAGGCGCGCTGGTTGGCAAGCAGACTACAAAATTGTATCTGCGTCCAGATGCGCCGAGGAGCGGTGACATCGTCGGGGAGCGCTGCTTAGCGATATAGATTCGATCAGCACAAAGTTGTCACACAGCCCGCAAGCTTATGTTGTTGATGGTGACACCTCAAACGGAGCACCGGTACCGGTCGACGCTGTAGTACCTCTGATATTTCAGGGAAGCTTTCTGGGGCTGCTGCTGATCAGATCTGATGACGCGTCGCGTGAGTGGGCGGACAACGAGTTGCTGCTGCTGCACACTGTGGCCGATCAGTTGGCCGTAGCTGTTAATCAGGCACACTTGTTTGCGCAAATGCAGCAACAAGCGCTAACAGACAGCTTGACCGGCTGTTACAACCGTCGCTCGTTTGAATTACAGCTCGAGCGCGATCTGCATTTGGCGACGCGAATGCGCCAGCCGCTCTCCTTGATCATGCTGGACCTGGACAATTTAAACATATCAACGACCAAGCCGGACACGATGCCGGCGACGCCGCGTTATGCATGTTGGCAGACAATCTTCGCGCAGAACTTCGCGCGGTTGACACGGCAGCCCGGTTTGGCGGAGACGAATTCGTCATAATTCTGCCGCAAGCCAATCCCGAAGGAGCCAAGCTGGTCGCAGAGCGCTTGCGCAAACGTGATTGCGCAAATGGAAGTGCCGGAGTTTGGTCAGGTCACTGCCTCGTTCGGCGTCGCCACTTTTCCGGCTCATGCGTCATTCACGAGATACGCTGCTGGTGGCTGCCGACCGTGCGCTTATACACCTCCAAGCATGCAGGCCGGAATCGCGTGAGTCTGCCCGATTGACGAGAACTGAAATTGAGATTCCGCGGCCGACTCCAGACGCAGCCAGAGATCGATTTGATCGACACGATGCAGCGTCTCTAAGATATTCGTTTCCTCCGCTCTTCATAATCCCCTTCTTCTCTCTTCTGGCGTCCTAACACAAAATCGCGCATCATAACGCTTCGCTATTTCAAGTCGAAGGTTATGAGTGTTTCGCGGTCGCTTTGTGCATGGACGATCTACGAAAATTCTGGCGCTATTTCCGTCCTTATAAAGCCTCGCTAATCGTCGGCATAGTTTGCATCTTCGCGAGTGTCGTCGCCAACCTTTACATCCCGCAAATAGTTGGTCAGGCGATTGATGTCAACTGGAACGACGTTTCGTGGTCTCGCTTGACCGTTTCCGCGCTGCTGGTGCTGGCCGCCAGCGTAGTAAGCGGAATATTCCTGTTTCTTCAACGTCGCATCCTCATCGGGATTTCGCGAAAGATGGAATACGACCTGCGGCAGGACTTCTACGAGCATCTCGTACACCAGCCTCAATCATTTTTTCAGGACATCGTGTCGGCGACCTGATGGCGCGCGCGACAAATGATCTGGCAGCAGTCCGTCAACTAGCCGGGCCGATGATCATGTATTCGCTGCAGACGCTGTTTGTCGTCATTCTCATTCTGCCCATGATGTTTTTGATCAGTTGGAAACTGACGTTGCTGCTGTTTGTGACAATGCCACTGGTCTCGTTGACGGTGAAGTTTTTCGGTCAGCAAGTTCACGTCCGGTTCGAGAAAATTCAGGAGTTTTTCGCCCAAATTACGGCGCGCGCGCAGGAGAACTTTACAGGTGTTCGCGTAGTAAGAGCTTATGCTCAGGAAGGCGCAGAGATCGCCGCATTCAATGAATTAAACCGGCAGTACGCCGAGAAGAATCTTAGTCTGGTCAAGAATCGATGCGCTCATGCGGCCCCTGATGCAGTTTTTAATCGGGCTCGGTTTTGTTTTGATTCTTTGGGCCGGTGTGCCTTTAGCGGTCCGCGGTGAGATCACCGTGGGTGAATTCACAGTTTTCAACATGTATTTGTTTCGCTTGATCTGGCCGCTGATTGCCTTGGGTTATGTAGTCAACTTGTATCAACGCGGCACAGCAAGCTTGAAGCGAATGAATGCCATCTTAGCGATCGAGCCGGCAATTAAAGATTCGCCTGGCACTAATCCAACAGCGCCGATTAGAGGAGAAATAGAATTCCGCGATCTTGACTTTCAAATACAACGAGAACCAGGAGCCGATCCTAAAGAACGTTAACCTATTGATCCCTGCCGGAGACACCGTGGCTTTTGTGGGTCGCACCGGAAGCGGTAAATCCACATTGGTTAACCTGATTCCGCGCGTTTCGGAACCACCACGCAACAGCGTGCTGGTCGATGGGATATCAGTCCCTGATTATCCTCTTGAACAGTTGAGACGTAGCATTGGTTACGTGCCTCAGGAAACATTTTTGTTCAGCGACACGCTCGCTGAGAACATTGCATTTGGCCTTGAACACGCTGATCGAAAACAGATCGAATGGGCAGCCGATGTAGCCGGCTTGACTGAGGACATCGCAAACTTTCCCGACGGATTGGATACTCTCGTTGGTGAACGCGGGCTAACTTTATCGGGTGGACAGAAACAGAGAACTGCGATCGCGAGAGCAATCCTGCGAGAGCCCAGAATACTGATACTCGACGATGCACTTTCGTCTGTAGACACGTATACGGAAGAAAAGATATTAGCCAAGCTTCGCGGTGTGATGCGTGACAGAACCAGTCTTATCGTTTCACACCGCATCTCAACAGTACGCGATGCCGATCTCATTTGTGTCCTCGACGAAGGGCGGATCATCGAACATGGCACGCACGATCAACTGCTGGCACTCCGAGGGGAATACGCGGATCTTGTATGAGAGACAACTGTTGGAAGAGGAATTGGCTGCAACCTGACCCCAACTGAGTGAGAAAGAGCTATGCAAAATGACTTAGACAAGCAATATCAAACCCTGCTCATCTTGTGGGTTGGAGTAGCGATGAGCATCGGACTCTTCTTCGCGGTTACGTTATTCATCGCGCCTGAATCCACCAATGAGCCAACGAGCCCACCGAATGCGTTTGTGCTTTTCGCGCTCGCCGCTGTTGGCACCTTTCTAGTGGTGCTGTCCTTCGCCGTGAAGCGCAAGATTCTGCAGACTTCGGTCGAAAGGCAGGACGTTACGCTGGTACAGAAGGCAATGGTTGTCGCCTGCGCCATGTGTGAAGCGGCAGCGCTACTCGGCGTGGTAGGGCGATTCGTGGTCGGCACGCGCGATTACTTTCTGCTGTTTCTGGTTTCTGCAGTTGGTATCGCTCTACATTTTCCCAAACGTGACCAGCTAGTTGCCGCTACCTGGAAGGATCAAACCGGTCCGAAAGCGTCTTAAAGATCGATGTCAACCGCGGTCAAACAATTCCACGAAGAAGAGGCCATTGGCAAAACGTACGACTTCAGAGTCGCACGTCGACTTCTGCGGTACTTGAAACCGTACTTACGCTTCCTCGTGCCCGCGCTAATTCTTACTTTCATTCTCAACTTGTTGGGAATCCTGCAACCAAAGTTCACTCAATACGCCATCGACTGGTACATCCTGCCCACGCCAATTCGCCGGATTCGAATTACTAATCGCCTTGTACGCCGCTGTCCACTTTTTGCGCTTGGTGTTCGCGTATTTTCAGGCGTTATTGCTGAACTCCGTCGGTCAATACGTGATGTTCGATATGCGTCGCGAACTTTACGAAAAGCTGCAACATCAGGAAGTTTCCTACTACGATCGCAATCCAGTGGGCCGCATCATGACGCGACTGACCAGCGACGTGGATGCGCTGAACGAACTTTTTACTGCCGGCATTACTGATCTGCTCGGCGACCTCGTAATGATCTTTGCGATCGTGGGAATGATGTTATGGATGGACGTGAAGCTAACGCTGGTTACTCTATTAACAGTGCCACTGCTCTTTGCAGCAACCTCATGGTTCCGCAAAGGCGCACGCCGCGGTTACGACATGGTGCGGACCCGTCTGGCGAGAATTAACGCTTTCCTCCAGGAGCACTTCGCAGGCGCTCAAACGGTTCAGATTTTTAACGCCGAGAAGAAGTCGCAGGAAAAGTTTCGACAAATCAACGCCGAATACCGAAAGGCAAACCTCGATACGATTCTGTACTACGCAGTCTTTTTTCCAGTGGTTGATCTAATCGGCGCCTTTGGTATCGCCTTGATTATCTGGTACGGCGGTTATCGCGTAATGCAAAACACCCCCGAACACACAGTGCTCACCCTCGGTGCGCTGGTCGCTTTCATTCAATACTCAAGCTTTCTTTTTCAGCCGATTCGGGACCTCTCGGATAAGTACAACGTGTTGCAGGCGGCGATTGTCGCGTCGCATAGAATTTTCAAGACGCTTGATTTGCCGGTCGCTATCACCAGCCCACCAAAGGCGCTCAAAGCAGGACGCGCCGAGGGCAAAATCGAGTTTCAGAATGTCTGGTTCGCCTATAAAAACGAGGATTGGGTTCTGAAGGATGTTTCGTTCACAGTGGATCCAGGTCAGTCGATTGCGCTGGTGGGCCACACCGGTTCGGGTAAATCGACGATCACAAATCTGCTAATGCGTTTTTACGACATTCAACGCGGACGAATTCTGCTTGACGGAATTGACCTGCGCGATTGGGATTTACAGTCTTTGCGCGAGAACTTTGCGGTCGTCCTTCAGGAAATCTTTCTTTTCAGCGGCACCGTTGAAGGCAATATTCGACTTGGCCGTCAGGACATTTCTGCCGAGCGGGTTGAATGGGCAGCGGAAGAGGTGCACGCAGACAAGTTCATAACCAAGATTAAGCGGCGGCTACGGTGCTGAAGTCAGGGAACGCGGGGCCGGTCTCTCGGTAGGACAAAAGCAGTTGATTTCCTTTGCTCGCGCCCTCGCGTTCGATCCGGCGCTGTTGATCCTGGATGAAGCAACCAGCTCGATCGACACTGAAACAGAGCAATTGATTCAACAAGCAATTGAACGTGTAATGCGCAACCGCACTTCGATAGTTGTGGCCCATCGTCTATCAACGATTCAGCGCGCCGACCGAATAATCGTTTTGCATCACGGCGAGATTCAGAGAACAGGGCACGCATCAGGAACTACTTATCTCAACGGGGTCTTTACTGGCGGTTGTACAAACTTCAATATGCGGATGGAGGTCGCGACGGAAACATCGGTTTTCCAGGCAGACGAAGAACCGCTCAGGCCGCGTTCAGTTCACTGAATAGAACATGGCAACGAGGCCGACTTCCGAAAGCGAATCTCTTCACGGGTTGGCTAAAACCCAAACCAGCGATAAGGAGAAAATATGTCAGTGAGAACCACTCAACGTCTGTTCGCTGCTCTCATTATCACTGGTTGCCTTGCTGCTATTGTCTGACACCAGTTGCGACTCGCAAAGTACTGCGCAAACAAATCTTCGCTTTGCGATCTCCTTTCCGGCGACGTCAAGTTACTGAAGCGCTCGACGGCCGAATGTTGCTATTGATTTCCAGGAACAACACGAGGGAGCCGCGGTTTCAGATTAACGAAGACCTCAACACGCAACAGGTTTTCGGGGTTGATGTTGACGCCTTGAGATCCGGGGCAGGAAACGATCGTGGACGCAACCGCATTCGGCTATCCGGTCAAAAGCATTTCCGAACTGAAGCCGGGGGAATACTGGATTCAGGCACTCCTTCATCGTTACGAAACCTTCAGACGATCTGACGGCCATACCGTAAAGCTGCCAATGGATCGCGGAGAAGGCCAGCAATGGAGCCGTGCTCCCGGCAACCTGTACAGCACGCCTCAAAGGATCAACGTTGCCGCGTAACGATGACCGAACAATTAAAGATCACGCTTGACAAGGTCATCCCACCGATCGAGCCTCCGAAAGACACCAAATACATAAAGCACGTGAGGATGGAGAGTAAGTTGTTGTCGAAATTCTGGGGACGGCCGATGCATTTGGGAGCAAATGTGCTATTGCCTGAAGGGTTCGACACCCATCCGAATGCTCGTTATCCGCTGGTAATTTTTCACGGCCACTTCCCTGCTACGTTCGGCGGTTTTCGGGAAACGCCTCCAGATCCAAATTTGAAACCCGAATACAGCGACAGCTTTAAGTTGGAAGGTTACAACCGGATTGTTCAGGAAGAGGCTCACAAGTTTTACCAGGAGTGGACCGGTCCCAATTTCCCGCGGATGATCATCATTGAGATTCAACACGCAAACCCTTATTACGACGATTCGTACGCAGTGAACTCGGCGAACCTTGGACCATACGGTGACGCAATTACTTATGAGCTCGTTCCGTTTATTGAGCAAAAGTTTCGCGGCATCGGCAAAGGTTGGGCCCGCTTCATGTACGGAGGATCAACTGGCGGCTGGGAAGCTTTGGCGGCCCAGATCTTTTATCCGGATGAATACAACGGCGCCTGGGGCGCGTGCCCTGACCCGATCGATTTCCGGGCCTACACGGTCGTCAACATCTACGAGCACGAAAATGCGTATTACGCCGGAGCACCGTGGAAACAGATTCGCCGTCCGGGAAAACGGAACTACCTCGGTGAGCTTAGCGCGACGGTTGAAGACATGAACCACATGGAGCTGGCGCTGGGAACACACAGCCGTTCAGGAGGGCAGTTCGACATTTGGGAGGCGGTCTATTCCCCGGTCGGATCAGGACGGTTACCCAAAACCAATTTGGGACAAGCTAACCGGAAAGATCGATCGAACAGTCGCGGAACACTGGCGAGAAAATTACGACCTGGGCCACATTCTTCGTCGAGACTGGCAGAAGCTAGGGCCGAAGCTTGCGGGAAAACTCCACATCTACGTCGGTGAAGCCGACAACTATTTCCTCAACAATGCCGTTTACCTCGTGGAGGATTTTCTCAAGACCACAAAGAGTCCGCATTACGGTGGCGAGGTAGATTATGAGCCGCGCGCAGAACACTGTTGGAATGGTGACCACACGCGGCCCAATGCGATTTCGCGTCTTCGGTATCACCAGTTTTACGCACCACGAATATTGGCGCGCATTGAAAAGAGCGCTCCCAAGGGTGCTGATCTGACTAGCTGGCGATACTAAGACAGCCGACGACGTCCGACGCTTTTATCGGCTGCCGCCTTTGCGCCCGCCTTTTCGAGCAGGCTCCTTATTTTCGGGTTTGCCGTAACCTCCGCCGCCAGGCTTTTCACCTCCATGGTGCATCGCATTTACTGTGGCCCAGGCCCGCCTCTCGGCCTCCTCTTCGGAAACGCCGCGCTCCTTGTAGCCTTCTTCGATGTGCTCGGCCTTGCGCTTTTGCTTATCGGTGTATTTATCCTTGTCTCCTGTTGGCATGATCGTCCTCCCTTTGGTAATTACATTTCAATTATCAATAAGCGAATCGCGTACCCCGGACCGTGGGTCTCCAACTTACGAAAGCTCGCAACGCTTAGTGTGGGTTTCAGCGGGCGCTGTTGGCGCCCTGTACAGAAAGCGTTCTTACTGAACGAAACCGACACGGTTTCGAAGTGCTCGCACAAAACATCGCGACCAGATAATCTACACGTCTGCTGTCCCGACAAATCTTTCGAAAGGAAAGTCTTTATGAAATTCAACCAATCTGTTTCTGTCCAACATCGTGTCTACGGAGGGTATATCGCGCCATGGGTGATTGTCGCTGCTGCCGTTTGCGCAGTCACATGGATGGTTACTTCGCATCAAACCTCGGCGCAGCCGGTTCCGACGCGTATTGCGGTGATTGATGTCCAAAAGATCTTGACGCAATCCACAGCGGGCAAGGCTGCCACTACCAAACTGCGACAATTGCAGGAAGCGCGCATGGCCAAAGCGAAAGCTTACGATGATGAGCTTCGCAAATTAAACACTGATCTCGCTGCGCCCGCGCTGGCACGTTCCAGGCGCGCTGATTTGGAAAGACAAATAGCTGAAAAGCGTCTGGCTATGCAACGCTTCGCCGAAGATGCTGACAAGGAAATTGGAACTGCACGTGACCGCGAACTTCAGGCACTCGAAGCGAGGATCAAACCGGTGGTAGACGCGGTGGGCAAAGAGATGGCACTCGCCGCAATCTTCAATAAGTTTGAATCGGGTCTCGTTTACGCAAACGCCGCTCTCGACATTACGGATGCTGTAGTCACGCGGTTTAATGCATCAAATGCTGCTCAACCCGCGCCGCCACGAAATTAATATTGCCGGAATGTTTACCGGGCCCCAGGTAAGAGACCCGGCATCATGCGACGTGGGTTTATCACTTGTTGCCCTTGCATGAGTCGTTCGCGCCGAATGCCCGCAGGCCTTGTTTGACGGCGAAAGTGTTTCTACGTTAGATGTTAATCTCGCACGCGCTCAGCGCATTCACCCTGAACGCACACTCAATCGAAAGGACAACTTACATGACGACGAGCAGACCTTCGGATGGAGATATCATTAATGTTAGTGATTGGATCGCGTGCTACAACAGCGGCGATAACGTTATCGTAGTTTCCTGCACCGTCTCATCCGCAGATGGCAGCGCCTCAATTACCGGAATTGGGCTACTAGTGAACGATTCCGAAGGATCTACGCTGTCGTCCTTTTACAACAGCTCCTCTTCTGGTAGTGAAACCGTGTACCCCGCATTTAACTTACCCCCGGGGAATATCAGCGTTGACGATTCCGTTTGGGGCATAGTACAAGGCGAATGTAACGGCCAGCACTTCTTCGTTGAGAAAGAACTGACTGTCGGAAACTGTTAAAGCCACAACCTGATTCCGGAAATCAGTAGATGAAGCCTACCTTTTTTAAAACTCCGTCAGAGTTCCGCAAATGGCTTGCGAAACACCACGATTCAGAATCCGAATTGTTGGTTGGTTTCTACAAGAAGGACTCAGGAAAACCAAGCATTACCTGGCCTGAGTCTGTGGATCAGGCGCTATGTTTCGGATGGATAGATGGCGTTCGAAGAAGAATTGATGACCTCAGTTACAGCATCCGCTTCACACCGCGAAGACAGCGCAGCAACTGGAGCACAGTAAATATCAACCGGGTCGGTGAACTTTCAAAGCTTGGTTTAATGAAGCCGCCCGGTTTGAAGGCTTTCGCAGCGCGACAGGAATATCGATCGGGCATTTACGCCTACGAACAGCGCACCGCCGAACTGCCTCCGGAATATGAGAAGGCCCTTAAGAAAAATAAAGCTGCATTCAAATTCTTTGAAGCGCAGCCCGCGTCTTATCGCAAAGCCATTCACTGGTATGTCGTGTGTGCAAAGAAAGAAGAAACGCGCTTGAAGAGGCTTCAAAGTGTGATTGAACATTCAGCCAACGGCCGCCGGATTACGTAGTATCTGCGCGACCAGCAATAGGATTCCCACCCATTAAGTGGCAATTCGAGTCGTACAATTGGGCACGCTGCGGCATAACTCAGAAGGTCTGCGTCTGGGGACTGTGCGCCGGCCACCGCGCGGCGTGCGCAAGGAAGATTACGGTCACCTTAATTACTACGATCTGTGGTTGCCTGAACTCGCTCCGAGCGCGCCGCTGGTGTCATGGGCACTGTCAAAACCGGTGGACGCCCGTCGCTGGACCACATTTGCGCGCAAGTATCTTGCAGAGATGCGAAAACCTTCACCTCAGCGCATGATCGCGATGCTGGCAGCCTTCTCTCAAGACGCCGACTTCTCTATCGGATGCTATTGCGACAACGAGTCACGTTGTCATCGTTCCCTCCTACGCGAACTGCTGCTCGAACATGGCGCCAAAATGGAATAACGTACGGGCGTTTAGCGAGTCGCGACGTTTTAAGGTAAATTGCGTTCAAACGTTTAGAGCGGGAATCAACAGGAGGCAGCATGAAACGTAGCGCATCGGCGGAATGGAAGGGCGGACTGAAAGACGGAAAAGGAACGATCTCGACAGATAGCGGCGTTCTTTCGAACACGCAGTATTCATTCAGCACCAGGTTTGAAGACGGTGCGGGCACCAACCCTGAGGAACTGATTGCGGCGGCCCATGCCGGCTGTTTTTCCATGGCGCTCTCGGGACAACTGGGACAGGCGGGTCTTACGGCTGAAAGTATTCGAACAACGGCAAGCGTGCGACTCGAGAAGACTGACGCAGGCTTTGCGATTACTTCAGTTCATCTGGATGTCAAAGCCCGGGTGCCTGGTGCTGATCAAGCGGCATTCGATACGGCAGCGAACAATGCAAAGGCGGGATGCCCGGTTTCCAAAGTTTTAAAAGCGGAAATAACAATGGACGCGACGCTTGAACAATAGATCGAAACCATCAGGCCATTCGAGATAAGGGCGGCCACTAAGGTCTTCAATTCGATGAGCGGGTCTATTTCTACATCGAGAGATTCGGCATTGTCGGAGCCAGCATATCCGGCAGCACGAGCGGTAGCTGCCGCCGTCGAGGAATATTTCGCGAGCAACCTCGCGACGGCTCGCGAGCAGACTCAGCATGATCTTGCGCCTAAACCCGACGCTGCTGCGATTGAAGCGATAATCGACGCTGCATTTTGGGCCAGCTTGCGGCGCGAGGAAGGCTACCGTCCGAAAATCTCTCTTGCGTTTCTACCACCAGAGCAGGCTTCCCATCCACTTGTCTTCGAGCGAGAGTTGGCTCTTAATCCCGCGATACTTGCGCGGCTGGCGCCGGCAGTCGAACGTCCGGGAATCCACCTTGGTGTGTGGCGTCAATCGGACGAGTTACGCATATGGGGGACGACGCGAACGATTCCCAAGTTTTGCTTTGTGTTGGAGGTACTTGAGCCAGGGTTGCTGGTCGTCAAGTATCGGCGTGGACGTGAAAGCGGCAAGTACGTCAACGTCGTGGTCCTCAAGGGCGACCAAACGAAGATAATCGACGAACGTGGTACGAGCCTGCCTGACTGTCCCGAGCTAGTTACCGCATTACTTGGCTTTGGCGCTTCTGCGGTTACAGGCGACGCCGTAAATGTTCTGGTGCAGTTAGCAGCTTCGATGCGCGCACATGGACGCGGCGGTTCGCTTCTCATTGTTCCTCAAAGTTGTGACAGTTGGAAGCTGTCGATTGTCCAACATGTCCCCTATTCCATTTCGCCACCATATTCCGAACTCGCGGCGTTGTTAAGACAAAGCCCCGAGGAGAAGAGCCAACCGATTTGGCAGGAGGCTTTTATTGACGCGGTTGATGCGATTGCCGGACTTACCGCGGTCGATGGTGCTGCGCTGATCACGGACCAGTATGAGTTGTTGGCGTTTGGAGCAAAGATTGGACAACGCGGAGTGGAGCGGGTTGAACGGGCGGTGGTAACCGAACCAGTCGTTGGCGATGTCGCGACCGTCGTTCAGCCACTCGAGCTGGGCGGCACAAGACATCTCTCGGCAGCGCAGTTTGTACAGGACCAGCAAGATTCAATCGCACTGGTCGCTTCGCAGGATGGCCGGTTTACTATATTTGCATGGTCGCCATGCGAACAGATGGTCCATGCGCATCGGGTTGAATCGTTGCTGATGTAGATCACTTCCTCTGATTCGCTGCTTTCAGCGAAACCGCGCGCAATTCGTCCCAACGGATAAGAGTTAATGGCCACTTCGTTCGCGCAAATGCGAAGCCCATCTCCGCTGCGTGTAGCGGTTATTCCGCGTTTGATCGCAACGCTGTCATATTCGATCGCAGCCCTCGGCGCATCGTTAAGCGCATTTCGCTTGTATCGGCGTGCTGCGAGCGATGCGTGACGCTGAAAACGCGGGCATCGGAGCGGTTACGGGTGGAATATCAGAAGCGAACGTTCCAGTACTCGTCGGTCTCTACCTCGCCATTGGCGGAGGGTTCGTCGCCATAATAACGTGCGCCGCAAGACGGTTGTCGATACCAAAACAGCGTCCCCGCCAGCCTGGTTTTACTTGATTGCAGCCGCGCTCAGCTTCTTGTCGGTCGGATTGCTTTGGATAACGGAATCGATTTTCATAGAGGCCCTTTATCCCGGCAGTACGGGCATTACTCAGGTCGGAACCACACTTCAAAGCCTGCTCACTGTCACGATGATCGTCGGGCCCGCTTTCAGCGCTCCTTTCGCTGATAGCATCCGTTTTGCCAATTAGATCGAAATCTCAAACACGATGGCCGGCGATTCTGATCCTGGTGTTTATTCAATTCGTCCTGATAGCTGCAGCGGTCGGCTTTCAAATGCGCACGTCCTGGCTATGGCGCGTGATGGAGGCCGAGTCGTTTGGTTAGATATGAACAAGTACATCCGGTGTGGACATTGACGCTTATCTGCAAAAGGATTGGATATGAAGGTTCTCGGGAGCCTTCTGCCCAAACCTTGCGCGCACTCCAGTTGGCCCACCTTCGAACAGTCCCGTTCGAGAATCTGAGTATTCACTCAAACGAAACCATCGTGCTGCGAGACGACGCACTCTTCGATAAAGTTGTCACACGTCGGCGCGGCGGGTTCTGTTACGAACTAAACGGCCTTTTCGCTGCGCTGTTGCGCGCGCTGGGGTTTGAAGTAGAAATGTTGGCGGCCGGAGTAGCGAACGCGGCGGGCAACTTTGGTCCGGACTTCGATCATATGACGCTGCTGGTGAAACTCGACCTGAACGCTGGATCGCGGACGTAGGGTTCGGCGACTCATTTCCTTGAACCGCTGCTGCTGGACGAACCTAACGAGCAAGTGCAAGGAGCGCGCGCTTACAAATTTGTTTCTGAAGACGACGACCATCGAATTCTGATGCAGCGAGACTATGATGGCAGCATGGGCCGCGCAGTACCGCTTTTCCCTGCAGCCGCATGTGTATGCGGAATACGCAGAGATGTGCCACTATCACCAGACTTCCCCAGAGTCACACTTCACTAAAGGTCGCATCTGTACTCGAGCCACGCCGACGGACGCATAACGTTAAGCGAGTTGCGTCTAATAGCCACAAACAGCGAAGGTGAACGTCAGGAAAGAATCCTGGCTGGTGAGGATGAATACGCCTCAGCTCTGAGCGAACATTTCGGAATCGCCATGACGCGCGAATTCGTCAGACCGTCATCTTTAACTTAGCGATCGCTTCGTTGTCCCCAATTTTATGCTTGCGAGCCTGACTGAAAGCTCGGTAGAGTGTCGCGTCTTTAGCCAACAATTTGCAAAGTTCGTAATTTCTCGTGTTATTGCGTGGATTGTATTAACAGCGGGACCAAAAGATGATCCACGAAATCACACGAAACGCCACGAAATGAAATGCAACACCGAGTAGCCTAAATCTGGTGATACTCGCTCCCTGGTTCCCCGCGCTGATTTTGACCTATGGGTCACCGGTATCTACTGCGAATAGTCGTATTCCTCCTAACCGTCCTCGCGGCAACACCTGCCGTTTTGCCGCAGAAGCCTGCGTCAGCGCTTGTTTCCAACCAGATAACTGTTAACAAACGTTCGTTTGTTTTGAATTTGCCGTCTGAATTCTCCATCGCCGTCGCCGCCCAGGGGTTGAAGCGAGTGCGCTTCATGGCAAAGAGCCCTGACGGCCGCATCTTTGTCACTGACATGTACAACCTCGCCGATAATACAAAGGGCGCGGTATACATTCTCGATGAATTCGATTCCGCTAGCAAAAGCTTCAAAACCATAACTCCTTACCTGACCGGACTGCGAAATCCAAACAGCATTGCTTTTTATTCAGATGAGAGCGGCACGAACTGGTTATATCTTGCACTCACCGATCGCCTGGTGCGCTATAAATTTACGTAACGGTGAAACGAGTCCGACGTCGTCACCTGAAGTGCTTGCCACCTTCCCCGATTACGGGTTGAGCTATAAATACGGCGGCTGGCATTTAACGCGCACCATCGCCTTCGGAAACAACAAGCTTTATGTATCAGTGGGTAGTAGCTGTAACGCATGCGAGGAAAAAGAGGACGTTCGCGCGAGTGTTCTCGAAATGGATCCTGATGGAAAGAACAATGGACAGTTTGTCAGCGGCTTGCGCAACGCAGTCGGCCTCAAGTGGATCAACAACCAGCTTTACGCCACCAACATGGGCGCGGACCACCTTGGTATTCACAAACCCGCCGATACAATGTACGCGTTAAAGAACAAGACGAACTACGGCTGGCCTTACTGTTACCAGTCGGGTTCTGCGCGACTTCCCGATCCGCGTTTCAACCCGGCGGGAAAGAAAATGAACTGTCGAAAGATGCCGCTGGCAAACGCGGCCTTTGATGCGCACAGCTCACCCCTGGGACTAGAGCATTTCGATGACAGCAATACTGAACTGAGAGACTCGATTCTGGTTGCGCTGCATGGCTCAACGAAAAAATCGCTAAACCGCGGCTATCGAGTTGTGCGTTTGCGTGAAGCTGCAGATAAGCCGGAAGATTTCATTACCGGCTTTCTTGACGGGGCCCGAGTTAACGGCCGGCCGGTAGACATTCTGAATACCGGCAACGATGAATTTCTTTTGACTGACGACTACGCAGGCGTCGTCTATTACGTTTACAGGAAACCGTGAACAACTCTTCTCCGCCGACGAGGCCGCACCTGTACGTTGAGAACCGAGCGCCTCATACTTCGGCGGCTCACAACCGACGACGCGACGTTTATTTTTGAGTTGGTTAACGAACCTTCATTCATACAAAACATCGGCGACCGGAACGTAAGAACGCAAGAGGACGCGGTCGGGTACATTCAAAAAGGGCCGATGGCCAGTTACGCACAGCACGGTTTTGGACTGTACCTGGTTGAGCTGAAAGATTCGTTGATCCCGATCGGAATTTCCGGAGTTCTCAAAAGGGAAACCCTGGAGCATCCCGATATTGGCTTCGCATTCCTACCGCGATTTTGGGGACGGGGGTATGCGTTCGAATCTGCAGCCGCCGTGATGACTCATGCGAGAACCGTATTGGGCTTGAACCAAATCGCCGCGATCACGAGTCCTGACAACGAACGCTCGATCAAACTGCTCGAAAAGCTTGGGTTTGAATTCCAGGGCATGAAACGCCTTTCGGATAATGAGCCTGCGATAAGACTGTTCCTCTCCAACGCTGGGAGTGTAAATGAGTGAAGTGAAGCTGGCACAAACTGATGAAGCAATTGACAGCTGTTTCCCTGTGATGGCTGAACTGCGACCCCATGTCGACCGCTCTGAATTCCTGCAAAGAGTTAAGAGACAGGTCGAAACAGCAAACTACCAATTGGCATATGTGGCTGACGGCGAGGTGAAAGCTGTCGCCGGTTTTAGGATCTCTGAGTGTTTAGCATGGGGAAGGTTTCTCTACGTGGACGATCTGGTGTCGAAGAGCGGTGAACGATCAAAAGGTTACGGCGGATTGTTGCTGGACTGGCTGATTGAGTATGCAAGAGCAGAAGGCTGCGATCAGTTTCACCTCGATTCAGGCGTCCAGCGATTTGATGCGCACAGATTCTATCTAAGCAAACGAATGAAGATCGAGGGACATCATTTCTCTCTGAACCTAAACGGCTGAGACGCTGACCTCCTTCTTTAGGAGACAAAATGATTCCACGCAAACTACGCAAGCTTTGGCCGCTGCTGCTTTGTCTCGCAATTGGATTCAGCTGCAATTTATCCGATCGAGGTTCTGACGACGAGGGCGGCTCATCCAATTCTTCTCCGTCGCGCTCAAGCTCCAACGCAGGTATTGCCGGCGGGTCGTGGAAAGGCACCGTCAACTGCGACGATGGCAACCAGTTGGACGCGAGCTATCGAATCGCAGTGTCGGGCAATCCAGTTTACGAATACCAGAGTCAGAGGGGCCCACGCGAAGTGGAACTTACTGAGCCGGGGCAAATGGTCCGATTCGTACCGCCGGGAGGTGGTGTTACGACCGTAGTGGTTGATTCGATTTCAGCCTCACCGGAAAGGATCACGTATGGCTTAAGAATTTCTGAGGAAAGCTCCGGAGGCGGAACCTTGAGTCAAGGCGCGGCGACGATGGAGTCCGAGGCGAATATTGACGGCTCAGATCTGGACGTCGAGTTTACTGTACGTTCGCGAAACGTGCTAAGCCAGCCTGGCATCGTGGTACCTGGTGATGAATCAGTCGTCATCTGCCGAGGGCGGCTTAGAAAATAGTTCCTGCCCGCGGCAAACCCGCCTTCTGTTATGGGCTGATTTCTTGTTTCGTCCTTGACAGGCAACGCGCGTTTCGTGGATTTTATCGCCACGCATTATTGAAAGCCGTCCTATTGTTTCCAGGAGACACAGAATGAAATTCCTGCATCCCCTTATTGTGCTCGTGTGTTGCATGGCCGCGTCCTGCGCCTCGGTGTTCGCGCAAGGTGAACGTTCGCAGGCATTCGTTGGCGCACAAATCATTCCCATCAGCGGCGCGCCAATTCAAGACGGCGTGTTGATCGTGTCAGCCGGAAAGATTGTTGCGGTCGGAGCCAGACGGGCAGTTACGATTCCCGCAGGCGCGCAAATGATCGACGTGACTGGCAAAGTGATCATGCCCGGCCTCATCGATACGCACAGCCACGTCGGCGGGGGCTCCGGCGGCGATGGCTCGGGCCCAATTCAACCTGAGACACGCATCCTCGATTCAATCAACGTTCGGGACAACAGCTTGATGCGAGCGCGCGCCGGCGGGATAACGACTGTGAACGTAATGCCCGGCTCCGGACATTTGTCGAGCGGACAAACGCTCTATTTGAAACTTAGAGCCGGCAGGATCGTCGACGATCTACTTATAAAAGATGCCGCCGGAAGTATCGCGGGTGGTTTGAAGATGGCCAACGGCACCAACTCGCTACGTCCGGGTTCGACTGGTCCGTTTCCCGGAACGCGCGCGAAGTCGGCTTCACTAGTCCGTGAACAGTTTGTGAAGGCGCAGGAGTATCGTAACAAGATCACGCGGGCTAAAGGCGACGCTTCCAAGCTGCCGGCACGAGACCTCGCACTCGAAGCTTTGATCGAAGCGATGGAAGGCAAGCGCGTGGTTCACTTTCACACGCACCGTCACGACGACATTTTGACTGCGCTGAGACTGTCTAAAGAGTTCGGTTTCCGCATTGTCCTGCAGCATGTCTCTGAAGGATGGAAAGTAGCGGAAGAAATCGCCGCCGCGAAAGCGCCGGCTTCGATCATCATGATCGATTCTCCCGGCGGTAAACTGGAAACGGTTGACCTTTCGTCTCAAATCGGCGCCGTACTGGATCGTGCAGGCGCGCTCGTTGGCTTTCATACCGACGACTACATAACCGATTCGCGTTGGTTCCTGCGTTCAGCCGGATTGGCCGTGCGATCCGGAATGTCTCGCGATAAGGCGCTCTACGGGATGACAATGGCCGGTGCGCGCATGCTTGACCTGCAGGAACGCACTGGTTCCCTGGAACGAGGTAAAGATGCCGACTTCATAATTCTTTCCGGCGATCCATTGAGTGTCTACACGAAGGTTCTCGAAACGTGGGTTGAAGGGGCCAAAGTTTTCGACCTTACGCGAGCTGAGGATCGACTCTTCGCTGTTGGCGGCTACGGTGCGGGACGCGATCAGTTCTTTGATTTCGATTGCTTTGACCACGGTGTAAGGGAGAACCAATGAAACTTAGCAAGACGATGCGGCCTGTTACCCTTTGTCTCTTTCTGCTCGTGAGTGCGAGCGCAACTCATACGTTTGCCCAGGACATCGCGGTACGTGGCGAAACTGTTTACACGATGGCAGGTCAGCCAATCTCGGACGGCGTCGTGCTAATTCGAAACGGCAAGATCGAACGAGTGGGCAGCGCTCGCGCGATCAATATTCCCTCGAGCTACAAAACACTGCGGGCAAAAGTTGTGACTCCAGGTCTGATCGACGCGCGAAGCGTCGTCGGTCTTTCCGGCTATCTCAATCAGCCGCACGACCAGATGCAACTCGAGCTGTCGGCGTCAATTCAACCTGAGTTGCGTGCGATTGATTCTTACGACGCGCGTGAAAAACTGGTGGTGTGGCTGCGACAATTCGGCGTAACGACTATACACACCGGACATGCGCCCGGCGCGCTGATGTCAGGGCAAACAATAATTGTCAAAACCGTCGGCGACGATGTAGACGACGCTGTCGTGAATCCGTCAGCAGCGGTGGCGACCACTCTGGGCATGGCGGGTATGGCCCAGGGCGGGCGTTCGCCGGGTACGCGTGCTAAGCAAATCTCGATGCTGCGCGCTGAGTTCTTGAAAGCGAAGGACTACGACACAAAGCAAACCGCGGCCAAGGAAGACCAGAAGCCCGCTCGCGATCTGCGTCAGGAAACTCTGGCCCGCGTGCTGAAACGGGAGATTCCTCTGTTAGTCAGTGCGCAGCGAGCGCAGGACATTATCAGTGCCCTTCGGCTGGCAAAAGAATTTAACTTGCGAATGATTCTGGACGGCGGCGCGGAGAGTTATCTGGTGATCGATGAGCTTAAGGCCGCGAATGTGCCAGTCATCATTCACCCGACCATGTATCGGGCCGGTGGTGAACAGGAAAACCTGAGCATGGAAACAGCCGCAACATTACGGAAGGCGGGGATACCGGTAGCTCTTCAAAGCGGATACGAAACGTATGTTCCAAAGACGCGCATCGTGCTCTTTGAAGCAGCCGCCGCCAGGGCTCACGGTCTCAGTCAGGAAGAGGCTCTGGCAACCGTCACCACTGACGCCGCAAAGATCCTTGGGGTCGACAACCGCATCGGGTCCCTTGAACGGGGAAAAGATGCCGACGTAGTTCTGTTTGATGGCGACCCTTTCGAATACACGTCTCACGTGATCGGCGTCATAATCGACGGAAAAGTCGTCAGCCAGGAAGTGAAGTAACCGGCGAGTCCGCCTTGCCGTGATCGTGGGGGAAGTTAATGAGCGCTCCGGCCCCAAAGAAACGCGGCTATCTGAATCCTCAAAAGGTCAGGAGTCTGTCGTTCTGGATTACCAGCGCGTGCATACTCGTTGCAGTCCTCGCTTCCCTACTCGCCATCTGGAAATTTGCCGGCACGGATATCCTTTGGCGCACTGTCGCAACCTGCGCAGTTATCGGCAGCGGCACCGTTGCGTTCTATTGGGTGAATGTACTTTTCGGTAAGACCGGCGACTAGCCTTGCTATGCGGCAGCTTCGTTAACATGGACCACGCGTTTGCGCACCGCCATCACACAGAGCAGGCTTGACGATCGTCCAGGTGACCAGCGCGCCTGCGACAACCGAGCCCAGTATGATCCAGTTTTTAGTGGACCAACCCCCACCAGCCTTCTTCACCTGCGCCACATCGGAATAGAACACTTTGGAATTCGCACCGTTATTTGCGATGGCAAATGAATCATGGACAGCGTCGTTAATCTGACCTTTCAATTTCGTTTGATCGCGCAGCTTCACCTCGACCTTCGTGTTCGTGCCCAATTCTTCGACCTTGGCCCGCACTTTTGCCGTCTCTGAGTCAACGTCCGATTGCGCTGATGCTAGTCGCAGCGCAAAAGACGGAACGGCCAACATTACTAAAACCAATACTGAAAATAGTTTCTTAATCAAAGCTCAAATCCTCCGTTAAAAAATCTACGGTCGTATTTGGCAAACAACGTTCCAATACCGCCTGCGAAGGGCCATCGCGCCAGCTCGACTGAGCCTTTACTCCAAACCCTCACCAGCAGAGGATTGTCATTTCGTTGGATTTACTTGATCGTTATCAGTCTGACGAATTACGCTTCTCGGATCCTCAAAGACACGAGTCAACTCGTAGCAGGTCGTATTTACGGTGATGAGATGAGGAAATTCGTGTTAACTGGAGGGTTTTTACTGCACCTCAAAGCGGCGACGCGGTTCCTCGAGTTCAGCCACGGGAGCTCGAGAGTTCTCATCGAAAAACAGCAGGTAAACAGCAAACATTTCCAAAGAAAAAATACCCAGCGATAAACGGCTCGAATCTATCGCAGCGATTATGAACGCGTGGAACCCGACACCGGCGAGTACCGCGACCAGCCGGAACCGCCTCGACCAAAGCGCCAACCCGATAAACAATTCGAGAACTATTGCGGTCACTGCGAGAGTCCGCAAGGCGGTTGGCACTCGCCACGAGAGTGGAACAACAAAGTATCCACTTTGTTTGAGACTTTGCCGCAACACTTCTCCGGAAAGATACTCAGGTGTGATTTTCGCAATCGCCGAGAAAATATAAACAATCGAGATCTGGAGTTTTAATAACAGTACGGGCCAGCCTTCGATCGTCTCCCGCGAACCCGTGTGCGCGCGCGTCCAGGGAAATGGCAGCTCCGCTATTCGCAATCGTTAACAACAGAACTATCAGGAACAGCAGGTAGAGATGGTTGCTGTAGGCTTGTTGGTCCAACAACAGGGTGTATCCAATTGCACAGGTTAGTGCTGCTCCAGCAATACGCGTTTTCCAACCGAGCACAAACGCCGTGGCCGCCAGTAACCAAGACACGATGAAGCCGGGCAGCATTTGCGATGAAAGCACCGGTAGCCACTCAAGATATGGAAGCTTGATTACGGCGGGCTCCACCAGGCGGGCCAGGAGTCTCCAGGTCTCAAACGCTGCAAAGGCTGCATCAACGCCGATCAGAATGCGCGTGATCGCTACCAGCCGCGCGTTTGCGCGCGAGTCGAGAATCCGACGCAGCAGATTAGTCACGGACACGTGTGTCTTTGCGTAGTAGCGATGCGGGCTGAACGAATTTGAACAACGGCGACGTCCGGTAATAACCGGCAGAGATGTGGTGGAAGAGTTGTATCCAGATCCAACTCACCGCGCCCCTGCGCCACATAACGGGAAACGTCAACCGGGCGCGACGATCCGTCTCGCATCAAGAAAACGACTTCGCGGCTGGGGGGAACGGTGGACCACATATGCCACCCGAAGCGTGCCGGCCTTGGCGACCACAGGCGGGTTAGCGGAACGCCAACCTGAAGGGTCAAAAACACGAGAATGAAGACCAGGGCAACTTTGTTTTGTCTTGACGATTTATTGTTTGACCCATTTTGACCAGGGTCTTCAAACGCCTTAGAAGACATGCGACGCAGATTAGCATAGAGGTGCGTCGAGCTTCTAAGTTCGCCTTTCAGCCGTGGTGACCGGGCTGATGCCCGGTGCTAACGAGGCTTAGGTGGCATAAAAGGCATCGCACCTGGCCCCTGGACCATTATGCTTGCCTGAGGCTTTTGCGGGATCAGGCCCTCTACTGACTTATAAATCTGAAGATACATCTGTGTTTCGCGTGGGATGAGCCAGCGCCATGAAGCGCCTCCGCGCCTGATATAAAGCGGCAACTTCGCAGCGTTTGAGTTGTAACCAGCGGCCAGCAGCTCCGTTTGAGTAGCTAACTTCGCACGAAGCGCGTACTGCACTTCTTCGTTTCCAACCAGATCGTTCCAGGTGTCCTGCATGTAAAGCAACATCGCCTGGAGTGCATTTGAGTGCGTCCGCATTCCGACAACGAAATCAGGAATCAACCCGACGCCGGGATGCCGCTGCTTCATAAGGTTGTAAGCCCAGGGAATCATCTGCACCATGCCGCCCGCGCCGGCTGTACTAACCGAGTAGCGATAGGTCTCCAATTGATTGAGCGCAAACAGCGAATAGATCTCCTGGTATAGCGCCAGACGGTTCTCAAGTCGAAAACGCTCGTGGTCCACGTGTTCAACCAGGCAAAGACGCTCGGCTACTTCCACAATCTGCGGCGAAATAAACTTCCCTTTCTCGCGCAACCGTTTGGCTGCGAGATTCAACATCGTCCTTACGTAAACCTGTCCGGACCGCGCCAGCTCAGGCGAAAACAAAGCTGGGTGGACGGACGTGTAGTAGGCCATTTCGCGAAACACTCCGCCTCGTTCAATCGGATACTGGACCACCAACGGAACCAGTGAACGTCCCTGCGGATCAAATATCGCTACCGCCGTGTTAACTCCGTTCGCTCGGAGGATGCGAATGTTCATAGGCGCACCAAGTGAGCTCGTCATCGTCGCTTCAGCGCCCTTAGTCAAAAAGGTGCTCTTGAACATCGGCACCAGGTGAATTCTTGACGTGGTTCGGTCAAGCGCAGCCAGGGTAACGACGTCGATTGATGGCGAACTCAACGAAGTAGGCATCGGACGGGATCGGAGCAGCCGGGTGGCTTCGGTAATCCGAGAGTGGACGACTAAAGGCGACATTACGCCGGTCGTGGACAAATTAGTTTCGTGACGTTCAGTTGCAGTGGGACCAGCCACTGGCGGTCCGGTTTCCGGCTTAGTTCCAACGACCGCAGGCTGCGGGGTTGGCTGGCTTGACGGGACGGTTCCAGGGTTTGTTACGGGGCCCGGCGATTGGACTCTCGCCGGCGGGTAATACGTCCGCGGCCGATCATCAGGCACCGGTGACGGACTTTGTGTCTGAGCGTGGACGGCGTTATAGCTAAGGAAAATGAATAGCAGCAAATAAGCGAGGGAATTCTTCTTCATAGATAAAGGCAACTGGCTTAACTTCCGTGCGACTCGCACGCTGCCGTTAGATTCGCCGATGCACTTCTGAGTTGTCAACGTTTGGACAGGCCGATAAAAAGCAAACGCTCCCAGGACACGTAGTCCGGGAGCGAAGCTCGAAAACCTTTTTGTCAGGCTAAATTATTTTCGCCTGAATTATCGACTGGCCGCTGCACTGTTCAGCACAACGTTCTGGTCCTGACCTGGGAACACGACGTGGGTCAACTCAGCACTATCACCCTGAACGGCATACTTCCATTCAAAGCGGCGCGCTTTGGTCTGACGCTTTTCCATGGTGCTGTTGGCGCGGGCTACGACCTTGCCATTCTTCACGATGGAAACCTCACCGGTCTGGTCGTCAAACTTCAAATCGTAGGCGCCCTTTTTGACAAGGGTGCCATTCACCTTAATGTCATTAAGAAAAGTTACCTTCTCGCTTCGGGTCTTGGCGAAAGCTGCAACACTCGCCAGCGAGGCTATGAGAAATGCAACTGCAATGCGATTAAAAAATTTCATGTCAATACTCCTTGGTTGTCGAATCATTCCTCCTGGGGGAGTTGACCTAAATACGACGAGTAGGAACGTAAGTTCCAAAAACTAGTTTTGAGAATCAAAAAAATCTTTGCAGGAGATCGAGATGTGGTCTACGAGTGATCGATCGTGGGATCGTGAGATCGAGAGTGGGATTGTGAGGCAGAGAAATACGAGTTTACGGATCGTTATTCATCTAACCAATCATGCGTCATGTCGCACCACAACGCTAGACCACGCCACTCCCCGAAGCGTGAGTAGAACCGAGCAATCTTTTTGTCGCTGGCCTTGCGCCCATTGTTTCGCACGGAGAAAAATTTTGCCCGTGTCCACGAATCCAGTGCCAGTCCATCGTAACGTCCTACCAGCTTCAGCAGGTTTTCAGCGGCGTATGGACCAACACCTTTCACGCCCCGCATCTCCTTCATCAACTCTGCAGTTGGTAGCGAGCTGTGCAACCAGGCTTCAACATCGAGCTTTCCTGAAGCGACCCGGTCGGCGAGCTCTTTGAAGTAAGGCGCGCGATAACCAGCTCTCATTTCGTCGACATAGAACTTCAATGGCATCAGGGCCATCGCTTCAGGTGTCGGGAATGCCCGCTGTCCATCGTCGGACGGCCGCCCAAGGTTTTCGACAATCCCGGTAACCATCTTCTGAGTTAGGGCCCACGAGCAGTTGGTCGTGCAAATCATCTTGACGAGGTCTTCGAACACTGTCGGCGAGCGCAGCAGGCGCCCGGCTCCCTGAGTTGGAATCCAGCCAAACTCACGGTCCGCCGCCACGACGTTGTAAAAGTCCTCCAGATTGTCGTCGAGCCGCAGCATGTGTCGCACTTCTTTGACAATCTGCTCGGCGGCTCGCTTGCCCACGCTCCGCGATAAGGAAACTTGAACCCCGCGTTTGGTACCGCGCATTTCCACTGTGACTGGGATTCCATTTTTGAGATCCAAAACTCGCGAAAGCGTAACCCGGTTTTGATCAATGCGAAAAGGTTGCAATCCGTACCACCCGTGACTAACGATGGTGCGTTTGAAACTGAATTCGGAAGGCGTACTGATCGAGATTTTCATGGTTTTCATGGTGGAAACAGGGCGTAAAGGTGTCTACCCAGCAGCAGGCCCGCCGAAGGATTTGCGCTTGTACGTTTCGGCTACAGTCAAGCTGCTTCTTGACACAAAATGCCCGGCTGCCTAGACTGATGCCACTTGAAAAAGAGCATCAGGAAGGCTGTACTCGCCGCTTCCGAATACTAGGAAGATAAGCGAGAGCAGAGTCCAACACAGTGACTCTCTACAGTAATCGGTGAACGTAAGCACCACTTCCGACGATAATTAGAACCCGGAGCTTTCCGGTCTTCTCGCCCCACCAGGCCATACAATCAACCTAGTGGGGCGTTGTCGTGTCTGGAGTCGGACAGGCATTCTTGCCCGTCCTCTTTCTGTTGTCCATTAGGGCCACGCGACGAGTCTTCCACTAACCGACAGACAAGAATGTCTGTCCTACTTAACGTACGTAGATCGGGTTTGAAATAATCCACGGCTGATCGCTTACCGGATTCGGGAGTTGTGGAAGATACGCCTCTACGCTGATAACTTCCCCGCTCTCTCGCAACGAACTCAGCCATTCGAATGCCTGTCGCTTCGTGTACGTGCGCCCCATCCTTAAATATAACGACTCGACCAACCACCGGAAGTGTCACGCGCAGCCGGACTTCGTTCTCCAGCGTAATCTCATCGCCCATGAACTTATGCTCATTATCGTCCTGAGCTGTGTAACGGAATCCTGTAGTGTCTCCGAAAATATCGTATCCAATAAAACAATTCCCTGCACCAATGGCTGTTAACACGCGTTCGGAAGTTGGCGCAGCGTCACTCAAACCAGCTCTACTCAAAACGTGTAAGCGAACTAAACGGAAACTGCGCTCATACGGATCCAGTTTGATTCCGATCAGCTTTTTCCCCGACGCGTCAGTAAACTCAAAGCCCACGTTAGCGTGCGAGTCGTTTCCGGCAATCGCTACCAATCTTCTACCGGTGTTGCCGATCGTCTGGTCCCAGGTTTTGAGGTTCTCGGATGGTCGCGTGTAGAAATTTGCAAACAGCAAATGGGGATAGCTGCGGTAGGACCATAGACCATCAAAGAACATCACGAGTGGGTTGATCTGACGCGCATTCGTGTACACGTTATAAACTTCTATACCGTCATAACCGTTAGCGCCCCACGACTTGAACTCTTCGGGATAGGCCACGATTGCCAGAGCATTCGTCTCTTTAGCCTTCGTAATGACATCTTGCGCATTGGTCGCGCTGCCTCCATCTCCCGGAATGATAAGCAGACGTTCCGAGCCCGACGCGGTGACTTCATTGCCATTGATGAAGAGAACTCCAGCATGCGTTCCTCGCAGCGTCATTGCCGCGGTGTTGAACTCAACCAGAGCGTGCTCGGTCATCACGACGAAATCCAAATCGTTAGAGCGCGCTGCCGAAATTATCTCCTGAAATCCACCCTTGCTGTGGCCACCCAAAAAGGAATGCACGTGCACTACACCGGTGTACTCGATGACGCCATCGCGTGTTCAACAACGCGTTGAGAGTTTATCTGTTGGATTGCGGCGTTAAGACGACCGAGTTTGTAGCGACGGTAGGCGAAGGGAATCTGCGAAACAATCAACAAGACCAGCGCGCCCAGAAGGAGTTTCTTCGATCGACTCATGGCCCGCGTTAACTTTCAAAGTCCACCGAGGCAACATGCTCGCTGATGTTTCTACTCAGGCCGACAACTTTGATGTGTTCGGGATGAACTGTATAGGCTTCGAGGCCTGCTGCGATCCTGGAAGGTGGCTACTAACCCGGTGTCGTAGGACCGTGGTAACTGCAGAACGTCAAATCCGACGGATAGACCCTTGATTTCCGGAATTATGGCGGCCAACTTCCTGAGCATGCTCACGTGCTCGTCGCGCAGTTTTTGCTCAACGTCGGCCCGGTATTTCCAAATTACTATATGAGTAATCATTTTTGATCATCCTGAGCGATTGTCTCGCACCAACGCCTGGTCACATCGTGGCGAAAATTGAACGCCCTTTGCAAACGCCGCTCAATTGCAACCGGAGCCACCATGCGCCCGATAAGACCGAATGGCGGTTCGTATTCAATCTCGTCTCGCAAAATGGATCCGGCCGGGTCGGGCTTGATAATGTGCCGGTGACGCCAACTTTTAAACGGTCCTTTGATCTGGATGTCTTCGAAAAAGTGCGGCGGATCGTAGGCGGTATGCTCTGCAATCCACCTCACCGAAAACAGCCCCAGGAAGCTGACCTCAACGATTGCTCTTGAGCCTAATTCAGAGATTTTCGCGGCGTGGACAACGCGCGCTTGCTCCCACGGAGGGGTCAACAGAGCCAGCGCTTCTGGTTGTTCATGAAACTCAAAGACGCGTTGAGGACTCGCCCGGATGACACTCTGCTTCACAAATTGCATCCGCAACTTTCACACACGGCCACAGGCGTTAATTTTTCCAGGAAAGTTCAGAGTACAACCTTTAGGTTGCGGTCTTGGAGACAGCAAGCTAAAGCTTGTATTCATAACAAGCTTGCACTCATAACCCGTCCCGCGGGAGCAGCAACTTTAACTGTTGATTCAGTAATTCCCAAACCTGCCGCACGTGTTTTTCCGTCGTGCGAATATTCCCGATCGAAAGTCGTAGCGTTAGCTTATCGTTTAGCTTCGTGTGTGACAGCAACGCTTTTCCGGTCCCCGTGACGCCATGCATGATCGCTTCGTTCAGGACATCTAATCTGCGGTTCATCGCCGCCTCGTCACTCAGGTCCAAATCAGGGTGTGCGCGGAAGCACACAAGCGCCAGCTGGAGTTGGCGCCATTAGTTCCCAGTCCGGAGATTCCTCCACCCAAGACGCAAACAACTGCGCCAGCCGGCAATGCTCGCGTATACGAGCTGCCAAACCTTCGTGGCCGAAGTAACGGATTACCATCCATAGTTTCAGCGCGCGAAACCGCCGCCCGAGTTGGACGCCGTAATCTGACCCGCTGCGCACCTGTTCCTGTTCGGGCGTTCGGAGATACTCCGGAACTAACGAGAACGCGCGCCGCAGCAAGTCGAGATGCCGACAATAGAGCACGGAAAGATCGAATGGCGTGAACAACCATTTGTGCGGATTAACCACGAGCGAATCAGCACGTTCACATCCCTTCAAAATATGGCGCAACTCGGGAACGATCGCCGCAGATCCCGCATAGGCTGCGTCGACATGCAGCCACATCGCATGCTTTTCGCCGATGGGAATTATGTCTGCAACCGGATCGATACTTGACGTTGAAGTAGTACCGACGGTAGCTACGATGCAAAACGGCAGGAAGCCGTTTCGTTTGTCTTCATCGATCGCGTCCGCCAGCGCGCGAACGTCCATGCGAAAGTCGGCGTCGGTGGGAATCTTTCGCAATCCGCGTTGGCCCAACCCAAGCGTAATCACTCCTTTTTCAATTGAAGAGTGTGCTTGCTCCGAAACGTAGACTCTCAACAACGGCAGATCAGCCCGCCCGCTCATTCCCTCCTCGCGAATCCGCATCTCAACGCCTTCGCGCGCGGCCGCAATGGCGTGCATGCTCGAGACTGACGCGGTGTCGTAAATTATGCCGGTCATACCTTTGTCTAAACCCATCATTTGGCGAAGCCAGTCAAGAGTCACGTCCTCTAATTCAGTAGACGCGGGAGACGTTCTCCAAAGCATCGCTTTATTGTCGAACGCCGCCGTCAGCAGTTCGCCGAAAATTCCAGGAGCCGAAGTGGACGTTGCAAAGTAGGCGAAGAACGATGGATGGCTCCAATGCGTCAAGGCAGGCAGGATCAATTGATCTACATCGGCGATGATCGCTTCCATTGATTCCCCGTGCTCGGGAGGCGTCGCCGGAAGCTGCGCCTTCAAGTCACCCGGCTCTATCTGCGACAACACCGGGAGATCTTCGATGCGCTCGAAGTAGTCAGCAATCCAATCGATCAGTTCGTGCCCGAAGCGGCGAAACTCGTCTTTACTCATGTCGCCGAGCGGCGGCGCGGTTTGCTGTCTGGGTTGGGTCATGGCGGGCAGTCTAGTTTAGGAAGTAACGAAATTCCACGATTTTGAACCGGATAAATCGCGCAGGAGCGAGGGGCGGCCGAAGGACTCGTCCACGAAACAAACGAAATAGCACGAAACTTCGTGTTGTTTCGTGTTACTTCGTGGATCGTTTTCTCCATCTTCTCTTCCGGACCACGACGCACTTAATATTTGCGCAGAAACGCTGTCAAAGCTATTATTCAGCCTCGTTTTTCTGGCTTTCAAATAAACAATCCCTGACGGAGCGGATGATGCGCCTTGCGCGCAGCTTTATGCTTCGGATCAGACGTTCAAACCCAATCGCCTGCGAGGACCATATGAAACGAACTCTGCTTTCGCTCGGACTAATCGCCACCTTCTTATTTTCGTTTGCCTGCCAGCCCACCGGGGGTGGAGACAAAGTCAGAATCGGCGTCTTCATGTCGCTCACAGGCTCGACTGCCAACTTCGGCATCTCCTCCGTCAATGGCATCAAGATGGCGGCCGACGAAGTAAATGGCGCGGGTGGCATCAACGGTAAGCAAATCGAACTTCTGGTGCAGGACGATCGCTCAGACGCTTCAGAGGCCGCAACAATCGTCACGAAGTTTGTAACCCAGGATCAGGTACACGCGGTCCTGGGCGAGGTCGCCAGCTCACGCTCAATAGCTGCCGCACCTATCGCGCAAAACGCAAAGATCCCCATGCTGACGCCTTCGTCCACCAATCCGGAGGTCACGAGGAAGGGCGACTACATCTTCCGCAGCTGCTTCATCGATCCAGTCCAGGGCGCGGCGATCGGCCAGTTTGCCGCGCGCTCCCTCGGGGCCAAACGGGCAGCGATCATGGTTGATCGGAAAAACGACTACTCCACCGGTCTCGCAAACAACATCACCGAGACGTTCACCAAGATGGGTGGACAGATGGTAGCAACCACTTCCTATCAGGAAGGTGATCAGGACTTCAATGCACAGCTCACTTCGATCAAAGGCTCAAACCCGGAAGTGATCTTTGTGCCCGGTTACTACAACGACGTCGGCCTGATCGCGAAGCAGGCGCGTGACCGCGGAATCACTGTGCCACTTGTCGGCGGCGACGGCTGGGATTCTGCGCAGCTTTACGCCATTGGCGGCTCGGCTCTGAATGGAAGCTTCTTCTCCAATCACTACTCACCGTACGACACTGACCCGAAGGTGCAGAAGTTCGTTAATGACTACAAGGCGCGCTACAACACGATCCCTGACGCGTTGGCAGCTACAGCGTATGACGCCGCCCACATCATGTTTGACGCCATCAAGCGTGCCAACTCACTCGAGGGCCCGGCGATTCGCAATGCACTTGCCGCGACCAACGCTTTCCCTGGCGTGACCGGCACCGTAACCTTTAACGAGAACCGCGATGCGGTTAAACCCATCGTCATGATCGAAATCAAGGACGGAGGTGCTTACGCGGTTCGCGAACGCGTCGAAGTTGAAGGAGCGGCCGCACCAACAGCCGCGACTTCACCGTCACCCGCAACGAGCGCGTCGCCTGCGACTGGAGCATCGCCTGCAACTGCCGCTTCGCCGGCTGCACCAGCGTCACCCGCAGCCACGCGTTCACCAGCCACGGCAGCATCGCCTGCGAAACCGGCAGCCAGCGCCACGCCCTAACCAGTCGTCCGTACAACGTTCTGACTAACTTCAACGATCGCGGCTCACAAGTATGAGTACGTTTCTGCAACAGCTAATCAATGGCGTCTCGCTTGGCGCCATTTATTCTCTAATCGCGCTTGGTTACACGATGGTTTACGGCGTGCTGAAGTTGATCAACTTCGCACACGGCGACGTGTACATGGTGGGCGCGTTCATGGGTTACTACCTGGCGAATGGCCTGGGAGCGAGGGGCGCGCAGATGCTGGGCGCTGGCGCTGACGGCTTCATCGCGCGCGGGCTGCTCGGCAGCGGTGCCATGGAACCGTCTTTAATAACCGCGCTGGTCGTCATGTTGCTGGCTATGGCGATCTGCGCGGCACTCGGCGTGATTATTGAGCGCTTCGCTTACAGGCCTGTGCGCAAGTATTCACGGCTGACGGCGCTTATTACTGCGATTGGCGTTTCGCTGTTATTGGAAAACGGCGGACAGGTCGTATTTGGCGCGGATCCAAAGTTTTTCCCGGAACTGTTTACGAAACAAAACTTCAACATCTTCGGCGGCGCCAGCATTAACAGCGCGGACATCGTCGTGTTGATCATCGCGCTGGTTTTGATGGTCGCATTGCAGCTTATCGTTTATCGCACCAAGACCGGACGCGCGATGCGCGCTGTGTCTTTCAATTTGCAGTCCGCGAAGTTGATGGGAATTAACACCGACCGCATCATCATGTTTACTTTCGCATTGGGTTCCGCGCTGGCCGCGGCTGCCGGCGTGCTGGTGGCCATACGAATACCGCGCATTGATCCCTTGATGGGCATACTTGTCGGTCTGAAGGCGTTCGTTGCCGCTGTCCTGGGAGGTATCGGTAATATTCCCGGCGCGATGCTAGGTGGCCTGCTGATCGGAATTACCGAAACGATGGTGGTGGGTTACCTCGTCGCCGACTTACAAGGACGCAGTGGCTTTTGCGATTTTAATCTTGATACTTCTTTTCCGACCGTCCGGACTTCTGGGTTCGGTCTCGCAGGAAAAAGTCTAAGAGCAAGGATGAAGGATGAGGGATGAAGGATGAATAAAAGAGCATCGATTACCTCTAATTTCATCCTTCATCCTTCCGCCTTCATCCTTTGATCCCTATGCCGCGCTACCTGCGTAACCTGATCATTGCCCTGATTGTTCTTGCCGTACTCTACGTGCTGGACATCGTCTTCCAGGGACGCATGCTCAGTCCGTACATCGCGCGCATCATCATGCTTTCGGGCATCGCGATTACCCTCGCCGTTTCCCTAAATCTTATCAACGGCTTCACCGGACAGTTTTCCATCGGCCACGCCGGATTTATGGCGGTGGGCGCCTATTCCTCTGCTTACTTCTCAGTCACATACGGCGCGGGTTTGGCGGCAAGTTTGGGCGACGGCAAAATTGGATGGGCGATAGCGCTAACGATTGCAACTTTAATCGGCGCGGTCGTTGCTGGAATTGCGGGGCTGATTGTCGGTGTTCCCTCGTTGCGACTTAAAGGTGACTACCTCGCGATCGTTACGCTCGGCTTTGGCCAGATCATCGTCGTGTTTCTTAACAACATCGAAGTGATCGGCGGCGCTCGCGGCTATTCCGGTATTCCTATCGTCAAAAGTTTCTTTTGGATCTTTCTCATTGGCATTCTCACGATCGTCATCGTTTACAACATCGTCCACTCCGCGTTTGGCCGCGCGTTGATTTCAATTCGCGAAGACGAGCTGGCCGCGGAGGCAATGGGAATCAACACGACGCGCTACAAGGTGATGGCGTTTGTGATTTCCTCCGCGTTGGCCGGCGCGGGCGGCGTATTGCTGGCGCATTTCGACGGTTATTTGAATCCCAAGTCGTTCGAGTTTATTAAGTCGTTTGAAATTCTGATCATGATCATCCTCGGCGGTCTGGGTTCGATCGTCGGCTCAGTGCTCGGCGCCATACTGCTGACCGTGTTGCCCGAGGCCTTGCGTGGTTTTGCAGAATACCGGATGGTCATCTACTCGTTGCTGTTGATCATCCTGATGATTACCAGACCGCAGGGATTGTTGGGTTCGACTGCCGCTTTCAAAGGATGGCGTGGACGCAAACGCACCAAAACGCGCACGGAGGCGGAAGAGATAACGGCGGAAGACACGCGCGACAAGACCTCGGTTGACAAGGCAACACTCGGCGAGCGGCCGCGGGAAACTTCATTGGATAAGGGAGACAAGGAGTGAGTTCTAACCTCGACAATATCGAGCGTCCTTCAACACCGCCGCCGTTCAACGGCGAGGCGATTCTGAAAACGGACAAAGCCACGATTCGTTTCGGCGGTCTCGTCGCGGTCAGTGAACTGGATATGGCTGTCCAGCCGGGAGAAATCTACGGACTGATTGGTCCAAACGGCGCGGGCAAGACGACGATCTTCAATTTGCTGACCGGCGTCTACCAGCCGACTTCGGGCGAAATTTTCTTTGAAGGTAAACGGCTCGACGGCAAGCGTCCTTATGAAATCGCGTCGCACGGAGTTTCGCGCACGTTTCAGAACATCAGACTGTTTCCCAGCATGACGTGTGCTGGATAACGTGCTGACAGCGTCGCACATTCACTCCAGCCAGACCTTGCTCGATGCAGTGTTACGGACGTCGCGCTACCGGCGGTGCGAAAAGGAATCGCTCGATTACTGCATGGAGTTGCTGGCAATCTTCGACCTGGACGGTTTTAGAGATGAAGGCGGCACGAGTTTGCCGTACGGAAAGCAGCGGCGGCTGGAGATCGTTCGCGCGTTGGCAACCAAGCCGAAGTTGTTACTGCTCGATGAACCTGCCGCCGGGATGAACCCGTCGGAACAGGAAGATCTGATGCATTTGATCAAGCAGATCCGCGACCGTTTCAACCTGACGATATTACTTGTCGAACACAACATGAAAGTGGTCATGGGGGTTTGCGAACGCATTCAGGTGGTTGACTATGGAAAGTCGATTGCGCTGGGACTTCCGGAGCAAATTAGAAACGATCCGAAGGTGATTGAGGCGTACTTGGGCGACTAAAAACGAGGGGATAGGGGGTTGGGTGTAGGGTGTGCGATGCACGCCGCGGATTACACCCCACTCCCTACACCCAACACCCTGCACTTATGCTGACTCTGGAAAACGTTTCCGTTAACTATGGGGCTATCGAAGCGCTCACGGATATCTCTATGCACGTCGGCAAGGGCGAGGTGGTGACGTTAATTGGCGCTAACGGCGCGGGCAAGTCAACGACCCTACGAACGATCACCGGATTGCTCGAGCCACGGCTCGGACGTGTCTTGTTTGAGGGTGAAGACATTAGCGGGACGCCGACTCATAAACTGGTGGCGCGTGGAATTTCCATGGCGCCGGAAGGGCGCGGGGTCTTTGCCAATCTTTCGGTTCGCGAAAACCTGCAAATGGGCGCCTATCTTAATCGGAACAAGAAAGAAGTGGCCTCCGACATGGAACGCGCCTTCACAATGTTTCCCAGGCTTAAAGAGCGCGAGTCGCAGAAGGCAGGAACGCTTTCCGGCGGTGAACAACAAATGCTGGCGATCGGACGCGCACTGATGTCGCGTCCGCGTTTGCTGCTGCTCGATGAACCATCACTCGGATTGGCCCCGCTTGTTGTTCACACAATTTTTGAAGCGGTCGACGAAATCAGCAATGAAGGGACGACCATTTTGCTGGTCGAACAAAACGCACATGCCGCTCTGGGGCATTCCGACCGCGCTTACGTTTTGGAAACGGGAAGAATCGTGATGGAAGGGCCTTCTGCCGATCTCGCCGCCGACCCTCGCATCAAAGAAGCCTACCTGGGAGAGTAGGATCCACTTACAGTTTCTGTTGTGTCTCAGCGATCACCAACAAGCCTTGCCGTGCGACGTTATCTGGTCCTCCTGATCTCTCTCGCGCTTCTGCTTGTTCCACTGTCCTGTTCCCGCCCGAACAGTGGAGAGGATCTCTCGACCATCAAGATCGGATTCTTCGGTGACCTTTCTGGTCCAACTTTCAACTTTGGACATATCTGCATTGAACGGGACACTGATGGCCGCCGATGAAATTAATCAAGCCGGCGGTATTAATGGGCGCCGGCTTGATATCGTCGTACAGGACGATAAAGGAAGTCCCGAAATGGCGGCCCAAAGCACCAGCAAACTCATTCAGCAGTACAAGGTGGCTGCAATTATTGGAGCCGGAGCGTCAGGTAACAACCTGGCGGCCGCGCCCAACGCGCAGTCCTCGCAGACGCCTTTGATTGCGCCATCGTCGACCCATCCCGCAGTGACGCAGGCCGGCAACTACATCTTCCGTGCCTGCTATATCGATGCGTTTCAGGGTGAAGTGATGGCGAGGTTTGCGGTTAATACGCTGAAGGCGAAGAAAGCCGCCATCATGGTGGACTACAACGCTCCATATAGCCGCGGGCTGACGGAGTTTTTCGAACTTAGTTTTGCAAAGCTGGATGGCCGGATAGTCGCGAAGCAGTCTTACTCGCAGGGTGATGCGGATTATCGAGGACAGCTAAGTGCAATTAAAGCTGCTGAGCCGGATGTGATCTACATTCCGGGTTATTACGGTGACGTCGCCGTTATCGCGAAGCAGGTCCGGCAACTGGGGATGACGCAGCCGCTGTTGGGCGCGGATGGTTGGGACGCACCGGAGCTTTGGGAACTTGCGAGAGACGCGGTGAACGGATCATACATATCAAACCATTATTCGGTGGATGGCCCTTCCGAGACGATTCAGAAGTTTGTGCGCGACTACCGTCTGCGTTACCAAAACCTCACGCCTGACGCGCACGCCGCACTTGCCTACGATGCTTTGCGGTTTCTTGCCGACGCGCTGCAACAAGCCGGAACGACTGAAGGACCGAAACTACGTGACGCGCTGGCCGCAACAAAAAACTTTCCCGGCGTAACGGGCGTCATCAGCATGGACGCGAACAGAAACGCCGTTAAGCCCGCAGTGATTCTGAAACTTCAGGACGGCATCCTACATCTACCAGGAAACCATCCAACCCACGCCTTAGTTCAACTCCTTGGAGTGCGGCGGCCTGACGCCGCTTTGGTCGGCGCCGGCTTGACGGCGCCAGAACAATTTAAAAGGCTGCGACAGGTCGCAGCCGACCAAAGCGCCGACAGGTCGGCGCACTCCAAAAAGTTGGCGCTCACACAGCTTCCGACTGCGAAGTGAAATTAAACTCCTTCACCTTCAGCGCCGGCAGCAGTGCGGACGACGATCCCTGTCCTTCCGAACTTCCTACACGCTCAGGCGCACCGATCATTTCCACGTTGCCCGGAGCCAAGAGCTGCATCAGACTCTGGTTAAACCGAAAGTTGTTGACCGGATATTGAATCTTTCCCTTCTCCACATACCAAACACCGTCACGCGTTAATCCCGTCTGCAGTGCAGTTCGCGGATCCACTCCGCGGATATACCAGAACCGTCCGATCAGAAGGCCACGATCGGTTGACTTGATCATGTCATCAATCGTTGCAGGCGCCGTTGAGCTGGCCATGATGTTGTTAACCGGCCCCGGCGTCGGCTGCTTGTCTTTCTGTTTGGCCCAGAAGCGCGAATAGATCAAGTTTTCCGACCACGCCGTTGCGCACAAGATGAATTCGCTGTGCCGGCATTCCACTCTGCGCCACCGGCGAACCCGGCAAATCTGCATTCCATGGGTCGCTATAGATGTTGATTCGCGGATCAAAGATCTGCTGGCCCACCTTTGTCTTGCCGCCAGGCGCGGACAGAGGGCTGCGACCCTCATCGGCATTGCGCGCGTCAAACCCAAAGATAAATCCGGACAATAGGTCGGCTACGGCCTGAGGCTCCAGGATGGCAGTGTAGACGCCCGGTTCAATCGTGCGAGGTCGGCGAGACTCTAAAGCTTTGCGGATTGCCTCGCGAGCAACCCGTTTTGCATCCAGCTTCGCGACGTCGAAATGGTTGCGAAGGAAATAACCGGAACTACCTCCGTCGGCAGTGCGGGCCGTCGTAGAAAGACTAACGAGGCTTGAACGCACATAGTTAAAGTTGCCGTTTTTGGTGGCGGAGCCATTACTCAACCCACGCGCCTGGTGGAAACCAGCGCCAATCACACGCGCCTTCTCACATTCAGCGATCACGTCGTTGATAGTCCGAGCCCGGTCTTGTAATGAAATATTTGAAGTAGCTTCAGCGTAGCCGTTAACGGGCTGATACGATTGTGGACCTAGCGTAGGAAGATATTCGCGATCTACTGGTGATATTCGCGCCAGCGTTTCAGCCTCAGCAACCGCCGCCTTAAGTGACGCGTCATCAATCTCGTTCGTCGTCGCAGAACCGCGCTTCTTGTCGATCCATACAGTGATATTGACCGTGGTGTTTTCGCGTGCGCCGCTGGTCGTGAAAGCGTTTGCCGCAAACCGCGAGTGGGAATAGTTCTCGCTGTTGACGTTTACGGTTGCATCATCGGCTTTCACATAGCCGAGCATTTTCTCCGTTAGTTCCCGCGCCTCTGATTCAGTTAAGAGCATCTTTAGCCTCCGAAACAGTCGCGAGTGAAAAGTGAAAAGTAAGAATCATCTTATCTGCTCATCACTCAAGACTGAGCTCAATACTCATAACTCATTACTCATCACTCATCACTCATCACTCTTCACTCTTCACTTCGCTGCTGTATTCAAAACATTAACTTGCCGGAACCTCGCCACCGGGCAACCATGACTAACTGCATTCGACTGCCCCGGTTCTCCTTTACCGTCGTTAAAGCTGCCGCCTAGTTCGTATGTGGCCTGACCGCCCAACGCATCGCACGAGTTCCAGAAGTCAGTTGTTCGTGATTGGTAAGCCACATCACGGACCATCTGGCCCACCTTGCCGTTTTTGATTTCCCAGAACGTTTGGCCGCCAAATTGGAAGTTGTAGCGCTGCTGATCGATCGAATAGCTCCCGTCACCGTAAATCAGAATGCCATTTTCAACGCCCGCCACCAGATCATCGAGAGAGCGGTTCTCGGCCGCCGGCTTGCAGTGACACGTTCGGCATGCGCGGAAATGAAACACTGCCCCAACTGTCAGCATGCAGGCAGCCATACGATTTCTTCTTTGGCGAGACGAGGGCGAGGTCTCGCGTCGTCTGCCAATCTACAAACGTACCGTCTTTGATCAAGTGCCACTCCTGACCCGGCACTCCTTCATCGTCGTACCCAACGGTTGCCAGCGCGCCCCGCTGTGTTCTATCGGCGACGAAGTTGACTATCTTCGAACCAAACTGGAGCTTTCCAATTTTGTCGCGCGTCAGAAAGCTGGTGCCGGCGTAATTGGCTTCCCACCAAAGAGAGCGGTCCAACTCAGTCGGATGGCCCACCGATTCGTGAATCGTCAACCACAAATGCGACGGATGGAGTACCAGATCGTATTTACCGGGCTCGATTGGTTTGGCTTTTAGTTTTGCCACGGCATGTTCGCCGGCTTCCTCGGCCTCCTTCAGCCACGGATATTTCTCCATGTACTCGTACCCCAATCCTTGTGGTCCACCGTAAGAGGTGCGCGACTGAAAATCGCCGGTCCCGCGGTTAACCGCCGTCACGTTGAAGCTGGGGTTTCCGCGAATGATGTATTGCTCGATGCGTGAACCGTCGGTCGATGCGTAGTACTTCTGTTCGTTTACCCATCCCATCGCAGAGTTAACAAAGCTGACGCCGTCGGTCTTCATCGCTTGCTCGTTGAGCTTCAAAAGAAAATGAATCTTGTCGTCGATAGGGACCTCAAACGGGTCCTTTTCAAACGAGCTCTTCCAATTCGCTACCACCCTGGGCGCCGGCACGAGTGTGACTCGCTTTCGCTGGTAAACAGAGTTTGCCCTTGCGATATCAACAGCCTGCCTGGTAATTCGTCGGACTTCATCAGCCGTCACTTCTCGGCTGGAGGCGAACCCCCACGTGCCTCTAAACAACACCCGGACGCCGAAACCGAAGCTTTGATTGCGCGAAACGTTTTGCACCTGCTTCTCTCGAGTTGAGATGTTCTCGGTTCGGTAGCGATTGATTCTGATGTCGGCATAACTTACGCCCAGCTTTCGCGCGGTGCTGAGAGCGACGTCGGCGAGCGCATTCTTGTTTACCGCTTCGGCGGCCGCAGCTTCGGCGGCTTCGATGTCGCTAATCCAGGCAGGAAGAGCTGACGGCAGCGCTACTGCACCCGCAGCTACGCCGGCGGTTTTGATGAAATCGCGTCGAGAGGTTGTCATTGAAGAACCCCAAAGAATGAATTGGAAGGGCGGGAAGATTTAACGCGGCCCGATAATAATTGTCAATTCTCTTTCTGACAGGAGCGGGGGCAGGCCCGCTTCCTAACCTGCTAATGAGCAAGAGTCGAACGGTTCACGGGTGGAACGATTCATGCAGCGCAAATTCGCAAGTCTGGAAGGGGGCCTGCCCCCGCCCGACCCAGGTGACGATCAAGGATTGGTTGTAGCCAAACTCTTCCGGGCGGCTGCCAATGCCTCAAGCACACGTTCAGGCGCGGTGCCACCGGCCTGAGACTTCGTCTTGAGTGTGTTATCCAGCGACAGCGCTTCAAAAACATCGTCGGTAAGTAGATTGGATATCGACTGCAATTCGACCAAAGACAGCTCCTGTAGTTCAACCCCACGTTCAATCGCCAGCTTCACAGCCTGTCCTGCCGTCTCATGCGCTTCGCGAAAGGGCACGCCTTTGCGCACCAGGTAATCGGCAAGCTCGGTCGCATTCATCATCCCGCGCGAAGCCGCGTCGCGCATTCGATCCTCTTTAACGTCTACGTTGCGCAGCACCAGGCCTGCCACTTGCAGGCACGCGCTCGTCGTATCAAATGCATCGAAGACCGCTTCTTTGTCTTCCTGCATGTCCTTGTTATAGGCGAGTGGTAAACCTTTGAGCATCGCAAGCAGCGACGTAAGGTGGCCAAACACGCGCCCGCTCTTGCCGCGGACCAGTTCCATCGAATCCGGATTCTTCTTCTGCGGCATCAGGCTTGAACCCGTCGCCACCGCATCGCTAAGTTCGAAAAACCCAAATTCGATCGTCGAGTAAAGAATGACTTCTTCGGCCAACCGCGATAGATGGACCATGATCACAGAACAAGCAGCTACAAATTCAACACAGAAGTCGCGGTCACTCACGGCATCGACGCTGTTGCGCGATACCGAGTCGAATCCAAGCTCGCGCGCGACGGCGTCACGATCAATGGGAAACGAAGCACCGGCGAGCGCGCCTGAACCAAGCGGTAGAATATTTACGCGCTTGCGCGTGTCGGCCAAACGATCGCGATCGCGAGCCAGCATTTCGAAGTACGCCAGGCACCAATGTGCGAAGAGTAAAGGTTGTGCGCGCTGCAGATGTGTATATCCGGGAAGCACTACGTCACGATGCTGCTCGGCGAGATCGAGAAATGCTTCCTGCGCAGAGCGCACTTGCGCGTCGAGGTTATCAATCGAGTCTCTTAACCACAGACGGAGATCGGTCGCTACCTGATCGTTGCGGCTCCGGCTGGTGTGCAACTTTCTTCCGGTGTCCCCAATCAACTCGATCAGTCTCGATTCAACGAACGAATGAACATCTTCTGATTTCAGCTCGTCGAAATAATCCGAACGCGCATTACGTAGAATCGTCTGCAGCCCGTCCCGTATGCGTGAGACTTCTTCGTTGCTGAGCACGCCGGCAGCTGCCAGGGCATTGCAGTGCGCGACACTCGCCCGCACGTCCACCTCAAAGAGTCTCCGATCGAAGCGAAACGAATTATTGAATTCAGCAAACGATTCGTCGGTGCCTCCGGAGAAGCGCCCACCCCACATATTTCCGCCTTTAGTCATGCAATGCTCCAAAAAAGCCTTATTTGACCGCAAGCCATCTAAACTGGTAGTTTATGCATCTATGCAGCTGTTATGCAAGTAAGTTGCATAATAAGTATTAAGTATGCGCAAGAGTTTACGGCAAAAGAAGCTTTTAAGTCTGATCAGCGCGAAGCCTTTCGCCACCCAAGCTGAGCTTCGCGACTCGCTTGAACGCGCCGGCGTGCCGGCTACGCAATCAAGCCTCTCGCGCGACTTGGAAGAGCTGGGAATTGTAAAGCACCACGGCCATTACGCGGTGCCAAAAGTAACCGGCGCCACGACACGAGGTCTATTGAGTCTCGACTCTGCCGGCGAGAACCTGGTGGTCGCAAGGACGGAACCGGGCCGGGCATCGGCTGTAGCAGTCGATATTGACGGCGCCACGATTCAGGAAATTGTCGGAACCCTGGCCGGCGAAGACACGATCTTTATAGCGGTGCGTGATGCGAAGGAACAACGAGCGGCCATCAAGAAGATTTGGGAGGTGTTTGGTTAGGCCAGGAGCTGAGTTGGTTGAAAGTGAAGAGTTCAGAGTACAACCTTTAGGTTGCTCGCCTGCGATAGACATCAAGCTAAAGCTTGTACTCTGAACTTCATTACGCTACTGCAATCTACGTAATCTGCGGGATTGTAAAAGGGAATGGATTCGTCACGAGAGATGGAAAAGAACCCAAACAAAATTGTGCTCGCCTACTCGGGCGGTCTTGACACCTCAGTGATGCTCCGTTGGCTGAAGGAGCGTTACAACTGTGAAGTCATTTGTTATTGCGCCGACGTAGGTCAGGGCGAAGAGCTAACGGGGCTCGAGGAAAAAGCCCTGGCCAGCGGCGCATCGAAGCTTTACGTCGAAGATCTACGCGAAGAGTTTGTGCGCGACTATGTTTGGACCGCAGTTAAAGCAAACGCAGTCTATGAAGGCGTCTACCTGCTCGGCACTTCTCTTGCTCGACCGGTAATTGCGAAGCGGCAAATCGAGATTGCACGCAAGGAAGGTGCGGACGCGGTGGCCCATGGAGCTACCGGTAAAGGAAACGATCAGGTGCGATTCGAGCTCACTTACTACGCTCTCGAGCCTGATATTCGCGTGATAGCGCCATGGCGCGAGTGGGAGTTTAAGGGACGTCTGGATCTGATGGCTTATGCGAAGGAGCATGACATCCCGATCACGGCGACACACGAGAAGCCGTACTCGACGGACCGGAACCTGATGCATGTCTCTTATGAGGGTGGAATTCTGGAAGACCCCTGGGCGGAACCGCCAGAGGAGATTTTCCAACTCACCCGTTCGCCGGAAAACGCGAAAGCGGAACCTGAATACGTGGAGATTACTTTTGAAAAAGGTGAGCCGGTAGCTATCGACGGGCAGCAACTTGCGCCGGTCGCGTTACTTGAAAAGTTGAACGAGCTTGGCGGCGCGCATGGCATCGGACGCGTCGATCTCGTCGAAAACCGTTTCGTGGGAATGAAATCGCGAGGCGTTTACGAAACTCCAGGCGTAACGATCCTTCACGCAGCTCATCGAGCGCTTGAGTCAATCACGGTTGATCGCGAAGTAACTCATTTGCGTGATTCGTTAGGCGTGAAGTTTGCGGAGAGTATTTATTACGGATTCTGGTTTGCCCCTGAGTTTGAGTTGATGCGGAAGATGGTTGACGAAACGCAGCAGAACGTTACGGGCGACGTGCGGATAAAACTTTACCGGGGCAACACCACGGTGGTTGGACGCAGGTCCCCGTTATCGCTGTATGACGAGAAGGTAGCAACCTTCGAAGCAGATTCGGTTTACAACCAGCGTGACGCGGAGGGCTTCATCAAGCTCAACGCGCTACGGCTGCGACTGGGAAATAGAGGTAATTAAAAGTGAAACACTATTCGGTCGTTAAGATTATTGACGCTGACAAGATTGGCTCCGCCACATCACCGCTCGGTCTGGCGAAAACTGTTGCGGTCACGCACACAGTGGCGTCGCCGAGAGCGGGCGATGTCGTGGCCGTGCGCGCACTTACCGACAGCGCGACCTACAACATGCTTGAGCTGCCAACCGGGAGACTCGCGAAGATAAATCCCGGCGACGTGCTCCTGGGCGTGTTAGGCCGAAGGCGCGCGCTGAAAGGTTTTGTTGGCGACGTACCTGCGACATTGAACGCCGGCGACGAACTCCACCTTCTGAATATGGGTGGCGTCATCGGTGTTTGTACCGGCCATCATTCCAGTCTCGGAGATGCGATCAAGGTTGAAGTGATTGGTATCGTCTGCGATGAAGAGGGTCGTGCGCTGAATATTGCCGACGCAGCCTTACCTTTGCGGTCAACATTGGGCGCCACCGCTCCCCTCGTGATGATTGCCGGAACAAGCATGAACAGCGGCAAAACGTTTGCCGCCACCGAGTTGATCAAACAGGCGACACGCGCCGGACTGCGGATAGCAGCCGCAAAGTTATCCGGTGTTGCGTGCCTTAGAGACACACTCAACATGGCGGACCACGGTGCCGTAGCTATTGCCAGTTTTCTTGATTGCGGGTTGCCCTCAACGGTTGGAGTCGAGGACCTCGCGCCCGTCGCCAAGACTGTGATCGCAAGATTGAATGAGAGCTCGCCGGATCTGATTGTGCTTGAGCTTGGGGACGGCATTCTGGGCGGCTACTCAGTCGAGTCGATCTTTGAGGATGCAGAGCTGAGGGCCGCTACTGCGGTAATCGTCTTCTGTGCTTCCGATTATGTCGGCGCGTGGGGTGGAATTGAACTCTTTCGGCGGCGTGGGTTGGAAGTGAACCTGGTAGCTGGATCAGTTACTGACTCTCAGATGGGCCAGGATTACATTGAGAATGAATTTGGGGTTCCAGCGGCGAACGCCAGGCGCGATGGGGCGATGCTATTCCAGCGTATTAACGCTCTGCTGCCAGTGTTAGAGGAAGCTGCCTAACGCCGCAGGCGCAGCAAACGTAGAGCGCCGACAACCAGAAAGGCGATGCCGACGTAAAGGAATGTGCGCTGGCCGCTGGCGCCAAGTGCGATGAAGGCAAGACCGATTATCAGGAAGACGTAAGCAAATTTACGCATGAGTTGTCTCCGGCTAATTGAATTCCAGGTCGAATAGAGTAGCAAAGATGTCTTATTGCCGCGGGTGGTACTGATTTCATATTCGAAGAAGTTCATGAGCACAAACAAGATTCGCATTGGGATTCTCGGCGGCTCCGGTTACGGCGGCTCGGAACTGCTGCGGATTCTGCTGTTTCATCCGAACGCCGATGTTGTGCTCGTTACCGCCAATGAACAAGCAGGAAAATCCGTCGGCGAGGTTCATAGAAATCTTTACAACCTGACCGATCTAACCTTTAGTTCCCTTTCGGAAAACGCTGACGAGTTGAATGATCTCGACTGCGTGTTCCTGGCGCTGCCACATGGGCAGGCGATGTCGGTTGTCCCTCGCTTAACTTCGAACGTCAAAGCAATCGATCTGTCGGGCGACTTCCGTCTCAAAGACAAGGAGCTGTTTGAACGCCACTACGGGCAGTCGCACACCGCAATGGATTCGCAGGCGGGATTTGTTTACGGATTGACTGAAACGAATCGGGATGCGATTCCGGATGCGCGTCTAATTGCAAATCCCGGGTGCTTCGCAACTGCTACGTTGTTGGGCCTGGCGCCGCTGATAACGGCGGGATTGATAAACGGGCGCGTGGTGGTTGACGCCAAGACCGGCTCCTCAGGCTCGGGCGCTAAAGCCGCAGCCAATACACATCATCCGCAACGCGCGAACTCTTTTTATGCTTACAAGCCCTTTACGCATCAGCACGTGCCTGAAATTGAGCAGGAGCTCGCCCGTGTCGGCGATTGGACGAGCGAGCTGGTTTTCATGACGCACTCGCTCCCGGTGCCGCGCGGGATTTTCGCTTCCATTTATGTCGAATCGAAAGACGAATTGACCGCACAAGAGCTGCGCGACATTTTTGCGAGAGTATTACGAAGGCTCATTCTTCGTGAGATTGGTAAAGGGCTCGCCGGACATCAACGCAGTTAAGACAACTAATTTTTGTGACCTGGGCTTTGCAGTACGTGGCCGGCAGGTGGTGGTCTTTTCTGCGATCGATAACCTTGTCAAAGGCGCGGCCGGGCAGGCGGTACAGAACATGAACCTGATGTTTGGTTTGGATGAGAAGACTGGACTGATGCTGGTTGGGACCAATCCGTAGCCAGGCTGGAAGTGCCTTCTGCAACTGAGTAAGGAAGCAGAACTGTAAGGGAATCAAACTTGAGAGATGCAATGAGAGCAAATGACAGTTAAGACTGACACAAGTCAAGACGTGGTAACGATGGAAGATCGCTACCAACTCGCGACGTACAAAAAGATGTCGATCGTCGCCGAGCGCGGCGAGGGCGTCTGGATCTATGGCAACGACGGTCGCAAGTATTTGGATCTGTATGGAGGTCACGCCGTTGCCGCCACCGGTCATTCGCATCCCCACGTCGTCCAATCCATCAAAGAGCAGGCGGACAAGCTGCTCTTCTATTCCAACCTCGTCTATTCGGAAACGCGCGCTCGCGCGGCTGCGAAATTGGTTTCCATTTCTCCTGAAGGTCTGCGCAAAGTTTTCTTCTGCAACTCCGGGACTGAAGCTAACGAAAACGCCATGCGCATGGCACGCATGGCTACCGGACGCGAAAACATAATCAGTTTCTCCGGCGGGTTTCATGGTCGGACCGCTGATGCGATCAGCGCCACCTTTCTCGGCAAGTATCGCGAGCTGGGCAAACCAAACGTGCCTGGGCACCTGCAGGCTGAATTCGGCGATATCGAATCATTGCGAGGGATAGCCGATGAAACAGTGGCGGGCATAATTCTCGAGCCCATCCAATCGATGGCTGGCGTTCGCACGGCCGCGCCTGAATTCTTTACGGCATTGCGCGACCTGTGCGACCAGCGTCGAATCATACTGATCTATGACGAAGTTCAGACGGGCGTGGGCCGAACAGGCCAATGGTTTTTCGCAGGCAGCGAAGCGGGCGGTGGCGTTGTGCCCGACATCATCACGCTGGCCAAGGCCCTGGGCAGTGGGATTCCGGTGGGCGCCTGCGTCGTTAATGACGAGGTCGCGTCTCACATCAAGGAGAACGATCTCGGTACCACTTTTGGCGGCGGCATGATGGCGATGGCTGCAGTAAGTGCGACGCTTGAAGCAATCGAGAACGATCGCATGCTCGAGAACGTGCGATCGGTCGAAACGTATTTGCGCGCGCGTTTGGAAACCATGCCCGAGGTTGTCGCAATACGCGGCGCTGGGTTCTTACTGGGAATTCAGTTTAAGGATAAGGCGGGGCCGATTCACAAGGCGTTGCTGGAGCGAAATGTTATTACGGGCACGTCGAGCGATCCGCACGTATTGCGTCTGTTGCCGCCTCTTTGTTTGCGGTCGGAAGAGGTGGACGTTTTTGTGAAGCGTTAGGTGCGGTTCTTAAGGACACTGGAGCAAAACATTGAATCTTAGTTGGTTTGATTTTGCAGGGTTTGCCGGCGTGGTACTGATCGTCGCGGCTTACTTGATGCTGCAGCTCAACCGGTTGCCCAGCACGGCGCCGGTCTATTCGTTGCTGAACGCCGTAGGTGCGTTTCTCGTCATGGTGTCGCTGGTGTTTGACTTCAACCTTGCGGCGTTTTTGATGGAGGCTTTTTGGTTTTTGATTAGTTTGATTGGGCTGATGCGGCCGCTCGTGGCAAAGCGGGCCATCTGATCGCGTGGGGCCATAAGCGAAGTCCGACGTTTTTCGTGGTACTTCGGGTAATTTCGTGGATCGCAATTAATTGGAAGGAAAGAACGATCTACGAATTGCACGAAAAACACGAAATATTTCGCTGTACACGGCCCGTCTTGGAATTCAAACTGGAATTCAATGAAACATTTTCTGACCACCGCCGATCTGAAGCGAGAGGAATTGAACTCTTTGATCGCTTCGGCATTAAAGCTCAAGCAGGAACGCTATCGACATTCGAACTATCTGGCCGGGCGTTCGGTCGCGCTTGTCTTTTTCAATCCTAGCCTGCGCACCCGCGCTTCAATGCAGATTGGAATTCAGGAACTTGGCGGCAATGCTGTCATGCTGGAACCCGGTGGTACGAGCTGGACCCTCGAACATCGCGAGGGTGTCGTGATGGACGGCGACAAGACAGAACACATCGCTGAGTTTGTGCGAGTGCTTGGTCGTTACTGCATTGCTATCGGGGTGAGAACTTTTGCCGCGCTCAACGATTGGACGGAAGAACGCACTGACCCCGTGCTGAACGCATTCGCAAAATACTCGACGGTGCCGATTGTGAATATGGAATCAGCTATGCACCATCCATGTCAGGCGATGGCGGACATGATGACCATCCAAGAGAAGCTTGGTGAGGGGCGCAAGCGCGTTGTATTAACGTGGGCCTGGCATCCCAAACCCTTGCCGATGGCGGTGCCGAACAGTTTCGCTTTGGCAGCAGCGCAAATGGGCCACGAGCTCGTGATTACACATCCGGAAGGTTATGAACTGGACGATGACTTAATGGCCATGATGCAGCAACACGCGCGGACTGCAGGCGGAAGCGTGGCGGTTTCTAATGATATCAATGCTGCGTTCAACGACGCTGAAGTCATCTACGCGAAGAGTTGGGGCGCAAAACAGTTTTATGGTGCCGGCGATCGTGACATAGCTCACCGCGAGCAGTATCGAGCTGACTGGATTGTGGACGAAGCAAAGATGGCGCGGACAAACCAGGCCATCTTCATGCATTGTTTACCCGTGCGTCGCAATGTAATTGTGACTGATGGAGTGATCGATTCTCCGTCGTCGGTAGTGATTGATGAGGCCGAGAATCGACTGCATGTCCAGAAAGCGATCTTGATGAAGTTACTGAAGGGATCAAATTAGCCGCGGATGAACGCGGATAAGCGCGGATCAGATCGAAGAGCTATGAACGTAATAAGCTACGTTGTTCTCAACTTCTTGTGCGAATCCGCTGATCCGTGTATCCGCGTTAATCTGCGGCTGATGAAGTTAATGAGTCAAAATACAGATCACATTGGCGATCAGTTGCGTTTGGATCTGCTACGTGAGGCGTTGCCTTATATTCAGCGGTTCAAGGGACAGACGTTTGTTATCAAGCTCTCCGGCAAGGCTACCGATCAACCGGAAAACCTGAGTTCCCTGGCCGAGGAACTGGCCCTGCTCCATCAGGTCGGTATACGCATCTGCGTGATTCACGGCGGCGGCAAGCAGCTAAGCGAGCTCGCGTCGAGAATGGGAATTGAACAGACCATCATTGAGGGCCGCCGCGTCACTGACGACGACACGTTGGAGATGGCCAAGATGATTTTCGCGGGGAAGATCAACACAGACATCCTGGCCGCACTGCGCAATCGCGGAATTGAAGCGGTCGGACTTTCCGGAGTCGATGGGAATATCGTGCATGCCCAAAGACGTCCGCCGAAGGAAGTACTGAACCGGGAAACCGGAGAACGGTCGCATGTTGACTTCGGAAACGTCGGCGACGTTGTGCAAATCAATTCCAGGCTTCTGATGGTGCTGCTGAACGAGGGTTACCTGCCGGTCATCTCATCGCTGGCCGCTGACGATGCCGGAACCGTCTTCAACATCAACGCTGACACAATTGCCGGAGAAATCGCCGCGCAACTGAAAGCCGAGAAGTTGATTCTTCTCTCGGACGTGGATGGTCTGTATCTTCGTCCAAGTGAACGCGACACTAAAGTTTCACGACTGACTATCGATGAGGCAGAGGCGATGATCGAAAACGGCACCGCCACCGGCGGCATGATTCCGAAACTGCAAAGCATCGCCAGCCTGCTGCGGCGCGGAGTTCACAGCGCACACATCATCAGCGGCACGACGCGCAACGCATTGCTTTCAGAAATCTTCACCGACAAAGGCACCGGCACAATGCTGGTCGGTTAAGTTATTCGTTAATTCAGTCAGACCTTGCGTACTGTGCCATCTTGGCAAAAAATACTAAATTGTCGCGCTTGACATAAGGTCTCAGGAAAAATTCGCGGCTTGCCGCCGCACAGTACGGTGAGGCTTGCCTCACCGGAAAGATTGGCTTTTATGTATCGCGAGGCTGAGCCTCGCGATCGCTCATGAGAGGCGCCTGAAACGGTAAGCCTGAGGCTTACCGCACTGTGCGGCGGCAAGCCGCAGGCCGAGGCTGCTAACTGCGCGCACTCGCGCTCAACGAACATGAATAACGAGCAGCTTGCCCGTCGTTTATATCGCCTGTCAGCGCTGATGGAGATTCGCGGCGACGATCCTTTCCGCCTGCGCTCTTACCGCAATGCCGCGGAAGCGATCGAAACCTGGCCCACCCCATTATCAGAGATAGCAAAAGACGAAGGCATTGCTGGTCTACAGTCGATTCCTGGTGTGGGTAAGGCAATTGCCGGAAAGATTATCGACCTCCTGGACCGCGGTACGTTCGACGCGTGGGAACGCATTACTAAAGAGACGCCCGAGTCTGTGCTGGACTTGTTGGAGATTCCTGGTATTGGACCAAAGACCGCGGCCTTGCTTCACCAGAAGTTCAAGGTTTCTTCAATGGAAGATCTCGAAAAGTTTGTTGAAGGTGGCGGTCTGGAAATGGTGGACGGTATCGGTCCCAAAACCGCTGAGCGAATTAAAGAGAGTTTGGAGACTGTTCAGAGTACAGCTTTAGCTTGCCGTCTCGATAACCCAAAACACCGCTGAAAAACTCTTGTAAACGCGAACTGAAGTTGTACTCTGAACTTTGCAATAAACGAGGACTCATGACTAGAAGATCAAACGCCGTGATTTCATTCGCAACACGACCGTCGCCGGAATTACGCTTGCCGCTGGCAAATCCACGCTGGCCCAGTTTCCCAGTATTGTCAGCCAGGGCCGTGTGAAACCCCTCGTCATCGCGTCAGCCAACGGCAACCGGTTTAAGAATGGCGGCAACATGACGGCGGTGCACAAGGCGTTCACCATGATGACGCAGGGTGCGGACGTACTCGACGCACTGATTGCCGGCGTTAACATCTGTGAGCTCGATCCACTCGACGACAGCGTCGGCTACGGCGGTTTACCAAATGCCGATGGAATTGTGCAGCTTGATGCTTCGTGCATGCATGGGCCAAGAAAGCGCGCCGGTGCGGTGGCATCGCTCGAAGGTGTGCGTACGCCATCCAATGTTGCTCAAGCCGTGATGGATAACACCGATCACCACCTGCTGGTCGGCAAAGGCGCGCAGGAGTTTGCGCGCAACATGGGCTTCCGGATAGAAGACGATTTGAACACGGAGAATTCGCGCAAATTGTGGTTGGAGTGGAAACGCCGCACCGATCCTTCTCATTACCCGGATCCGAAAACACGCGCCGAGGCCGGTTATCGCGAAGGGTTGAAGATGGTGGAAGAAGGTCTGATTAGCCGCGAACATTATTACGGAACGATCAACTGCAACGGCATCAATTCCAAAGGGGAGATTTGCGGAGTAACTACTACGAGCGGACTTGCATGGAAGATTCCGGGTCGTGTGGGCGACTCGCCGATCCTCGGAGCAGGACTTTATGTCGACGGCGCTATCGGGGCGGCGGGTTCGACGGGACGTGGCGAAGCGAATCTCTATAACCTTTGTTCGTTCCTGATCGTTGAAGAGTTGCGCAGAGGCAAACACCCGAAAGACGCGGGGCTGGAGGCCTTACGACGCATTAAGGCAAACACGATTGAGAAGCGTTTGCTCAACAGCAAGGGCAACCCAAACTTCGGTATCAACTTTTACATCCTCGACGCGAAGGGACAGCACGCCGGCGTCACGATGTATGAAGGCGCCTCTTACGCTCTCTGCAACGAGAGCGGCCCGCAGACTTTGAAGAGCGAGTTTTTGTTGCCAGGGAAAGCAAGCGACTAAGCCGACGCAAGAGGGGAACGGGGAAAGGGTAAGGGGGAAGGGGAAAGGAGAAGGTAAGCGAAAGACTCGGTTACGTAGCGGGCGACCCACGCCTCTTTCCCGTTTACCCTTTACCCGTTCCCCTTTTCCCGTTTCTTATGAATACCATCACGCCACGACCTAAAACTTAAGTTCCAACCGGCTACGCCAGATCGATGGGCGGACCTCGAAGAGTTGTTTGGGGAACGAGGCGCGTGCGGCGGTTGCTGGTGCATGTACTGGCGGTTACCTCGCAGCAAGTGGACTGCCTCAAAAGGCGACAAGAATAAGAATTCGTTCAAGAAGATCGTCAGCTCAAATCAACAGCCGGGTGTAATTGCTTACGAGGGGCGGAGCCGATCGGGTGGTGCGCAATTGCGCCGCGCGAAGAGTTTGTAAGTCTCGCCAAGTCTCGTGTACTGAAACAGATTGACAGCGAACCGGTGTGGTCCATCACCTGTCTTTTTGTGAAGAAGTCTTTCCGCCGGCAGGGCGTTTCTATAAGCCTGTTGCGCGCCGCAGTGGATTTCGCAGCCAAACAAGGCGCGCGCATCGTCGAAGGTTATCCAACCACCCCAACGATGGAAAAAACTCCCGACCCATTCGTCTACATGGGCGTGCCCACGGCTTTCACCGCCGCAGGTTTCAAGGAGGTCGCACGTCGCTCGGTTACGCGGCCGATCATGCGTTTTCAGGTCGAGCGGGCAAAAAGGTGAGACGTTTCATCGGCTTTGCCCCAAAAGTCACTTTAACGAGCAAGAGATGAAACCGGGATGATCATGTTTTCGATTTTTAGGGTTGATCTTTTGTCTTATCCCGCGCTGATGGACAGTCGACGTGACTCAGCCTGCCGCTTCACGATTACCAGAGTGATATCGTCCGCAGCTTGAGTGCCTTGTGAGAACTTAGTTAACGCGGATTCGATACGATCGCGGATGCCCGCCGCCGACGCGTCGACGTTTCGGGAAACCACTTCATAAAGCCGCGTTGGTCCAAATTCCTCGCCGCTCGGACTCGCAGCTTCAGTAACACCGTCAGAATAAATAACCAGAACATCGCCTGGCTGTAGCTGAGTGCGGCCTTCGCGATATTCAGCGTCGCCTTTGATACCCAATGGCAAGCCGCCGGAAGACAGCTGTTCCACCGTGCCGGCTGCGTGAACGATCAACGGCGGATTGTGTCCCGCATTGAGGAAAGACAACGCTCCCGAATCAGGATCGAGCTCCGCGAAGAACAGGGTGACGAAACGGTTCGGAGGAATGTTCTCAGCCAAATAGCGATTGACGGCGGATATCGTGTCGACCAGCGTTTCATGCGAACCCGTTTGTGCATGAATGGCCGCATGCAAAGACGACATCAAAAGCGCCGCGGCCGTGCCCTTTCCGGAAACGTCGCCAAGGGCAATCACCAGCCGGCCGTCTGCGCGTCTAATGAAGTCGTAGTAATCACCGCCGATTTCATAACAGGGAAAACTAATCCCCTGAAGTTCATAACCTGCAACCAGCGGCGGCGCTGCCGGTTGGAAACGCTGTTGAATCTCGCTGGCGAGTTGCAGCTCGCGCTCCAGCCGCTCCTGTTGTAGTCGAGCTTCAACGAGTCGCGCATTCTCAACACGGATAGCGGCGACTGACGCCAGGGTGGTCAGCACCTTCAAATGATCTTCGGTAAAACGTCCTTCTGCGATAGGCGAATCGGCATAGATGATTCCAAACACCTTGTCGGACACACCCAATGGAACTGCCAGCACAGAACGCACGCCTTGCAGCACCATCGTGCCGCTGGCGAAGCGCGGATCGTGTTGCGCGTCTGACGTCAACACAGAATTGCCGCGCATTACCACTTCGTCCATCACGTTGCGACTGACACGAATCTCGCCGACTTCGCCGACGCGGTCGCGCAACCGCGCCACCGCCACTCTCATATCTTCATTCTCACTGTCGCGCATCATCAGCAAACACCGATCAGCAGGAACTGCTTCAAACACGAGCGAGACAATCTGTTCCAGGGTTTGATCAAGCGTCGTCGAAGCGAGCAGCGTGATGCCCACCTTGCTGATCAAGGCCAGCAAGTCGCCTTCACGAGTGACGCGTGCCGCCACACTTTGTTCCGGTTTTGTTCGAGCGCCTTCAATAGCCTCCAACAGACCAGACGTGGTGCGGTCGCCGGACGCCAATGCGATAGTCGCTTCCGGCAGAGAAGTAGAAGAGTTGTCGGTGATCATGGTGGCGCCCATGCTGGAATGATAGGTGCCATCATCGAAGACGATTTCTGTTTCGCCGATTTGAATGCGGCCGCCGGGCGTCAAGGGCACCGTGCCTTCAACGTTGCCGCCGTTGTAAAGCGTGCCGTTTGCGGAGCCAAGGTCCTGGAGAAAGTATTCTTCGCCTTCGCGGCGAACTTCTGCGTGCACCCGGGAAGCGAAAGGATCGGGGATACAGAGATCGTTGCGGGCAGATCGGCCCAGCGTGATCCGTAACCTGCCGAGTGGGAAGCGGTCGGGCGCGCGGTCGGGATATTTGACTATTAGCTCAGGCATTGTCCTTAGATTTCAGATCTGAGATCTCAGATTTCAGATTCAGCGGTCAATAATCGGTGGAGCGCAGTCCAGTCCTCGGTCGCCGGTCCCGGGTCTCCGGTCTCCGTCGCGGTCGTCTCAGCGTCGCACCCCAATATCCCTGACCACCACTGTATCGGCAATCCAATCGTGCAAGCCGCGGTTACCGGACGTAAACGCAGCAACCAGAAAGCCCAGACCCAGGAAGAAAAACGAAACCGGGTAGCCAACGAAATGCCGCAGAAACGCGCGGCCCATTCCGATGTCTCGCCCATCGGGCCGGCAAATTCTCAAACCTGTGGCCCATTTGCCGATGGTCAGGCCAGTCAATCCTGCCAGCACTCCAAGGTTCAAGACCGCGACCACCAGCACCAAAAACACTGCTAACGACTCCGACGACGTACCTGCAGTGCGCGCTCCTCCACCCAGCAAGCGACTAATCAACGTGCTAAAAGCAAGGATGGCAGCCAGAATAATGTAATCAACGAGAATCGCACCACAGCGGAGTGCGAACGGCGCACGCAGCCTCGCGATTGCCTGTTGTGGCGCGCGCGACTTCACGTTGGCAGGTAGCGGTGCTGTCGACATCAGTTAAACAGTAGTCAGTAGACAGTAGTCAGTAGACAGTAGTCAGTAAACAGTAGTCAGTAGACAGTAGTCGGCTCGCACTACTCCAATGACTATTGATGTGCCGTTTACCTCATTCTTTTTCTGAAGTTTGTTCAAAGGCGTGCTGCTGCAAAGCTATCTCATTCGTTCTGCAATCCGACTAACTACTGACTACTGACTACTGACTACTCGTCGCAGTGACTACTGACTACCGTTTACTTCCCGCTCAGCCCAAAAGAAAGTGCAACGTCGTCTCACCGAGACGCAATTTGTCTCCGCTATCGAGAACTCTTGGTTGCCTTGGCGCCAGCCGAATCGAATCATTGACGACAGTGCCGTTCACTGAACCCAGATCTTCAACCAGGAACGTTTCGCCCTCTCGCCAAATCCGGGCATGTCGCCGCGACACTTTCGTTTCCGGATCAAATCTTGACAAGTCGATTTCCGGAAAGACATTCGAATGCGGATCCGTGCGCCCCAATAGGTTGTTGTCCTTCTGCAACACGAAGGACGCGTCTAACTCGGTCGTTCCCGCCACCACTAATTTAGCCGTCGGACGCGCCGCGCGCAGAGTCGCACTCGACCCGACACCGGCAAGTGGCTGCCGTGCTCCGCAGTGCGCACAGAAAATATCGTCAGCTGCAATTCGTCCTCCGCAGAATCCGCAATAAACTGTCTGCACCTGCACGGTCTCTCCGCCAACTTGCCCGGAAGGAATTCCATAGCTGACTTGCCCGGCAACTAGTTTCTCCAGATGAACCGCGAGCGCGTCGCGCATCGCTCCTGCGGAAGCGAATCGATCCTCAGGCTTATATTCCACTGACCGCATTAGAATCTGCTCCATCTCCGTCGAGATGGAAGGTGTGATTTGACGCGGGCGGGGGTTCTTAGCGAAGTCAAAAATCAGCAGCGGATTGTCCTGCGGATCGGAACCGGTGAGCAGGTGAAACATGGTTGCGCCCAAACTATAAACATCCGATCGCGGCTCGACGCGTCCGCCAAAAAGCTCGGGCGGAGCGTATCCCATGGTGCCGACTGCCGTGACGCCCTTCTCCTCTTGCTTCACCCAACGCGCGATGCCGAAGTCGATCAGCATGATTCGGCCGCTGTTGCCGTCGATCATCAGGTTCGCCGGTTTCAGGTCGCGATAAATAATCGGCTTCGGCCTGCTATGCAGATATTGCAGCACGTCTGCAGCCTGCATTCCCCAATCGGCCACCGTCTTTTCGTCGATGCGGCCACCCGGTGCGTTACGGAGACGCGACGCGAGATCGCCGCCGGAGATGAACTTCATGACCAGGTAAAAGCGCGCCAATGGTTCGTCGTAAAAGTAATCGTAGATGGTGGGAATGGAGGGATGTTCTAACGACGTCAACAGCAGCGACTCGCGTTTGAAATCGCCGATCGCTTTTTCGTGCATCGCCGGATCGAGATGCGCCTCAACCATCTCTTTGACCGCGCGCGGCGCGTCGCCAAGATTTCGATCCTTAGCGAGGTAGACGGCCCCCATGCCTCCGCCACCGATACGGCGAACAATTTCGTAGCGGGCGTTTAATACACTTCCTGGATCGAGTTGCTTGACGGTGGGTTGGCGGCCGCCGGTCGTTCCCTTTTGTGTGTGCTTAACCTCGCTTGCCGGCTCGTCCGTCTCGTCCTTCGCAGGTGTTTCAGCACTGGAGTCTGTCGCGTTTACGCCCTCGGATGGGTCGGGTTCAATTGCGGCTGGGGCAGCGGAAGCAACGGACGCCGCCGGCGCGGCAGACGCCTGCGCGTGCAGTTCAACGGGGTTCTTCGTCCCGCAGCTACTGCAGAAGGCTTCGCCGGGCACCGTCGGCGTGCCACATTCGATACACTCACTCATTTGCTTTCAAAACTCGACTCGATTAAAGGAAGCCGCTCCAACTGTAGGCTACTTGACCAGTTGGAAACGTAGAAAGGTTTTTCCCACAATTATTTCATCGCCGTCGTTTAGCGGTTGACGTGTACCTGGCGACAATCTTTTGCCGCGATTAATAAATGTCCCGTTGGTAGATCCCAGGTCCTCTAAAAAGTGCTTACCGTCGTTCATCGTTATGCGCGCATGACGGCGCGACACTTTCGCCTCGGGATCATCGGAATCCAGATCAACGTCGGGAAAGATTCCCCCGTCGGCGTCCCATCGTCCTATTTGGGATTCGGGCGAACTAAGCATGAATATCTTGCCGACGGATTTGCCCCGCTCAATTACCAGTTTTGCGTGTGCCTTTTGAGTCGAACCAACCGAGGAGAGATTTACGTTTGCCGCTGCTTTACCCGAAGCCAACTCAGGCTGTGGGACCGCAGACGGTGAATGCGAACCGTTCTGACCATCTGCATCCCTGCGAATCATTTTTCCTCCCGCGACGCTCGGTCGCGAGTTCGGCCTTAGCGGTGCTCCACACTCATCGCAATACTGCGCTCCATCCAGATTTTCCGTTTTGCATCGTTCACACGTAATCATGATTTTCGGGGGTTTGCGACGCGCACCCTATCCGCGTTAAATTCTCGTTGCACGCTGGAACTGAGTTAAAGAACGGCGGGTAATTCTAGCGCGAAAGCATTATAGCCGCCAACGCGCCGCGTCTTCGAGAAGGCCAACGTTTCGCGCTTTGGTGCATCTAAACGGCTTATTGCGACAGACTCCTTACCTCGTCAGTCGTCCCCGGCAGAACGACTCTTAATTGAAACTGTTGAACGGTTTTAGGCGTAAGAGTTAAGCGAATCGCGAGGACTTCGAATTCTGCGCTTTCTTGTGCAAAATTGTAGGTCTGTCGCTAGTTAACGGAAAAACCCCTGAACGAAGGAAGAAGTGATGGCTTTAACCCGGAAGAAGAAGATCATTATTGGTGTCTCGGCTGTCGCTGTGATGGCGTTGATCATCATCATCAGCGTATTCGCCAGCCGCAAAGAAGAGCCTGAAGTCACAACGGTAAAGCTGGACGTCAAACCAGAGCTCCGGCAGACAGTGACCGCCTCCGGCGAAGTCAGACCTATTCGTTACATCAAGCTAACCAGCGAAGTGCCGGGACGCATAGAGGAAATCTACGTTAACGCCGGCGATCAAGTAACCCTGGGTACGCCGCTGGTCCGAGTGGATCCGACGCAGCTTCAATCGAGCCAGGAAGCCCAATGGGCAATGGCGCAAGCGGCAATCAATGACGTGCAAAATGCACGCACCGCGGTCGCCTCGGCCCAGCAGGGGTTGGTGGTCGCTGAATCTTCGGTGGCATCGGCCCGTCAGCAATTAGTTGCTCTGCAAACTGCTGTTGACCGCGCGCAAGTTGACTTGAACACCGCTCAGCGAGAATTGAAACGGAATAGCGATCTGATCGAGGCTGGAGTCGCGTCCCGCTCTGAATACGACGCCGCGCGCGATCGCTTCGATCAAGCGAAGCTCGCCCTGCAAACCGCCAAAGCTAATGTTGAATCTCAGCGTATTGCCGTCCGGGAAGCCATGGAGCGCGCAAATCAGCAGAAGATATCGATCAAAGAGGCTCAAACGGGAATCAGGTCGTCGGAGATGCGCGCCAACCAGCAACAAGCCTTGCTGCGCGGGCAGACAAGCCAGCGATCCAAAGCCACCCAGGTGTCTCCGCTTAATGGCGTGGTCGCGGACATTCCTACGCGTGTCGGTGAATACGCGGTATCACAGTTGTCCACTACTCCGCTGATGACGATTGCAGACATGTCTACGATCAACGTAGAAGTGAACGTTGACGAGACGGAGATTTCAAATGTTGAAGTGGGCCAGCAAGCGAAAGTAAAAGTTGACGCGCTGGGAGACAAAGAAATCACAGCGGTCGTAACTCAAAAGAACCCGCTGGCCGTTTCGAAGTCAGACGTGCAGGGCGGACTTTCAAACCGCGTGAACGTCCAGGAAGCAAAGGAATTCAAGGTGACGGTCGAGCTGCGTGACTTACCGGATGAAGTGAAAAACGGATTACGTCCCGGGATGAGCGCGACTGCGACCATCACAACTAAAACCAAGAACAACGTGATCGCAGTGCCCCTGGAAGCCATCGTTGAAAAGGCAGCGCCCGCTCCGTCTCCGGGAGCCACGCCGGCCGGCGGGACACCACCTGCTGGCGATAGGCCGAAGAGCATCAAGGGTGTGTACCTGATCGAAGGTAACAACAAAGTCAGATTCATCGAAGTGACGACCGGAATAACCGGCGAAGCTGACATTGAAATTACCAGCGGCGTTCAATCGGGCCAGGAAATTGTGAGAGGCCCCAGCCGTGTTCTAAAAACACTGAAGGACGGGATGAGCATTCAACGACAGACTCGAAAGCCAGGTGGCAACGCAAATTCCAACGAGGGCAGCTGATGAGCGACGCGACTTTACTCTCGGCGCCGGCTGAGCCGGTTCTACAAGTGGAGCAGCTGGCTACGCCGCATGACGTCAACTCGTTGATCTCGATGCGCGACCTCTGGAAGACCTATCAGATGGGTGCGGAACAAGTGCATGCGCTGCATGGCGTCTCGTTTGATGTACGCAAAGGCGAGTATATTGCCATCATTGGTCCATCGGGTTCCGGCAAGTCTACCTTGATGAATTTGATTGGGTGTCTCGATACGCCCAGCAAAGGCGAGTATTGGCTCAACGGCAAGAACGTGTCCGAAATGGACGACGATGAGCTGGCACGTATTCGCAATCAGGAAGTCGGGTTCGTCTTTCAAACCTTCAACTTGCTGGCGCGGGCAACTGCGCTTCACAACGTGGAACTTCCCGCTGATTTACGGCGGCATCGGATCGTCTCAGCGGCATGAGATGGCGAAACAGGCGCTCGCCTCCGTCGATTTGGCAGACCGCGTGACGCACCGTCCCAACGAACTCTCCGGAGGTCAACGCCAGCGCGTCGCAATTGCGCGAGCGCTGGTTAATCATCCTTCAATTCTTCTCGCGGACGAACCGACCGGCGCACTCGACACACATACCAGCATGGAGATCATGGATCTGTTCGAGCGCCTGCACGGCGAGGGAAACACAATTATCGTCGTCACGCACGAGCACGACATTGCCGCGCGCGCGCACCGAATAATCTCCATTCGTGACGGGCTTATCGAAAAAGACGAGAAAATAAGATAGCAGGGCCGCAAGCGCTCCGGTTGTTGCTCATAGTCGCTTCTTAATTCGGCCTTCTGCCATGCCACCACCGATCACGGTTCAGGCAGGAACTCAGTCTGCCTCCTACAACACCTTGAATCGTAGTGTGTCCCGATTCAAACGAGTTCTTTCCTTCCTTCGCCTGGCCGCGCTTTGGGAATCATTCCTGGTCGCCATCGGCAGTCTTCGTTCAAACAAATTGCGCACGGCGCTTACCCTGGTGGGGATCGTTGTGGGCGTTGCTGCCGTCATCGCCGTCGTTACAATCATCCAGGGTCTTGATAACAAAGTTGCGACCACCTTCTCCTCGCAGGGCTCGACAGTCTTCACCATCTCAAAGCGCCCTCAGATCATCCGTTCGCGCGAGGAGTTCATTAAGTTCAGCAAGCGAAAAGACGTGACGCACGAGGATGCGGAAGCGATTGCGCGTTTATGTACGACCTGCTGGCGCGTCGGGGTGGCCGCAACTTCGCTCGACACCGGAAAGCACGGCAATCAGAGCTTTGAGAACCTGAGCATTCGCGGCGTCACGCCGACGACGATGTTCGACATCGACGGTCGATCGATCGAGGTTGGGCGTGTCTGGACTGATTCCGAGGGTGAATCGGCAAGAGAAATTTGCGTGGTGGGTTCTGATGTGGTTACCAATCTGTTCGGAGCTGTTTCGTCAGACCGTGTGCTGGGCCAGGAGATCAGAATCGCAGGCCGGCCATTTCAAATCATCGGTGTGATGGAACCGCTGGGGTCGATTTTCGGCGCCTCTCGAGACAGCGTCGCGTACATTCCGTATTCGACTTATCAGAAACTCTACGGCGCGCGCGATTCAATCGTAGTCTTCATTCAGGTGCCTGCGGCTGAGCAACTCGAAGTAGCCGAGGACCAGGTGCGCACCGTCATGCGCAACCGGCGGGGACGAATATTCGGCGCCGAAGAAGATGAAGGCTTCTCTCTTGAGACGCAGGACGTCTTTCTCGATCTCTATGGCAAAGCGACTTCAAACATTTACCTCGTGACTATTGGTGTGGCTGCGATATCACTGGTCGTAGGTGGCATCGTAGTGATGAATATCATGCTGGTCTCGGTGACCGAGAGAACCAAAGAGATCGGGATCCGCAAAGCGATCGGCGCGCGGCGAAAAGATATTCTGATGCAGTTCTTAATTGAGGCGGTGACGGTCACGGCGATCGGCGGCGCGATCGGCGTCTTGACTGGTTTTGGCCTCGCCTATGTGATTGCAGCGCTAATCGGTTTTCCGTTGCTGATGAGCATCGCTTCAGCGGCGCTGGGAGTAGGCGTGTCGTCGGTGGTCGGAATCATCAGCGGATTATGGCCCGCCTGGCGCGCTGCGAGTTTGGACCCGATAGAGGCATTGCGAGCGGAATAAGAGGGTTTAGGGGGTAGGGTGTTGGGCGTAGGGTGTCGACCTCCCGCACACCCTATCCCCTACACCCCACACCCTGGTTACTATGAGACTTGACGACGTAAAAGAATCTGCGCTGATGGCCTTCGACACGTTGCGGGCCAACAAGCTGCGTTCTTCGCTGACGATTCTGGGCGTGAGCGTTGGCGTCATCACCGTGATCTTCATGGTCTCGATCATTCAGGGACTGAACAAAGCGTTTGCCGAACAGGTTGAGAGTTTGGGTTCGAACACCATCTTCGTTTCCAAGTTTAATCCCGGCTTCGGACGTCCTCCCGGACCGGAAGAAATTCATCGCAAAGACCTCACCATCGAAGACGCAGAAGCGATGCGCACCGAAGCTCCTTCCGTCGCTGGAGTGTCCCCCATTCATCGCATGATTGCTGCGACTGCGCGTTACCAGGACAAGCAAACAGACACACCCATTCTGCTTGGTGTCACGCCTTACTACGAATTCGTTCATACGCAATACGTCGCGCGGGGTCGATTTATCAAAGATCTCGACATGGACAATCGCGAGAACGTGGTAGTAATCGGAGTTGACGTTGCCCGCGCACTGTTTCCTTATGAAGATCCTCTGGAGAAGGACGTAAGAATCGCAGGCAATCCTTATCGCGTGGTAGGCGTGATGGAGCCGCTCGGGAGTTTCTTTGGACAATCGCGCGACAATTCCCTGTTCATTCCCATCACAACTTTCGACAAGTACTACCCGGACCGCCCGTTTCCCGAGACAGTCTTTTTCATAGTCGTGCGTCCACATTCGCGCGCAGTCGTAAAGTCGGCGATGGATGAAATGACCGACGTACTCCGCCGGCGGCGGCGCGTGCCGTTGAACGCTCCGAACAACTTCGGAATGTCGTCGCAGGATTCGCTCCTCGATATCTACAACCAACTGACCGGCGCCACTGCTTTGGTGCTAACAGCGATTTCTTTCGTCGCACTGATGATCGGCGGGATTGGCGTGATGAACATCATGCTGGTGTCAGTCACGGAACGTACGAAGGAGATCGGCGTGCGCAAGGCTGTGGGCGCGACGCGAGGAAACATCATGTCGCAGTTCCTGATTGAAGCGGTGGTCCTAACCGCGATTGGTGGACTGGCGGGCCTCGCGGTTGGCGAACTATTGGCGTTTATCATAAACAAATATTCACCGTTGCCGGCATATGTTCCGTTGTGGGCCATCGCCGTCGGCGTCGGTATTTCCGCCGCTGTCGGAATAGTGTTCGGGTTATGGCCGGCATGGAAAGCCGCGCGGCTCGATCCCATCGAGGCGCTGAGATGGGAATGAGCTAATGCAACCTTAACGGACGAGGCCCGTACTACTTCCTGTGAGATTAATTGAGACTTTAAAACTCGCCGTAGCGGCAATTTGGGCGCATAAACTGCGTTCTGCGTTGACCCTGCTGGGCATGGTCATTGGCGTGACCGCTTTTGTCGTGGTGGTATCGCTTATTCAGGGTTTCAACAAATACATCGATGAAAAGATTGCCGGTATTGGTTCCAAGTCTTTCACCGTGCAGCGTTTCAACTTCGAAGACTTCAAAGACCTTGATTCAATCGCCGCAGCCCAACGCAGGAACAAAGAGCTGACGCTTGAAGACTACGAGTACCTACGCGCTCGCGCCACCCTAATCGATAAGATTGGCGCCAAGGCACGAGCCCAGCGCTCAATGGTGAAGCGCGAATCCAAGCTGGTGAAGACGTTCCGGTGGACGGCGCAATGCCTGTCGTCAGTGAGATTGAAAACGTTGAAGTCGAGGAAGGGCGCTACTTCTCCCAGGCCGAAAACGATAGTGCGATGCGCGTCGCTTACATCGGAATGGACGTCGCAAATGCGCTTTTTCCTGCGGGCTCCGAAACTGCGTTGAACCAGGAAATCAACATTGCCGGATTGCCGTATCGCGTCATTGGTGTGGCGACTGCCAAGGGAACTGTGTTCGGTGTTCCCCAGGACAATTTCATAACGCTGCCGCTCAAGACCTTTGGAAATAACTTCGGAGGCTTTACCCGAAACCGTTTGCTCTACTTCGTGGCCACCTCGCGGACTGACGATACTTTCAGCGATGCAGTCGAAGAAGCGCGCTTCCTACTGCGCACGCGGCGCAAACTCAAACAGGATGAGAAAGACAACTTTGGCATTGTTACCCCCGACGCGATCACAGGCTTTCGCGACCGCTTGCTTGGTCCAACCTATCTCGTCGCCGTCGCAGTTCCGGCCATCGCGCTGATTGTCGGAGCCATCGTTATCATGAATATCATGCTGGTTTCTGTGACAGAGCGAACCAAAGAGATTGGGGTGCGCAAGTCGCTTGGCGCCAGAAAGAAGGACATCCTCAAGCAATTCCTGGTTGAAGCAATTACGCTGTCGGCCATCGGCGGTGCTGTAGGGGTCTTGCTGGCTTGGATCATTGGAATGGTGATGACGTCACTCTTCTTCCCTACATATCTCTCGGTGGGCGCGATCATCTTTACCATCTGTGTTTCCGGCATTGTCGGCATACTCGCGGGTGTATTCCCGGCATGGAAGGCCGCGCGTTTGGATCCGATTGAAGCCTTAAGGGCCGATTAGGTATAACAAAACCGGGCTTAGCGTGAACCCATAACACTTTTCATGGAAACCGATTAGACGGTAGATGAATGTGACGCTTTTTCACCGGGTAGCCGTGTTATGATAAATTCTTTTGCTTGTAACTCGAAAACGAACAGATGAAATTGATTCGCAGCGATATCTTAGAAAATCTGAAGATGGCCCTCGCCACCTTGCGCGACAACAAACTCCGTTCATTCCTCACGGTGGTTGGAGTGATGATCGGCGTAATCACGGTCATGCTGATCTCTTCGATCATCAGCGGCGTCGATACCGCCGTCAAAAAAGAGCTGGAGTCCTATGGAACCAACTCGATCTTCATAATCAAGTTCAACTCCGGAATTCACATTGGGCGGCTCTCGCGCGAAGAGCGCATGCGCAAAGACCTTACTTACGATGACGCAATCGCGCTAACGCAGTTGCCGGCAGTGCAATTGTCGGTTCCGTTCCTCGACATTACCAACAACTTCTTTGGCCAGAAACTCATGGTCAGCAGTCCCGGTAAAACTTCGGCTAACGTAGCGTTGCAGGGAACGCTGCCCGATTTTGAGCGCGCGGGGACACAGGTGGTCAGAGAAGGCCGCTTCTTTACTCAGTTTGAAAACGACAATAATGAGGAAGTGTGCGTGGTCGGCTCCGCCATCGCTCAGGACTTTTTTCCTTACGGCTCTGCAGTTGGACAACAACTAAGCATCGGCGGAAATGAGTTTCGCGTGGTCGGCGTGCTGGAGAAGCGTGAGCAGTTTCTATTGGGTGGCGGCGGAGATGATCAAAACGCCGTCATCTACATGCCGTTTAATGTTGCGCGCAAACTCAAACCTACCGCGCAAGATGTTTACATTCTCGCTGTGGCACGGCCGGGGATGATGGATGAAGCGCAGGACCAGATAACCGACATGTTGCGCGTGCGGCGTCAGGTGCCGTTTGGGAAGCCTGATAATTTTGGTTTGCAGACTGCCGAACTGTTCCTCAGCAGCTTCCGATCGATCCTCAGCGGTGTTGCCATTGCGATGGTCGTCATTTCCTCCGTCGGCTTGATGGTTGGCGGTATCGGCGTGATGAACATCATGCTGGTTTCGGTAACCGAACGAACCCGTGAAATCGGAGTTCGCAAAGCGATCGGCGCGCGTCGCAGCGACATCCTGTGGCAGTTCCTGATTGAGGCAGCCACCCTCACGGGATTTGGCGGACTCGTTGGTCTGACAATCGGCTGGCTACTTACGTTTCTTTTGCGACTTGTTCTGCCTTCCTACGTCCCGCTTTGGGCCCCCGTCGGCGGCTTCGTCGCCAGCGTCGGTATTGGTTTGATATTTGGAATTTGGCCGGCGTGGAAAGCTGCGAGGCTGGATCCGATCGAATCACTCAGGTACGAGTAACCAGGAACAGAGGCAAACTGCAGAGCAGGTGGGCCGCGAAGGTCGAGAAGCTTGGTCTGATCTGCTCCTGCTCCTACAGTGCTTAGTGTTCTCTGCTCTTGCTCCTGACTCCTGCCCCCTGAGTTAATAAGCCCGGCCTGAGGCCACGGCAAAGATAATTCGAAGGATCGACCCCACAACCCAGATAGCCAGCACTACCGCCCATGCGGAACCCGAAGACAACTTGGTCATCTTCCTCAGACCAATAGCTGCTAGAAACAATCCATAGAAGGCGAGTAAATCAAACGATCCGAGGATGGTGGCGAGCACTGGCTGAGTGCTGGTATCAACCAGGAGGCTGGGATTGGCACGTGCGAGACCACTGTTAATTGCCGAGGGATCGATGTCGTCGGCAGATTTCACAAACAACAGGATAATATTCATCAGCGCGTATACCACAGTGGGCGGATACGATGAATATACCCACACCGACAACGCCTGCTTGAAAGTTATCGACTTGCCCATCAAGGTGACACCCAGAAGATACAGTCCTGTGCCGGCCGCAAAGAGGACTGCAAAAACAACGGGGAAAGAGGCGTAGGTCACGGCCTTGACGATGGGACTAGTCTGCATCGCCACAGCCTGCTCGACTTGCTCAGGACTGGCATTCCCTCCTGCTTCTGCCTGCGACCGCGCAATGTTTTCGGCCCCTACTCGCGAGACAAACGTTGCGTAGTAAGCCATGAAGGCGAGGACGGTAATGATCCCGGCGATCAGGAACCTCGGCCGAACGCGCAACGCTTCAAACGTGTCTCCGGGTTCGAAGTAAATGCTGGTCAGCGTTTGCACGGTTGACATGTCCGGACCGGTCGGGCCGGCAGGGGAGGGCGGCGTTGGTGGTGGCGAAAAAGGCTGCGTGTTCGGATCGCTCATTTTTATCCTCCTGTAATTAGAGGACGGGGAGACAGCTACCGTCCGGGGTGACAACCCATTAGTACTTCGGGTACTTGATTCGTTGATACGCGCGCGACGCGATAGATGTTTCAGGCAGCAGGAGACTGGACCGCGCTGTTATGCCCGTTGCCCTTCGACGCAGTAGTGACAGAGATAGGTATATGTTCCGCCGGTGGCGAAGTCTCCCAACCGGGCACGCGTATGCAGGCCACGGTATGGCCGCTCGCAACTTCGCGTAACTCGGGATCTATGCGCGCGCATTCATCGATCGCGATGGGACAACGCGTACGAAAGCGACAGCCTGACGGTGGATTGATCGGCGTTGGCACATCTCCCTGTAAAACAATGCGCTCGCGCTTTTGTTTGGGATCGGGAATGGGAATGGCGGATAGCAGGGCCTGCGTGTACGGATGCAATGGACTTGCGTAGAGGTCGATGGCAGTCGCAACTTCGACGATTCTGCCGAGATACATTACTGCCACGCGTGTAGAAATATGTTCGACCACCGCGAGTCCGTGAGAGATAAACAAGTACGCTAGTCCGAATTCCTTCTGTAGATCCTGAAGCAGGTTCACTACTTGCGCCTGGACTGAAACGTCGAGCGCTGACACAGGCTCGTCGGCCACAATTAGTTTCGGATTGAGCGCGAGCGTGCGGGCGACTCCGATGCGTTGTCTCTGTCCCCCCGAGAATTCGTGCGCGTAACGCTTGCGATAATCAGGATCAAGACCCACCTTCTTGAGTAACTCGGCGACGCGGTCGCGCCGCTGGCTACGCGTGCCGATCTTATGAATGACGAGTGGCTCACCGACGATGTCGCCCACCTTCATACGTGGATTCAGCGAGGCGTAAGGATCTTGAAAGACGATCTGCATCTGTCGGCGAATCTCGCGCATCTCATTTTTTCCAAACGACAAGACATCGCGCCCCTCAAATTGGATTGATCCTGACGTCGGTTCGATTAACCGCAACAGGCAACGACCAACTGTGGATTTGCCGCAGCCTGACTCGCCCACCAGTCCCAACGTCTCACCGGCAAAGATGTCAAAGGAGACCCCATCGACTGCGCGCACAACGTCATCACTTCCCTCGACAGGAAAGTGTTTTACCAAGCCGCGCACTTTAACAAGTTGCTCCGTCATAAACTTTAGTGAAAGGTGAAGAGTGAAAAGTGAAAAGCAAGCATGAGAAAAGTTCAGAGTAGAACTTTAGGTTGCATTGATGCGAAAGAAAGCAAGCTAAAGCTTGTACTCTAAACTCGTCACTCGTCACTCATCACTCATCACTCATCATCACTCTTCACTCTTCACTCTTCACTTATAGCTGCGCTCTGGTGATCGGCAGCGACGGCCGCGGCCAGATCAAACAGTACGCAGCGCACGCTGACGCCGCCTTCAAGTTGGTAGAGTGGTATTTCCTCCTCAGTACAACGCGGCATGCGGTATGGGCAGCGCGGCGCGAAGTGGCAACCCGGCGGCAGATTAGTCGGACTCGGAACAACCCCTTCGATCGTCTCCAGTCTTTCCTTCTTAGCCACATCAGCGGCGGTTAGTTTAGGAACTGAACGCAGCAAGCCTTCGGTGTACGGATGCTTCGGCCGTGCGAATAATTCGTCCACGGTAGATTCCTCAACAATGCGGCCGGTGTACATCACTGCAACCCGATCAGCCACTTCGGCAACGACGCCCAGGTCGTGTGTGATCAAGAGCACGGACAGTCCGCGTTTTCTTTGAAGCTCTTCAAGCAGCTCGAGAATCTGAGCCTGGATTGTGACGTCGAGCGCCGTTGTAGGTTCGTCGGCAATCAGGAGCTTCGGATCACAAGCCAACGCCATCGCGATCATTACGCGCTGTCGCATTCCACCCGACAATTGATGCGGGTAGTCGTTGATGCGGCGCGCGGCATCCGGAATCGACACTTCACGCATTGCTTCGATCGCTGCTTCTCGCGCAGCTTTTCGCGAGAGCTTGCGATGCAGGCGCAGGGCTTCGGCAATTTGTTCGCCGACTGTGAACACGGGGTTGAGCGAGGTCATCGGATCCTGGAAGATCATCGCAATGTCGTCGCCACGAATTCGCCGCATCTCCGCGTCGGAAAGTTTCAGCAGCTCTTTGCCATCGAAGATAATCTCGCCCGCCACGATCTTTCCCGGATCCGCGATCAAACGCATGATAGATAGCGCCGTAATGGACTTCCCGCATCCTGACTCGCCAACTACTCCCAGCACCTCGCCCGGATCAAGGTAAAAGCTCACGCCGTCAACCGCCCGCACCAGTCCGTTGCGCGTTTGAAACTGCGTTCTTAAGTTGTTGACTTCAAGGAGGTGTTGCATGCTTCACCTATTCGAAATCTGACGAACGGTCCTTTCGTGTGCGTTCGTGTTAGTTCGTGGATCCGGTTTTTCAAAGGTCGGAAAAAACGATCCACGAAATTTTCACGAAAAGGACATCTACATAGTTACAGCTTCGCGATATTCGCCCCACACTACGCGCAGCCGGTTACTAATCTCGCCTACCGTTGCGAAAGCCTCAACGCATTCCAGAATCCCTGGCATTAAATTTTCTGTTCCCCGCGCGGCGTCTTCAAGTCGGGCGAGGGCTTTATCTGCTTTCGCGGCGTCCCTTTTTTCGCGGACCGCACGAACTCGCTCAATCTGTGCTCGTTCAACCGCCGGATCGATTCGCAGTGTCTGTACAGTCGATCCTTCCTCGCTTTGAAAACGATTGACGCCAACTACAACTGCCTCCTCCGCTTCAATCGCGCGCTGATAGCGGTAGGCCGACTCCTGAATCTCACGTTGCACATACCCGGTCTCAATCGCTCGCAACATGCCGCCCATCGCATCAATCTTCCCAATGTAACTCGACGCGCGATCCTCGATTTCGTTAGTCAAGTGCTCGATTGCATAAGAGCCTGCCAGTGGATCGGCAGTGTCCGCCACACCCGACTCGTAGGCAATTATCTGTTGCGTGCGCAAAGCAAGTTTTGCCGAATTCTCGGTCGGCAAGGCTAAGGCCTCGTCCATGGCATTTGTATGTAATGACTGTGTGCCACCGAGGACGGCAGCTAACGCCTGGATCGTCGTGCGCACCACATTGACTTCGGGTTGTTGCGCGGTCAATGAAGAACCCGCGGTCTGTGTGTGGAAGCGCAGCATTCGGGAACGCGGGTCGCGTGCCTTGAAGCGGTCGCGCATGATGCGTGCCCACAAACGCCGCGCTGCTCGAAACTTCGCGATCTCTTCCAGCAAATTGTTGTGAGCGTTGAAAAAGAATGAAATGCGCGGCGCGAACTCGTCAACATCCAGACCGGCGTTAATCGCAGCCTCGACATACGTAATTCCATCCGCGAGTGTGAACGCAACTTCCTGTACGGCAGTCGAACCAGCTTCGCGTATGTGGTATCCGCTGATTGAGATAGTGTTCCAGTTGGGCACTTCGCGCGCGCAATACGCAAACGTGTCCGTAACGAGTCGCAACGAAGGCTGGGGTGGATAGATGTATGTTCCGCGAGCGATGTACTCCTTGAGGATATCGTTTTGCAGGGTCCCTTTTACCGTGTCAAACGAGACGTTTTGCCGGCGGGCCACTGCCAGATAGAGCGCCAGCAGTGTCGCGGCCGTGGCGTTGATCGTCATCGATGTAGAAACCTGATCGAGTGGAATGTCCTCAAATAGTCGAGACATGTCCTCGAGCGAATCGATAGCTACACCGACCTTTCCAACCTCTCCTGCCGACAATGGATCATCTGAATCCAAACCAATCTGAGTAGGCAGATCGAAAGCGACTGAGAGACCGGTGGTACCCTGGGCAAGCAGGTATTTATAACGCGCGTTTGATTCTTCGGCAGTCGCATAGCCGGCATACTGCCGCATGGTCCATAACCGGCCGCGATACATGTTTGGATAAATGCCGCGCGTAAAAGGAAAGTCTCCGGGAGAGTTCAGGTCCTTTTCGTACTCGACAGGTTCGGTGTTGGAGGGATTGAAATCGGCCGGGAGATCGATTCCCGATGAAGTCTCAAAGCGCGTGCGTCTTTCGGCCTTTGACTTTGTGGTCATGGTCTACGTGTATTTAGTCGAATAATTCAGCCGAAGCCTAACATAGTTGCTGTTGACTCTTGAACTGGAAACACATTCATCCGGCAGGCCCGAAGGGCCGCTAGTTAATAGCCACGCGCGTAAGCGCGTGGATCGCGTATGAATGAAGAGTGAGGCCGGAACGGCCGGCAGACGGAAAAGATGCGTAGGGTGTCGGTCCTTCGGACCTCAGGATTCTCATCGGCTTGATCCACGCGCTTACGCGCGTGGCTATTAACTAGCGGCCCTTCGGGCCTGAATATTCACTGTGATAGATTCGGCGCTCGCTTATGAACACAGTAACCGTAACAAAGCGTGGCGCCGATCGAATTCGTGGCGGGCATCTGTGGATTTACCGCAGCGACGTTTCAGGCGTTGAAGGCGCTGAGGCCGGTTCCATTGTCACTGCCGTGATCAGAATAGAAACTTCGTTGGGCAAGCCTTCTATAGCGATTCTTCACAGATTGCTTTGCGATTTTTGACTACTACTGACGAACTTATAGATCGTGAGTGGTGGCGCCGGCGAATTCGAGAAGCGGTTGACAGGCGCGGCGGGATCACTTCAGACACTAATGCTTATCGCCTCATTTACTCCGAAGGTGATTTGCTTCCCTCACTGATTCTCGACCGTTATGACGATGTCTTAGTTCTGCAAACCCTCTCGCAGGGGTCAGACGCAATTAAGCCACTGTTAACGGAACTGCTGGTTGAAGAGTTTCAACCGCGTGCGATTGTCGAGAGAAACGACGTGCGCGTGCGCCAGCACGAAGGTCTGGACCTGGTGACTGGCACAATCTTCGGCGACGCGCCAGGCGAATTTGAAATACTGCAGCATGGTATTCGTTTCGTCGTGTCACCACTCTTGGGCCAAAAGACAGGTTCATTCCTGGACCAGCGGGAGAACCGGATTGCCGCCCGCGCACTCGCGCATGGCCGCGCACTCGATTGCTTTACCTTCAATGGAGCTTTCGCGCTTCATCTCGCCGGCGTTTGCGAAAGCGTTACCGGCATTGATATCTCAACCGACGCCATACAGTCCGCTCGCCGGAATGCCGAGATCAACAAGGCAACTAATATCGATTTCCGCGAGGCAAATGTTTTCGATGCGTTGCGTGAGATGGAAGCCGCCGGCGAACGGTTTGACACGATCGTGCTGGACCCGCCGGCCTTCGCAAAGAATCGCGCGAGCGTAAGCGCGGCTGCGAGGGGTTATAAAGAAATCAATTTACGTGCGTTGAAGCTGTTGAATCCCGGCGGCGTGCTGATCACTTGCACCTGTTCGTATCACATGTCTGAAGAGTTGTTTCTCAAACTAATCGCCGAAGCCGCGAAGGATTCGCATCGCCGTTTACAAATGATTGAGAAACGGACGCAGGCCAGCGACCATCCCATCTTATTCAGTGTTCCGGAAACCTATTATTTGAAGTGTGTGATAGCGCGAGTGATTGATAGCTAGATGCTGGATGCTAGTTGCTGGATGCTAGATGCTAGATGCTAGATGCTGGATGCTGGATGCTGGATGCTGGATGCTGGATGCTGATGCTGTGCTGGATGCTGGATGCTAGATGCTGGATGCTGGATGCTGGATGCTAGATGCTGAGATGCTGGATGCTGGATGCTGGATGCTGGAAGCTAGATGCTAGTTGTTGGATGTTGGACGCAAGAGCGAGGTGCTTACTTGGTTCTAGAATCTAACATCTAGAAGCTAACATCTAGCATCTAGCATCTAGCATCTAGCATCTAGCATCTCGCGCTTTCAGCCGGCGGATGTTCCGCCTCGCACCATCTCCGCTAAACGCTTCGCATCGGGCAGGGCTTCCAACGCGCGTAGCACCTGCGGATCGCTGTCCAGCAGAACACGGACGCCGGCATCAAGTGAAAACGCAGCCGTCACGATCTCTTCTCTAAGCCGTAACTTAACAAAGTCCGGATCTTCTTCGAGGTGGGCCACAGTAAGTTGTGACTCTACGTCCGTGCGCACGAAATTGCGGAACGCCTCCAGCACGCGTTCGTTTATGGGGTACTCCGCCCCTTTCGGGTTCTTCCCATACTGGACCTGCTCAACCTTGTAGCTTTCCAAGCCAGGAACCAACCCGGCCGCCAGTCTGCGCGTAAATTGAAATGCCGATTCAGCAATGCGATTACGCACCGGTGAAAATGCCAGCGGCTTTATGTCGATATCCGGTGTTATACCGCCGCCACCGTAGAACACCCGGCCGGCAGCAGTCTTAATTGGCGGGCCCATTTGGGACTGAGCCGGCGCCGCGGCCTGCGCTAGTGGTGATCCATTGTTCTTTGCACCCGGCGCAGGCGAACCAGGGTTCGCTTCCTCTTCATGCCGCGTGTAGTAATCATAAAGCGAGCCACTCGAATAATCGCGCTGCAAGGATCGACCGTAGGGCGTGTAATAACGTGCGGTTGTTAGAGTCAGTCCGGTGTTGAACGGCAACTGAAAGACGTGCTGGACCAGACCTTTTCCGAAACTTGTTTCGCCAACGATCAATCCACGGCCGTGATCCTGTATCGCGCCGGCAACAATCTCTGATGCAGACGCCGAACCTCGGTTAATCAGAATTACCAACGGAACGTCTTCCGGATTAGACCCGCTTGATTTGTAAACAATTGGATCGCTGTAATCCGTGCGTCCCTTTACCGAGACTACGACTTTACCGCGCGGCAAGAATTCGCTGGCAACATCTATTGCCTGATTGAGCAGGCCCCCGGGATTGCCGCGCATATCCAGGATCAACTGTCGCATGCCATCGCTTTTCAGTTTCTTAATCGCCTCGCGCAACTCTTCGTCGCTGGTTGACTGGAAACCGCCGGTTAGCCCCACGTAGCCGGTGCCGGGACGCACGATGTATGCGTTACGAATCGATGGCAGAGGCACGGAATCTCTGATAATGGTGAAGTCCAGGAGCGCTTCGGATCCTGCTCGATCCACTTTGAGGGTGACTGGCACTCCCTGTGGTCCACGTACCTTTTTCGAAACCTGTTCGCTGCTCCAATCGCGCGCGTCCTGCCCATCTACTTCTACAATTCGGTCGCCATAACGGAGCCCCAGGCGGCCTGCCGGCGTGCCCTCAACTGCCGACTGCACATAAACTCCGTCACGATGCTGCACGATAGTTACGCCAATCCCATAAAACCTGGAACCCTGATCTTCCTGCAGCTTCTTAAACTCGCTGTACGGGAAATACATCGAATGCGGATCGAGCGTAGACAGCATTCCCTGGATGGCAGCCTGCGTAGCTTTCTCGTAGTCGATATCGCCGGCATATCCGTCGGATATGGTGTTAATCGCCTCGTTGTAATCCTTCTCGATCTCGTTGGCTTGAGTGTTCGCGGGTACGTTCCGACGTGTGCGCCTTGAACTTCCGATGGTGCCGCCAACAACAGCAGCGATGAGGATAACCGCGCAGGCAGTGATGAGAAATCGCTTGGACATAATTACAAAAACTACAACTCCAGAAACAACCCCAGCTTGCCTCGAATTCTAACACAGCGCCGTCATTAGTCCGTAAGAGCAGGCTTCGCCACTATGCTATATTCGGCTGCTACTTTTGATGCCAGTTTCCCTGTCAATTGTTGTTCCCGCGTACAACGAAGGCGGTCGCCTCGGCAAATCGCTGCGCGCCATTTCCGCTTATTTGAATGACTACAGCCCGGGCGCCGAATTGATCGTAGTTGACGACGGATCCACTGACGATACGGCTGCGGCGGCGCGGGCGGCGTTGGCAGACTCAGGATCCGTGCGCACGTCCGTAATCAGCTATCAATCGAACTTAGGAAAGGGCCGCGCCGTCAGACTAGGACTCCTGGCTTCAAGAGGCGACGTGGCACTCTTCATGGATGCGGACCTCTCAACGCCCGTGACTGAAACCCCCAAGCTGGTTGAACCAATCGTCGGCGACCAATGTGATCTCGCGTTCGGCTCCAGAGCAATTGATCGGAGCTTGATCGGTGTTCACCAGCCGTGGCGGCGGGAACAAGGCGGACGCGTGTTCAACCTGGCTGTCCGGCTGGCGACGGGCTTGCCCTTTTGGGATACGCAGTGTGGATTCAAGGCCTTTCGGATGCGCGCGTGCCGTCCAATTATTGAAGGCGCGACTATTGATCGCTTCGGTTTTGATGTTGAGTTACTGTATGTAGCCTATCGAGCGGGCCTTCGACTTAAAGAGATCCCAGTGCGTTGGGACCACGCTGAGGGCAGCAAGGTAAACGTGATGAGTGACAGCGTCGCCATGCTTGCCGAGGTGGGAAGGATACGCCAACAGGCACGTCGCGGAGTTTACGACCGCGCGATAAGATCGGTCCACGACACCGCGGTGTAGGACAGGCATTCGTGCCTGTCCTAAAACTAAACCTGACAGACAAGAATGTCTGTCCTACAAGTATGACCGCCAGACTAAACGTTAACGTCGATCACGTTGCGACTGTGCGCCAAGCCCGTCGTGCACCTGAACCCAGCCTCGTGGCCGCGGCAATGCTGTGCGAGCAGGCTGGAGCCGACGGTATCACCATTCATCTGCGCGGCGACCGGCGGCATATCCAGGATTCAGATGTAAAGATCCTTCGCGAAACCGTTACTACTTATCTGAACCTGGAAATGGCGGCGACTGAAGAAATGTTAGGGATCGCGCTCGAGGTGCGTCCTGATGCAGTCTCGTTGGTGCCGGAAACGGCTGAAGAAATAACCACTGAAGGCGGTCTCGACGTGAAAGGTAATATTGCAATCGTGCGCGCTACGGTTAGCCGTCTAAGGCAAGCGGGGATACTCGCAAGTTTGTTCATCGATCCGGACCCGACACAGATCGAGGCCGCGCACGAAGTTAATGCGCAACAGATCGAATTGTGCACGGCGGCTTACGCCGAAGCGACAATCGGATCGCGTGGAATGCATGGAGAAGGCGCTCTGCATGTCGGCCAGGAGCTGCGGAGGTTGCGCGAGGGCGCGGCGCTGGGAACGCAGTACGGTCTATTGATCGCAGCCGGACATGGCCTAACTTATAGGAACGTAGGCGCTGTGGCGGGGATCGCCGAGGTGTTGGAATTCAACATCGGCCACAACATCGTGGCGCGATCGGTTTTTGTAGGATTGGAAACTGCAGTGCGTGAGATGCGCGCAGCGATAAAGGGAGTTTAAAGTTTCGAGTTCAGAGTTTCGAGTTTCGGAGTTTCGAGTTCGGAGTTTCGAGTTTAGAGTTCAGAGTTTAGGGTTCAGAGTTTTGAGTTTGGAGTTGGTCGTTCGTACCTGTCTGAACATGAGCTAACCCGGGAAACGAAATCGGAACTCCAAACTTCGAACTCGAAACTAAACTGAACTCGAAACTCTGAACTCGAAACTTTAAAAGAAACTCGGTATTTAATTTCTTGCCGACCGGCAAGTTGTAAACGAACCACGGAACGCTCGAGTTTGGCGCGAGCCCTTTCGAAGTCTTCTTCAGTTCCACTCCACGCGTTTAACTCTTTTTCAATGTGTTCGCGCGCGAGCCGAGCGCGAGCCGCATCAATCTCTTCCGGTCGCTCCGCAACCTCAGCCAACACCGACACATGATCGTCTCTTACTTCAATGAATCCGCCGGAAACGTGCAATTGCACCGTTTTGCCGCCCGCCGTGTAGGTGAGAACGCCCGTCTGTAGTTGTGAAATTAGTGGCGTGTGCCCGGGCAGAATACCCAATTCACCGCCGAGCCCGGGAACCGTGACCATATCAACCGGCTCCGCCAGTACGCGCCGCTCTGGTGTAACAACTTCTAATTCGAGTTGGGCCATAACTAGTAAAGGATGAAGGATGAAGGCGGAAGGATGAACTGAACACTAGCGAGCAACGCCAGGGTTTAACTACGCCTTATTTCATCCTTCATCCTTCATCCTTCATCCTTATTTCTTACTGCGCGATTGTCTTTCCTTTTTCGACAGCTTCTTCAATCGTGCCGACCATGTAGAACGCTTGTTCCGGCAGATCGTCATGCTTGCCGTCAACAATTTCGCGGAAGCCCTTAATCGTGTCTTCCAGCTTCACATACTTCCCTTCCAGACCGGTGAACTGAGCGGCTACGAAGAACGGCTGCGAGAAGAAGCGCTGAACTTTCCTCGCACGCGAAACGATCAGTTTGTCTTCATCAGACAATTCGTCGAGACCCAGGATCGCGATGATGTCCTGCAAGTCCTTATAACGCTGCAGCACCCGCTTCACGTCCTGCGCAGTGTTGTAATGCTCCTCGCCGATCACACGCGGATCGAGAATTCGCGACGAAGACGATAGCGGGTCAACCGCCGGATAAATTCCCAGCTCCACGATCTGTCGGGAGAGGGCTGTGACAGCATCAAGGTGCGCGAAGGTTGTGGCCGGCGCCGGATCAGTGTAGTCGTCGGCGGGCACGTAGACCGCCTGAATCGAAGTGATGGATCCGGTCTTCGTCGAAGTAATGCGCTCCTGCATCTCGCCCATCTCCGACGCCAGGTTTGGCTGGTAACCTACGGCTGAAGGCATTCGTCCGAGCAGCGCCGATACTTCCGAACCAGCTTGCGTGAAGCGGAAGATATTATCGATGAAGAGCAGTACGTCGAGGCCCTTATCGCGGAAATACTCGGCCACGGTTAACCCCGAGAGTGCGACCCGCAAGCGTGCGCCGGGAGGTTCAGTCATCTGGCCATAGATCAGCGCCACCTTTGACTGCCCCAGCGTGCTCTTGTCTACCTTGGTCATGTCGAATTCGCCAGTGTCATGAAAGTGTTTATTAAACGCTTCACCAAACTGGATGACCTGAGACTCAACCATCTCGCGCAGCAAGTCGTTGCCCTCACGCGTTCGTTCGCCCACGCCCGCGAAAACGGAGAAACCGGATCTGGCCTTCGCGATGTTGTTGATCAACTCCATCACGATTACTGTCTTACCCACGCCGGCGCCGCCGAACAAGCCGATCTTGCCGCCGCGCACGAAGGGCTGAATCAAGTCGATGACCTTGATTCCCGTTTCAAACATCTGCAGCTCAGTCGACTGCTCTTCAAACGATGGCGCGTGACGATGGATGGGATAACGTTCGGTGTGCTGAACCTCGCCCAGGTTATCCACCGGTTGACCGATGACGTTGAGCACGCGGCCTAAAGTACCTTCACCCACAGGCATTGTGATTGGGCCACCGGTGTCGATCGCCTTCATACCACGGACCATGCCGTCTGTCGGCAGCATGGAAACGGTGCGCACGCGACCTTCGCCAAGATGCTGCTGCACTTCCGCGATCAAATCGATAGGTGTAGGAACGTCGAAGCCCTCAGAAACAATTCTCAGGGCCTGGTAAATTGGCGGCAGGTGTTTCTCTTCAAATTCGACGTCAACGACCGGGCCGATAATTTGCACGACACGGCCGGACGGTTGGCCGTTCGTGGTGCCGTTAGGACTGCTGGGCGTAGCCATACTTTCTTTTTGTACTCCTCTTCCTGAGCCTGTTGAAGGCAGTAAAACTGGTTGGATTAAAAGCCAGTCAAGATATCACAGGGGTGAAAGCTGCGCCAACTGAGGAGGGATCAATTACCGACGTTGGGAACTCTGATTTATCATTTCTTTCATTTTTCATTTTCCATTTCAGACAGCGGTAGTAGTCATATTGCCCTGGAGATGACAAATGGCAAATGAGAAATTTGAAATATTTGAAATGATAAATGGAAAATCGGATTTCTCCGGCTAAGGAAGAGTCGCCGTTGAAGTCAGAGCTTTTCTTCTGGGTCGATGCGAATCTTCATGCGCTGCAGCACCTGCACGTCCTCGTCTGTAAGATCGAGCGTCGTGTCGCGCGCTTCGCCGTCTTCATCGCCCGCATGAGGCCGCAAGCCGATTTCGAGTCGTAAGGTCAACTCCATTTCGTAGCCTGCATCGCGCAGCCGTTCGATAGCTTCAGCCACCTTCGACGAGTTTTCCACCGACTCGTTGATTGCGGTCCCAATCTCTCGAACAATCTCTTTTGCGTCGTCGTCGATTTCCACAGTTGAAACGCCCTTTATGCCAGTCGGGAAAAGAACTTTGGGGGCGCGGTGATATGTGAAACATGCTACGCGAGCGACATCGGAGGGTCAACCATCATCTTTCTTTAACGTTCGCAAAACCTTAACGTTGCCCGTTTATTAGCGTGGTGGCGTGAAGGTTGAACTCTTATCTACTATTCATTACTCTAGAGCCGTAATCGCCCCCAACTAAACAGTAAGTGAATCTCGCAAAGGAAGGATTCCTCTATGCCTGAAGCGTCCGCCACGTGCGATTTATCCGAGCAGTTTTAAGAAGGATGCGCTATCGAGTTTCGAGTTCAGAGTTCAGAGTTTGGAGTTTCGAGTTCAGAGTTTCGAGTTCAGAGTAACCTTTACGTTGCTACGAAGACAGCAAGCTAAAGCTTGTACTCTGAACTTGAACTCTGAACTCGAAACTCCAAACTCTGAACTCTGAACTTTAGACTCGAAACTCGAAACCCCAAACTGTTTAAGGTTATGTACAAAACCATTGGAATATTAACTGGCGGTGGTGATGCTCCAGGCCTCAACGCTGTTATTCGTGCAGTAGTAACTACTGCGAGCGGCCAGTATGGAATGAAGGTCATCGGGATCGAAGACGGTTTCGAAGGATTATTGGGTGAACCTCAAACGCGGCCGCTTGGCACAGCTGATGTCAGAGGTCTACTTCCCCGCGGTGGAACAATCCTCGGCACACGTAATCGTGGGAGGTTCGTCGAAATCACCAAAGAGGGAATTCCCTTAAAGCCGGAAGCCGTCTATAGCGAAGCGGTAGACAATCTGAACCGGCTTGGAATTGAAGCTTTGGTGGTCCTCGGCGGCGAAGGCACCTTGGGCATCGCCATGGAATTCGATAAGCGCGGCGTGCCAGTCGTTGGTGTTCCCAAAACCATCGACAACGATTTGGCTTGCACGGAACTGACGTTTGGATTCATAACCGCCCTCGACATTGCGACAGACGCGCTCGACCGACTTCACACAACTGCGGAATCGCACGAACGTGTGATGATTCTGGAAGTGATGGGCCGCAATACCGGATGGATTGCGCTGCATTCCGGTATCGCCGGTGGCGCCGACGTAATTCTGATTCCCGAGATCCCTTTTACTATGCAGTCAGTTGCCGACCGAATTCGCGCGCGCGATGAAGCCGGCAGCAATTTCAGCATCGTAGTTGCTGCCGAAGGTGCGCTCGAGGCCGGACACGAATTGATTTATCAGGACAAGGGCGACCGTCATCACGCTCCACGTCTGGGCGGAATTGGCAGTCACTGCCAGAAGCACCTGGAGGAACTGACCGGCAAAGAAACGCGTTGCGTAGTCCTTGGACACTTGCAACGTGGTGGACGGCCCAACGCTTTTGATCGAATGCTGGCGACGAACTATGGGTCATGCGCCGTTCGTGCATTAGTGGAAGGAAAGCATGGCGTAATGGTGGCCTTGCAGGCGGGTGACGTGATTACAGTGCCGATCTGTCAGGCCATTGCGAATATCAAAACAGTTCCCGCTGAGGGCCAACTGGTGCGCACCGCGCGCGACACAGGCATTTCATTCGGCGCCGCTGATGAAGCGAGATATCATCGCGCGGCTTGAGTTAACAAGCATTAAGAGAAAGTGAGTATTTAATTGTCGACTGACATCAAGGCAAAACTGCAAGGGGAGCTTGACGAGCTGGAGTCCGAACTGCGCGTTCACCTACCCAAGGAGATCAAACGCGCACTCGAGTTTGGCGACTTGCGCGAAAATTCCGAATACCGTGCCGCGCTAGATCGTCAAAATGTCGTCAAGGCTCGCATCGTAGAGTTGCGACAAAGAATCAGTGAGATATCCTCAATCGATCTTTCAAAGATTTCACGCGACAAAGCCGGTTATGGGTCGATACTCGTCTTGTTCGACGCGGAAAAAGACGAAGAGGTGACCTACCGGCTGGTTACACCTGAAGAGAGCGATCCTCAACAAGGCCTGATCTCAACTACGTCACCAGTCGGCAAGAGCTTGATGGGAAAAGAAGAGGGCGACGAAGTGGTAGTTCGCACTCCTGCCGGCGCGCGAAACTTTGAAATCAAACGCCTGACTACGATTCACGATCAGGTTGCGACCGGGCCTGGCGCAACGTCGTAACCCTGTCTTAGTTTCCGCTGACTGCGGACCACTTCTGTTCGGAAGAGTACTTACAAACAGGTTGCGTTTTCGGCATAATGAGCGCAAGGAGAACCGAATGTTTTTGGGTGGGATAGGCCGGGCCGGACAACGGATCATCGACGCGATGGTGCGGTGGTTGGCTTATGGGCATATCAATCCAAATTTCCTGACTGTCATCGGCGTCGCCATCAATGTCGGATCGGGAGTGCTGTTCGGCTTTGGCTATTTCTTCTGGGCCGGAATCGTCCTGATTGTTGCCAATTTGTTCGACATGCTGGACGGCCAGGTGGCGCGACTTTCCGGCCGTGTCACACGCTTCGGTGGGTTCCTCGATTCGTCGCTTGACCGGCTTTCAGACATGGTCGTTTTTGTCGGTTTGATGGTCTTTTATGCGCGCGATACGGAGTTCCATTCCACTCTTAACGTTTTTCTTGCGGGCGCAGGACTAATGGGGTCAGTTATGGTAAGCTACGCGAGCGCCCGGGCCGAAAGTCTCATTCCTAAGTGTGATGTTGGTTTCCTGCGCCGTCCCGAGCGCGTGGTTCTTTTTATAATTGGAGCTCTAAGCACTCATCCGGGTTCGACAAATTTCTTAGCTAATCGAATGCCGGCAGTACTGTGGGTACTCGCGGTCGGTTCTTATTGGACCTTTGCGCACCGCATGTATCACACGTGGCGTGAGTTAAATAAAGTTAAGACCGAGGCCAATAAAGACGAAGCGCAGACCGCGCTTTCCGCATCTAATGCCGGGCCTGAACGACGAGCTGAACAGCAATTGGTACACAAGGCTGGTTAGGCAGCACCCCGAAGGACTTCAAATTTGAGATCTGCTTTTCATCCGAGGTACTAAGACGTGACGATCTGCCCCTGTTGCGGCTCGAAAACAACCGGCGACTGGAGTCTTGGCTGTGCCTGCGGCGCACGGTCTGTTGGTGAACCGCTTCCCCGCCCCGCACACGAACTTCCATCCTATGCGCGCGCCTTAGTGCTCGCCGTCAGCGGATCGCTGATGGTGCTGGTCCTGGTAGTGCAAACGGTCAATTCTTTCGCACAAAACATTCCAACATCAAAAACCTACACCGAAGCATTCGCACTCGTTCGCGAAGTTGCGTTTGCCCCCTGGAAATGGGTGGCGGCCGCGGAAACGGCAGCGTGGCAACTTAAGTGGATCTCGATTCCAGTAGCCCTGTTGGTCTTCTTCGGTAGCCGTAAACTTTACCAGTCAGTCAAGGAGTCGCCCGATCGCTATTGCGGCTTGCGCTATGCGCGTCGAGGTTTCATTGCCTCGGCGGCCGTACCACTGATGATTCTGGGTTTGATTGGCGTGACCGTTCCCGAACGTCTTGAGCAGCGCAACGACGGGATTGAAGCCGGAACCAAGGCGATCCGTTATGGGTTTGACCGGCTCTCGTTTCAGTACAAGCAGGAATTTGGCACGTTTCCCTCCCATAAAGAAGACCTGAAGCGGCTTCCGGATCCTGATGGCTCGATAGCCGCACTTCTTCGAGAGATCGAAGGGGCAGAATATAAAGCCAGTGCAGAAGTAGCAGCCGTTCCTACAAAGAAACCGCAAAGGTTGCGAGGCGCGGTCATCCGCAACGCGTCGCTCGATACGGACGACTCGCTGAACGAGAGTCTATCCTTTACGAATTACGAGCTGCGTCTGCCAGGTCCTGACAAGCAACTCGGCACTGACGACGATGGAATAATCATTGACGGCGTTGTCTATACAACTACCAGCATGCCGCGTCGTGCCGGCGCGACGAGCGCGAAAACGAAGTCCGTCAAACCTTAAGTCTTTAAATCCTGCTGATTCCTGAATTCCCCTCTCGCAATGTTGGCGAGGGGATTTTATTTGGAAAGACGCGTCCTGTTTTCGTGTTAGTTCGTGTTAATTCGTGGATCGATTTTTGGTGTTGCGCTTAAAGACGATCCACGAATTAACACGAAGCAAGACGTCAACTGGTTGACCTCTTACTCGTTAAGGACTTTTTGTGCAAACCTCCTACTAAGCGCATCACGCGTACTCCGATCTCAGTTTGACTAGCGGCGGTCTTCCTCGTCAATCATGTCATCGCCTTTTGCTATTCACTGTTTGCTGTCTACTGTTTACTGTTTCCTGTATTCCATGTTTAAGAAGATCCTGATTGCTAATCGCGGTGAGATTGCTGTGCGCATCATCCGCGCCTGCCGCGACCTCAACATCTCGCCGGTTGCGGTCTATTCGGATGCAGACGCAGAGTCGGTCCATGTGGGGCTATCTGATGAAGCTATTTGTGTCGGTCCAGCAGCCTCCGTTCAAAGCTACCTGAACATCCCCGCCATTATTGACGCCGCCAAAAAAACCAACGCTGAAGCGATTCATCCGGGCTACGGATTTCTCGCCGAAAATGCGGACTTTGCTGACGCTGTGACGCAAGCAGGTTTGGTTTTTATTGGCCCACCTGCGGAAGCGATGCGCGTAATGGGATCAAAGACCAGCGCGCGGCGCGCAGCAGTTAGATGCCGGCGTGCCGATCGTTCCTGGAACAGTGGAGCCGGTAAGTTCCGTCGCTGAAGCGGAACGTCTTGCGGAACAGTTTGGCTATCCCGTTATGCTCAAGGCTTCCGCAGGCGGCGGTGGCAAGGGCATGCGCCAGGTTACGACGGCCCGGGAACTGCGCTCAGCATTCGATAATGCGAAGTCGGAAGCTGCCGGCGCATTCGGCGACGATTCACTGTATCTCGAAAAAGTCGTGGAACGTCCCCGCCACATCGAGATACAGGTATTCGCGGACACGCACGGTAATGTCGTCCACCTTGGCGAACGCGAATGTTCTATTCAACGCAGGCACCAGAAGGTGATTGAAGAGTGTCCATCACCAATCAACGACGCGTCGCTCCGGGAAAAGATGGGGCAGGCTGCAGTTAAACTTGCACGGGCTGTAAGTTACACCGGCGCCGGGACTGTTGAGTTTTTGGTGGCTGATGCAACACGCGAATTCTATTTCCTCGAGATGAATACACGTTTGCAGGTGGAGCATCCGGTCACGGAATTGGTTGCCGGAATTGATTTGGTGCGCGAGCAAATCACTGTGTCCAACGGCGCTCCGCTTTCAATTCGTCAGGAGGATGTCCGCTGGCGCGGTCACGCAATCGAGTGCCGCATCTATGCTGAGGATCCGGAGAACAACTTCTTTCCCTCTCCAGGCCGGATCAGCTACCTGCATGTTCCGTTTGGGCCCGGCATACGCGATGACAGCGGCGTCGAAATGAATTCCGAAGTGTCGATTCACTACGACCCGTTAATCTCTAAGCTCGCCGCGTGGGGCCGCACCCGAGATGAAGCAGTTGACCGGCTCCGGCGGGCTCTCGATGAATACGAAATCTCCGGAATCAAAACTACGCTTCCGTTCTTTCGCGATATTGTTCGCGATGAAGAGTTCACGGCCGGTCGCCTCGACACAGGATTTATCTCGAGGTTTTACGAGCGTCGGGAAACACGGGCCACGGCGGGCGCGGCAGACAACACCGGCGAACGTGATGTGGCACTGATTGTCGCTGCTCTTCAGTACACGCAGCAGCAACGAGCAGCTTCCGCTAGTCGTCCGTCTAGCGGCGATGTTGAGAGCCGTTGGAAGATGTCGGGTCGCGTTCTGGGTCGGCAGATACCGAACCGCGAGCGATAGCAACCGAATCACTTCGTGACATTTCGAGTAATCGTGGATCGTTTTAACGCCGAACGGCAGTCGATTCGACTCAGCAAGCGAAAGTGAAAGGCCCGAAGGGCCGTCAGTTAATAGCCACGCCCGTAAGGGCGTGGATTGATGCATCTCCAAGGGCTGAGCGCCGAAGGTGCGACAGAATATTTAGTCGGAGAAACTGGGTGCCGGCCCTTCGGGCCTCAACGGTTTCTCGCGCCCAATCCACGACCTTACGGTCGTGGCTATTGACTATCGGCCCTTCGGGCCTGCGGTGCCGAGATGATCACTTCGTGACTATTCGTGGATCGTGTTAATGGCCGCCCAGGAAGAGATCCACGAAATCACACGAAACGGCACGAAGTAGTAACTAATCGTCCAGGATGAAACTGAAAGCGCAAATTGCAGACAGCCAACATGATCTCTCGTTGAATGTCGCCCATCGCCGCGTCACCGCCGAGATTGACGGTCGCCGTTACGAGATGGATGTTCGGCAACAACCGGGTGGAGTGTACCTGTTTATCGAAGGCACGAAAGTGTATCGCTGTCGGGTAAACCCAAAACGCGGTGCGGGAAAGTTTGAAGTAGTAATTGGCGGGCGTACGTACGACATCACGGTCATCGATCCAAAGCGTCTTCGCAGCGCTCAGAACGTTGCCGGTCATGGGCACGGCGCCGCAGAAATAGTCTCGCCGATGCCCGGCAAGGTCGTACGCGTTCTGGTCGAAGTGGGTGCTTCAGTTGAGGTCGGCGCCGGCATTATGGTAGTGGAAGCGATGAAAATGCAGAACGAGTTGAAGTCGCCTAAGCAAGGTGTAGTCGCTTCAATTAATGCAGAGTCAGGCGCGACGGTGAATGCCGGCGATGTGCTGGCCGTGATCGAATGAAAGGATGAAGGCGGAAGGATGAAGGATGAAACAACACGTCAGGACAACTCTCTAGCGAATTCAATGGATTCGGAGTTAGAGCCGCCTTCATCCTTCATCCCTCATCCTTCATCCTTACGTATCCTCCTGTGGGACATCGATGGAACATTAATACGTTCTACCAAGGTTGGCTCGTTCAAGGACTACACGATTCCGATGTTGGAAGAAGTGTTTGGAACCTCGGGCCGCTTGCCGGAAATGAAAGTGTCCGGCATGACCGATCTACAAATCGTCGGCGAAGCTTTAAAACACGAAGGGTTCACACACGAACACATTCGCGAGCGCGTGCACGACTTGCGCGAGAGCTACATGAAGGCGATGCATAAGTTTACTGGCAACGGTGAGCCGGTATTTGAGATTCTGCCCGGAGTGCGTGAAGTGTTGCAGGCGGTGACGGATCATCCTCGATACCAGTCGGCTTTGCTAACTGGAAACATTGAGCCGGCAGCCTGGTTGAAGATGGAGTTGATGGGGCTGGCTGAGTTCTTTCCGCTGCCGGGCGCGTTTGGCGATGAGTCGCACGACCGCCGCGACCTTCCCACTCTCGCCGCCGAGCGAATTCGCAAACACCTGGAGACGGATTTCTCCCCCGATCAATTCATCGTCATCGGTGACACACCGAACGACATTCAATGCGCGCAACACTTCGGCGCCCGCTCACTTGCGGTTAATACCGGCCGCTTCTACAGCGTCGAAGAACTACTTGAGTGCAAACCCGACGCGGTGCTGCCGGATCTGTCTGATTTGGACATGGTGATGGAAACCTTAGCCCAACTGTAATCGATTGCCGGTAACAAGAAAAGCAATTGATGAATTACACGAACCGGCACGGAAGCGTTTTCGTGATATTTAGTGTACTTCGCGGATCGTTTTTGATTTTCCTAACTGGAGACACCTTGGGCTCGTTCTAACTGGCAATATCAACCACGCCGGATGTATAGTGCGCCATCTCCTCAAGTGTGACGCGGCCTTAAAGCTTGTTCACACTTCCAACTAAGGGTGTTAACGCTCGCTGAGTTTTGAGCGTCCTACTGTCGACTGCGATTCCATTTTATTACCACTTTGCCTTTCCGGAGGTTTCACAATGAAGAAGCTTGCGCGTCTCTTGATGTTCGCGTTGCTGCTGAACGTTTCTCTCCTGACTCATCAGTCTGCGCTCGCTCAACGACCGAAACCGGTTAAGGCGCGTAGCACTGCCAAAGCAGCCGGCCAATACAGCGCGGCGATCCGGCGCTTCGAAGCATTTGCGCTCAAGCAAATGGCGCTCGACAAAACCGTGGGGCTGACCATCGGCTTTATGAAGAATGATTTCGTTTGGGTTAAAGGCTTCGGTTACGCAGATCTTGAGAATAAGTCGCCGGCGAGGGCAGAATCCGCCTATCGCCTGGCGTCGGTATCGAAACCTATGACCGCGCTTGCTGTCTTGCAACTGGTTGACAAGGGCAAGATCGATCTCGATGCAGAGGTTCAAACTTACGTTCCTTACTTTCCTAAGAAAGATTGGCCCGTGACCGTGCGACAGGTGCTGGGGCATGTCGGTGGAATTAGTCACTATAAGAACCCCGAAAATGAGCTTCATATCAAGACGCACAAGACCACACGCGAAGCCATCGCTATCTTTGAGAACTTCGATCTGGTCGCGGAGCCCGGCACACGTTATAGCTATTCCAGTTACGGCTACAACCTGCTGGGCGCAATCGTCGAAGCAGCGAGTGGTATGTCGTTTGGCGAGTATATGCGTCAAAACGTATGGCAACCGCTGGCCATGAACGATACTCGTATGGACGATCCGCTTGAAGTCATCCCGAATCGCGTCCGTGGTTATCAACTCGTAAACGGGAAAATAAAAAATTCAGAGTTCATTGATATCAGCAGCCGCTTTGGCGGAGGCGGCACGCGCTCCACCGTTCCTGACATGTTGAAATTTGCCAAAGGCGTTATCGGGGGAAAACTTCTTAAAGGCGACACATTGAATGCGATGGCGACTTCGATGAGCACGCGCGCGGGTCGATTAACTAACTACGGGATGGGTTGGGAGACAACTCCATACAACGGCCGCTACATGCTGGTGCATTCAGGCGGTCAACAGGAGACGCGAACGCTGCTCTATATTCTGCCCGCGCAAAGATTAGCAATTGCCGTAGGTGTAAATTTTGAAGGCTCAAATCCGGGCACTTATGTGGAGCGTTTGTTTCAATTGCTGACGGGCACGCCTGTGGATACGAACATTTACTCGTCTGACAAACTGAACGCTGCGATGGCGGAAGCCATGAAAGCGACGTTTGATTACGGCTTGGCGAACTTTGAGCGTACTCAGAAAGGAATGGCGACGGATGACAAAGAAATCGCCGAAGCTTTTTCAGCCTTTAACTCCGCCGTCGATGCTGAGTCACTTAAATCGAATCCAAAGGAAGCATCGACCAGGATACGCGAGGGTGTTCACCCGGTTTCGAAGCACGCATTTACTAAAGTCGGTTCCTACATGGCCCAACGCCTGAGAATGAAGAATGGCCCGAGTGCTCTTAATTCTTACCCAGCCAAAGGCGGGCTCGCGTTTTTCGAGGATTACATTGCCTTGACCAAAGACGATGCCAGCATTCCCAAAGAGATGCGTTTCACGGAGTCCTTTGAAACGATCGTGAGCGCGATGGCGCGGGACTGGAACAAATCCAACTCGGAATATGTGCGCCAACTGTGGCTCATGCCTGATACCGATCTTGACGCTGTTGCCAGGACCCTGCGGCAAAACTTCGCCGGAGTAACCGTCTATCCGAGTCTTGTTGATGACCTCTTTAGTCTGACGCGTCAGTTTGTATTAAGTGGGGAGCGCGCGAAGGCTGCTAAGACGAGTCAGCTTGGGGTTGAATTTTACCCGGAAGCTGCACTTACGAACTTTATGGCCGGCGTAACATCTATCCTGAATAAAGATCAGGCAGCTGCGATTGCTGCTTTAAAGAAGTCAGCAGCTCTTAACCCGAATCCAAACGGTCCGGCCAGCGCCGGAGGTTTGAATAACGTTGCTTATCAGCTCGCGGGGGTCGGCATGGTCGACGATGCCATCGCGATTTTGAAAGTGGCGATCCAGCTATACCCAAAAGAGGCCAACCTATATGACAGTGTGGGAGAGTTTCAGCTGAAGAAGGGTGATAAGGCGAAGGCGCTCGAGTCATATAAGAAAGCGTTGGAAATTGATCCCAACTTTGGAAATGCAGCTGCTGCTCGTGAGATCGTCAAGAAACTCGCGGAAGAAACGTCGGCGAACGTAAGTAAATAGCGGTGGAGTGAGGTCGCCCCCTAGATTCGGTGGAAACCCTTCAGGATGTCGCGAGTGGCTAGGCGCAGAATTACCGGGCGGCCGTGGGGACAGGTTGTAGGCGAAGACGTCTTTAACAGTCGATCAATCAGCCAGCGCATTTTCTCCGGCGTCAAAGGCATGTTGACTTTAATTGCGGCGTGACAGGCCAGCGAGGCCGCGATGTCATCGCGTAGGGTTTCGCGCGCGCTTCCCTTCTTTTCCGCATCAACAGTTTCCAGAAGCTCCTTCAACATGTTGCGTGCTTCGCCGGCAGGCAGATCAGCAGGCGTTGCCTTGATCGCGACAGTGCGCCCCGACAGTCTCATTACTTCAAAACCATAGTGCTCCAGCTCAGTGGCTATCGCGTCGAAGACGACTGCCTGAGCGGGAGTCAAATCAAACGTCTCGGGGATCAAAAGATTTTGCGACTCGGCGAGTCGCTTCGATTCAAGCGCGCGATACTTGTCGAACAATACGCGTTCGTGCGCCACATGTTGGTCGATCAACAGCAGGCCGTCGTTGTCGGTAGCAATGATGAAACTTTCGTCGAGCTGTCCGAGTGGACGAATGTTGTTCGAGAGCGACTCAACTGCGACCTCGCGTGCGAATTTGGAAGCGGAATTGAGAGGTGGCAACCCAACGGCGGCCTCTACTCCATCCGACACGGTGGGACTGACGCCCCCAGCCGCCAACTGCGGATTGGAGATTGCAGATTGCGGATCAGGGGTGGGAGATTCAGTCGCAATCGCATCTCGCAAGATCGCATCGAGGCCACGTGCGGTTTCTGATTTTGAAGTTTGCGCCCGTCTTTCAGAATTCAAGCCTTCATCGTCATCCGTTGGTTCACAAGCGAATTCAATATGCGACTGGCTTTGATGACTGTCGGAGGACGGCAGAGTTGCCGGTGGAGATTGATTCGGGAATTGAGTGGCCGCGTGGGTATCACTTGGGGCTTCGCTCGCAGCTGCTGACATCGTCGCTGGTCGTTCGCTCTGGGCGGCGGATTCACCCCTTGTTTCCGATTCGCGCACCTCATCTTTCGCCTCGGCCCGCATGTAACCGGCGCTGGCAAGAGCAGTGCGGACTGAATCGCGCACTGCATCCGCCACGGCAGGCGCGCGACGAAATCTCACTTCCGTCTTAGCCGGGTGAACGTTGACATCAACTTCTTCGAGGGGAATATCTATAAACAATAACGCCGCCGGATAAACTCCATGCGGAAGAATTGAACGATACCCTTCAGACAAAGCCCGCCCAATCAAACGATCGCGAACGAAGCGACCGTTCACAAACAAGTACTGCGCATCGCGAGAGGTGCGCCTGTCACGCGGGGCCGAAACGAAACCACTAACCCGCGCGATTCGTTCATGGCCTCCGTTCACCTCGAGCAGGTTGTCGAGAAACTCGGAACCAAAAACCTGGTATGCGCGTTCGCGCAAGTCATTTGCGGGCGTAACTCGCAACACTTCCCGACCGTTATTTGTTAGTGTGAAAGCGATTTCAGGATGGGCCAGGGCATAGTGTGTAACCAGGTTCGTGAGATGAAAACTCTCGGTCGCCTCTGACCGCAGGAACTTGCGCCTGGCAGGAACGTTGAAGAACAGATCGCGCACGACGATGGTTGTGCCCCGGGGATGCGCCGCGTCTTTAACGTCGCGCATCTTGCCACCTTCTATCGTGACGCGGGTCGCTGCCGACCCGTCTTCGGTTCGAGTGGTGAGATCGACACGCGCTACCGATGCGATTGACGCTAACGCTTCGCCGCGAAATCCAAGCGTTGCGATACTCGCGAGATCTTCAGACTTACTAATCTTCGAGGTTGCGTGACGCTCGAAGGCCAGCACTGCGTCATCGCGAACCATGCCATGGCCGTCGTCTGAAACCTTTAGTAGTCTTCGGCCCCCGGCCTCGATGTCAACGGTGATACGTGTGGCCCCCGCATCGATTGCATTTTCAACTAGTTCTTTCGCAACCGAAGCGGGGCGTTCAACTACCTCGCCGGCAGCGATCTGGTTAGCAACGTGATCTGGAAGGACGCGAATCTGAGACATCAGATGCTAGATGCTAGATGCTAGATGCTAGACAGACGCAGGTCGAAAATTCTTGATCGAACGCATTAACCCATTTAGCATTCGGCCTACTTCGTCCATTTGATTCTGGAGCTTCCCCTGCTGATCAGCACTTAAAAACCCCAGACGCGTGGCGGCTTCGAGATGAGTATCCAGCTCCCATAGCGACCCTCTAGCATTAGCCAGAAAATAAATAAATTCCTTGCTCAACCGTCGCCCCTGCCCCTCGGCGATATTGGCGGGGATGGATGTAGCCGCTCGACGTATCTGACTAGTGAGTCCATATGTTTCGGCCTTAGGGAAAGTGTCGGTCGCTCTATACACAGACACAACTAAATTCATCGATTTCTGCCAAACGATTAAATCGCGATGACTTTTGATTGGAGCTTTGGATAGTGGAGGTGATTCCGACACTACATACCTCTTTATGTGAGCTAATGGTAGCATCGGGCCTCAAACAACCAGCATCTCGCCCTATCAAACGTTTAATCTATTCTTACCAAAGATCTAGCATCCAGCATCCAGCATCCAGCATCCAGCATCCAGCATCTCAGCATCTAGCATCCAGAATCCAGCATCTACAGATACATCACCTGATGCTCAACCGATCCGATATTGATGGCGTTGTAGATCCAGTCGACGACGTAGCGTCCGTGCCGGGCCAGCAAAGAAGTGACGTTGATATGACGTTCTTGTAGCTCTTTATGCGGGTATAGTTGTTCGAAGGCCCTTTGCAACTGCCGGTGGGCTGCTTCGTCACGGGCCATTTGAGCGCGATGGAAACGCGTTCGTAGTCCTTCAAGTTGGTAGTTGATTTTGCGGCGTCCCGTTTCCAATGCGTCTGCGAGCGTGGGATCCACGCCGCGCAATTGTTCACGCAACTCATCCAGCCGGCGATTGACTGACTCCTCGGTGACCTCAAAAGATTTTGCCGTGTCCGCGCCGAGGTGCTCTTCAACGACGCGTGCCAGCACATTCTCCAGGCCGCCAAAAAAATCTTCCAGATGCAAGCCATACTTTTCCAGAATGCGTCCGGTGTGGCGTTCAACCACCGTGAGACTTGAACGCGGGAGAATCGGCGTAACCGGTCTGTCCAGCAGCCGGTAAACTTCCGTCGTTTGCGCGAAGTAAGCAATCTCCGCGGCGCCGCCGTAATACGCGATTGTCGGCAGCAGATAATCCTGCACTACTGCCCGCAAAGTTACGTTCGGACTAAAACGCTCCGGATGGTCCAGCGCAAGCTGCGACAATTCTTCCGCCGTGTAAGCAGCATCGTTATTCTTCACCGCGTATTGGCCGTCGTCAGTGCGTACCATTGCGTGGCGCGCGCCTTCATCATCGTGCATAAACAGCGGAAACGAATTCTCAGACGGCGTGACCTGCGCGTGATAACCGGCTTCCTCGAGTTTGCGGCTTCGCGTTTCGATTGCCGTGGCGATGTCGTGCGCGCGCAGTGCAGCCTTTGCGTAGAGAGGGGCTGCCTGGACTTTCATTCGGTGATCGAGGGGATCGAGCAGAACGAGTCCATGATGGCCCAACAATGCAGTCATCATCCGCGCGAAAGCTTCGCCATACGCACGTCCCGGGCGCCAGGCGTCGCGCAGTAACGCTTCCAAATCCGGACTAAACTCGGAACTGGGGAGTTGCTCAATCAGTCGATCAACTACGGCAGCCACTGAATCATCAATTACAACGCGGCCGACGGGTTGTCCTTCGCGGTGTATGTCTAATGGGACGTCAACGCTGCCGAGCAAACAATCGCGCCCGATAAACTCGGCCTTCGCCACCTCCGGGAAATCATGATCCTCGGTTGCGACCCAGAAGACAGGAACTGCTTTCGTGTTGCGCTGGTTGAGGCAGCCGGCGAGTTTCACCGCCGAGAGCGCCTTATAGATCGTGTAAAGCGGACCTGAAAACAATCCGGCCTGCTGTCCTGACACAACCGCGACACTGTCTGACTCGCGCAGCAATTCAATGTTCTTCAACGTCTCCGCGCCTGCGCCCCATGATGCATTCATGTCGCGAAGGGCGTCGCAAAGAGCTTTGCGATCATTTTTATACTCGGCGAGGACTTCGGACGCGCGCGCGGGAAGTTCGTGATGAAACTTTACCGCTGTGGGATAAAACTCGCGTAAGGCGAGCGGGTCTTTCAGGTACTCAAGGAACAACCGGGATTGGTTGGGAATCTTTTCGAAAGGCAAGCTTTCGACGCGTAATCCGAACTCTTCCGGAGTACTGTAACAGGCAGTTTCTGCAGTGCTCAATTTAAGGTTGCTCCTGAGGAAGCATTTTACGCGGGCGAAGCTGGTTGTGCTAGCGAGTGGAGTTGCGAAGAACGTTTGGGATGCGGACTAAGAGCGAACCACGAAATACACGAAACCTCACGAAAAAGAAGTTTGTGATATTTCGTGTGATTTCGTGGATTGTTTTTGGCCGCCGGCTTGGTAGAACAGTTCGCGAATCTCTTCGCGGGCCTCGGCGTTGGGCATCCTGAGAGGGGCGCGAACGTAGCCGCCTTCATAGCCTGCCAAATCCAACGCCGCTTTCAATCCTCCGATTCCATATTTCGTTGTAACGGCGGCCGCGAGCGGCGAGAGTTTCGACTGCAATTCCGCAGCGCGATCTATGTCGCCCTCGTTCATCGCTTCGATAATCGCGATGCACATAGTCGGGACCACACAGCCGACGGCGAGAATTGCTCCGCATGCACCCTGACTTAACGCAGCATCGAGAACCGTTCCGTTGCCGGTCATTACCGCAAATCCCTCGTCTACTCGCTCGACAGTTTCCTTCAAGCCGGCAACATCTGCTGAACTGTCTTTGATCCCGATGATATTTTCATGTGTGCTAAGTCGCGCCGCGGTATCAGGTTCGATCTTAATGCCCGTGAACGGAGGCATGCTGTAGAGAATGACGGGCACCGGCGAAGCATCTGCCACCGCCGCGTAGTGATCGTGCAAAACGTCCTGGGTCATAGCCGGCCGGTAGAAGTGCGGCGTTATCACCAGCACAGCGTCGACGCTTGTGGAGCCAGCTAGCCTCCATATTTCATTAATGGTGAGGCGCGTACTGTGTTGGCCGGCGCCGGCAATGCACAGACGGTCGTCAGGTATTGCTTCTCGCGCTGTCTCAATCACTCGCGCGTACTCTTTTTCATCAAGATGAACACGTTCGCCAGTGGAGCCCAGCAATACGTATCCAGCAATTGCTGTTTCATTCCACTTTGCAATATTCCGGCGTAGTGCCGCGATATCGACTGCACCATCGGGTGCGAAGGGTGTGGTAATCGGCAATAAGAGACCGCTCAACTCTTTTTTCGAAAGTTGAGCGGCGGAATTGATTGATGAGTTACTTGCCAAGATGCGCGGATTATAACGAGCGGCTTCAAACGCATCAAAGCCATGGAGGCAGTATCCCGACACGTCCGGATCGCGGGATGGGTGCTTAGCGCAATGTGCTTTTGCAGAACCGCTTGCGGTAGCAAGCGGATGTTGGGTTCAACTTGGCCTTTTGGAGTATTGCGCGTCAGGCAGCTTCCCACCCGCCACCGCAGGTGGTACTGACTTCACTTACTTCGAATACTTGGCATGAGCGGCGGCTAGCTTCCTGTCATACTTGTTCTTCGCATACTCCGGTCCGTTATACCCGCGCGCGAAACTGGCCCAGCGATGCTTGCGCAAGTGTCCGTCGAGATTGGTCTCCCTAAGAAAAGCGCAAAAGGCTTTCAGTTGTGCTCCTTCACTCTTCTGCATCGCCGCATAAAAATCTTCAATGTTGTCGAAATCGCACGACGAATAGTTGAATCCCATTATCTGAAATTTCCCGTAACTCGCCGACTTCAATGCTGCAGGACGATCCAATGAGATCGCCTGTTCGAGCCTGGCCAGTTCACCAGCTCCGCGCACATCGGCGTTCGGCCCCTTCGTGTAATACTTCTTTGTCCACTTCTTGTAACAAATGCTCGGATAGGCTTCCGCGTGCACCCCCTGCGTGAATTTGTGAAACTGATGACCTTCAAACAAAATCTTGACGCGCCCGTCTGACAGGAACCCGTTACCGCTGCTTTCAACCTCTGCGACCGCCTTGATTGCGGCAACGTCGCAGTTCAGTAGGTGGGCGGCCTCCTGGAAATCTTTCTCAGTCAATAACGGTAAACCGGCGTCTGATGGAACATCCGTGTCTCCGACGATATCCCGTATCGCGGTGCTTAATGCTGCCAGGGTCTTTGGTCCGGCAATGCCGTCCGCTTTCATGCTCTGACTTTTTTGAAATGCAATTACGGCCTTCTTTGTAGCTGGTCCAAACCTTCCATCAGGTGGGCCAAGCTCATAGCCCAGACGCTTAAGATTCGTCTGTAGATCAATTACCGCCGGCCCACTCGACCCTTGTTTAAGCACACTCATTGTTTTCGCTCCATTGAAAGATCGTGAGTAGATCAGTATCTGCGCAGATTATGGGAGAGGTACTGGAACGTAAAAAGTTCTGTCAAGCGTTATCCAGCGCGCGCCACGTTTTCGGGCCAACGATTCCGTCCGGCACCAAACCATGATTACGTTGGAAAACACGCACCGCGGCTTCCGTCTTCGGTCCGAACTTACCGTCGGCTGGGAGTCCAACTTTGGCCTGAACTTCTTTGACGAGCGGGCCTGTATTGCCACGACGAAGCGTAGATCGTCCGGCGGGAGCTCCAGGTTGGGGAGGCGGCTCGGCGTCGGGAATAAGTGTTGGTGGCGGGGCTGCCCCGCTGAGAATGGCGGCAACTGAGGAGCGGAATGCTTCCATGTTTAGGCTCGGATCGCTTTTACGACCAGCGGGCAAGGCGTATTCCCTGTGGCCACAACAGAACGTTGCGTCCTTTCCGAGCCGCTTCAAAATTGCGGCCACGCCACGATGGTAAGCGTCGAGTTGTACGTCTGGCCACGGGAGGTCGGATGGTTTCCCGGTGTTTTCAGCTTCAATACCGATGAAACTGGAGTTGCCTGTTACCACGCCTTTAAACTTTCCGATACCTGCATGAATGGCTCGTCCCGCCGCAATTACATAAAACGTTCCATCGCGACCGAGACCAAGTTGCGCCAATGGACCAGGAAGAGCGGCAAGTCCGGGACTGGCCGCCCGGCCATTTTTAAGTACCCGCAGGCTCGGCATGTTTCCTCTGTCAGGACCAGCGCCACCCGTGTGATGGCAGATCACACCCATGATGGGTCCAACGTCCCCGCGGCCGCGATTTTCCCAACCATCTTCCAAAGCCACTTTTAGACCAGCAGCCTCCAAAACTTCGGGTAACCATGTTAATGAGAAAGGCATGTTAGGCTACACCTCCTTCAGCCTTCGGTAGATCTTCATCCGGCGTTTCATCGAGGATGTCGACGTCACAACCATCGATTGCCTCGACACTCGCTCCGTCAGTAGCGTCCACATCCGTGCCGTCCGCGTTAGCGTCCACGTGTGTCCCGTCCGCTGGTCCCACATATGTGAACCGCTCCTTTGGCGAGCCTTCCTGACCGTCGGGATTTGTAATCACAACTTCTACGGAGCCGGGCGCGTGAGGTGGAGTTATTACCTTTATCGACGTCGCGTTTTCGAAGGTGACCGATCCTGACTTGTCGCCAAATTTCACGGCGGGCTTATCGACGAATCCAGTGCCGCTGATCATCACCGCGGTTCCACCGCTGGAAGGTCCTTCTTTGGGCGTTAAGCCGCTAATCGTGGGCGCGGTGAGCTTATCTCCACGTTTGGCGTCTCCTTTACCGGGGGCGGGCCGAAAGATTGTGGTGAACACTTCCTCCAATTTGTCGGTTGCTTGTTTAGAAAACATGCCGGCAAGAGCAGCAAGCGTCGCGACACCGTATGGACTAACGTCGTCGGCCCCACCTGTCAAAAAACCGGCGCGAATCACGAAATAGAAAATGAGCGCCAGCGAAATTCCAACAAAGGGTCGCAGGGCATACCACCAGATCCAACTCTTCGCAAACTTACGATTCCCAACGTAGTCAGCGAAGGAGGTCGCCGAATGAATGTAACTACCGAGCGCACCTGCCACGATAACGAGAAAAATAAGACGCTCATCAAGAGATGTGTGTACGTCAAATCTCAGATTCGGGTAGCGCGCAAAGAAGGTGATCAGGTCAGTCAGGTTCCTTTCGACGCCATCTAACGTTTCGGTGGGCCATGGATCGGGTGGCCATGCCTTAAACAGTAAGTAAAATAGGAACAGGCCGGTCGCAATGTAAATCAAACCCAGCACCGTTATCTGCCTTGGAGTAGGCGGTACTGGGGGCGCTAAAGCCAGGCTACCTTCCGGCTCTGGACCCTGAAGTGATCGGCTGCGGGCGCGCGATTCACGCTCGGCAGGTTGGTTGAAGGCTCGCGGTTGGGCCGTGATCGACAGAATTCCGGAGTGTGGAGCACTTGGTTGTCCTCCCGAGTGAGGTCCCGACGGTTGTCCTCCCGAGTGAGGTCCTGACGGTTGTCCTCCCGAGTGAGGTCCGGTTGGTTGACCTCCAGAATGTGGTCCAGTCGGCTGGCCTCCCGAGTGTGCGGCCGGTAGGCTCGTTTGAGGTATTGTTAAGATTGTTGGGCATGTTGTCTCCTTAGTACACCGTGGGTTCACGGTGCAGGTGGAGCCGCGGTCACCGTAAAGGTAGCGGCCGCACTTTCACCCGCAGGATTAATGACCGTCACAGTGCGAGGGCCAACAGTGGCGGTTTCCGCAATCTTGAAGGTTGTCTTGAGAGAGGAACCAACCACCTCAGCTGGTGGCGACGCCTCAATTCCACTGCCTGTAACGTTTACGCGCGTCACTCCCGGAATGAAGTTGGTGCCGGCTAGTACTACGTTGACCGTACCTTTCTGCGCGCCGGATGCCGGCGAGATCGCGGTGACAGTAGGCAGCGCAGGCATGTACAGGATTGGTCGCGCCAGAGTTTGAACTCCGTGGGGGTTTGCCAGTTCGAAGTTGAGGACGGATCCTGGTGCGACTGGCTTGTCTGACTGAACGATAAAGTTTAGTCGCTTCGCAGTAGGTGCTCCGTCCAGCGTTACGCTGAGGCCCTGAGGCTCCTGGTTAAGCAAACTTAGCGTTGTCCCCGTTAGGAACCTGCCGGCGATGTAACCCTTTACGACAGGCTTCGCGTTTTGGAACTTCTGCAATTCGGCTACCTCAAAGACGGCGGTCGAAGCTGTGGGCGGTAGATCAACAATCTCCGTAATGTGACTTCCGTCCAGCCATGCTTCAACTCGTCTAAAATCGACGCAACTTTTTGCAGGGCAGGTGCCATCCGGATTCGGATAAAGGCTAGTGGGCTCGTTCCAAAACTGCTCCTTCTGTTTCTTATCAAGAAAAATCGCCTGAGGAATAAAAGCCACCATAACCTTCGAGTGCCTAGCTGGGATTAGCGTATTTGCCTGATAAGCAGAATCGTTGAGACGATTCATCTGGTTGATTGTGTAATCCGGGAATGCCTCACTGAAGGCACTAATAACCGGGCCGTTGAAGACAGCGACCGACTTCGGATATGAAGGACCAAAGGAAGCGACACCAATGAGACCTGCGGCAACAGTGCCGACGCCGCGGAATAACCGCAACACCCGATTTCTTGTGTCCTGCCCCTGACCTTTCTCCGCGACTCCTCTCAGCAAAGAAAGTTCTGCCGAATCGACGAATCGCGGGCCACTCTTTGGAGTAAACACATTATTGAGTTCAAGCTGCACATCATTAACGAGATATTGGTAGTCTTCGTTGTGATTCGCGATAGTGACTTGTATCGCGACGAAACGTTGGGCAACTCGCTTTCCAAAAGTGTCGGACACGATCCGCGGTTCCATCAGACTGACATAGACTTTCACGTCTTGAGCCTCTTGAGCTTGACCAGCCTTAGTTGCCAGACCCAGACAAGCGAGGACCGTCAACGCAAGCACGCGCAATTGCAAAGATTTTGCTTTTCTCATGTTTTCTCCTTGAGGGGAACAAACGCCATGGTTAATCGCGAGGTAGTGAAACCGGAGGAAATCCGTATTGGGGTAGCAACCGGCCCCATGCACCGGCCGTATTGAGTTCTACATGCTTACTTGGGGAAAGATGCTTGACCTGCTGATTGCCTTCGTTATTTGAGGTCGTGAGAATGCCAGGAGTACATCTATCACCAGGCGAGCCGATGTCCCACTATTGCTTTGTCAACGCCGTTGGCTGAACTAGAGAGCGAATTCCATTTGTGCCCGAACGGTGGCTGAGGACGTTGATGACGCTTGAGAAGTGGATTTGAGGAACGGGCGCACGATATTCCACGTCCTCTCACTTGTCAAGAATTTTATGCCAGAGTTTTTGCAGTGATCTCGCCCCGCCGTAGAGGGCTATTCACGCAAGAATCACGTCAGCTTTTTGGAATTTCTCCAACCCACTCAAATGCGGTCCACCTATTGATATGCCTCTTCAAATTTCTGACTTCAATTACTAATGCGTTCGCTAACAAAACATTTCACGATCCGCAATCGAGTGGGCCATAAGAACGAGGGTTCGGGGCTCGTCTCATGAAACGTTTACCTTCAGACAGTCATCACGATGGGAGGAAGTTTTCCGTTCAGAAATCGCCGGACAGAATGGACGGACAGAATAGACGTTGACACGTCTTGCGCGTGGTTGTATAAGGGCCGTGAAATTCAGAGATCCTCTGGCTTCCTTCGATCAGGTCTCACGTCTGATCAACGCCGCATCAGACCTCGAATAAGCCCGACGCGCGAAGCCAGAACACCAACAATCTTTTAGATATAGCGCATCTCACGCTCCGTCTCTTAGCTACACAGCCGCGTCACCTGCTTGTGACGCAACAAAATTCACCAATCCTGTTGCCGCACTCAGGAGACTCACCATGTCGGCGCTGTTAAGTGAAAAGGACTGGGACATTCTTATCCAACGAATCGGGGATAAGAAATGCACGCCGTTTCTTGGAGCAGGCGCTGCTTACGGCGTGCTGCCGCTGGGCGGCGAAATCGCCCGCGAGTGGGCCACAAAATATCACTACCCGCTCGACGATCCTTCCAATCTGATTTCCGTTTCCCAATACCTCGCATTAGAGCAAGACCGCATGTACCCCAAAGAACTGATTGTGAATATGTTTAAGGACGTCAAGCCTCCTGATTACACCGACCCGTCAGAGCCGCACGGGCTGCTTGCCACTCTTCCGTTGCCGATTTATGTAACAACCAACTACGACAATTTCATGACCCGAGCTCTGTTGGTCCAACACAAGGATGCGCGGCAAGAACTCTGCCGCTGGAATAAGTACATAAAGGACCTGCCGTCTGCTTTCGACAACGGTTATACGCCGACGACCGCTAACCCGGTCGTTTTCCACCTGCACGGTTACAGCCCGCTCGCTGAGTCGCTTGTGCTTACCGAAGACGACTACATGGATTTCCTCGTCAACATTTCAGTCGACGATCAACTCATACCCACAGTGGTTCAAAAAGCTTTCACCGGGACGAGTTTGCTGTTTATCGGGTATCGAATCGCCGATTGGAATTTCCGCGTGTTGTTACGTGGTTTATCGAAATATATGGAATCGGGATTGAAGCGGACTCACTTTGCGGTCATCACACCGCCCGCGGGCGCTGACGAGCTGCAGGCTAAAGCCCGGGACTATCTCTCTGAATACTATGAAAACATTGACGTACGCGTTTACTGGGGAACCGCCGCCAGCTTTTCACACGAATTGCGGCAACGTTGGACCGCAGCCAAACAACCGGAGCCTGTGAACTAAGCACATGACTGAGCCCGAACTAAAACGGTTGAAAGAGGAGGATCTGGAAGGTCCTGATCGCTCGTATCAACGACAAGCGATGCACCCCGATCCTGGGCACTGGAATGCGCTCAAGTGTGCTTACGCTGAGAGCAAAGATCGCAAAAGACTGGACCAAGGATGAAGGCTACCCATTGGACGATACCCCCAACCTGGCCCGTGTCGCACGCTTTGTGTCTCTGAAGTATGACCCGGAGTATCCGAGGCGAAAGCTGGTTGAACAGATGGCTACCATCACGCCTCCGGATTACGACAATAAAGATAATCCGTATCAGATTCTCGCGAATTTGCCGCTGCCGGTTTACATCACCACCGGGTACGACGACTTTATGTATCAGGCATTGCTGAGGGCCAATCGAGACGCAAAAACAGAAATGTGCAGATGGAATAGATCCATCAGTGACTTGCCTTCGCCCTTGAGTGATGGTTTCGATCCGAGCGTCGCAAACCCCGTCGTCTTTCATTTCCATGGGCAGGCTGACAACGTTGATTCCCTCGTGCTGACCGAAGACGACTATTTCGAGTTCCTGATGAACGTTTCGAAAGACCCGAGGCTCATTCCTTCGCGCATAGAAAAAGCGATGACCGGCTCCTCGCTTTTACTGCTTGGTTATCGACTGAGCGATTGGGATTTCCGGGTGATGTTTCACTTGCTGGCCAGTTACCTCGAACGGTCGACAAGTCGAACGCATGTAGCGGTGCAGATTGCGCCGGTGGAAGATCGGGCACCGGAAGAGCAGAGAGCGCGCGTGCAGAGTTATTTGGATCTCTACTTTGAAAAATACAAGAAGCTTGACATTCGTATCTACTGGGGAACGAGCCGGGAGTTTTTGCGAGACCTGCGAGACAGGCGATAAGACTGATGGAGTTTACCAGCGAACCCTACATTGGCCCGCGGCCATTTGAAGTAACCGATCGCGACGTCTTCTTCGGACGGACCCAGGAGGCCAACGAACTTGTGTCGTTAATTACCGCGCACGCCGCCGTGTTGCTTTATGCACAGTCGGGCGCGGGTAAAACGTCACTTGTGAAAGCGGGTCTGATTCCGTTGCTGGTTGACGAAGAGAAGTTCAAGGTCATTCGGCCCATGAGAGTTAGCGAGAATGTCGCTGCTTCGCAAAGGCCTGACGGGCTTAGGAACGTTTACATGTTTAATGCTCTTTCGAGCATTTCAGAACCGGGCGCAGTTAACGGCCTGGCCGACCTTTCACTGTTGGACTATCTAGGTAAAACCTGCCCGCAAGAACATACGCATGCCGACTGTTCTGCGACTACTGTCATCTTCGATCAGTTTGAAGAACTCTTTACGCTCTACCCCGAGCGTTGGGAAGATCGCAAAGCCTTCTTTGTTCAGATAAGCGAGGCACTTGAATCCAACTCGCGCTTGCGAGTGCTTTTTTCCATGCGCGAGGACTTTATCGCTGAGTTGGATCCTTATGTTTCGCTGTTGCCGGAAAAGCTGCGCACCCGCTTACGAATGGAACGTTTGCGCCGGAAGACCGCCCTGGGCGCCGTCACACAACCCCTGGAAAGAATCAAGACTGGAAACGGAAGGCGGAAGTTCGCTCCCAACGTCGCCGAAGAACTTGTTAAGAATCTGTTGCAGGTGAAAGTGAAGACACCCGACGGAATCAAAAAGGTCACGGGTGAATTCGTTGACTCGCTCCAGCTTCAGGTCGTTTGCCAGGCGCTCTGGCACAACCTCCGTGACGATGATGATGTAATCACCCAATCTCACCTGGAGGCCTACGGAGATGTCGATAAGGCTCTCGTCCAGTTTTACGATGAGGCGGTTAAGAACACGGTCCGTGAAACCAGTATTAAAGAAGGAAAGTTGCGCCAATGGTTTGAACGTGCCTTGATCACGCCGACCGGCACACGTGGCACGGTCTTCCGTGGTACCGATACGACTGGGGGAATTCCGAATGCGGTAGTCGACGAATTAGAGAACCAACGAATTATCAGGATGGAGTTACGCGGCGGCGCCAAGTGGTATGAATTGACGCACGACCGGTTTGTCGAGACGGTTCAAACTGCGAATCAAAACTGGCTGCTTCTTAGGCCAGCCACCGAACAAGTCGGCAAACGTTTAGAACAACGAGCCGCGGACTGGGTGCAGAATGGCCGTTCCGAAAAACACCTGCTCGACGATGTTGAACTCCGCTTGGCCGAAGGTTGGATAAAGAACTCCGAGGCCGATGAGATTGAACCGTCCGCAGACCTGGTTACATTCGTAAATGCGAGCAGGCAGCAAAGTGAGACGAGACGGCTTGAGAGCACCGAACGAAGACGACGAATGCATCAACAAGCACGACTGGCGAAATTATTTCGCCGTCTGACGTTGGCCATCAGCATAGTCGCACTTATCGGTTTCCTGGCATTGATCTTCGCCGGTTGGCAGTGGTGGGTAGCGCGGCGTACAGCTCAGGAAGCTCAGCGTTTGCGGTTTGAAGCGGAAGCGAAGACTAAACAGATCGAAGAGGTTAACAAGACTTTAGAAGAGAAGAACCTCGAGTTGAGTCGCAAGGACATGATCATCGAGACATCGTCCGCTGTTAGTCACGCATATTCGTTAATGAGCTCGGGTAAACTTGACGAGGCAGAGGAACAGTTTGAGAGCCTACTGAAAACGTATGAACAAAAGTCGGATTTCTCCGCGGTTGGCCGAACGCACTCGAGTTTAGGCGATATCTCACTGAAGCGCGGGCAGCATTCAACCGCCGTCAGCCGGTACGACAAGGCGTTGGCCGAATTCAATAAAGACCCAAAATCGGCCAACTTTGCCAACTCTGTTGCACAAGCCTACGCTCGAAAAGGCGCCCTTTATTTTGACTGGGGCAAACGTAAAGAAGAACAAGGAGACCTCAAGGGGGCGGTCGCTAAGTTTAATAACTCCTTCGGGTTTTATCAGAAGGCAATGGACTCGTTCGGGCGGGCAATCCCTAAAAACAACGTCGGCATCCGCGATGCGAAAAACGGCTTCGATGAAGCGAAGAGACGACATGACGAGATAAAACAAAAGCAGGCAATGCAGGCAATCGCTAACGACAATCAATCCACCCGGTAGTCATCTATCAATTCCCTCCACATACCTGGTTTACGACCTGAACAAAATACAGTTCTACCTTCTGCGTGTGTCATGTTTGGATCTGCCAGCGCAATGTTAGGATTGCAACATCACCCCTGCGCGGAGACAAATATGAATAGTTACAGGTTTATTCAGTTGGATGTGTTTACGCAAGAGCCTTTTGCCGGGAATCCGCTGGCGGTGTTTCCAGAGGCAGAAGGATTAACCGACGAGCAGATGCTGAAGATTGCCCGCGAGATGAATCTTTCGGAGACAGTATTTGTATTGCCGCCACGCGATGAAGCCACGTTGAGGCAGTTGCGCATCTTCACGCCTGCGCGTGAGATACCCTTTGCCGGTCATCCGGTAGTGGGCACCTGGAACGCGCTGGCACGGGAAGGCGTGGTACCGCTTCCGGAAGGCGGAACTGGTTGGACCAGGATTCAACACGAAGTCGGAATCGGGGTACTGCCAGTTGATATTGAATTTATAGATGGAAGGCCGTCGCAGGTCGTAATGACGCAGGGGAAGTTTCGAGATAATTGGAGGAAGTTGATGATGGCAACGAGCAGTCGGAAATCGCGCGCGCGTTGGGTTTGGCTAGAGAGGATCTGGATGAAAGTTTGCCGATTCAAGTGATCTCCACCGGAATGTCTTTACTTGGCTGTGCCCGTGAGAGCGTTAGCCGACTTGCGCCGGTGCAAAGTGAATGCTGGATTGCTCGGCAGAGATCTACACACGGACTCGGATCGCACCGGCTGCCATCGCTTTTACCGTGAAACAATAGAGATTGGTGACTCGCGCGCACATGCGCGTATGTTTGCGCCGGCAGACAACATCCCGGAGGATCCGGCGACTGGCAGCGCATGCGGCGCGCTGGGTGCGTATTTGGTCCATCACGGTGTTTCCGGCGTTGAGCCGAAAGATGGAAAGTTTAAGTTTGTGATTGAACAGGGTGACTTCATTCATCGGCCAAGCCGAATGAATTTGGAAGTGAAAGGTGAGGCAGGTGCGGTTGAACAGGTGCGTGTCGGTGGGCCATCGGTTGTCGTGGCGAAGCGGCGAAGTGACGTTCTGAAAGATGCAATAGTCCAGAAGCGGTCCAATGTCCAATGTCCAAAGTCCGGCTATAAACTGCAGCCTCAGCCAACTAGCAGCCAAGGAATTACAAGCATGGACTCTGAACATTGGACATTGGACTTTCGGACATTTGCGACAAATTGATTCATGAGTGAACTTCTCGACTTACTAATAATCGGCGCTGGTCCGGCGGGCTTATCGGCCGCTGAAACTGCGGCGCGCGAAGGTTTGAGTTATCTGGTCATCGAAAAGGGCACCATCGCAGACACCATTCGCAACTATCCGGTCGGCCGTACATTGTTCTCGACTCCCAACGAATTAGAGATGCAGGAAGGGACTCTGAAGCCCTGTCGGGAAAAACCAACTCGAGAGGAGCTACTTTCTCATTACATTCAGTTTGTGCTCAGAAACGATCTACACATCAATACCGGCGAAGAAGTTGTCGGCGTCGAGCAAGTCAACCCGAATGAGTTTGCTATTGAGACCACCCGGCAAGAATATCGCGCCGCGCGGATTCTATTTGCCATCGGCGCGATGGCCCATCCCCGCCGGTTGAAGATTCCCGGGGAAGACCTGCCAAAGGTTCATCATCTTTTCGTCGAGCCGTATGCTTATGTTCGCCAGGATGCTTTGGTTGTCGGAGGAGGAAACAGTGCCGCCGAAGCGGCATTGTTTCTTTCGGAGGAAGGCGCGCGCACAACACTGGCAATCTGGCGTGAGGACTGGGAAAACCGAGATCCAAAAGCCGGCGCCATGAAGCACTGGGTACGCGAACCACTCGATCAGGAAGTTGCGGCCGGACGTCTGCGAGTCGTGCTTTATAAAGACGTAATCGAGATTACTGAAGACGATGTCACGTTAACGACTGAAGATGGCGAGAGGCTAACGATCGCAAATGATGTGGTTTTTGTTTTGATTGGAAGCGATGCTGATCTGACTTTGCTTAAAAAACTCGGCGTAAAGACTGAAGCAGGAAAACTAACGGAAGTACCCGTATACGATCCCGAGACTTTCGAAACAAACGTGCCGGGCATCTACGTCGCCGGCCACTTTACACATGCTCGCCACATTAAAGCTGCTATTGATGTCCCGCGCCACATCGTGCCGTTGATGCGCGAAAGAAGTCCAAAGTCCAATGTCCCAAAAGATAGTCCAATGTCCAATGTCCAATGTCCAAAGTCCGGTTAATAAACGTGCCAGCCTTCAGTCAACTTGCGAGCACCAATTCAATTTCACATACACAGACTTTGGACATTGGACATTGGACTGTTTTTATTTGACCCCAACAACCATCGAATCCGGTCCCGCCAGATGCTCCACGCGGGTTGAGCTGAAGCCTGCCTCGCGCATCCATTGCGATGCGTCGCGGCCGGTGTAATCGAAACCACCGGGAGTCTCAATCAACATGTTGAGGCTCATCAACAAGCCGAATGCATTGTTACGACGCTCGTCGTCGATAAGCGCTTCAAACACGAGTAGAGACCCACCCGGCGGCAAAGCGTCATACGCTTTCTTCAGGAGCATGCGCTTTTGTTCGAGGTCCCAATCGTGAAGTATGTGGCCCATCGTGATGACGTCGGCCGGCGCGAGTGGATCCTCGAAGAAGTTTCCCGGATAAAAACTCAACCGGTCGCTGAGATTGTTCGCCGCCACATACTCTTCAAAGATCGGTTGGACCACCGGAAGGTCATAGTTTTTGCCGGTTAGATGCGAATGGGCGAGACAAACCTGAACCAATAAACCTCCCTGCGCACCGCCAACATCTAAAACGGTTTGATAATCCTGCCAGGGGAACTTTTCAGCGATGGCCTTCGATGCGCCGGCACTCAACCCCGTCATCGCGCCCAGGAAGAGACGCAGGCGTTCCGGATCGCTGTATAAAGCTTCGAAAAGTCCGGTGCCGCCCGTTTTCACTTCATTCTGAGGCAGTCCTGTTCGCAACCCTTCTGTTAAGGATCCCCAGAACGGATAGAGCCGCTCGTTTGCCATCTCGAGCATGCCGCCCACATAGCTCAACTTACCTCGAACCAGGTATTGATCGGTCTCGTCCGTGTTGCGATAAAGCCCCTCGTCGCGTTCGAGCATGCCCAACGAAATCAACGCATCCAGGAAATCTAGCGCAGACCGCTGGTGCAATCTCAGCTTGTTGATTAACTGTTCAGCGCTACGTGGTCCATCCGCCAGCTCAGTAAACAAGCCAAGCTCGATGGCGCTCAACAGAGTTTTAGAGGCCATAAAACCGAGACCGAGCTGCATGATTCTTTCCGGAGTTAATGCCGCCTTGGTTGTCATGATTAACTTAGTTGCCTTCCTCTCTGATTGTTTTACGGAAGCACCAGGCGCGTTCCTAAAGTTCTACACTCCAACTTGTCCACGTGAACCTCAGGGACCTTGAAGTACTGTTCTAAACCGTCAAACCTCACGCTGGGAAAAGAATTCGGTGATCGCAACTCCGCTCTCAAACCGATCACAACATGTACACGCTGGTTCGCATCCAGCGCCGCTTCCAGAGATGCACCTACGTCTGAGGTTGAGTCATAGATCACCTCGTTTGACGAGTCGTTTGTCTGATCGACACGCAAGACTTCACGTTCTATGGCGCGGTAGAATCCCGAGTCGAATTGTGAAACACGAATGGTGAGGTGGAGGCTGGTGGACCAGGTCGGTCCGACGTGAATGCCTTGGAGTATTCCTCCAACTTCTAACGTGAAAGCAAACCCGTTTACAAATGCCGCCGGCGTGAATCGATATGTCTCGTTGGACGGTGGCGTAAAGTTGAAACGGAAGGCGCTATTGAAACCCGCCGTCGTGGGCTCAGCCACCCTGGTCCCGGGACGCATAGTTACAATGTCCACGGCCGGCGTGCACAGGTTTACACCAGCGGCAAGATCGTCACTGAAGCTCGCATCCGAGGTCTCTCCATTCCGGTCGATGGTGTGAGTGTGTCTCGCAACCGTGTCCAGAGTAACGACCGAGGTGTAATGACAGAGCCTATCGAGTGCTTGAGGAAACTCGGGCAGCTCATCGAACGGGCGTTCGTCGGGAGGTCTGCCGGGAGGAAAATCGGGTTCCCAAAAAGGGGGACGCTCACGATCCCGCCAGCGGTCGAGCCGGCGCCTATGATGTGCTGCGATTTCGCTCCCGTCGGATTCTGGTGTCGAAAGGTAACGACCTGATAATTCCTTCGCAATACCGGCTTGTTCTTCCAGCAGCTTCAGATACTTGCGCGAATCTATCTTGAGAGCATCGAAGTAGCGTTCACCCATCCCTCTGGCCGATTCGCGCAGACTCTCCCGCATGGATGTTGGAGATTTTGACATGACGGTTCCCCCGGCGAGATTTTGAAAGGCGCAAGAATTTATTATGACAGCTACAGAGCGGTCAACTATTTAGCAGTGACGACGCGCAGTCAATAGCACTGGTCACGCAAAGTCACTCGCGATCCGGGCAGGTTGCGGCTGGTCGGAGTTTCAGCTACAACTGACCTTAAGACTGCCAGAGTAAGTACGAGCAAGGAGCAAACCATGAGCTGGAACCAACCTTCGTTGAATCAACCTTCGCAACGAGAGTCTTTTGTGCCCGTCGATGTGCGCGATGAGCGTGTCGGGGCATTTCTCAGCAAGGTATACGGATGGATGTTCGTTGGGCTGTTGATAACGGCGGTGACTGCCTTCGCCGTTGCGTCTTCGCCGGTCCTGATCGATTTGTTCATCGTTAACCGGCTGGTGTTCTGGGCTCTGATAATCGCGCAGCTTGGGTTGGTTTTCTTCTTGTCCGCGCGAGTCGAACACATGGCGCCGGCGACAGCTGCGTTGCTCTTCATAGTTTATTCAGGACTGACAGGCATCACGTCGTCGGTAATTCTGTTGGTCTATACCGGCGGTTCAATTGCGCAAACGTTCATCATCGCGTCGACCATGTTTGGCGCAATGGCATTTTTTGGGACAGTCACTAAGAGGAGTTTGGCTGGCGTCGGACAATTCTTCTTTATGGGATTGATAGGGATCATCATTGCTATGGTCGTGAACATCTTCCTACAAAGCAATGCGCTGCAATTCGTAATCTCGGTTATTGGCGTATTGGTATTTACCGGACTCACCGCGTGGGACGCACAACGTCTGAAACAGCTGGCTGTCGCTTTACCCGAAGGACGCACAGGCTCATTCGCGGTAGTGGGCGCACTCTCGCTCTACCTCGACTTTATTAATCTGTTTTTCTTTTTGCTGCACTTGACCGGGCGACGGAACTAAAGACAGTCCAATGTCCAATGTCCAATGTCTGTGTATGTGTAATTGAATTGGTGCTCGCAAGTTGACTGGAGGTTGGCACGTTTATTAACCGGACTTTGGACATTGGACATTGGACATTGGACTGGTTTTAGGGACATTGGACTTTGGACATTGGACATTGGACTTCTTCTTACCGTCCCTGATTCTGCAACTCAATCATCCATTGCGGGTACATAGGCCGTGGCGCCGTCGTCGCTGAGAGCAAATCAATTTCCGCCGCGCTCAGCAGCAGGTTCGCCGCTTTCAGATTGTCTTCCAACTGCGAGATTTTGTTCGCGCCGACGATCACTGAAGTGACCCCAGGCTGAGCCAGCAGCCATGCCAGCGCCACCTGCGGGACCGAACGCATCTTTCTCTTTCGCGATGCGCTCCAGCGCCTCAATTGCGTCGAACCCGCGTTCCACATCAACGGGTGGGAAATCGAAACTACTCCGGCGCGCGCCTTCGGGATTCGGATTATCACGTCTGTACTTACCTGAAAGAAATCCGCCCGAGAGCGGTGACCACGGCAGCACGGCGAGGTTCTCCTCCCGGCACAACGGCAACAACTCGTATTCGAGATCTCGACCCACCAGAGAGTAGTACGCTTGCAGTGAAACGAATCCGGACCAGTCGTGCGCTTCACACATCATCTGCGCTTTCATCAGGTGACGCGCTGCCCAGTTGGAGCAGCCCACATAGCGAACCTTGCCCATCCGCACCAAGTCGTCCAGCGCGCGCATTGTCTCTTCGATCGGCGTCAGGATATCCCAACCATGCACCTGGTATAAATCGATGTAATCCGTTCCCAAACGGCGCAAACTTTGGTCTACTGCGGCAAAAATGTGCCGGCGCGTCAGTCCTACGTTGTTCAGATCGCCGCTTCCAGTGGACGCCGCTTCGCTCATCGCACTGCGAACCTTTGTCGCCACAATCACCTGATCGCGGTTGACTCCCAACTCTTTGAGAGTCTGGCCCAGCACCTCTTCAGAACGCCCATAGGAATAGACGTCGGCCGTGTCGAAGAAATTGATCCCCGCATCAATCGCACGTGACACCATCTGATTAGCGTTTGTCTGATCCACAACCGCGATATTGAAAAAGTTGTCGCCGAACGTCATGGTGCCAAGGCACAGCTCGGAGACTTTCAAACCGGTGCGACCGAGTATTCTGTATTTCATAGTTTAAGGGAGACTTTTGACCGGGCAATCAGGAGGCCGTCGGCTGAGCTGGACCAAACCGTTCCGCTGCCCGCATGCGCGCCTTCGTGGCTTCAACTTCGCGATCTCGCGGAGGCGCGTTACTGACCAGCGACTCCAATAGATCGGTTGCCGCCTGCGCCACCTGCTCGATCGCGCGGTTGAACGCGTCCTCGTTTGCCTTTGAAGGCTTGTTGAAGCCGCTTAGTTTCCGGACGAATTGCAGTGACGAGGCACGAATTTCCGCTTCGGTTGCAGGAGGTTTGAAGTTGTGGAGGGTCTTAATATTTCGACACATAATACCTGTTCCTTTAAGTCAAAAGTCCAAGAAAGAAGTCCAATGTCCACGAAGAAGTCCAATGTCCTCGAACAAGTCCAATGTCCAATGTCCAATGTCCAATGTCTGTCTATCGCAACGAGAAACAATCTAACGCCGCTGGGGTGTAATGAGCAAAAGGACACGAGTTCAGAGTACAAGCTTCAGCTTGCTCTCATGCGACGGCTGGAACCTAAAGGTTGTACTCTTAACGTTTTTTGGACATTGGACATTGGACATTGGACATTGGACATTGGACATTGGACTTTGGACATTGGACATTGGACTTTGGACTTCGTTCTTATCCCTGGTGCGCATGTTTCTTAATGACGCCGCCGACCGCATCTGCCAGCGGATGGACCACGATAAACGCGCTTGGATCAATGTCGTGCACAGTACTCTTTATTCTTCCAATTTCCAGCCGCGTCACAACACAGAAAAGGATGTCCTGCTCAGTGTCTCTCATTCCCCCGCGCCCTTTATAAATCGTCACACCGCGATGCAAGTGGCGGAGAATGGCGTGACGAATGCTTTCGCTCTGGTCAGACATGATGATAACCGCCGTATGTTCTTCCACGCCGTGTATCAGGAAGTCGACCGTTTTCGAGGCCGCGAAGTAAGTCAGCATTGAATAGAGCGCCACTTCAATTCCCAGGAAAAACGCGGCCGCACAAAAGATCAGAATATTGAGGAGCAGGATTACGTCGCCAACTCTAAGCAAGTTGCTGCTCTTGCTGACGAGCAATGCCGCGATCTCAGTGCCATCGAGCACGGCACCGCTGCGAATTGCAAGCCCGATTCCCGCTCCCAGGAAGAACCCACCAAAGACTGCGGTAAGTAATTTGTCTGAGGTGACCTGAGGAAACTTCACCAGTGCCAAACAGAGAGAAAAGCCGGCGATTACCAGCGTGCTCTTGATTGCAAAGCGCCGGCCCAACTGGCGGTAAGCAACAAGTATGAACGGAACGTTGATGGCAAAGATCAGAATCGGCAGGTGCCAACCCAGAATGCTCGCGGACAGCATCGAGACTCCCGTAACGCCGCCGTCAATGAATCCGCTCGGTAAGAGAAACCCTTTCACGCCAAGGCCGGCGGAAAAGATGCCAATGAGCACGAGCAGAGTGTTCAGCGCGCCAAGTAATAACTTTTTCATAATGGTCTCTCGTCGGCGTGCAGTTTCCAAAGTTCAATGTTCAAAGTCAATTCGTCGGAGTGGGCGCGTCTTTGCACAAAAGGTCCGATTGTGTGTAAACGCCGAGCGATTTTATTAGCACCGCGGCTTTAACTGTTAGGTGACTTGGCACGCTTCTTTTTACACCGGGCGGAAACCCGGTTTTAATGAGATCGCTTTGATTGCTCGCACGGCTCGTATTACGATACCGCCCGCTCTTCATTGCTTCAAAGGGAGTTAGCCATGCACCACAGACTGGTCCTCGTCCTCTTATTACTGCTTCTGCTTCCAACTCCACTTATCGCAGTCCAGGATCAACAGCCAGACATTATCCTGTCCGAAGGAACTCCCATAAACGTCGTCACTGCGCAGGAAACGACCAGCAAAGCTGCGAACCCGAACGACCCTGTCAACTTCACTGTCGACGAAGACGTCGTTATTAACGGTCAGGTTGTGGTGCGCAAAGGTACTGCCGCGATCGGAAGTGTGATCAATGCGATGAAGGGTGGTTACCTGGGCAAGTCCGGTAAGCTTGCGATTCAGGTTGAATCAACGCAAACAGTTGATGGTCAGCCGCTAAAACTCCGCGCTGCCAAAGGCAAAGAAGGTGACGACAAAACAAACAGCACCGCCGCTTTGTCCGCGATTATCAGTCCGCTATTCCTGTTCAGGAAAGGCGGCGAAGCGAAGATTGCTACGGGCACTCCCGTTACCGTCTTCACCGCTGAAGAGAAACGCTTTCGTTTAGATGGCTCCACGTTGGTCGCTGTCGTTCCTCCCAATGAGGCTGGATCTATCGAGCTCAAGGGGGCCGCCGAGCCCGCCACTGTTTTCATCTATCGGCCCAGCAAGTTAATGGGCAAAGCGCTCGAACCTTCTGTGTTCATCGACGGCACCGAACTGGCGCGTATGGACAACGGTCGCTACTTCGCGTTGAAGCTTCCTCCTGGCAAACACATCGTTCATTTGACGAACGACAAGAAGGGCTATGCACTCGACATGGGCCCAGGCCAGGCTTACTTCTTCCGCGTCGGAATTGAGATGGGAATGATGAAAGGCCGCGGCAAGATCACGCTCGATGACCCTGAACGTGCAGTCACGGAGATTAAGAAAATCAAATTCATCGACCAGGACAAAATCAAAGCCCCGACTATGGTAGTCGAGCTGAAGCCTTATTAGCGGTGGCGCTACATTCCTTCCTGTGCTGCACGGTCCCGACGGGCGACGTGGGTTGTATAGGCAGCTTCTTCAACGTCTCTCGCAACGGCTTCGGCAACGCGTTTATCGAACACGGACGGAACGATGTATTCAGGATGGAGTTCGGAAGGAGTGATGATGCCGGCGATGGCGTGCGCGGCGGCTAGTTTCATTTCTTCATTGATCCGCGCGGCGCGGCAGTTCAACGCGCCGCGAAAAATGCCAGGGAAACAAAGCACGTTGTTGATCTGGTTTGGATAATCTGAACGCCCGGTCGCCATCACAGCCACGAAGGGCGCCGCGTCTTCCGGCATTATCTCTGGCGTCGGGTTAGCCATTGCAAAAACGATCGGCTTCTCTGCCATCGCCTTCACGTCGTCAACCGTGATCACACCCGGCACCGACAAACCCAGGAAAACATCTGCGCCTTTGATCACGTCGTGGACGCTTCCCTTCTCTTGATTCGGGTTGGTGTTCTCGGCGTACCAGTCTTTGACCCAGTTCATGCGCTCCGTGCGGCCACGATAGATCGCGCCTTCCTGATCGCAGCCGACAATATTCTTTACTCCGGCGGCCATGATGATCTTGGTGCAAGCTACGCCGGCTGCGCCGACTCCGTTGACCACTACCTTAATCTGGTCCATCTCCTTGCCGACGATCTTCAACGCATTGATTAACGCAGCCAGCACGACCACAGCGGTTCCGTGTTGATCGTCGTGAAAGACGGGGATGTCGAGCTCTTCCTTGAGACGATCTTCGATTTCAAAACAACGCGGTGCGGAAATGTCTTCAAGATTGATGCCGCCAAACGCCGTCGATATTGCTTTAACAGTGCGCACAATCTCGTCCGGGTCTTTGGTGCTCAAACAGATGGGGAAAGCATCTACGCCCGCAAATTCCTTGAACAGCATCGCCTTACCTTCCATGACAGGCATCGCGGCCGCCGGCCCAATGTCGCCCAGGCCGAGTACCGCAGTGCCGTCAGTCACAACTGCGACGGTGTTCTTCTTGATCGTTAGAGTAAATGCTTTGTCGGGATCGCGATGAATCGATTCACACACGCGCGCGACGCCGGGCGTGTATGCCATCGAGAGATCGGCGCGCGTCTTCAGTGGCATCTTGGGAACAACTTCAATCTTGCCGCCCAGGTGCATCAAAAATGTGAGGTCGGAAACGTTGATGACTTCAACGCCATCGATGTCTCTGACTGCGTCGACGATCTTTTCACCATGTTCGCTGGAGATAGCGCTCACGGTGATGTCTCGCACAATGTAGTCAGGGCCCGCGCTGACGATGTCTATCGCACCAATGTCACCGCCCGCTTTCCCAATCGCTGTTGCTACAGCGCCGAAACTTCCGGCGCGCGATGGAAGCTTGACGCGCAGGGTCAGGCTGTAACTGGCGCTGGGTGCTCTTTCCATATTGAGTTGTCAGCGAAATGTAGCGCGCAGGTGGTGAAGTGGCAAGAGGATTCGCCGGGTTCTTAATGAAAAATCGCGTTTACTGTGGAGCGCGGGCGTCCCAGATTCTGCAATGGCGCGAAGTGCGAAATCACATTTCTTGCGAATCAACCGGGGGCGTCCGCGCCTGCCGCGCCTTGAGAGCGGGCACGCCCGCGCTCCCGTAACTAGCTGCTTCTCACCACAAGTCGAAAAATGAAACCTACCTTAGCAACTTCTTTATTGCTTGATCGATTTCTGGTCGAGGCCCTTAGTTTCTGCTAACTCGAGAGCGTGTAGACCGAGCAGCTTATAAATTTCTCTTGCGGGACCATGCTCCTTACCGCCCAGCGCTTTTAAGTGTCGCTTCACCGTGGCAACGTCGCCACGAGCGAATGTTCCGGTGAGCGCATCGGCCGTCTCCGACGTTTTCAAGTTCTGCGCAGTGCTCTCCATCAATGGAATCAAAACCTTCTTCGCCATCCTTCGATCCAATCCGGTTGCGGCAAGCGTAGACACTGCAATATCAAATAATGTCGTGGCGTGGGGCGACGCCATCACGGCTGCCGCGTGATAAAGAGCCTTACTTTCGGATGGAATGGAAAACGCCGAACCGTTTAGGTCGCGCACTATGCGTCGCGCGATGCGTATAGCTTGCGGATCCCCTTCTACGCAAAAGAAGGCGCCCGCGAAGGCGGCGGCTCCCGTCCTGGGTTCGCTAACTGAGATCAGGGGATGGATCGAGCCGGTGTGCAGGCCTGTCCGAGCGAGTGGCGCCAGGACCGCGGACGAGAGTGCTCCGCTGGTATGCAACACAGTTCGCGTCTGTATATGACCTGCTAGCCGCCCAGCAAGTTTTTCAATTTCGTCGTCGGGGGTGCAAATCAGGGTAATGTCACTTTGAGGCAGTCGTTTTATGTCTTTGGCGGAAAGTACGACCGGGGAGGCCTTCCGTTCCCTTTGGCGTAAAAGGCGGGCGGTCGCTTCGGCGTTTACTAAATGGCTGGCTACTAAGCCGACGATTGGGTAACCCGAACGATGGAGTGCCAGTGCGAGGGCGCTTCCGAGACGACCCGTGCCGATAATTGAGATTGAAGGCTTGGTGCGGGGCATTAGGTGGAATACGTGGCTCAGGCCCGAAGGCCGCTAGTCAATAGCCACGCCCGGAAGGGCGTGGATCAAGTATCCAAGATATCTTGGAGGCCCGAAGGGCCGGCAGTAAAGGTGCCCCGGTGCCATATTCAAACGTTGCCCTATTTTGACTCTGCGGTCTATAACGCCCTGTTTCTCCACTGCCGGCCCTCGGGCCTCCGCGATAGATTTGATCGCCACGACAGCGATTATGCTGTCCCTGTAACTCTAGCGATTTCTTAGGCTTTTCGAAGGCGCTGCATTATAATGGCGGCACTCCCTCAATGGTAAAAACGTTAACGGTTTTCCAGCCACCGCCCGGCGACAAATCTTGCGCCCTCAGTAAGAAAGGCGGCGCAACCAAGCGGATGGCAACGGGCATCATAGACTGCGCGTTTGAAAACATTGGAAACAGCTTAGTGCGGGCTCCGGTAGCCTGGTATTACTAGTTTGAAGTTTTCCGCCGCGTCAAACCCTCAATTCGTTAACCCTGGAAAGAGTCCCCAGAAGCTTTTCAGTCGAGACATGTATCGTATTTTCTGGAGGTTTTTCAAATGAACAGCTTCTCCCGTATTGCCACGGCCCTGCTGCTGGTCTCGTCATTGATGGCAGGTTCCATAGCGAGCCTTGCCCAGTCGACTCAGACTTCAACCACCACCAAAGAGCCGGCGCAGTCAAAAGAGCAGACGGCGAGTTCCAAGCCGACCAACAACGATCCGAAGACCACTCCGTCCACCGTTGCCAAAAAGAAACCACTCTCGGTGAATGAAGATCCGACACTGATCGGCAAGAGGAACATCAACAAAGGCATCATCTCCAAGATGAGCGGCTCGACCGAAAAGGAAGTCAGAATCGGCCGTCAGCTGGCTGCCGAAGTTGATCGGCAGGCTAAGTTTATTGACGACCCGGTTATTACGGAATACGTAAACCGCGTTGGCCAGAACATTGTTATCCACTCCGATGCCAAGATTCCTTTCACAATCAAAGTGATCGACTCGGACGAGGTAAACGCCTTTGCTTTGCCGGGCGGGTTCTTCTACGTCAACAAAGGCTTGTTGCTGGTTGCTGACAATGAAGCTGAGGTCGCCGGTGTCATGGCGCATGAAATCGCGCACGTTGCCGCGCGCCACGCCGTGGAAAACCAAACCAAGGCCGGCCTGCTGGAGTATCTCGCAATAGGCACGTCGATATTTCTGGGCGGCATTCCGGGAATGATTTTCCAGAACACCGCAGGGCTGGGACTGCTGGGCGCCTTCATGAAATTCAGCCGCGGAGCCGAAGAGGAAGCCGACAAGCTCGGCGTTCAGTACATGTGGGCGGCCGGTTACGACCCGGGCGCAATGGCCACCATGTTTGAAAAGCTGGAAGCCAAGAACAAGAAGAAACCGGGCTTAATCTCACGTGCATTCGCGTCGCATCCGGCGCCGCCTGATCGACGTGCTGCGTCGCTGGCGCTCGCCGCGAGGTTTCCGGAAAACGATGAGTATGTGATTAGCACTTCGGAATTTCAGCGCGTTAAGGGCCGGTTGTTGAGGCTGTCAAATGCGCGGGCCACCAGCACCGGAGCTCTCCCGGGAGCCGAAGAAGGACCGCCGGGACGTCCGACGCTCAAGCGACGGCAACCAACTCCGGATGAGCCTTCGACGAATCCGGACGGCAGTCCTATTGAGAAGCAGGAGGCTCCGAAGTTGAAGAAGAACCCCGAAGGAGCAAAACCGGCTCAACCGTAAAGTTGGAACGAGAGCTAAAGAGGTACGAGGGCTCCCTGCAGAAATGTTAGGGAGCCTTTTTTTGCTGTTCAGGTCCGAAGGACCGGCAGTTAATAGCCACGCGCGTAAGCGCGTGGTTCGCCAGACAAACTAACAATAAGGCCCGAAGGGCCGGCAGTAAATTTATGCGGCGCGTTCTTAAAGTCACTGAATTGAGGCTTGGATTGACTTACTGCCGGCCCCTTCGGGCCTCGGATTCTTTGGTGGCCTAGACCCACGCCCTGACGGGCGTGGCTATTAACTGGCGGTCCTTCGGACCTGACACCGAAGTCTTATTGAAAAACACCAACCATAGGTTGGCAATTTGCCACGAGGGATCACCTCAGAATAATAGTTTGTTCACGCGACTAAGCGAGTGGCTGCGCCCGTAAGTCCCCAACTTGACAATCTTTAAAGCCCCGAGTATTCTAACCGTTCGCGTTTTACTCGCTGAAAACAGAGATAGTTAACCATGTCTACTTACTTCCCCAGCGGCAAAGATCTCGCTGGAAAACGAAAATGGTACGTCATCGATGCCGCCGGTAAAACGGTCGGCCATCTGGCATCTGAAGTGGCCTCGATTCTGACTGGCAAGCGCAACCCTGCGTGGACGCCGTTCATGGACATGGGCGACCACGTGATTGTGATCAATGCGCGTAAGGCGGTGCTCAAAGGTTCGAAGATGGACCAGAAAATGTATCGCCATCACACGCTTTATCCCGGCGGCCTGCGAGAGGTTTCAGCCGCGGATATGTTTGCGAAGCGCCCCGACCGGGTGATCTCGCTGGCTGTCCAGGGCATGTTGCCGAAAAACAAACTGGGCAAGGCGATGGCCAAGAAATTAAAGGTCTACGCCGACAGCGAACATCCACACGCCGCCCAACGCCCGCAGGATTACCAACTCACCGCTCGATCAAATCAGGCAAATCAAACTTAATAGTGCAGAGTTAATAAAGAGGAAGATATAGCTGTGGCAGAAATTCAATATTACGGAACGGGACGACGCAAGACTTCGACTGCTCGCGTCTATCTACGATCTGGCGGCGGCGACGTTCTGATCAATCGGAAACCCTTCGATCAGTATTTCCCGAATGAAACGCTGCGCATGATCATTCGTCAGCCTTTGCAGCTGACTGAGACGGCCGCGAAGTTTGATATTTTGATCAACGTTCGCGGCGGCGGCCCGGCGGGCCAGGCAGGCGCTATTCGTCACGGCATCACGCGCGCGCTACTTGAGTACAACGCCGACCTTCGTCCGGCACTCAAGCAGGCCGGATTGATCACGCGCGACCCGCGTATTAAAGAACGAAAGAAGTATGGACAGAAGGGTGCGCGCAAGCGCTTCCAGTTCTCCAAACGATAAAGAATAGCGGATTTCGAATTGCGAATTTCGGAATTGAAAACCCGCCGACTTTTTGCCAGTGATTACAGGAAATTCGAAATCCGCAATCCGAATTCCGAAATTCCCAAACGCCATTGTCGCGACTCGAGTTGGTTGCTCTGGAAAACAGGGCCCGTGGAGTTGCGGCGAGTACATTAAACCAATTCACTGCAAAGGAGACTTAGCTTGGTTTCGGTTACGATGAAAGAACTGCTGGAGGCCGGCGTACATTTCGGTCACCAGGTACGGCGCTGGAACCCGAAGATGAAGGAATACATCTTCGGCGAGCGCAACGGCATTTACATTATTGACCTGCAAAAAACGCAGCGCATGTTTCGCGATGCGATCGCCTTTGTGACGAATGCAATTGCGGAAGATCGCGGCAAGACCGTGCTTTTTGTGGGAACCAAACGACAGGCCCAGGACGCTGTCCGCGAAGAAGCGGAGCGTTGTGGCCAGTATTACGTTAACCAGCGCTGGCTCGGCGGATTGCTGACAAACTTCCAGACCGTTCAGAAGTCAATCAAGCGTTTGAAAGACCTGGAGGCCATGCAAACCGATGGCCGCTACGAAAAGCTGACGAAGAAAGAACGCATCAAGCTGGATCGCGAACGCGAGGGCTTGAATAAGAACCTTTCGGGAATTAAGTCGATGTCACGACTGCCCGACATGGTTTTCATTATCGACGTCAGAAAAGAAGAGATTGCCGTTGCGGAAGCGAATCGTCTGGGCATTCCGATCGTGGCTGTAGTCGATACTAATTGCTCGCCCGAAGGAATCGATTACGTGATTCCGGGAAATGACGATGCGCTGCGTGCGGTGCGGCTGTTTGCTTCAAGAATATCGGACGCGATACTCGAAGGTAACCAGATCGCCACCGAAGGCGGAGTCGCTGCGCAAACTGAAGAAGGCGCTGAAGGTGCAGAGGCGGCTGAAGGTGTCGGCACCGCCGAAACCGCTGCTGTTGCACCAGCGGAAGAACCTTCGCAAGCTGCGGAACCAGTTGAAAGCGGCAGTGAGGTGGAGATGGCCGTCGAACCAACGATAGCACCACCGCCTGCTGGATCGGTTGAGCCTGAGAATACCGGCGAAACTGAAAACGCTGACAAGAGCGCTGAATCGGTTGTAGCCGCAAGCTGATCCCCCGAGCATTTCGAGATACTTATTATCGGCGAGCGCAGCCTATGAAGCGGGAGTTCCGCCGGGGCTGCGTTTTTCATTAACGCGTATCCGCAGATTGCACAGATTACACGGATTCAAGAAGCAGTAAGAAGAAGTGGATGCCAAAGAACGAATCCCTGTACTGCGTTGTTCGACGTTTTGAATCTGCGTAATCTGCGTAATCTGCTGGATAGAGTCATATTTAATCGGAGAAGTCAGAACAATGGCAGATATAACAGCAGCTGCAGTTAAGCAGCTTCGTGAAAAGACCGGCGCGGGAATGATGGAATGCAAGAATGCGCTGGTTGAGTCTGAGGGCAACGAGGAGCGCGCAATCGATATTCTGCGCAAGCGCGGCTTGGCATCGGCCAAGAAGCGCGAAGGCCGCATTGCCGCCGAAGGAATCGTTGGCTCGTACATACACATGGGCGGCAAGGTCGGCGTGTTGCTGGAAGTGAACTGCGAAACAGATTTCGTTGCGCGCGGTGATGAGTTTCAACAACTCGTGAAGGACATCGCCATGCACGTCGCTGCGGCAGAACCGCGATACGTATCGCGCGAAGACGTGGCCGCCAGCGATCTCGACAAGGAAAAAGAGATCGCACGCGCGCAAGCGAAGAACGATCCCAAGAACGCGAACAAGCCGGATCAGGTGATTGATAAGATCGTCGAGGGTCGACTCAACAAGTATTACGAGGAGACGGTATTACTGGATCAGCCGTTCGTGAAGGATCCGGCCAAGACGGTCGGCGAGCTGGTAACTGAGAAGGTCGCCAAGACGGGTGAAAAGATTACGATCCGCCGCTTCACGCGTTACAAGATGGGCGAAGGACTAGATAAACGCGAGGAAGACTTTGGCAGCGAAGTGGCTTCGATGGTTTCGTGAGCAAACGTGATCTCATTAACCCGCACTTCAGCGGTGTCAGATCGTAACGATCGTCGCACTTTGGGTAACACCGCCCTGGCTAAAGCCAGGGCTATGAGAGGATCCGAGTTCAACCTTTCCTATGTCGCAGTCACAAACACAACCCACCGGGAGTCGCATACCGGCGCATTCTGCTGAAGATATCCGGCGAAGCCCTGATGGGCGAACAGAACTACGGCATCGACACCGAGGTTGCGCGTCAGGTCGCTGAAGAACTCAAAGCCGTGCATGAGCTGGGAGTAGAAGTTGCGGTTGTTGTCGGTGGCGGCAATATCTTTCGCGGCGTTTCAAAGAGCGCGGGCAACATGGATCGTTCCGCCGCCGACTACATCGGCATGCTGGCAACGGTCATGAACGCGGTGGTGTTGCAGGACGCGCTGGAAAAGGTAAACGTCAACACACGCGTAATGTCGGCGATAGATATTCCTCAGCTCGCCGAGCCATTCATCAGACGCCGCGCGGTGCGTCACCTTGAAAAGGCACGTGTCGTTCTGTTTGCTGCCGGCACCGGCAATCCATATTTCACCACGGACTCGGCTGCTGCTCTCCGCGCCCTCGAAATCAAAGCCGACATTATTCTCAAAGCAACAAAGGTCGAAGGCGTCTATTCCGCCGATCCGATGCTCGACCCAACTGCCACACGATACGATTGCATCACCTATCAGGAAGTGCTCGAGCGACAGTTGAAGGTGATGGATGCTTCGGCTATTTCTCTTTGCATGGACAACAATCTGCCGATAATCGTTTTCAATATGCGCCAACAAGGAAACATCATGCGCGTGGTAAAAGGCGAGCCTGGTGTCGGCACAACAGTTTGTGTAGAAAAAAGTAAGTAGGACAGTCACTCGTGCCTGTCCCTCAAATGGAGTGGAGAAAATGAGCGAGAAGGATGTAATCAAAGACACGCGACCGCGCATGGAGACGGTCATTGACGACTTCCGAAGAAAACTGTCCACCATCCGGACGGGTCGTGCCGCGGTCAGCTTATTGGACTCGGTGATGGTTGACTACTACGGCACTATGACGCCGCTCAGTCAGATGGCATCAGTTCACGCTCCTGAGCCGCAGATGCTGACCGTCCAGCCGTGGGATCAGACTCAGGTCGCCGCAGTTGAAAAGGCGGTACGTTCCGCAGACCTTGGCTTGAATCCGTCAAACGACGGCAAGCTCGTGCGCATTCCGATTCCACCGCTTACCGAGGAGCGTCGCAAGCAACTGGCCAAGCAGGTTCATGAGATCGCCGAAGACCATCGCACTGCAGCTCGCAATATTCGTCGTGATGCAAATGAGCGTTTGAAGAAGATGTTGAAGGACAAACAGATTTCGGAAGACAACGAGCGCGACGGGCTCGAGGAAGTGCAGAAACTCACCAACACTTACATCGGCAGGATCGATGAGCTTTCGAAGTCGAAAGAACACGAAATCATGAGCGTGTGATGATCTTGTTCGCGTCATTTCGTGTTTATTCGTGGATCGCTCTAATTTATCGCAAAAACGATCCACGAATTCACGAAACATCACGAAAAAAGGGCTGCCCGCGGGCAGCCCTTTAAACTTTACGCCAACTTATTACTATTAAACGAGGCTTTTAGTTTGGAATCTCGAAGACATCGTCGCCGATGGGATTGTTGAGCTTGATGTCTTTCACTTTGTACTCCGCGAAGAACGCGCCTTGCGGCATCTCGAGACGCTGAGTGAACTCGGTGGGAACTAACACACCGTCTACCTCCTTGAACTTCTTGTTCTCCGTGCCAAAAGTGTAGCCACCGTAAGGAATGAGAAACGACATCACCCGGCCCGTTGCCGCATCCACAAAGAAGTCTGTCACATTGCCGTCGGCATCGGCAATACGAAAGGCGCGCTGCTTCTTTTTATCGGGAAGCGCCGTCACTACATATCCGGCTTGATCGTATTTCGCCAACACCGGCAAACCAAACTTGCTCGCCGGCGGCATATCGACACCAGGCAACGAGCTATACGCTCGCTGTCCGTCGTAGATTTGCTTGAAACTAACCGCGGGCCGCGCGTCAATCTCCAAGCGCACCTTGTTTCCCGCAACCACCCAGACAAAGCCTCCCGGAATCGATTGCGTCGAATTCGGTGCGTAAAGATCAACCGAACCGCGAAGCACCATGCTCGTAAGGTTCTTGAACTTATCGCCGCCTTGTGCTGCCAAAGCGTAACGCGCGAGGTCCATCGGTGTTGTGTTTGCCGTAATGGCTACCACCGATGTCTCTGCCTTAGCGTCGACGGGTTTGGAAGATTGAGCAAAGGCGCTCGCGGAAATCAGCAACGCAATCGAACATGTGGCGGCTACTTGAAGTAGTTTCATGAATAAACTCCCTGTCTGGTTCTACGTAGACGCCCGCGTTCGCGGATGTCTGAAGAGACTTAGAAATTAAAACGAACCTGTGCCGTAACCCTGCGGTTGCCTGTGCCTGTGCCCCCGAAATTACCGCCACCGCCACCCCCACCGGGGCCGAAGCCGCCGAAGAAGGGCGCCAGCGAAGTGCTCTGTCCGAAGAACGGCGAAGACAGATTGCCCTGCGGTGGGGCCAGGTTTACGTGATTGAGAACGTTTTGGAAGTTTACGGAGAACTGCATGCTGTAACGTTTTGCTTCCGCACTTCCACTTGTGCTGATCGGACCACCAATAGAAGCTAGCCCACCACGGCCACGCTGACCTCCCCCGCCACCACCGCCCGGACCACCACCGCCGCCAGGAACACGCGGCACACCCGCACCTGGTCCGCGCACCTGCACCTTGACCTGGTTGCTGATTAGCAGCGGAAGACGAACTGAATTGTGCCGAAGTTCCAGGTCTTGCTAACGCGAATGTTGACGGAAAGAAAACCAGTACCTTCCCCGAAGTTGCGCGGAATTAACGCCTCTCCCGCAGCCGGTCTCAAATTGAAGTTACCAAACGGCGTGCAGACAATGTTTGCGCCCGGATTACTGCAGTCGACGCCGTGCGGGAGCAAAGCTTGGACGTTCGGTAAACAGCCGATCCCCATTCGTGTCCTGACCGGTAGTGATATTGAAGGGCCGTCCAGTGGTGGCGATGATGAATGGATTCAAGCTCACCTGCCACCACGGCAAGTTCACCGTGCCGGCAAACGTGAAGCGATGGCGCACGTCAAAAGTTGCGCGGCCAAACTCGCCGGAAAGGTCGTAAGAGTTCGCCGGGAAAAGGCCGCTTCCTTGTCCGTCGGTATCGTTTGTAGTCTTGCTCAAGACATAACTGGAGAAAAACGTGATCATTCGGCTGAACCGGTTGTTGAATCCAATAAACAACTGGTTCATGTTGAAGCGGCCGCTCGACTCATATTGATAGATCTCGCCGACGTTTCCGAAAGGCCTGACGCCGTTCGTACCAGGAATGGGCGCGTTAATATCGCGTGCGCGAATCACGTTTTGAATGCGCATCATGAACAACCCGGCAAACATCGTGAACTTGTATGGAAGTTGGCGCTCCATCTGGGTGCCGCCCATATAGATCACAGGCGCCTGTAGATCGTCGGCCACCCGCCAAGTGACTTGTTGAATAAGGCCTGGCAGCGAACTCAACGGCGGCCGGTTAGGAAATGCATCGAGCGGCGACCCATTCGGATTTGGCTCAAGAAACTGACCGTTGGCGCTGTAAAGCGGCACTTCACTTACGAAATACTGCTGCTGATTTATTCCGTTGAATCGATTGGCCTGCAGCGTACTGGACTCATTGAAGCGGTTATAGAAGACACCGCCGCCTGCACGAAGAACCATCTTGGGCGGCTTGGTGCTGTTTGCTGCGCCCGGAGACCAGGCAACCGCCAGGCGCGGAGCAAAATTGAATTTGCTGCCGATGTTGGTTTGACCTTCGTAACGCAATCCGAAACTAAGCGTTAAGTTTGGCCGGATTCGCCAATCATCCTGAGCGTAGAGACCGTAATCAACCTGGGAAACGGTCGCCAACGGGTCTCCAGCGGAGATGTTGAACTGCGAAGCGCCGCCACCGCGCCGCCGCATCTCGAGGTTCGATAAATTGCTGAACAGCAGAGTACGGCGATAACGCTCGAGACTGTCTGCAAAAACGGGCTGACTGAAAATAGGATCGTTGTTCGCATCGAGCGTCGGCACGAGTCCACCGGTAAACGTAAACGATCCCCCAAAGTTGTTAGGGTTGCTGTCCGAGATACTTACGCGTCGAAGTCGGCCGCCAAACTTGAATGCATGTGTTCCCTTCTGCCAGGCCAGAAAGTTTTGCAGGTCTATTCGGTTGGTGATGTTCGTCACTTCACCAACCTGTGATCCGCCGCTGATGAAAGAGCTGGACACGTTGGTGGTAGGCAAGGTGATGTCGCCGAGGCTTTCCGAACTGTTCCGCGAATACTGAAAGCGCGTCTCGTTAATCATTGACGCGTTGAGCACCGCAGTTTCCGTAAATTGAACTTCCTGCTGTGTAAACCCCGAGACATAAGCCCGCTCCGGTAGAGAGAAGCCACCCACACCGTTATTGTCGGTGCTGGACCGGTTGTAGCTGTAACGCGCGATCAGCGTGTTACTTGAGTTGAGCTGAAAATCAAAACGCGGGCTAAAAGTAAGATTGCGACGCGGAACCACAACGCCGAAACCCAAATCAAGTGGATTAAGCGCTTCATCCAGCACTGTCGCTCTCACCAATTCGCTGTCGTCAATTTCGCGGCGTTCAAAGTCGACGAAAAATGAAGCCCTCTTCGCCACGATCGGCCCGCCCAGGTTGCCGCCGTATTGACGCAACTGAAAAGGCGAACGTTTCGAAGAGCTGGTCGCGAATGGATTGCGCGAGTTGAAACTCTCGTCCTGAAAATTGAAAAAGGTGCTGCCGCGTAACTTGTCGGTCCCGGGGCGCGTGAGAATGTCGATGCGGCCGGAGGGTTGATCGTTCTCAGCCGCAAACGGATTTTGATTGATACGTATTTCCCGAATCGATTCCTTCGGTGGCAAACGCCCGCCGGTAAAACCGTCGACGAAAATCTGACCACCGTTTGGACCAGCGGATGGACCGGCGAGCGCCTGCAACGCCGCAGCGAGCTCGTCAGGATCGTCGGGCAACGCGTCCAGATCTTTTCCCGTAATCAGGGTCTGGTTGGCATTGCTGGTTGCGTCCGTGCTGATTGGAGTTTCAGCATCGATAGTGACCTTTTGTTCTTCAATCGTCACTTTCAAGGTGACGTCATGCGTAGCGCGTTGACCTGCCGCTACGTCGACGTCTGATTCGTCGGAAACGGCGAAACCGATTGCCTCCGCGCGCACGGAATACTTCCCAGGAGTGAGTCCGCTGAAGGAATAGGCGCCTTCGTTATTGGTAACCGCGGTCTTCTCAACACCGTTCTGATCAATCAGTGTTACCGTGGCGCCAACGATGGTTGCGCCAAACTCATCGGTAATAACTCCGCGCAAAGTGCCGCGCGACTGCTGTGCAAACCCGACTACAACTGAAATAGCGACAATGACCGCGATACCCACGAATTGCCGAAAAACATGCCTCGAGACGTTCATATTTAGGAACCTATTCACTTTCTAACTTCGCGAACCGGAATCATCGACACCCTTCAGAGTCCAGCCTTTAGGCTGCGTTCGAAGAGCAAGCTAAAGCTTGTACTCTAAACTGACGGCCACAGCATTACGGCAAACCGATACCAAATTGAATCCCGCTTCCCAGACCACCTGCCGGATTTGGCGCACTCGATCCGGCTTGCGGCTGTCTTGCAGCCAACATATTCAACAATGTGTCTGCTCCGGAAATGAGACTGATAGCAGTCAGGCGCGTGGGATCAGCGCCCTTAGTGCTTGATACAATAATGGTGTCGCCAACTTTCACGTCCGCAACTGCGATAGTAGGAAGGCGTTCGAGCATTTCCTGAATATTCATGCCCCCGCCTCCGCCCGGTCCCATTCCACCTGCCGGCCGCGCCGCTGGTCCACCAGAGGAGTCTGGCCACTGCCAGTAGTTCCGCCGGGACGTCCCATCAGCATCATGCCTCCGCCTTCGCCGGCGGCTGGAAACTTGCGCAGCACCGAATCCTGTTTAATGAGTACAGTCAGCGGCTGCTTGGTCTGCATGTCATTCATCTTCACTTCACCGGTCGCGGCATCAATGGCAGTCACGACGCCGGCGACACTCTTGAAGGATCCGGTAACCACTTTCTCGGCAGCGAACGATGTCCCATCCGTATTGCGCTGACCCAGGGCGCGCACTTGATCGCCAACTTTTAGTTCCTCAAACTTTGCCGGCATCGCGTCGGCAAACTTGATCGAATCCGGTGCGTAACGGCGCATCTCTACTTTTCCAGATACTGGAATTGTTAGCGGCTGCGGACCCGCCATCGAACGCGTCGCGATGGTGATTTCTTTAGTTTCGGGTTTCAGCGCAGTAATGACGCCGAGAATGCCGCGCTTCTTCCAGTCTGCCCGTTCGGCTTCCTGCTTTTGCGCGATATCGGCTTTGCTCATTACTACGACCACGCGCGCAGTCGCCGATTTGCGATCATCGGACACTCGACCCATGGCCATAACGCGATCACCTTCGGCCACTTCGGCAAGAGTGATTTTGGCAGCGCCTTCGAGTGTTGTTGCGTTGGGAGCGACACGCATGTAAGTCGTCGCGTCGTTGAGGGTCACGGTCACCAATGATCCGCCGTCAGTTTTCAGGATCAACTGTTTCCCCGGCGAGTCAATAACTTTAACTTCACCTAGTGCTCTGTTTGGGGTAATGGACTTATCTTCGGCTTGCTGTCCGGAAGGACTCGAGGGTGCTGGTTGGGCCAGAACACCACCGCCAGCGAGCGCGAAAATAAACGCCGGCGCTATAGCGAGAAAAAGCGCTTTCATTAATCCTCCTGCTTGTTGACAAAGACTCGATCGAGGTCGAGTTAATTGATGTATATAGCCGGCCACAACATCGCCCTGCTAATAGCATTGGTTACGCTTAACACACGGTGAATGTTCTACTTAAGTTGATCGGAGCGGAAATCACTAGCTGAGCCCAACCACGCAAGCGTAGTCACGCTCGGTGTCCGAAAAAGTTGCACAAATCGACGCCGGAATAGTCGAAACCTTAAGATGCGCGACTATGTCGTTTCGTCTGAATTTTTTGAGCTATTTTTGAGAAGTTGCCGGCAATTCCTGCGGACTACCCCACCCAACTCGATATCTGGCGGTGAGCGCCAAACCAAGACTCGTAACCAGGACTACTGCTACGACGAAAGGCCAGACGTAAGGGAGTGAAGATAGGATCATCCAGAAAGTTGTGCCCAGCAAAAGAGCCAGGGCTTCAGACTTTTTACCGATTCCAAACAACTTGCGCTGCAGCCAGCGGCCGGTCGCCGCATAGATAATGACGCGACCAAACACCCCGGCGACCACGATTAACAGCAAGGCCATCAGGCCAACCAGCACGCTGACCGGCGTCGGTAAATAGTGCAACGCGAACGGCACGCCTACCCCGATTACCAACGCGCCAACCACGCCGATAACAGCGACCCGCAAACTGCTTAATTGTAATCGCTCTATTCCGCGGCTGATGGTGCCCGGCATGGCGGCGGTAAGCGCAAGCGAAACGATGAACCAGAAGAGAATGGCCAGCACGCGGAAACCTATGTAAGCGGCAGACCAGTGTGGCGCGAGCAGTTCCTCGGGATTGCGCATTATGTTTCGCAGTTGCTCCTCGTATCCTGCGTACATAACCGTCATTGCCGCGGGGTTTCGATTGGGCGTTCCATCCGCGTGACGGTAAGCGCCGCCCAGCACCATCACATCGCCGCCTATGCGCGAGCCTTCGAGTTGAATCACGGAACCGCCAATAGCAGCCACGTCGCCCTCAACGGTGCCCTGCACGATAACGTCGCCGCCCAACGCGATCGCGCCGTTGCGAACTGTTCCGGTGATTTTCAAACTGTGGCCTATAGCGTAGGCCATGGTTTCAGTGACGCCGTCTACGATGTAGGGACTTTCGGTGGGTGTTGGAGTCGGAACGTTCTGCGCCTGAATGGCGCCAATCATAAACGTGATTGAGATCAGCAGCATCGAGGCCCTGAACAAAATGCTCGCCCAGGACAGATCAAACTTACGCTTAAAAACCGATTCATTCACCATTGATAGAGTGACAGACTGCATGGACCGCGCGGCTTACTCCGCCAGCCGCGCCCGGTGGTATCGTGATATCAGGAAGGAGAGCAAACTCACGGCGAGCACGACCAGAACCAGCGCACCGAATCCTGAAAGAGGGGAATCGGAGAAAACACTTCCACTGAGGACTCGAACGACTACGGCAACACCTACCGCCGCATCGTAAACCGCTTTTAATAACAACTCGACAACGCTCACCGCTTTCGCGGCAATTGCTTGCGCGCTTACCAGCAAAGCCTGACTGGCCGTTACCCCGAGCAACGCAAAAGCTGCCAAACCAAGCAACAGGCAGTAACGAAAAGCTCTCTTGTGCTCGGTCGAAGCGCGCAGCCCTCTCATGTCACTTTGGGCGCGGACGGCCACGACGCGGGCAAAATTACGAGGCACTTCAAGATCAGACGGACTGGCAAGCGCCGAGTCGAGCTCGCACATAAATTGACGTTGCGCGAGTAATTCGGAACTGCAGCGATCGCATCGTTCAAGGTGATCCTCAAAGGCAAGGCGATCGCCCACGTTCAGCTCGCCGTCAATGAAGGCGGCAATCTTTTCCGTTGCGCAAACCTGTTCCACGAAAGACTTCAAACTAGATTCCCGTTATGCCTTTGTTAATGAATTGTTGCCGCATCATCTCGCGCGCGCGAAACAATCGGTTCTTTACGGTTCCCAGCGGCAGTCCGGTTACTTCGACAATCTCTTCGTAAGTCAGATCCTGAGAATGACGCAATACGATTAGCTCGCGGTACGCGGTTGGCAATGAACGCACTACCGTTTCAATTTCACCGCGGCGTTCTTCACGCTCGCTTTGCTGTTCTGGGCTGAGACCTTCGCATTCAAGCGGCAGATCGTAGTGCTCGGAGTCGGTCCCGCCGGTCAACGAACGTTCCCGGCCCGTGTTACGGCGGAGATGATCAATGGCAGCGTTGTGGGCGATCTTGTAAATCCAGGTTGAGAACTTAAACTCCGGCCGATACCGCGAAAGAGACGCGTAAATTTTTATGAAGATTTCCTGCGTCAAATCCAATGCAGCGTCATAGTCGCCAACCATTCGATAGACATAGGCGGAGATGGGACGTTGATAACGCTTAACCAGCTCTTCAAAACTGCCCTCCAGCCCGCGCGCCGCGGTGGCGACGAGCTCACGATCAGGAGCCGAGCTAAGGTTTAGCGCTGTGGAAGTTGCGGAATTACTCATTAGATTGCGTTGTTATTTACGCCCCTTGAAACCGGAATGTTTCAAGAGTGGTTAAAGTCAAAGTTCGGAGTTTAGAGTTTAAAGTTCGGAGTTCGGAGTTTAGAGTTCAGAATACAAGCTTTAGCTGCGTCTTGCGGTGAAGCAACCTGAAGGTTGTACTCTGAACTCTAAACTCCGAACTCTAAACTCCAAACTCCGAACTCGAAACTACATCGCTATTGCCAGGAGAGTGTTGCCAGGCCTGCGGGCGCCGCGATTGTGTCAAAACTCAGCTCGCGCGTAGCCAAGTGTAACCCGAGGTCTTCGGCGACGAGCGGTCGCACATCCGTACCCAGGGTTTCGTTAACAATTTCGGTAACCCGATTTTTGCTTAGCATGTCGCCGACTACGAGCGCGCGGAACAACGTCTGGCCGGTGTCTGATGTATCTCCGGACCGCCGGTCGCGGTAGTACAACAATAACCGGTACAGCTCGTCTTCACAGTCATCGGCGCCACAGGTGACGGTCCTGATTATCAACGGTTGGCGGCCTCTGAATATCACTGCGGTAAATCCCGTATCCGAAGAGCTCAACAGCAGCGAGTCTCCCTGCGCACCGTTCATAGTTAGCCACTGGGCCTCACCGATATGCCGCGGCAGGATTAATCCGGCGCGCCACCCCATTGCATGCAACACCGTTTCAAACTCAGCCAGTACAGAGCTTCGCGTGGCGACGGCTAAATAACGATCGCGTCCCTGAGAATCCGGCTGCAGGTGTTCGCGGGAAATTGTGAGCTCGTCCAGGTTTTCGCCGAAGCCTCTTTCCATTTTCCACTTCAACACTTCTTCTAGTTCCGAGTTTGAGGAAGGGCGAGACTCCAGCGTCAGAATCATGCTGCGACTGGCAGCTTCCGGCAACGCAACAGACCAGCGCTTCTGACGCAACAAGCCGGCGCTGGTGGCTAGGTCAGTTACCGCTGCGGCTAACTCCCCGACATCAGAAATATTTGGTTCTTCAAAGCTGGGATTGATCAAAGAGTCCGGCAAGGCCAGGGTGGCGGCACGTTTGAGGCTCGACCCTCCACTGCGCCCTTTTTCAAGTTGGACCACACAGGCGGCACCTTTCTCAAAACCGAGTGCGGTCGAGGGATACCAGGGGTTCACCAGTCTTGAGAACAATTTGGGCATCTTTCAATTCCGGATTGCGGATCTGAGATTTGGGAATTCCGCATTCGTCAATCCTCAATCCTTGATCGGCTCACCATTCGTTATACGGAGTTCCTTCGGACGAGATATCGGGCGACGCGCTACGAACATCCACCACGCCCTGTTGTCCCGTGGTTGAATTCACATCGTCGCCGGTCACAACCGTCCAGTCTTTTTGTCCGGTCATTGGATCGTCGGGCAGGCTACGCATGTAGCCCGAGGTGACCAGGTCCTCCAGCGATTGCGGTAGCTCTTGCTTGTCTGCCGCATATTGATCGAGGAGCGAACGCATCTTGTAGAGGTTATCGCGCAGTACCGCTTCGCGCGTGTGCATGATCGTCTTTTGATATTGAGGAAGCGCGACCGCCGCCAGGATGATGATTATCGAGATCACGATCATCAACTCGAGAAGAGTAAAGCCGCTGAAACCAGTGGGCAGTGGGCAGTGGGCAGTGGGCAGTATTTTTGAAGAGCTAGTCGCAGCAGAGTGGCCCATGCGGCGCTCATGTGCCTGCACACGGGCTGCGCACCGCCCACTGCTAACTGCCCACTGTAATTTACCAGTCACTGTATTTCTCGCCGCTTAGCGATGTTGCTTTCGATTTGGAACGAACGTCGAAAACGTTTTCTCCGCCCCACGATTCGGAGCCGCCGGAGTCGTAACATGAACGCAGGTCCCAGTCGGCTTCTCCCGTGATCGGATCAATAGGAATACTTCGGAGATACACCTTCTTCTTCGTGGATAGCTGGGATCCTGCAACCTCCGTCGCATCAACCTCCAGATTCCCTCGATTAGAACCGCCAGCCCGCGGAACAACGTTCACCCCGTTTACCAGGGTCTCGAGGTCAGGCGGATAGCGATCGGGATTGTCCACGCCGAAGAGGGTGCAATCTGAGACGACAACCTTACTTCGAGGATCTACATAGCCGACGTTTGCACCGGGCGGCGGTACCTGACCACCTGTACCCGTGCATTGCATACCCACTGTGTCGCGCCGAAACTCGTCGATAGCCGTGCGCATCTGCCGTAAAACGGCGCGAAGCTGCTGCTCCTTTTGGCGCTTTACTGAAACTTTTAGCAGAGGAATAACGCTGAATGTCAAAATGGTCATCACGCTGATCGTAACGACCAGCTCAATCAGACTGAATCCACCCTGTACACGCCTGCGGGATTCCGCTGCGGGTCGACTGCGGAACAGAGTTACGCGGCGACCGGGAACCCATACCGCTTTCGCCACATCGCCGCGTTTATGCAAATCTAACTCTTGCAGTTTGCTCACCTTCTTACTGCTTTAGCATTGCCGGAACCGGGCCCACCTCGAGGGCGACATTGCTCGCATCAGTGGACACGATGTGCATGGCTTCCTTATCGAGCCTGAATCCGGGGTGCCCCGCAGCCAGGACTTCGACTTCGATAAGTAACAAAGTGCCCTCGCCTTGAATCGCCGGTGAGCCGGCGCGGCTGGAAACCGAGATCAGACAGGCACCGCTCGGATCTATCGAAGAGATAATGCTCGGCGTGGATTTACCGCCGCTGACAAGTGGACCGGCGGTGATCCCTCGAACTTTCACTACCTTCGGATCGAATTTGAGGGAAATCACAGCCAACGAGAGAGATACAGATGACTTCAGCTCAATGGCAAACTGTCGCGTCTGACCCCCGTTGATCGGCTGGTTTGTGGGACTAACCAAGATTTGCGCAACTCGCGAACGCGCGGTCACCGGCGCGACCGATGCTTCTATCGGCTTGGGAACGTTGGTAGCAACAGGCTGAGACGCATTGATCAAACCGTTGTTTACAGCTGCCACTTCGTTGGCTGCGGCACTGCTGACCAGCGACTTCGGCGCCGGCACATAGGCGGGCAGCTCTTCCGATGGAGCGGGCGGCGCGGTACTCGAACCTTTTGCGACCGTCACACCTGTATCGCTTGTAACTCTCGACGGAACTACGACGGCAGTGTTGCCGGCCACAACCGGAGGTTGTTGCGCGGTAGTAGTCTGCGTGTTTGTCGCGGCGGCTGGCTGAACCGGTGCAGGCACGGGTTCGACTCTTTTCGCAACGGCGTTTTGTTTCGCCAAACGCGCTGCTGCCATGTTCTCTTCCGTCTCGGCGTCGCGCAACAACGCTTCAAGTGAACCAGTGGTCGGCGACTGCAACGTGCCGCTGGGCCTCATTTCCTCGTCACGCGGGGTGATAGCGGGCGCGCGCAAGACGCGAGGCGTTACAGCGATAACAATATCAATGCGGCGATTGTCTTTTGTCGGTGATGTAAAGAGACGGCCAATCACGGGGAGTAAACCCAGAATTGGCAGCCCCTGTCGCCCATTCGATTGAACGTCCTGGGACACACTCGCCAACATCATCGTGCGATTGTTCTGCACGCGCGCAGTTCCGGTAATGGTTCTTTCAGTAAAGGTTGGAGTTAGCGTGCTGGCGCCGAGAACGTCCTTAGACTCAATCGACATCTTCACCTGCACGTCCTGGTTTGGAAATACTTGCGGCGTGAACTTCAAAGTCAAACCGGTCGGCTCATAATTGATGACCGGAAAACCACCGCTCGGGAAAGCGGTCCCGGGATTGGGCGTGCCGGTTTGAATGCCGAATGGATATGCCTGTGCAGTCTGCACCGGGACGCGCTGTCCGATGCGGGCGGTTGATTCCTCGCCGTTAAACGCGTGGACCTGCGTTGACGCAATCAGCTTCGTATTGTTCCGGCTGTTAAATGCGGTCAATACGGATTGTGGAATCACCAGAGCGGCTGCCAGCGCAGTCGGAACTCCCCCGACCAAACCCGCCAGATTCACACCTCGACCAGCTCCATTGACGCCGTTGTCCGTCAGTAATGAGAAGCCGGGACTACCGCCAATACTGAATACGCCGTTTGACCCCGGGGTTCCGACCTGATTTCCAAACTGCATGAAGTTTGTTTTCGAGACCTCGTAGATGTCTACGTCCATCACTACTTCCGCGCGATCTTTATCAATGCTTTGAATCAACTCACCGATCAGACGAACGTTCTCCGCGGTGTCGCGGACAGTCAAACTGTTCGTGTCCTTATCAGCCACGACAATTGTTTGCGGACGACCAACTGACGGTGGGATTGCCTGGCCCACTAAAGCTTTTACCTTGTCCGGATCACTGTTGGAGAGATAGAAGGTCCGCAGCACTAACTGTTGATACTGTGGCCGGCGTGTTTGGTCGGCTACGAGAATCGTGCGGCGGCTGAGTTTCTGAAAGAACAAACCCTCCTGAAGGAAGATATGATCGAGCGCCTGCGAAGTCGTCACGTCTCTCAGATTGATATCGGTGTTACGAGGTTGAACAAACGATTGTCGATCAAACACGACATTGAGATTCAGCTGTTCCGCGAGACTGCGGATGAACGCCTTCAGATCGCCGCTGTAACTAATGACTCGCAATTGCTCTGTCCGAGTAGACGGCACAATTTCCTGGGTGCCGTTTGTAGAGTCGTGCGAGTCTCCGTTCTTCGATCCGTTCCCACCATTGGTTCCCTCTTTCACACCCTGGAGATGTAGCATTCGCTCCATCTCCGAAACCGCAAGCTCATTTACAGCGTCGTAACCGTAGGCCTGCCGAAACGCGTTATAGGCTCCGACAAAGTCCCGCTGTTCCGCTAGCGCGCGGCCCTGCTTCATAAAAGCCTGCGAAGCGTTGAAACTTGCGCGGCGAAAATGGAGTTGATACTCCAGGTTGGAAGGGTCAGCAGCAACTGCAAGAGTAAACTCCTGCGCTGCTCTCTCCCACTGCTGAGCGGCTTCGTATTTCATCCCGGCTTTGAAGTTTTTCTCACCCTTTTTTGCCAGTGCTGTGATTGGGGCAATCAGCAAGCAAAACGTGAGTAGAAAGGAAACGAGGATGCGACTTTGGAGGTTGTTTCTCATGATAATTCTCTCTGGGTGGAGGTGGACTAAAACGTGGGCTAATAATGCCGCCGGTTGCTCTAATATGCAACTCCTAGCGGCGTCTTTTCCTTACACGCCAACAAAAAATTTCCGTTCCCCAAATGGCCCCGGATCAGGGGTCAGAATCTGAGATCAGAGGTCGGGGGCCGGAGGTCAGAAGTCAGAGGTCAGAGGTCAGAGCAGAGACCAGAAGTCGGAGGTCAGAAGTTGGAGGTCAGAAGTCGGAGGTCAGAAGTTGGCGGTTTTGATAAGCTTTCGTGTTATTTCGTGATACTTGTGGATCGTGATTATCTAGGATTGAAGGCCATCTGACTTCTGACTTCTGACCTCCGGCTCTAATCTCCGGCCTCTGACCTCCGACCTCTAGCCCTGCCCTTATCCGCGCGAGCTAAAGTCTTCAACAAACGTAACTCGGTTGATTTCGTGCAATGTGGAGACTCCCGCAAAAACTTTTCGCAGCGCCGACTCGCGCAGGCTGGTCAATCCTTCTGCTTCAGCGGCGCGTCTCACTTCGGAGCCGGGTCTTCGCTCGACAATCATTTCGCGAATGTTGTCGGAAAGATCGAGCAGCTCGTGTATCGCCGTTCGTCCACGATAGCCGGTATGGTTGCAAGCGTCGCAGCCTGCGACCGCATAAAACGGTGTGTCGCGATGCTCTTCAGGACGCAGTCCTGACTCCATCAATTCTTCATCCTTGGCGCGATACTGTCGTTTGCAGTAAGGACACAGCATCCGGATCAGGCGTTGCGCCAAAACGCAGTTGAGGCTGGAAACAAAGTTGTACGGCTCAACGCCCATGTTCAGAAAACGACCGATAACGTCGATCACGTTGTTGGCGTGAACAGTCGTAAATACGAGGTGACCCGTTAACGCCGACTGGATCGCAATCTGAGCGGTTTCAGTGTCGCGGATTTCCCCGACCATGATCTTGTCCGGGTCGTGACGCAGAATAGAACGCAGCCCGCGATCGAAAGTCAATCCTTTTTTCTCGTTCACCGGAATCTGAGTTATTCCGTGCAACTGATATTCGACAGGATCCTCGATAGTTACGATCTTATCTTCTTCGTTTCGAATCTCATTGAGGGCCGCGTAAAGCGTAGTCGTCTTTCCGGATCCAGTTGGGCCGGTTACCAGCACCATCCCGTACGGCTCGGCGATGTAGTGGCGAAACTTTCGTAGGTCCTCGTCAGCAAAGCCCACCACGTCGAGATTCAAGTTCTTGAACGATTCATTGATCTGTTCTTTGTCGAGAATACGGATGACCGCATCCTCGCCATGGATTGTGGGCATGATTGAGACGCGGAAATCCACATTGCGTCCCTTGTAGCGAACACGAAAGCGACCATCCTGCGGCACGCGACGTTCGGCGATGTCCAACTCCGACATGACCTTGATGCGCGAGATCAACGTCTGGTGATACGCCAGGTCGATAGGATCAACTTTGGCATAGAGCGCGCCGTCAATTCGATATTTAACCTGGACCTCGGTGTCACGGGTCTCGATGTGAATGTCGGACGCGCGCGACTCCATCGCGTTGTAGATAATCGTGTCCACCAACTTAATGATGGGCGACATCTCGGAGTCGGTAGCCAGCCGATCGAGATCGAGTACTTCCTCGCCTTGTTCCGTTTCTCGGACCAGGGAGATACGAAAGCCCGAAGCTGCCTCTTGCAAAACGCGTTGCGTCGCATCCCCGCGGCGGAGGATCACTTCAATGGCGCCTGCCGTCGCCACAGAAGGAACTATGCGCGAGCGGAGCGCGCTCGAAAGTTCATCCAAACGTTCGAGGTCTGTCGGATCCGCCATCGCGAGACGCAAACCCTTTTCGTCGCGTCCCAGCGGCAGAAACTGGTACCGCACCATCATGTCTACAGGAATCTCGTGAAAGATGTCGTAGTCGATTGGCGATTCCTGATCCACAGGCAGTAACTCTACAAAAGCCAGGCGATACCGTCGCGCCAGCTCCTTTGCGGCCTTCACCTCAGGTGGCTCATGACTTTCGACTGCGGGCGCACCTGTATTTGAAGCGTCCAATGGACCAGTGGTCGGGGTGGGCTGCGAGGGGGTTTCAGTAAATTGTTTCATCCGAATTACGCACTAGACTCGAGGCGAACGTCTTAACGAGGACCGGCAACGCCGGCGCCGCTGGAAATTGATTGAATAATCGGGAGATAGATAGCCAGCAGAATAGTAACTACGACGCCGCCCATGACCACAAGAATCGCAGGCTCCAGCGTAGTCGTCAACTGTTCCAGCCGGACTTCCGACTCGGCATCATAGAAGACCGCAACTTCGTCCAGCATCTCCCGCAAACTGCCGGACCGCTCCCCAATGCCGACCATGTCAATCGCGAGTGGTGGTACCCACTCGGCCGCCTCCAGACTTTCGGTAAACGAACGCCCTTCGCGAATCATTGGCAGGATGGCGGAACTGCGTCGCTGTAGTTCTCTATTGGTAATCGACTCCGCCGCTATCTCCCACGACTCAACCAGCGTAATGCCCCCAGCCAGCAGTGTTGCCAGCGAACGCGTGGCCTGCGCCACAGACAACTGGATAGCCAAACTCCCAGCGAGCGGCAGTCTCAAAATAAATGCGTCGATCTTCATACGGCCTTGCTTCGTGCGAGACCAAAGAAACAACGCGACGGCGCCGCCTAAAGTCAAAGGCGCAAACCAAAACACGTTGGACGACAGCCAGTTTGAAAGTCCCACGACAATCTGCGTGACCGTCGGCAGCTCAGTAGCAAAGCCGGTAAAGAGATCGGACATGCGCGGGACGACGTACACAGTCAGAAACACAACCATGCAGCCCGAGGCAAACAGCAGGAACAGAGGATAAGCCAGCGCGCCCCGGATCTTGCGACGCAAAGCCACGTTGCGTCTCATGTACGTGACGTACCGGTTCAGTACTTCATCAAGCGCTCCCGAGCGTTCGCCTGCCAGTATTGACGCCGTATAGATTCGCGGGAAGATGCGTCCCTGCGAAGCGAATGCGTGAGATAACGCCGCACCGCCTTTAATCTGTTCTTCAACGTCCGCTAACACTGTGCGCAAACGTGGCGACGCTGCGCGTTTCCGCAACATGGAGATCGCCTGAAGAATTGGGATACCGGCGCGAACGAGCGCGGCCAGCTGTTGGTTGAAAAGCAGAAAGTCGTTGGCTTTTACTTTTGCCTGCGCGCCTCGCCCACCAAAACGCGTGAGGTTGGTGACGCCCGTTGCCTTTGGCGGCGTAACGTTGAAAACTTTAAAGCCTTCGCGTTCGAGCCGGGCACGTGCTTCGTGCACGCCCGGAGCTTCCACGGTTCGGGTTACCACTTCGCCCGCTGGGGTCCCTAATCGGCAAACAAATTCAGCCATAGTTTCCGCAATCCACGGTCAATTTAAGCGCGAAAGTATACCATGCCGACCCCGTCTCCTTCGGCGGGCGTGCTCTTCTTTACACGCTGTAAACAGGTATAAGTTGCGGCGCCGCGGTTCTTGCGCCCAGCGACACACTGTCCTAGAATGCAGTTACGTTGACACAGACTGGAATTAGAAGTTGCGACGGCCACGTCTCCCGCGTCAGCCACTCCTGAAATTTTGACTTCAAAAATAGCAGGTCCGGGCATCAGTCTCGCCCGCTTCCGGCATCTGTGTTGACAGCCCCTTCAGAGGTCGACACAAAGAATAGCAACGTTTCGGAGAACGCGAGGGTCACATGCAATTACTGCCTGGACGCGCTGTCGGGATCGCTCCAATAACCTGCCTGGTAATTCTCTTTCTGGTATCAGCTTCGCCTCTCGTTGTCACCGGCCAGCCCAGGAAACAAAAGCCGACGACTGACCCATTACTTCCCAAAGACGCCGGAACGGCGACCAGTCAGAAGACCACACCACCAATCGTCGCCGCCGATGATGACCCCACGGGCCAGCAAAAACCGGGGCAGGAACTAACCGGGCCACTTATCGTTAACACTGACCTCATTACCTTTACGGTGACCGTCACTGATAACTATGGCCGCTTCGTTTCCGGTCTAAACAAGAGCGCGTTCACCGTGTTTGATGAGAAGAAACCGCAGGAAATCACCTTTTTCAGCGATGATGATTCGCCGGTTTCTGTCGGCGTCATTTTCGACGTCTCAGGTTCAATGAGCGGCGACAAAGTAAGGCGTGCACGCGACGCGCTGTCGAAGTTTATTCAAACCAGTCATAACTCGGATGAGTATTTTCTGATTGCTTTTAACTCGCGCGCACAGTTGCTCCTCGACAGAACTCGCGATGGAAACTCCGTGCTCGATAAGCTCACCTTCGTCAACACTCGTAACAACACAGCTCTTTACGACGCCTGTTACCTCGGTGTGGAAAAGGTGCAACGCGGCGCCCATCCGAAGCGCGCGCTTCTCCTTATCAGCGACGGCCAGGACAATAACTCACGGTACACTTTTAACGAGCTCCGGCGGCTGCTAAAGGAGTCGGACGTGGTGCTCTACGGTATTGGAATCCTGAGCGGCAGTGATGCGGGCAGCGCTCTCGGCATGGAGGGTCAGGGCATCCTCGACGAGCTCGCCGGAGTTTCCGGCGGCAAGGCTTTCTTCCCGCGCAGCGCCGCGGAGATGGACGACATTTTTGAGCAGATTGCGCTTGAGCTACGTCATCAATATTCGATCGGTTACAAGCCGTCCAATTTTAGTAACGACGGCAAGTGGCGCCGCGTAAAAGTGAAAGTCACACCGCCTCGTGGTTTGCCCCGATTGTTCGTTAGATCCAAGGAAGGTTACTACGCAATTCCGCCGTCAGCCCGTTAATTGATTGCCCAGGGATCGGCAACGCATTACCTCTCCCAAACATCTTCTAAACGTCTCTGCGCTCTCCGACCGGCGCAGAGACGCCTCTTCAATGGTAAATTCAATGCCTGAGGCAGTCGCAGGCTTCGCAGCCTGGCGCGTGAAAGGGTAAACTGACGTCGTCAATCGAAGTTTTGGGCGTTGCCGGTTAATTACATTTAGTTCAGAGGGTCAGGTTTCAAATGCGTTTTAATAAAGGTGATATGCCAGGCTTAAAGCAGCACAGATTTACAATTGTCTTTGCGTTGGTGTTGGCTGCGGGAAGCGTGATCGGGTCTACATTCGTATCGGCTGCCAGGACTCAGGATTCACGACCGCGGCGTAGCACAACGTTAGCCCCGCAGCAGAAGGCGACTCCTACACCCGTGACCCGGACCGTCTCAGCCCCGGCTCAGACGACCCAGACACCTAACCGGCCCGCAGCTTCTACGCCGACGCCTACGCCGACACCTGTTCCGAGGTCAACTCCGATCGACAGAATTGCACCTCAACTTGGCGAGCCGCCACCACCACCAATCTTGAAACCTAAGCCGACGCCGACGCCGCCCGAAGAAGTCATCGACGAAGAGAGCATCGTCCGAGTTAACACGGAGTTGGTCACACTGAACGTTCGCGTAATTGATCGAAACAACAAACCGATAAATGACGTGCGGCAGACTGACTTTCATGTATTCGAAGACGGTGTTCCTCAGCCGGTGGAATACTTCACCCGCGAAGAAGTACCTATTAGCTATGGACTCGCAGTTGATACGTCGCAATCGTTGCGCTCGCAAATCCAGGCAGTAATTGATGCCGGCAAGACAATCGTCAATAGTAACAAGACAGGCGACGAGACATTTCTGGTGAGGTTCATCAGCAGCGATAAGATCGAGACGCTTCAGGACTTCACAGCCAGCAAGGATCTTCTAATAGACGGACTGGACAACTTGTACGTTGAAGGTGGTCAGACAGCAGTTATTGATGCGGTCTATCTCACCGCGGAGCACGTTGCAGAATACAAAAAGGGCGATGACAACGATCGCAGGCGACGCGCGTTGATAGTTATCACCGACGGCGAGGATCGGGCGAGCTTCTATTCGCAGGAAAAACTCTTTTCGCGTCTGCGCGAGACTGACGTGCAGATTTATGTGATTGGGTTCGTGAATGAATTGGACCGTGACAGCGGCTTGATTCGAAAGAGCCAGCGCGATAAAGCAATGAATCTCATCAACAAGCTGGCTACGGAGACCGGCGGCCGTGCATTCTTTCCGGCGTCCCTCTCTGAACTTCCGCAAATTGCCAATGAAATTGTCCGAGACCTGCGCACGCAGTATGTACTTGCTTACAATCCGACGAACAAATCCAAAGACGGATCGTTTCGTGCCATCAAGGTGGTCGTAGATGAAGGCGCCAGCCGGGATAAGCGAATTGCGTTAACGCGCAACGGTCGCATCGCACCCAAAGGAGAAGCACCCGGCAGGACTCCGGCGACGCAGCGACAGAAGCCAGTCACCGGCGCGAATCGCACGCCTTAGTTGTTGGAAAGCCGCAAAGGCGTAATGCAAAAGCCTGGGCCAACGGCCCAGGTCAATTAACTCAATAAGGCTTCTACAGCGCTGAAAGCGCGTAATAGACGGTGTTTCTATTACGCGCCTTCAGCGCTTTTCTTAGTTTAGGATTTTCTTTTCTGGGCCGTTGGTTCAGGCTTTTGCATTGCGCGCCTTTGGCGCTATCACGCATACTACAATCCGGTTTGGCTTATAATGCCGCCGCTCTTGCAAAACCCTTTGCTGATGAGAAAGGTGCCTCCCATGGGTTGCGACGCCGAATTTCTAACTCAAATCCGAATGTTCGATCACCTCAGTGTGGATGACCAACGTGAGCTAGCGAGTGTGATCGATGAGACAGCATTTCCCTCCGGCAGCACTCTTTTCCACGCCGGCGATCCTGGCGACTCCCTTTACATCGTGCGCAAAGGCGAGATCGAGCTCTATATAAAGGACACGGTAGGCCAGAAGATCGTGCTGGCCACTGCTCAACCCGGCGATATGTTTGGAGAGTTGGCGATGCTCGACGAAGGCGCCAGGACAGCCACGGCCCTCGCCCTCACCGACAGCGAAGTGCTGGTCCTTGATCGCAGCGATCTGGTCCTGCTCTTCCAGCGAAAGCCCGAAGCCGCGCTTCATATGTTGGCGTCGTTAAGCGGCCTTACACGGAAAGCTGACGAACTGCTCCGTACGCGCGTGTCGCGGAATGCCAATGACGAGATTGAGGTGCATTCGACACCGCTGCAAAAAATCGCTGATGGGATTGCCTGGTTCAGCGGCAGCATGGCGTTTCTGATCCTCAACGGAGCTTGGTTCATAATCTGGATCAGCTTAAACACCTTGCCGCTTGGGATTGCTCCGTTCGATCCCTTTCCGTTCGGCCTGCTAACCATGATTGTTTCCCTGGAAGCGATCTTCCTTTCCTGCTTCGTGCTGGTGAGTCAGAACCGGCAGGCAGAGAAGGACCGTGTGCGAGCTGACATTGAATATGACGTGAACATTAAAGCGGAAATGGAAATCGGCCACTTACACGAAAAGACTGACCGCCTTTACGAGAACATGATGGCGCGGTTCGAGAGGCTGGAAAAGGCTGCACAAGCGCGCACGGGTGGCTCCTAGAAGGGAAAAAGCGATCCACGAATTACACGAAGAAATCGGTTTCTTCTCGCTCACCACTCGCCGCGCACGAATAGGTCAACTCACCGCCGTTTTCGTGTGAATTTTCCTGGAATCCACTTGCCAGATCTCAGTTTTCCGAACGTTTAACCATCTCGAAATTGGCACGGGACTTGATAAGAATTTGTGACGAGTTTTTCTCGCAGCTCAAGGCAAGGACGAAAAAGATGTTCAAATCAATGGTTAGAAAATCGGGGATGTTCACATTGGCGCTGGTGCTTGCCGTCGTGACGTTCGGCTCGGCTTCGGAGGCTGCCGCGCAGTTTCCGGACCTCGGTCGTATCGGCGATCTCGGACGCATCGGCGACGCGGTCAATGTTCAGGTGAAGCTCGGCGAGATTACTTTGGAGTCTATCGACTTTCGAAGTCAAACTGCCGACTTGACTCTCGGACTGGACGTGGCCAACGGACTCATTCCCGTAAGCCTGAAAGACTTTGACTACAGCCTGCGACTCGCTGACCGCGATGTGATTGAAGGCCGACACCAGGGTTCACTAAAAATCGGCGGGCGCCGTGCGTCGCGTCTTAACCTGCCGGTCACTGTTCACCTCCGCTCAATTCCGGGCGTAGTGTGGTCGGCATTCACCAATCGCGGGCGCCTGCGTTACGACCTGGATTCGGCATTCACGCTTCCGTTGTTTGTGACCGAGAAACGGTTCGATCAGAGCTTCTCCGGCGAAGTGCCGCTTCGTTCGGTTGTAGATGCGGCGTCGATTCTGAGGGCGCAACGTATGGGCGGAGGCGGATCAACTGCAGGACGAATTTGGGACGCCCTTCCCTGGTAAGGATTTCACATTCAAATAATTTCAAATCTGAAATTTGAAGCGATACCAGCACTCAAGACCGAATGTCTCAAGGTCAGGAAGGGTGGCTTGCCCCCGCAACTTCCCTTTTCCGTAGGCGAAGTCAGAAATCGATAGAGATTCCCAGTTGTATTCCTGCCCGCGGACTCCCATCACGCTTTCCCGTCACAATTCCGAAGTCGAACGAGGTGTTTGGCCTGACTTGATAGTTTCCACCAAACATTCCCTGCAACTGTGCTCTTCCCAGTTGGGCGTTCCCTGCAAAGGCCCCTGCGAGTTCTAAACCCAGTTGCAGTTTTGGATGGAACTGGCGGACCAGCGAACCGCTCGAAGTGATCACGGTTCCTCGCGTTCTGAATCCGATTAAGCCAGTCGTGGTATTCCCGGAAAACAACACACCGGAATTAAGACGCAATTTCGTTTTGGTGGTTAACGATTTCTGCACAACGCCATTGATGTAAACATCAGTTAAGCCCGAACCAAGCTGGCGTGCGGTGTCTCCGGTTGGTAATTCCAGGTTGACCGTGACGGCTAAAGCAGGCAGGCGTGACTTTTCGCGTTCCTTGAGAAAGTTATATTTGACAGAGACGTTCATGTCACCCAGCCCCGTGAGGCGTCTGGGAACGGTTCCGCGGTCGTTGAAGATCGTTAGTACAGGTGCAGCTACGCCAATCTCGACACTTTCAAACAAGCCAAAGTTGATCTCGAAATCTGCCGTGTTTTGTTTTAGTGAAGGAAAGGCTGAACGTTGCAACCAATCAAACTCGTTGCTGAACTCGAAATGAAATTTTCCCCTGGGAGTTGTATCAGCGTCGTCAGTGACGAAGGGTTGTTGGGCCTTAACTCTAAACGCACAGGCGCACGAGAGACACAGGCAACTGATCACCAGAAGTGCGGAGTTGAGTTTTGCGGATGCAAACATGAGCGGCGATCATGAGTTGTTACCGCTGCCGCGCACTGAGCCACTGATTTTCTTTTTGGTTGTCTCTCCGGTCTTCAAGACCGGAATGCCAATATCGACGTCTTCATGGGGCTGAGGAATGACGTGGGTCGACAACACTTCTCCGACTTTCCTGCCGGCAGCTGCACCCGCATCTACTGCGCTGCGAACCGCCGCGACGTCGCCGCGCACAATCGCGGTCACTAGTCCCGCGTCAATCTTTTCCCAACCCACAAGCCTGACGTTCGCAGCCTTGACCATAGCGTCGGCAGCTTCAATCATCGCCACCAAGCCTCTGCATTCAACCATTCCCAATGCTTCCGGCATATGCTGTCTCCTAAGGGAGCGTCAATATAACACCAATTCGGCAAACCTTTATCCGCAGATTACGCAGATTCAATGCCAATATTGATGGACAGTAGACCCTCAACACTTCAGACACTATCTGAGTCGTTACCCCAGTAAATCAAATCTGTGTAATCTGCGTAATCTGCGGATAGCTTTCAGTTTCGCAGCGAATGGATAGGCGCGGGGATGCGTCCGCCTCTTCGTATAAACCCCGCAGAGGAAAATCTGTTTACGGCCATGACGGGCGCACTACCAAGCAAGCCTCCAAATTCGACCATGTCACCGACGTCGCGTCCCGGAACAGGGATGATACGGACCGCCGTTGTTTTATTGTTCATAACGCCGATGGCCATTTCGTCTGCAATGATCGCGGCGATCGTTTCGGCTGAAGTCGAACCCGGAACGGCAACCATGTCTATGCCGACGGAACACACGCTGGTCCATGCTTCCAGTTTGTCCAGTGACAGGGCGCCAAGTTGTGCTGCTTCGATCATGCCTGCGTCCTCAGACACGGGAATGAATGCGCCGCTCATTCCGCCGACAGAAGTGCTGGCCATGGCGCCTCCCTTCTTTACCGCGTCAGTCAACAAAGCGAGCGCGGCCGTCGTCCCGTGAGTTCCAGCTCGTTCGAAACCCATCGCCTCGATGATATTGGCCACAGAATCGCCGGGAACCGGGGTGGGTGCGAGCGACAGATCAATGATACCGAAAGGAATTCCGAGGCGCCTGGCTGCTTCCCTTCCTACTAACTCGCCTGCGCGCGAAAGTTTGAATGAAAGCTTTTTAATAATCTCCGCGAGCTCCTGTAACGGGAGATCAGTGGAAGCGTGGCGCACGGCGTAGTTGACGACGCCCGGCCCTGACACGCCGACATTAATTACCGCTTCCGGTTCGCCTGGCCCATGGAAGGCGCCCGCCATAAATGGATTGTCTTCGACGGCATTTGCGAAGCAGACAAACTTTGCACAGGCGACGCCGCCGCGATCGCTGGTGCGTTCCGCAGCGTCTTTAATAATCACACCGACCTGTCTCACGGCATCCATGTTGATACCGGCGCGCGTGCTCGCCACGTTTACCGAAGAGCAAAGTCGCTCAGTTGTAGACAGTGCTTCCGGAATGGAGTTTAAGAATTCATATTCCGAGTCGGTGGCGCCCTTGTGAACAAGCGCAGAATAACCGCCTATGAAGTCGACGCCGATTGAGGCTGCAGCTTCATCAATCGCGCGCGCGAGTTGTACCGGATTGCCTTCCGCCGCTTCCGTAATCATTGATACCGGGGTGATGGCAATTCGCTTGTTCGCTACTCGAATACCGAATTCGTCGCCAATCTGATCGACTGTTTCCACCAATCGAGCTGCGTATCGGTGGATTTTTTCTGTGACCAGATCAGCAGTGCGCGACATCGATTCGGTAGCGCAGTCGCGCAGGCTGAGACCAAGCGTGACGGTGCGGACGTCGAGATGCTCCATCTCCGTCATCGCTACGGTTTGCAGAATTTCAGCCTGCGAATATTCCATCTCAATTCAAATGTTAGATGCTGGATATTAGATGTTAGATACCAGCATCTAGCATCCAGCATCTAGCATCCAGCATCTCGCATCTAGCTATCCAATCGCTTTATTCAGCACCACGATTACCACGAACAGAACAAACAAAACGGCAGCGACCAACACGAAGCGCAAGCTTGGATCGTAACCGGCTTCGTCGATCATGACGCTGGAAATTTCGCGAAACTTCTGCACCCGCTGCGCCACATTCTCTTCAACATCACGCGCTTTCGTAGTTGCCCGTTGCAGGCGCGTACCACCGTGTTCACTGGCACGTTGGGCCACCCGCTGCTTGGGCTTTTCGGCGGTGGCATCTCCCCGCTTTGGTGTAGTTGGTTCGGATGGACTGCGCCCGGGAGGTTTTTGTAGCGCTTGAAAGTCAGCTTCGGTTAAGGTGACGCTCTCTCTAACGATCTCCTGCGTCTCATGCAGCGACGCCTCTTGGTCCTCGGCACCGTGTCTGATCTCCTGGCCGCATTGAGGACAAAAAAATGCCTGCTCGCGAATTGAGGCGCCGCAGGAAGGACAACGTCGTGATATTTGAGGCTCGGGCATTCGATGAATAGTAAACAGTGAAAGGTGAAAAGTGAAAAGCAAAACCAGAACGGCATTGATCACTTCCAGGCTTCGCTATTTACACGTTGCAGTGTTCGTCATCATCAAGTCAATCATACATTTTCCAATTTCTTGCTTTTCACTTTTCACTCATTTCACTTTTCACTTTTCACTCTTCACTAAATGCGGTGCATAGCATTGAAAAGGTCTTCTCGCTGCGCGTAAATCCGAACGCCCAGTTTCTCGCCCTCCCGCCGCAAACGTTCTTTAAGTTCCGCTGCGCTTTCTTTAGCGCGTGTAATGTTGGCGATTATTATCATCGCGAACTTGCCCTGTACCACCGTCTGATTAATGTCAACGATACTGCACTCCGCTGCCGCGAGGATCTGAGCAACCGCCGCAACTATGCCCGGATGATCCACACCAAAAACGGAAATCACCATGCGATCGGAGGACCCTTCCTCTGCAGTTGAAGTCGTCGTGCTTGAAGAATACGAAGGCGAGGAAGAATACGAACCGCCGTTGTTGGCGCTGATGTAAGGCTGGATCTCGCGGTAAACCTCAGTCACCAACTGCTCAACCGTCTGTTCGTCAGCGCCCGCGCCGAGCCGGTTATAGACAGCTTTCGTAATTCGATAAATCAGGTCTTCCATAAACTATCACGGGATGTAAGTTCGGAGTTTAAAGTTTCGAGTTCAGAGTTTGGAGTCTGGAGTTCAAGTTTGAAGCTTGGAGTTCAGAGTTTGCAGTTTTGAGTTCAGAGTTTCGAATTCAGAGTTTGAAGTTCAGAGTTGAGAGTTCAGAGTTCAAGCTTTAGCTTGCCTCTTATCATTGCAAAGCAACCCTGAAGGTTGAACACCAAACTCCAAACTCCAAACTCTGAACTCTAAACTCTAGACTCTGAACCGAAACTTCAGGTTTATGGACGGCCATTGTCGCGGGCAAGTTTCATAGCAGCCTCACGCATCTCCTCCGACGTCGTGTCGGTGATGTCCACTCGATCCACAATGCCGACGACCGCAGCTTCGATCGACATGTCCTGGTTCCCGATGGCGGTGCGCGCGGCCTTGCCGAAGGCGCACATGACCATCTCGCCTGTGCCGGCGCCCAGACGATCCGCAACGATGACGATATTGCGCGTCGGCTCCTTCTCCAGATCATATGGATGAACAACCAAAAACCGAACACCCTCGAGATCCGGTGTCTTCTTAGTTGACCAAATTGTGCCGACGACTTTTCCCAGGAACATAAAATTAGGTTTATTGGTTCGGAGTTTCGAGTTCAGAAGTTTAGAGTTTAGAGTTCAGAGTTTCGAGAGTTTGGAGTTCAGATGGAGTTTAGAGTTTTTCCTTCAGGTTGCTCTGCAGTGATGGAAGCAAGCTAAAGCTTGTATCGAACTCGAAACTCCGACTGAACTCTAAACTCGAAACTCTGAACTCTGAACTCTGAACTCGAAATCTCTAAACTCGAAACCGTCTTACCCCTTAGCGAACACTTCCGCCGGCTCGCCGATATCGCGCGCAGCGGGCGTAATGATAGTTTTCGCGTTGATATAGATCTTCTCGCCTTTCTGAATTGCACGCTTCACATCGTCCTCGCTCACAAAGTCAACCGTCTTATGACCATTTGCGCTTGAAGCGCCAGAAGATGCAGGCGGTGGTGATAACGGACGTGAAGGCGCGCTTTCACCATTACCTTGCGATCCACTTTGACCGGGGCCGGCATACATACTTCCCGCCTCAGCTTCAACACGCGGCGCCGGTGGGGTTCGCTGAACTGAAGGTGTAGGTATTTCGTCGGGTCGACGATTAGCCAGGAACTTGTCGACAATCGCGGCGATCTCTTCGCGGTTGATTTTACCTTGCTGGCCCACGTCCGGTTGCGGCTGTCTCGCAGGTTGCGGAGGTGGAGCTTGTGCAGCGACACCCGCCGTCGAAGTTGCAACGCTCGGACGCACACTTTTCACAGGGCGGGTCTCGAACGCCACGCGTTTAATGTCCAGCAGGTGTAATGGGGAAACGTTATCCGAAGTCACGTTGCCGCCCCACGACCCACAGCCCAACGTCATAGACGGCGGCAGTGCAGTTGAAAAGCCAATCGCGCCGTGTGTTGTTGGCGTGTTTACCGTAATACGTGACGCAGGCATCTCGCTGCCAAATCTAACGGCCGCTTCACGCGAACGCGTGTGCGTGCCGGCAGTGTGGCCCATGCCGCCATAGCGAAGAATCTCGTAACTGCGTTCTGCGCCCTTTGCCAGTCCGTCTACCACATAAAAAGCGAGGATCGGTGAAAGCTTTTCGATCGACAGCGGGTAATCGCGTCCGACACCAGCAACATCAGCAATCAGGCAACGCGTTCCCGGAGGCACGCTTAGCCCGGCCATCCTGGCGATCACTTCTACTGACTTACCGACTACGGCGGGATTCAAAGACCGTTGCGGAGTGACAACAATCTTTCCGAGCTGATCAGCCTCTGACTGAGAAAGGAAATGTGCGCCCTGGAGTTTGAACTGCTCTCTTACTGCCTTTTCAATCGGCGCGTCACAAACCACGGCCTGCTCAGAAGCACAAATGGTTCCATTGTCGAAGCACTTGCCAGTCAAAATGTCCTGGACAGCTTTCGGTACGTCAGCTGTTCTCTCAATGAACACCGGCACGTTTCCGGGACCAACGCCGAACGCTGGCTTACCTGATGAATACGCCGCTCGCACCAGGCCGATGCCGCCGGTAGCGAGTATGACTGCGGTTTGCTTGTGCTTCATCAGCGCCTCGGTGCCTTCGATAGTCGCCAATGTCATGCAGGCAATTGCGTCGCCCGGCAGACCTTCTTTTACGGCAGCCTCGCGCATCACGCGGGCGGTCTCGTTAATGCAACGGGAAGCCGATGGATGGGGCGAAAGCACAATCACGTTGCGTGATTTAATTGCAATCAGGATCTTGAATATGGCCGTTGAGGTGGGATTGGTTGACGGAACAATTCCTGCAACAACGCCGCGTGGGCTGGCAATCTCGACCACGTCTTTAGTTTCTGAAACTACTCCAACTGTACGCAGGCCGCGAAAGTAGTTCCAAACATCTTCCGCAGCAAACCGATTCTTTTCGCGCTTGTCGTCTGGAACACCGAATCCGGTTTCTTCCACCGCCAGCGCGCCCAGACGCGCAGCTTCGCGAAGCGCGGCCCTGGCCATCGTTTCGCAAATGCGGTCAATCTTTGCCTGATCGAAAGTAACTACTTCGGCGTGGGCCTTGTAGGCTTTATCAACGAGGTCCCGCGCCTGCTGCACTGAAATAAGATCCTTGTCGGCGGACATAAAACCTCCCGCGAGCGATTTCGAATTGGTGATTGCGGGTTGCGGATTGCTTACGCGTCAGTTCAAATCCGCACTCCAAAATCAGCAATCGTCAATCGAATTACCTCGCCCGTTCTTTACTGCCCTCGCGCGCGCCGGATTGCAGTGAACGTCCTTCACCCTGGCCCAGTTGACCGCGTGCCCCACCACCTTGAAGGGATCGTTCATCAGGACTCAAGCCTGTTCGTCCGTCCACCGGCAAGACACGTTCAACTTCAGCATGCGGTCGAGGTATTACATGAACACTAATCAACTCGCCCACTCGTCTGGCGGCAGCTGCACCGGCGTCGGTTGCAGCTTTCACGGCGCCCACGTCTCCACGCACGAATATGGTTACATAACCCGCGCCAATGTATTCCTTTCCCAGGAGTTGGACGTTTGCTGCTTTGACCATCGCGTCAGCCGCTTCCACGGCGCCAACGAAGCCTTTGGTTTCCACCATTCCGAGCGCTTCTAAGGGCATCTCTGTATCCTCACTTTTTCTCGTTGTAGAAATTAAAATGGACGATTGGTTTTCTTGCGTCAACCTATCACCGCGGGGCGGAAGAATCAAGAGAACGCCAATCTTTTTCAGGCGAAAGTTTGACAGCATGTGTCACGCAAGATATATTCGCTCAACCAGTTAGGGTGATTTTATACACGGGGGTTGATTGGCCTCTGAGATCAGAAAAATAGTTTCTTCAGTTGGCATCTGAGAGGCTTAAATTCACCAGGCAGCATTCGTAAAGGCTGACAGATTTGGTGATGGCGGCGACGATCGGAGAACGGTTGCGACTCGCACGGGAGGAGCGCGGTATTCCGTTGCGTGAAATCTCCGATCAAACGCGCATCTCAGTTCACTTTCTCGAAGCCATCGAGTCAAACGATTACAAGCGCCTTCCGGGTGGTATCTTCAATCGCAGCTTCGTTAAAGCCTACGCGCGCTACGTGGGGTACGATGAAAAGGAAGCTGTCGACTCCTATGCTCGTTATATGCGCGACCACGGCGACTCGGGCGAAGATCCTCCTACTTTGTATACCTCCAAAGTCTACACGGACGTTCCGGCGACTCGTTCACCCTTTCTGACCGTGGTGCTGGCTGTTGTGATTCTGGCAATACTGACCGCCGCGGCGTTGTTTCTACTTAATTGGTACCAGCAACGTTCTGCAACCTCCAATGTTGAGATAACTGAAGAACAAACGGCACTGAGGTTTGAGTGGCGGAGGTCGGTAGTTGAAGATAATTCGGATATTCGGAAAGCTGACTACGAACAGGTCCTGCAATAAACGGTTTCTCTTGAAGGAGTGTCTGCCTAAAGGCACCGCATACAAGCGTGCGCTCGGACCTGAAGCGTTTCGCGATTCGGTCTATCGCGCTGGAAAAGAATGAAACTGCCCGCTATTGATTGGCGGGCAGTTCTGCATAAGAAGTCCAATGTCCAAAGTCCGGAATAAGACGTCCAATGTCTAATGTCCAATGTCCAATGTCCAATGTCCGGTTAACGGCTCGGACGCGTTACCGTGGGCGTAGACCAGTACGGCTCAACTGTATAAAGACAGACATTGGACTTTGGACATTGGACATTGGACGTGCTTAGGACATTGGACATATCTAAGGAGTCGAAACAGTCATTATGATCTCAGATAACATAACCGAGGGTCTTACTTTTGATGACGTCTTGTTATTGCCGGCACGTTCGGACGTCCTGCCTTCGGAAACAGATACATCCACACAGTTCACGCGCAACATCCGTTTGCAAATACCGCTTTGTTCGGCGGCGATGGATACAGTCACTGAAGCGGCGCTGGCGATTGCTTTGGCCCAACAGGGTGGCATCGGGGTCATTCACAAAAATCTCAGCGTCGAGAGACAGGCGGAAGAGGTGGACAAGGTTAAGCGTTCTGAATCAGGGATGATTGTAGATCCTGTGACGATCCTGCCTACCAAACCGGTCCGCGAAGCCCTACTGGTGATGGAGCGGTTTCATATCAGCGGTGTGCCGGTGGTCGATGAGGATGGACATCTTGTCGGAATCATTACGAATCGCGATCTTCGATTTGAGACGCGCTTTGATATTCCAGTCTCAGAAGTGATGACAGCTCAACCGCTCGTGACCGTGCCGGTGGGGACAACGCTCGAGCAGGCCAAAGCAGTACTTCAAAAACATCGTATTGAGAAGCTTTTGGTGGTCGACGGAGACAAACGCATCAAGGGACTGATCACCGTCAAAGACATTCAGAAGGCGATTAAGTATCCGACGGCAGCGAAAGATAATCTCGGTCGTTTGCGCGTGGCCGCCGCGATTGGTGCAACCGGCGATTTCCGCGAACGCGCCGACGAGTTGGTTAAGGCGCGCGTCGATTGCCTGGTTATCGATACCGCACACGGCCACTCATCCCGTGTCATTGAAGCAGTGCGCGAGATCAAGCAGCGACACGGGGAAACTGATCTGGTCGCCGGCAACGTGGGCACGTACGAAGGCGCGCATGAATTAATCGATGCCGGCGTAGATGCCGTCAAGGTTGGCATTGGACCCGGATCAATCTGCACCACGCGCGTGGTGACAGGCGCCGGCGTCCCACAGATGACTGCAATTCAATCGTGTGTGCGGGCCGCCGTAAAAGGGGGCGTGCCCGTAATCTCCGATGGCGGCGTTAAATTCTCGGGTGACGTCGCAAAGGCGCTGGCAGCGGGAGCGGATGTAGTGATGATTGGTTCGCTATTCGCGGGCACAGAGGAAGCGCCCGGCGAAGTGATTTTGTTCCAGGGTCGTTCATTCAAAACATACCGTGGCATGGGTTCAATCGGCGCGATGCGAGAGGGCTCACGCGACAGGTATGCGCAGGAAATGACGGACATGGAATCGAAACTGGTTCCAGAAGGCATCGAGGGGCGGGTGGCGTATAAAGGAACGATCGCAGAGATGACAACGCAGTTAGTCGGCGGCCTGCGTTCCGGCATGGGCTACACAGGCTGTCGCACGATCAAAGAATTTCAAGAGAAGAGTCAGTTCATCCGCATTACTTCAGCCGGCCTTCGTGAGTCGCACGTTCACGACGTCATCATCACCAAAGAAGCGCCGAACTACCGTTTGGAATAAGCTTCACGCGGCTGAAAATTACCCAGCTGGTTTGTCCTGGTCCCTGTCGTGGGTGGACAAATTCAGAATTCCGACTCGTCGGGACAGCGACCGGGTCGCTTTGAAAACACTCGACCGTGCTGATCGCAGATCTGCGTAATGGCCTGCACGGAGTATTGGATCTGAAGAGTTGGAGGGAGTTTGAAAGATGTGATCATCGCGGATGAGTGCATTCATCCGCGACCCGGTCGCTTCGCTCCCGGTTCTGAATTCGTCCACCCACTCAAAAAATGTTTATCGTATGCTGCGTGTTGTTTGGATCGATTTGTTTATGTCGCTAGGCAGCTCTAACGCTGCTCAATTTCCTCTCCATTAAATCCGACGTCGTTGCCGGCCGAAAATAATAGGGACCGGTTTGTTTCCACGTTCGCCGATCGAAGTTACGACGTGCACCGCAATTTATACAGACACGATATGTTTCGCCTTGTCTGGAAAAAGGACGACTCATTTCCTTGTGGGGACAACCAAAAACATTGCCCAGCCAACTCCAGGTCGCTGAGGCAAACTCGTGCATCTTCCCTTGATCTCTATTCGAATAGTGGTCGAATGTTTCAAATACAGCTGACATGACTCCTCCAATACTTCACACCGGTGACATTAATTGGCACTGTGGGTGCGGGGATTTGATTCATCAGGACGTATTGTGCTGACGTGTGGTTTGTGAGTAGCAAGTGAGATGCCAAGTCGGAGATCAGAAGTCGGAGGTCGGAGGCCAGAGGTCGCAAGTCAGAGGTCAGAGGTCAGAGGTAAGTTCGTATTGTTTCGTGGATCGTTTTGATTGGTCATCCAAGAACTTCGATCTCGATTTCTGACTTTGACCTCTGACTTCTGACCTCTGATCTCTGACCTCTGATTTCCGACTTCCGACTTCTGACTTCTGACTTCTGACTTCTGACCTACCGTCCACTCAACCAACTCGCCCGTAAAGCTAACTGCTCCGGAGTCGCCTCTTTCATTTCCTGGATTTGAAACTCAAAGCGGTCCGGTGGGCCAAGCACCATCACCGTATCAATCGTCTTGCGGTCACGCTTGACGATAACTCGCACGCGGTCACCTTCCTTGTACCGGCTCAACGCCAACAACCAGTTTTCTCGCTTGATCTTTCGACCCCCGAGCGAAAGGATTTCATCGTCCTCCTGCAATCCTGCGTTTTCAGCCGGCGAATAGTTGCGTACGCTGCGGATGCGCACACCGTCCATGTCTTCCCAATCAAGCGTAACGCCGGCTGAGTACGGTTCGCGCGCGACCGAACGCTCTAATTGTAATCCCACATAACCAAAGGCTTCGTCGTAAGGAAGCGTTTCCACCTCTCTAACGTGTCGTGCAAAGAATTCACTCAAGTCGAATCCGGCGACTTCAGAAGCTACGCGCTGAAAATCCTCCGGCCGGTATCCTCGGCCTCGCAGGTAATAAGTTGCGTTAGGACTTTTCAGGTAAAACTCCTCATACATCCTGCGCAACACATCCTCAAGAGACGCTTTGCCTTTGGATTTCCCGCGAATGATCAAATCGAGCACCATTCCAACCAACTCGCCTTTCGGGTAATAGCTGATCGCCGTGTTCCCAAGGTTCGTCTGTTGCGCGTGTGGCGCATCATCAATGAAGGGCGCCACTTGCGATGAAGTTTCCGCGCTCATGAGGGGCGTGCCCGGCGCGTTTTCAATTCCAGTGATTGTTTGGCTTTCCGTCCGAAGGAACTGCGTCGTGTCCCAGATGCCGGCCCGATGCATCATCAAGTGACCGAAATAATTGGTGATTCCTTCGGCTATCCAGAGACTGCGTGTGTTGGCAGGTCGGGTGAAGTCCCAGGGGCCAAACTCAACCGGACGAAGTCGCTTTACATTCCAAACATGAAAAAACTCGTGCGACGCCGTTCCGAGAGTACTTGCGTAAACGCCCGTTTCGCCCAACGCGCCCGGTTCGATGATCTGGGTTGAGTTCAGATGCTCCATTCCATCCCCGGAATGATCGTCCGCGGCAAAGTGAATCAGGAATGTATATGAGTCGAACTCGGGTGCGCCCCACATCGCTGTTTGCGCGCGTACAATTTTTTCAATGTCACGTACCAGCGCCGGGCGTTTTCCACCTTCCGCACCAAACGAATGGACCACGACGCGATAAAGTTTCCCATCCAACCGAAATTCGTCGATGGTCCAATCTGGCGCGATCTCCGTCGGCGTGTCCACCATCTCGTCCCAGTTTGGAAACTGCCAGGAGCGCTGGTCCATGCTTTGGCTCCGGCCATTGATGATGCGCCAGCCGGCAGGCGGCTCGATCTCCAGCTTCACCGGATCGGGCTTATGATTCACGAGGTACATGAATACGGAATGGCCATTGTAATTTGCGTGGCGCGGATCGAGTTGAGAGAACGTTCCTGAAAGATCATTTCCAAACACTTTGTAACGAAGAGTGAGGTTGTTGGTATTCATGGTCGGTACGCGCCACGTTTGATCGTCGATCCGTTCGACGGGAAACGCCGGCATCTTGCACTGGGCGAGGCGCGGACAAATGCCGCCCATTGCCTGAACTTCCTGGACGTTCTTAGCGAAATCAAAAATGGCGTACCGGCCGGGAGACCACTTCGCCATCTGGAAATCAATCGACTTCGGCGCGTTCTCGGGCAGTTGTACTTCTATCGTGACTTCGAAGAGGTGGGACTGTGGCCGCGTCATCGCCAGCCGATATGTGATCGACTTTACCGGCTGCTCGCTCTGCGCGGAGACAACTCCGCACAGAACAAAGAGGAATAAACATCCCAGTGTTAAGCGGGCACGAAAAGCTGCTGCAGTTAAATTCATAATGATTGCTCCGAAGTATTGATAATGGCGGCGCGATTATCGGGGCGGGCCAAAACGCTGTCAAAGTGGATGTTTTAGCTTCGGAGTTTCAAGTTGCGCGCGAAGTAAGTTAAGCATTCAAGCGACGGTCATAGCGCTTGTTAAGAATCTCAAGATCCGGAAGGGTGGTTTGGTTTCGCTCTTTCATGTCCGGGAGTAAGAAGCGGGGCAAGCCACCCTTCCGGACCCTGAGCTAATCTAACTTTCGCACACTCGTACTTGCATGCTTCTCTCCGCTTGGATTATTAAACTGGTATGCCCTCGACCGAACGTCTCTACTATAACGACTCGCACCTAATCGAGTTTGAAGCGCGTGTCATCGATAAGACCGAACGCGTGAGCGGTTGGACCGCCGTGACACTCGATCGCACAGCCTTCTATCCCACCGGCGGCGGCCAACCCAGCGACACCGGGACTTTAAACGGGCTGCGCGTGGTTGAGTGCATCGATAACGAAGACGGAGGCGTGCTTCACGTAATCCAGGGCCGCGCACCGGAAGTTGGCGCGGCGGTACAAGGAAGAGTTGACTGGTCGCGACGTCTGGACCACATGCAGCAGCACACTGGGCAGCACATCCTGTCCCAGGCGTTCGTGACTCTCTTCAATGCACCCACACGCAGCTTTCGCGTTCTCGAACAGTCTTGCGAAATTGATGTCGATTTAAGTAACCCGAGTGGTGAAATCATCGAGCGTGCCGTTGAGCTTGCGAACAACGTCATCTGGGAAGACCGCCCGATAGCGATTCGCAATGTATCCGCGGAAGAGGCAGCGCAGCTTCCGTTACGGAAAGATCCGGCGCGCGAAGGCGAGTTGCGATTGATTGAAGTCGAAGGGTTTGATCTGACGCCCTGCGGTGGTACGCACGCTCATCGAACGGGCGAGGTGGGGATGATTGCAGTTCGTCATTGGGAACGCGCGAAAGGTTTGACCAGGATCGAGTTCGTTGCCGGCGTTCGGGCTTTAGCCGATTATCGTCGCGCCAACAAAACCGCACGAGACGTCGCGTCGCTTTACAGTTCGGCGCGGGATGATGCGGCGAAACTGACGAACCGCGTGCTCGAAGAGAACAAAGATCTACATCGACGACTTCGCGCGTTGGAAGAGATCGCCGCACGCGTCGAAGCGGACGAACTACTTGGGAGCGCGGACGTCTCGCCCACTTCGACCATGAAGGCACCGGTTAACGACGGCGTGAGGTCAGTACCACCCGCGGTAGCAAGTGGGTCTTCAGGGATTCGAGTCATTGCCAAAGTGTTCGACAACCGTGACGCAGAATCCCTCAAGCATCTGGCCCAGGCGTTAATAGCGCAGGCGGGCGTAGTTGCATTGTTGGGATCGAGAGATCGAGACACCGCGCGTTTGGTGTTTGCGCGATCACCAGACGCGCCAGGCGACATGAACGCCTTGATGAAGCAGGCGTGTGAGATGCTGGACGGACGCGGCGGTGGCAGACCTGATATGGCACAAGGTGGTGGAAAACAGGTGTCGCGATTGGAAGAAGCGATTAATACTATTCGGCAAGCCCTTTAAAGACATTAACCATTTGTCCATATATCATTTTTTCCATTTGTCATTTGTCATTGAAGAGAACGAGCGGGAGCAAACTACCCTTCCCAACCCTGAGACATTCAATCTTGAACCTCAGATCTGTACCTGATCTCAGGTCTCTCTCGACCTCAGGCACTCACCTTGAACACCAATGACAAATGACAAATGTGAAATAATGTGAAATGACAAATGGTAAATGACTTTGGTTTGACTTCGGGACAACCTCAGTCGTTTGACACACCAATGGAACGCTCCCTAATATTCACGCAGAAGTGGGGCAGTAGCTCAGTTTGGCAGAGCGCCGCGTTCGCAATGCGGAGGTCAGGGGTTCGATCCCCCTCTGCTCCACCAATAAACCCACCTATTTCAAATACTTACACCGGTCCGATTATCAGCCCCCTTTTTTGCTTGTGACGCCGTTGTGACGCGGCTTCCGGAGAATTCCATCTAAGCCGACATACACTCCATATATCAAGTGCTAAAAACCCTCGCTAATTCAGCGCCTCCTCGCCAGTGAGTTCGAACAAGGTTGCCATTCTATAACCCGCAGCATCCTGAACTAAAATTCGATAACCCTTGCGCGCTTCATCACTTAGAGCCGGAGAACTACGTGGTCGTCGCGGTGCAATGCGGAGGTCATCGTCAATAACGGCGGCCTTGAGTTTCGTTTCGGAGGCAGATGACTCATTCGACCGCAATCGGAGATTTCCGTTGTAAGTTCTTGCTGTTGGATACGACTAACTGCTAGGAAGCGACCAGAGTGTCAAGCCACTACCCTTAATGAGTTTACTTGGTCGCTCCCGAGCATTAGGTGACAGCGCGGGGGACAGCCTTTCCTTATTCTGTTTTCAAGTGGGTAGGTGGCTTAACGATGCGGCTACTAAAGAATCGGTAGGAGCTAAGGTTTAGCGAACAAGATAAACCAAGGCAGCCACAGCTATGACGCCGAGAAGGATCAATCCCGGTACAAAGCGTCGCCAGACGAACCGGTCAATCATGTTCTCGGCTTCCACATTAAGAGCGCACTGAGGGCAGCCGCGATCGGCTGGTTGCAGCATATAGCCGCAGTCACGACATGGTATGGCCATTATATTTCCCACCTCCCGGCAGGCAGCGTTTGCTTGGAGTTTAACAAACAAAAGAGAATCAATTTGCCGTCCCTGTCAGCTTTCTATTAATGTGGTAGTTCGAAAGCATCTTAGTCAGGGCGTATTTAACTCCTTGGCCCGTCCTCTGGCAAGCTAAAGCAAGGTTGAAATGAAACCCTATGTTACATCGGAGGCTTTCCCCGCTCGGATAAGCCAAGAGTCACCGATTGTGTATGAGTGAGGCTCAGCGCATAGCCCCCAACAAATCCCCCGATGCTGGTGTTTGGTTGGACCAGCACGGAGATTACCTTTTCAAATACGCTTCGTTTCGCCTTCGAGATGCATCGGCGGCGGAGGATGCTGTGCAGGAAACTTTTCTTGCGGCGCTAAAGGCCTACGAAAAGTTTGAGGGGCGAGGTTCTGAACGAACCTGGCTGGTCGGAATCCTGAAACACAAAATCATTGATCACTTTCGGCGTACAACGAGAGAAGCGCCATTGGGCCAGGAAGAGGACGAAGGTTCCGAGCATGCTGAGTTCTTTACCAGGACTGACGGATGGGACAATCATTGGAATAACGACTACGCACCGACCGAGTGGCATACAACCCCAGCGCAACTTGTTGAGCAGGGCGATTTTTGGAAAGTCTTTAACGAATGCCTTTCCCCTTTGCCACCACGCACCGCCAGTGTATTTACGCTTCGAGAAGTGGACGGCCTCAGCAGCGAAGAAATTTGTGAAATGCTCAGCATCAAAGTAAACAATCTGTGGGTGATGCTCCATCGTGCACGATTGCACTTGCGAAACTGCCTGCAAATGAACTGGTTTGGTCAAAAACACTGAGGGTGGTAATGGGCTGGTACGAAAAAGCTAAACATGCCGTCAGGTTCTGGTTGTTGCGCCGGCTTCCCCCCTGTAAGCAAACCGTCGAAGTGATCTCCCAATCGCTCGAGCGGCCCCTAACTCTGCGCGAGCGAGTGCTGCTCAAACTTCACTTGTGGGTCTGTATGTGGTGCGTTTGGTACATGGAACAGCTGCAACTTATGCGAACCACCATACGCGAAAACGCATCAGAGTTGCCCGAATTGGATTCTCCTTCCACGCCCGGCCTTTCCCCGGAAGCCCACGAACGAATCAAGCAACAATTAATCGCCAATAAGCAGTAATAGACCCGCATCTGTAAGGTTTCCGTTCGAGAATCCGACAAAGGATGTCAGGCGAAGTTTTGTCTGGCACGCGAATGGTGCGCGGGATTTACGAGAGGCCCGTGCCGCTTAGCTACTTAGCGTACTCATTACAAAGCCGATGGCATTTCACAAACATTACCACGCACAAAACCGTTTCGCGGTTATTCCGACTCAAGAAAGGCTCGATGCAGATCCTAACTACAACGGCGATGGTGTGACGGTCGCTTTTCTTGATTCGGGGTTCTATCCGCATCCGGATCTTGTCGAGCCCGTAAACAGAATTATTGCGTTCAAAGACGTAAGCGGAGAGACCAAGTCGCTCGATTCAAATGATATGACCGAATCCTGGCGCTGGCATGGGACACAAACTTCCGTCGTTGCCGCCGGGAACGGTCAACTCTCTGATGGAACCTATAAAGGACTTGCCTCGGAGGCGCAGCTTGTGCTTGTAAAGGCCAGTGAAAACGGTGGTATCAGTGAAGAGAATATCGCGCGGGGAATGGAGTGGATAATTGAGAACCGCGAACGATACCAGATTCGAGTACTCAACATTTCACTCGGTGGAGACGAAGACGTTCCCTGTTCCCAAAGCATTATCGATCAAGCCGCCGAAGAGGCGATCAGGCAAGGCATCGTTGTTGTTGCAGCGGCCGGAAACTCAGGCAATGACGGCCGGCATTCTATTCCTCCGGCAAACTCACCATCGGTGATTACCGTGGGCGGATACGATGACCAAAACAATCTGCAAAGGAATGGTCTTGATCTTTATCACTCCAACTTTGGCGCCACAGCCGATGGTTCAACCAAGCCAGAAATTATCGCGCCGGCTATGTGGGTGGCTGCTCCAATACTGCCCGGCACGACGCCTTACAACAAAGCGGAGGCGCTGTCTCGCTTGGCCTCTGCCCCGGATTACCAACTTTCAAGTCTGGTGAGAGACTGCGGCTATCAACTGGACCTTCCCGATTCGCTTGCCGGAGCTTCCCCGGAAGAAATCCGCCAATTCATCGAGCATTTATTGAACCAAAACAAGATTGTCGGCACGCATTACCAGCATGTTGATGGGACTTCGTTCGCCGCCCCAATCGTTTCTTCAATCGCTGCGCAGATGATTCAAGCTAATCCCCGCTTAACGCCCGCGGCTGTTAAGAACATTCTTGTTTCGACAGCTGATCGAATCGCAACTGCGCCGGCAATTAGACAAGGCTACGGCGTGGTAAACGCCCGTCGGGCGGTTGCTTTAGCTAAGACCGAAGAACATGCGCTGAAAACAGTCGGTTGCAGTCCGCCGCGAGTTGAGAATGGCCGACTGGTTTTTCTTTATCACGATGACGAGGCGACCAGCGTTTCGTTGGTTGGCGACTTCAACAGTTGGGACACAGCGTTAACGCCGCTGCGGAAGGACGAATCCGGGCTTTGGTTGACGGAAGTTGAAGCGCCTGGGGCGGGAAATTATCAATACAAATTTATCGTGGATGGTAGCCGGTGGCTTGAAGATCCGAGTAACGGAATGAAAGTGCCCGACAACTATGGCGGACTGAACTCAGTCCTCGCGATTGATTGAAGAGGCACATTTGACAATCTATAACATCACGAGAAAAGCGGCGAGACGATGGCTCTTGCGCACGCTGCAGCCTTGCCAGGTAATGGTTCCGGTCATGTCCGAATCACTCGAACGGCGGCTCGGTTTAGTTGAAAGAACAAAACTGCGTTTACACCTACTGGTATGCGCGTGGTGTGCGCGATATCTCAAACAGATCAAGTTGCTTCGACAACTTCTCAACCAACGTGAGTCCACTGACCCAGACGATAACGCCGAGTCTCTCAAACTTTGCGACGAAGCCCGTCAACGCATTTCCGAATCACTTCGCAACTCCATGTAAGGAATCGAGGCTCGACGCGACTAATAGTTGAACGAGGAAGTTAGGTTAGGCGGGAATAAAAACAATGCGACGAAGGTTAAAGATTAAGAAGAGGCTGCAGCGCAGGCGATTACGAACGCTGCGGACCAACTCGAAACAGCGGCCTGGCGCAAGCGAGTTCGGTGGAAACAACTTCGAGCAAATGAGCGCAACTCCTCCCGAGCTGTTTTAGAGCAGGCATCACATCAACAACGAGTGAGGTTCGCGCGAGTCGCGCGATGAGGAAATGGAACTAACAAGTTCTGACAGTATCAGTGTGTTCGATAGCCTGCGCCGGCGAATGATGATGCCGGAACCGTGGACTTTTGCAGAACCAACCAAAGTCTCTAGTCGGTGGAGTCAGCAAATGACGGAAGCATTGAAGGCGCATTGGCCGGAGTATTTGATGGAAGCAATTCAGCTTTGTCTTTTCATGATCTCGGCCTGCGCCTTTACGGTGCTGCTCTATCACCCTGCTTCACCGGTTACTCAAGGAATTCAAAATGAAGTTACACGAAGAATATTGATGGGTGTCGCCATGGGCTCGACAGCCGTGGCGCTAATCTTTTCACCTTTGGGCAAACGATCCGGAGCCCACTTCAATCCTTCGGTGACTTTAACGTTCTTTCGACTGGGAAAGATCAAGGCGTGGGATGCGGTCTTCTTTATTCTGTTTCAATTTGCCGGCGGTATCGTCGGCGTATTAATCGCCTCACGGTTGCTGGGAATGCTGGTTTCGCACAAATCAGTGAACTACGCGGCGACTTTGCCTGGCCCAAAAGGACCGGCAACGGCGTTTGTCGCCGAACTAACAATCACCTTCATCCTGATGACGGTAATCCTGACTGTTTCAAACACCAGGCGGTTGGGTCGCTGGACGGGACTGTTCGCGGGTGCGTTGGTCGCGGTCTACATCAGCATCGAGTCGCCACTTTCCGGTATGAGCATGAATCCGGCGCGCACCTTTGGCTCAGCGTTTAGCGCGCGCGTTTGGACTTCGCTCTGGATCTATTTCACCGCGCCGCCGTTGGGAATGCTTTTGGCGGCGGAAGTCTATCAACGGATCAAGGCGGGTCGCGCAGTTGCTTGCGCGAAACTGCATCACCACAACAACCAGCGTTGCATCTTCAGATGCAACTTTGAATCTAACTGACAGCGGTTAGCCATAGAGAAGCGGAGACAGAGAGGCAGAACGGACAATGCGAAGCAACACACTTAAAGGGACGTGGTCGCTAATTGTCTCGATGTCACTTCGGTCTCCGGTTCTCTGTGGCTAATCATCAACAGCTTTTTTAGAAGGAGAACTTAAGTCATGAAACATCGAAGACTCGTAATCGGTTTGGCGCTGCTCACGGTTTGCTACCTGACCCAATTCACGGTGGCGGTTGCGACCCGAAAAGCCGGTCCAACGAAGTTCAAGGTTCGCGTCGAGAACATATCCAGCACGGAAGGCATGACGGCTTCGAACAGCGCCAAGTTTCCGTTTGCGTTGTCACCCGGCATGTTCGTGCTGAGCACCAAGCATGCGCCGCTATTTTTAGAGGGAAAGGCCGCTCGCAACGGTCTGGAAATGCAGGCCGAAGATGGCGACCCAGCAGGATTGGTGAAGTCGCTTGAAGCGATGCATCACGCGTCGAACCTGCATGGCGTCTTCAACACACCGGTGGGCGCAATGGGTGCAGGCCCAATTCGTCCCGGCGACAAGTATGAGTACAGCTTTACCGCGATGCCGGGCATGAAGCTTTTCACTGCCATGATGTTCGGTCAGTCGAATGATTGGTTCTACTCACCGGACGCTAAGGGCATCGCGCTGTTTGATGCCAAGGGCAATCCCCTCAGCGGCGACGTCACCGACAAGTTGATCTTGTGGAACGCCGGCACCGAAGTGGATGAAGAGATCGGCATCGGTGCGAACCAGGGACCAAGACAGAAAGGCATGAATACCGGACCAGCAGAGAATGGCGTCGTGCGTCGTGTGCAGGATGTCCGGTGGACTGGCAAGAACGCCGAGTTCTTCCGCATCACGATCACGGCTGAACCCGGAATGTAAAGGGCATCGTTCGACAAGCTTTAGTTTGTCGTTGGCCTGTTAGCAGCTAAATCAAATTCCAAACTGAAGGTTTCTCGGACATGTTCCGGGATTGAGGAGAAGCAGATGAAACCGATTCTAAAAATGGCCGCGCTGGTGCTGGTGCTGATGGCACCGAATTCTGGCGCTCGTGCTCAAGTCACTGACAAGAAAACCCTGACGATCGAAGGAGCGAAGAAAGTCATCGCTGCCGCGGTTGCCTACGCAAAGAAAAACAATGCGCCCGGTGGTGTGATTGCAGTAGTCGACGACGGCGGCAATCTGATGGCACTCGAACGACTCGACGGCACCTTCGCGGCCGGCGCCACGATTTCAATTGGCAAGGCACGGACGGCGGTTCTGTTCAAACGACCAACGAAGGCATTCGAGGACATTATCAAGAACGGCCGTACAGCGATGGTCGCTTTGCCCGACGCGTATTTCACGCCGTTGCAAGGCGGAGTGCCCATCTCGATCGATGGACAAATCGTCGGTGGTGTCGGAGTCAGCGGTGCATCAAGCGCTCAGCAGGATGAGGAACTGGCGATGGCCGGCGCGAACGTCTTTTCTGGCGAACAGAAGATGAGCGAGACGATGCCGATGAAAGCTTTGCCGGTGCTGTTCTTTGATCAGACCCAGGTATCGGCGTCTTTTTCAAAAGGCGCGGTGCTGCTGGATGACACGAATCGCAACTACATGGTTCATACCAGCCGGCGTGATCAGCCCGGCCTGGCTGAGATTCACACGCTGGATACCGACATTATTTATGTACTGGGCGGCACGGCGACCTTTGTGACCGGTGGTTCGGCCGTCGAAGCGAAAGAGACTGCGCCAAACGAAATTCGTGGTGCGCGGATCGATGGCGGCGAGACGCGTCAATTGTCAAAGGGCGACGTGATCATCGTCCCAAACAACACTCCACACTGGTTCAAGGAAGTCGGTGGAGCGTTTCTCTACTACACCATTAAGGTTCGTTAGCGCCTTGGCGCTTTTGCCACCCTACTGAAAAGAGGATTGTCATGAAACGAATTCAGATTCTCGCGGCGACATTGTTAGTGATGCTGGCGGCGGTGGCCGTTGAAGCTCAGTTGCCAACCAAACAAGTGCTTACGCTCAACGCAGCGAAAAAGATTGCGACAGCTGCGGAGGCGGAAGCAAAGAAGCGAGGCGCCACGGTTGTGATCGCAGTTGTGGACGACGGTGGTTACTTGCTGGTGCTCGAACGGCTGGACGACACGCAGGTCGCCAGCGTCGACGTCGGGATCGCCAAGGCTCGCACGGCGGCTATCTTTCGACGGCCCAGCAAAGTCTTTGAGGATCAGGTGAAGAATGGACGGGTGTCGGCGCTAGCTCTGCCGGGAGCGGTGGCCTTGCAAGGCGGAGTTCCGATTATTGTCGACGGCAAAGTGGTTGGCGCGATCGGCGTCAGCGGCAACTCGCCCCAGGAAGACGAAGACATAGCGAAGGTCGGAGCCGATTACGCGGCTCTGGCTATCAAAGGAGACAACAAATGAGCGCGCGAAATTTGAACCTAATGCTGAGAGGCGCATTCCTCTTGATCGTTGCAGCAGCGCTGTATGTTGGTCTATCGGAAAGCCTGACGCATGCCTCGCAGCCACCGGGGACATCGGCGGATGTCCCAACCGGCAAGCCGGAGGCGATGATCGATCTCGCAACCGTTGATGGCGTGCGCGCAGTCAAAGGCGAGTGGCGCTACAGCGATACGAAAATTGTGGAAGTTAATTTCGTGGGCGCCGGACCAGACAAGCAGCCGACTGGACTGCCCGTAAAGACCTATGATTACACGCCCCATGCCGGCGGCGCGGACTTTGATGACTCGAAGTGGGAAGTTATCGCGCCCACTACTCTCGACCAGCGACGAGGCAACGGCCGGCTCGGTTTCAATTGGTATCGCATTAAGCTGACCATTCCCGAACGCGTCGGTGATGTCGACACAACTGGAACGACGGCGATCTTTGAAACCTCGCTCGATGACTATGCCGAGATCTGGGTTGACGGCGAATTGTCGCGAGCGTTGGGCCAATCAGGGGGTTCGGTCATCGCCGGTTGGAATGCGGAGAACCACCTGGTTGTTGGCCGCAACGTGAAACCGGGTCAGCAAATTCAACTGGCCATCTTCGGCATCAACGGCCCGCTTTCAAATCCGCCGACAAATTTCATTTATCTGCGCTACGCGAAGCTCTCGTTCCACAAAACTGAGCCTGGCCCGGTTGCGTTGAGGCCAAGCGAAGTCAACGTCGAGGTTGTACGCAACGACCCGGCAATAAACGAGGTGGTCGGACCAAATCCGAAGGTCTTCAAGCTTGCCGATGGATTCAAGTTTACCGAGGGTCCGATCTGGATAAACACGGACGGCGGCTACTTACTCTTTAGCGATCCCAACGCCAACACGATCTACAAATACACGCCGAACGGAAATGAAGAGAGCAAGCTCGAAGTGTTTCGCACGCCGAGTGGTTACTCCGGAGCCGACATCGCCGAATATGGCCAACCCGGATCGAATGGTTTAACAATCGATCCGCAGGCACGTCTGACGATCAATCAGCACGGCAATCATCGCGTTGTGCGTGACGAGAAAGATGAAACACAGACGATTCTGGCGGACAGTTATCAGGGCAAGCGTTTGAACAGTCCCAACGACCTGGTTTATCGATCCGATGGCACGCTCTTCTTTACTGACCCTCCGTTCGGTTTTCCTAAGGCTTTTGAAGACTTGCGCAAGCAGTTGCCATACAGCGGTATCTTTTCGATTTACAACGGCAAGCTACAGCTCATTAGCAAAGACCTCAGTGGTCCCAACGGAATCGCTCTGTCTCCCGACGAAAAGTATCTCTACGTTGGCAATTGGCCACGCACGCTAACCGGTCAACAGGCGCGCAGCGGCGACGATCCAGTGAGTGTGATCGGCGAGAAACACAAGGCGATCATGCGCTACGAAGTGCAGCCTGACGGCACGCTTAGGAATGGAAAACTCTTCTTTGATTTCACCAGCGCGCCGGGCGAGGACGGCCTCGATGGTATCAAGGTCGATCAGAAAGGCAATCTGTACGTTTCCGCTCCCGGCGGACTTTGGGTCATCTCGCCGGAAGGCCAACACCTCGGCACGATCATCACGCCGCGTCATCCGCACAACATGGCCTGGGGCGATGCGGACGGGAAGACACTTTATCTCTGCGCCCGTAACGGCTTGTACCGAATCCGGCTCAATATTCCTGGCGTGCGACCGTAGTCATCGGCGAATCATGAATATCAGCGAAGGAACTTAACTATGGTTAACGAAGTTGCAGTCACAAGGATAGATGGTTCGATAAAGAAGATCGGCGAGTATCTGATTCGTTATGGTCTAGTGCTCGTGCTCGGTTGGATTGGTGCGATGAAATTCACGGCCTATGAAGCCGAAGGGATCAAGACTCTGGTTGAGACCAGTCCATTGATGAGTTGGATGTACAAAGTCTTCAGCCTTCAGGCGACTTCAAACATCATCGGTGTTGCGGAAATCACGGCGGCAACCTTGATCGCGATTCGCCCTCTTTCGGGAAAGCTATCCGCCATCGGCAGTGTGCTCGCGGTGCTCACTTTTTTAGCGACCCTGACCTTTCTGTTTTCCTTGCCGGGATGGGAGAAGAGTCTCGGTGGCTTCCCGGCGCTTTCAGGATCGGGTGGTTTTCTTTTGAAGGATATTGTGTTGCTCGGGGCATCTTTATGGACACTGGGGGACTCGCTTCAAAACGCCCGAGTCTCAACCAAGAAATGATGATCGACGTATGTCCTCTTTAATGAGTTCAAAAGCGCTATCTTTGCCCTTGACGAGCAGCAGACCGGCAACCTACCGACTGACGGCAGCGTACTTTGCCGCGTTCATCGCACTTGGCCTGACTGTTGGATCGCTTGGCCCGACACTGCCAGGTCTGGCTGAGCAAACACATGTAGGCTTGGGCGCGATCAGCTATCTGGTGGTCTTGATTGCGTTGTTTCTGTTTCTCTACGTTGGCGCTGAAGTTAGTTTCGCGGGTTGGATATTTACTTATACCGTCAAGCTCCACCTGAGCAGCGCCACGACGGCAGCATATCTGACCTCGTTGTTGTGGGGTTCGTTGACCATCGGTCGGATGCTGATCATCCCGGTAGCGACACGTTTCAAAGCCGGTTCGATCCTGATTTCCAGTCTTACCGGGTGCCTTCTCAGCATCGGATTGATGGTGGTAATCCCGCGCTCGCTTGGGGCCGTCTTGATCGGAACCGCTGGACTTGGTCTTTCGATGGCTTCCATCTTCCCGACAACACTGTCGTACGCCGGCCAACGAATTAGGATGACGGGTCAGTTAACGGGTTGGATAGTGCTCGTCTCGAGCGTAGGCGCGATGGTGGTCCCCTTGATAATCGGTCAGTTCTTTCAGTCCGTCGGCCCAGGCGTTCTAATGACCGTAATCGCTGTGGTTCTGCTGGGAGCGGTTGGCGTGTTGTTATATGTGCTTCGCCGGCCTCCAGCAATGCAAACTCGCACAACTCTCAACTTTCCTGCCCAGCAAAACTAGTTTGTAAGGATCTCCGCTCTGCTGCGACTAACAGGTTGTAAGCAGTTACCTACTAGTTAATTTGAAGGAGATCATCATGTCTAGAAAGCTTGTGGTCCTTGTGGTCCTATTAATCGCAGTCGCCGGTGCCTGGTACGCCTTTCGTCCGGAACGACTCTTTATCAACCAAAAAGTCAACGAACAGTTTCCCACCGCGTCGGCGGCCAACATGGAGCCGATGAAGCTCGCGTCTGGTGAATTTCACGCCGGGGCACACGAAACAAAGGGTACAGCGGCGATCTTCGCGCTGGCAGACAGCAAGAGGACGTTGCGCTTGACCAACTTCGCAACCTCGAACGGCCCGGACGTGCACGTCTATCTCGTGGCCGCCGCAGATGCGAAGGACGACGACACCGTGAAGAATGCCGGTTTTATTGACCTTGGCTCTTTGAAGGGAAACATCGGCGATCAGAACTACGACGTTCCGGCGAATGTCGATTTGGCGAAGTATCGCGCCGCGACGATTTGGTGCGCGCGGTTCAATGTCAACTTTGGCACCGCTCCTTTGATGAATGATTCGATGCAATCGATGAATCGTTAATTGTTTTGTGGCTGGCAGCCTTCCACCGCCGTGGTAGGTGATTGACGGAGCGCATCATGACAACGAACAACCACTACGACGTAATCATTATCGGCACGGGCGCGGGCGGCGGCACGCTCGCCTACAAACTCGCGCCCTCCGGTAAGAAGATCCTGCTGCTCGAACGCGGCGACTACGTCCCGCGCGAGAAAGACAACTGGAGCACCCGCGCGGTCAACCTCGACGCCAAGTACAACACGAAAGAGGCCTGGCGCGACGTTGACGGCAACCCACTGCACCCGCATACGAACTATTTCGTCGGCGGCAACACCAAATTCTACGGCGCGGCGCTGTTTCGTCTTCGCAAAGAAGACTTCGGGGAGCTACGTCATCACGGCGGCATCTCGCCAGCGTGGCCCATCAGCTACGACGAGTTGGAACCCTATTACACCGAAGCTGAACACCTCTATCAGGTGCACGGAACGCGCGGTGAAGATCCAACCGAAGCCTACGCCAGCGCGCCCTACAAATATCCGGCCGTCAGTCACGAGCAACGGATTCAGCATCTCCACGATGATCTTGAGCGAGCGGGCTTGAAACCATTTCACGTGCCGCTTGGAATTAGGATCGATGAAAAGAACCCGCGCACTAGCGCCTGCATTCGCTGTAATACCTGCGACGGCCATCCATGTTTGATCGGCGCCAAGGCTGATGCACAAACGATCTGTGTCGATCCGGCCCTTGAGCATGAGAACGTTTCGATGGTCACAAACGCCAAAGTGATTCGCCTGGAAACGAACGGCAACGCTCGCGAAGTAAGCAAGGTGATCGTTGAGCGCAACGGTGCGCGCGAAGAATATTCAGCCGACATCGTCGTCGTGTCCTGTGGCGCGGTTAATTCGTCAGCGTTGTTACTGCGATCGGCGAATGACAGTCACCCGAACGGACTTGCCAACGGCTCGGACGTGGTTGGGCGTCACTACATGGGGCATATCAATTCCGTAATGATGGCTCTTTCAAGATGTCCGAACCCGACCGTCTTTCAAAAGACCTTGGCGATCAACGATTTCTACCTCGGCTCGAAAGACTGGGAATATCCCATGGGCCATATCTCGTTTGTGGGCAAGCTCGACGCTGACACTTTGAAGGCGGGCGCACCAGCGATTGCTCCCGGTTGGACTCTGGGTTTGATGGCCAAGCACAGCCTGGATTTCTGGCTGACTTCAGAAGACTTGCCGGACCCGGAGAACCGCGTGACGGTCGATCGCGATGGTGAGATTCGTGTGAGCTACAAGCTCAACAACGTCGAAGGCCACAATCGCTTGAAAGCTCAACTACAAAAAGCAATGAAGCAAACCAACTGCGACATTCACGGACACGAATGTCACCAGGGCTTGTTTGCGCGGAACCTTTATCTCGGCCAGCAACTACCTCTTGCGGCGGTCGCTCACCAGAACGGTACGGTTCGATTTGGTGACGATCCGAAAACGTCTGCACTCGACCGCAACTGCAAGGCGCATGAGATCGACAATCTTTATGTCGTCGATGCGAGCTTCTTCCCATCGAGCGGCGCAGTTAATCCGGCGCTGACGATCATGGCGAATGCGCTACGCGTCGGCGATCACCTGTTGGAGCGAATGAAGTGAAAAGCGACACGGAGACAGTGGGACACGGAGACACGGCGACGAAGCAGAGCGCCCAGCTTTTGTTTCACGACTCGAAAACTGTCGAATCAACCAGGCTCCGCGTCCCCGGGTCACCGCGTCTCCGCGTGAGCCTTTGGCTACTGCTTGCGCTGAGCGTCTTTGTTCAGACGACGACGGCTCAGTTCCTGCCGACGGACGCGCGTGCTCTCAACAGCTCGCGCGTCCCCTTCCTCTTCGCATCGACAAGCAAACCGTCCAATCTGGTTCCTGTCGTTGAGCAGGTCGGCGCGATCGGTATGACTGTCTCCGACATGGACGCGTCCGTAAATTTCTACTCGAAGGTTCTGTCATTCGAAAAAGTGTCGGACGTGGAAGTAACCGGTGAAGACTATGAACGTCTGCAAGGGCGTCTTTGGCCTGCGCATGCGTGTGGTGCGAATGCGCCTGGGGAATGAGTTTATCGAGTTGACTGAATATCTGGCGCCTAAAGGACGTCCGGTTCCAGTCGATTCACGCAGCAACGATCGGTGGTTCCAACATATAGCAATTATCACCAGCGATATGGATAAGGCGTACGCACTGCTACGCCAAAACAAGGTCGAGCATGCCTCGACTGGTCCGCAACGACTGCCTGACTGGAACAAGAGTGCCGGCGGCATAAAGGCTTTTTACTTTCGTGATCCCGACAAGCACTGGCTCGAGATCTTGCAGTTTCCCGAAGGAAAGGGCGATGCGAAATGGCAACGCAACGGCCGATTGTTTCTCGGCATTGACCATACAGCGATTGTCGTCGGCAATACCGAAGCGAGTTTGAAGTTTTATCGCGACGTGCTTGGTCTGCGCGTTGCGGGAACGAGTGAGAATTACGGCACTGAGCAGGAACACCTGAACAACGTGTTCGGCGCAAGGTTACGCATTACGAGTCTCCGAGCCGGCAGCGGGGGGCCAGGCATCGAGTTTCTCGAGTACCTTGCGCCGCGCGACGGACGCCCAGCGCCGAGCGATGCGCGAGCGAACGATCTTTTTCACTGGCAGACAACACTGGTCGTAAATGCAGCAGACATGTTTGCGCAGAATCTGCTCGCAGAAAACTTTCGCTTTGTTTCACCAGGCGTCGTATCAATTAGCGATGGGCGACTAGGATTCAGCAAAGGCTTGCTCGCGCGCGATCCCGATGGACACGTGATGGCGCTAGTCGAAAAGTAATTAGCTGCGGCTATGCCGCCTGATGTGCGGAAGGTCTCTGACCTTCCGAATCGGCTAATAAGTTTCTGGGGCTACGCCCCACCATTTCAGGGGTGCAGCGCCAAATCATCTGGATTTTGAGGACGGTGGGGCGAAGCCGCCACTGCAAATCGGGCGGCATAGCCACTAACAGGACGAAAATGATCACAAGCAAATCGCACAACCTAACCGCTGAAGAGCGACGACTTGAAGAAGCGCGCAGATCGTACCAAGCATTGGAAACGCTGGGGGCCATATCTCAGCGAGCGTGCGTGGGGCACTGTGCGTGAAGATTACAGCGCGGGCGGCACCGCCTGGGACTATTTCCCACACGATCATGCGCGGTCGCGCGCCTATCGCTGGAATGAAGACGGAATAGCGGGTATCTCGGATCGTCATCAGAACATCTGTTTCGCACTGGCGTTGTGGAACGGCCGTGATCCGATCCTGAAAGAACGAATTTTTGGCTTGACCGGCAACGAAGGCAATCACGGGGAAGACGTCAAGGAATACTACTTCTATCTCGATTCAACGCCCACACACTCGTACATGAAGTACTTGTACAAGTATCCGCAGGCCGAGTTTCCTTACAGCCAGTTAGTTGACGAGAATCGTAGTCGAGGCAAACTCGCAGCCGAGTTCGAGCTGATCGACACCGGCATCTTCAATGAAGATCGTTACTTCGACGTGGTCGTCGAATATGCCAAGGCCGATGTCGAAGACATTCTGATTAAGATCACTGCGACCAATCACGGGCCGGAAGCGGCCTCGATAAATCTGCTTCCGACGATCTGGTTTCGCAATACCTGGTCATGGAATCAGAACGGCACAGCCAAGCCCGAGTCTACGCAAGGTTAACGATGGCGTGATCGAACTGGAGGTCGGCGGCTTAGGCAAGCGCTGGCTGCATTGCGACGATTCGCCCGAGTTACTGTTCACTGAAAACGATACGAACACGCAGCGCCTTTTCAACTCGCCCAATGGTTCCGTTCGTCAAAGACGGCATCAACGATTACATCGTTCACGGCAATCAATCGGCAGTAAATCCCGAGCAGACGGGAACGAAGGCCGCAGCGAACTACAGACTGACAATCGCGCCCGGCGAGACTGCGACAATTCGCCTGCGGTTAACGGATAAATCGCTAAAGAAGAATCAGAACCAATTCGCCGATTTCGATGAGGTCTTTGCCGAGCGAATTCGCGAAGCCGACGAGTTCTATCAAACCGTAATCCCGAAACATCTTTCTGACGATGCGCGCATGGTTATGCGTCAATCCCTGGGCGGCTTGCTCTGGTCAAAACAGTTCTATCATTACGTAATCGAACAATGGCTCGATGGCGATCCAGATACGCCGAAACCTCCGGCGGAAAGACAAAACGGCCGCAATCACGAATGGAAACACCTCTACAACGCCGACATCATCTCGATGCCGGACAAGTGGGAGTATCCCTGGTACGCCGCTTGGGATCTCGCTTTCCACTGCGTACCGCTGGCGATCGTTGATTCCGAGTTTGCGAAAGAGCAACTGATTCTGATGCTGCGCGAGTGGTACATGCATCCGAATGGTCAGTTGCCGGCTTACGAGTGGGCCTTCGGCGACGTCAACCCGCCCGTTCATGCGTGGGCTACGTGGCGCGTTTACAAGATTGAAAAGAAGCGGCGCGGCGTCGGCGACACGGTTTTTCTCAAACGAGTTTTCCAGAAGCTGCTCCTGAATTTCACTTGGTGGGTCAATCGCAAAGACGCCGATGGGATGAATATCTTTCAGGGCGGCTTCCTCGGACTCGATAACATCGGCGTGTTCGATCGCAGCGCACCACTGCCGACCGGCGGCCACATCGCGCAATCAGACGGCACGAGCTGGATGGCGATGTACGCGCTGAATCTGTTGGCAATCGCGATGGAGCTGGCCAAAGAAGATCCATCTTACGAAGACGTGGCGAGCAAGTTTTGGGAACACTTTCTCTCCATCGCACACGCAATGAACAATCGTGGCGATGACGAGATCAGATTGTGGGACGAGCAGGATGGGTTCTTTTACGACGTGCTGCATCTGCCCGAAGGCAAGCCCTATCCAATGAAAGTTAGATCGATGGTGGGTTTGATTCCGCTGTTTGCAGTCGAAACGTTGGAGCCGGAGCTGCTCGACCATTTGCCGGACTTCAAGCGACGGATGGAATGGTTCATTGGCAATCGACCTGACTTGATTCAGAACGTCGCGTGCATGCGCACACCGGGAAATGCCGAGCGGCGTTTGCTGTCAATTGTCAGCCAGGATCAGTTGCGTAGTGTGCTGCGGTACATGCTGGATGAAAACGAGTTTCTTTCGCCTTATGGCATTCGCGCGATTTCGCGATTCCACAAGGACCATCCCTATGTGCTGCCAGTGAATGGCACAGAGCATCGGGTGGACTATGAGCCGGCCGAGTCGAGCACCGGATTATTTGGTGGCAACTCAAACTGGCGAGGTCCGATCTGGTTTCCGCTAAATTATCTACTGATCGAGTCGCTGCAAAAGTTTCATCACTATCTGGGCGAAGATTTCAAGGTCGAATGTCCGACGGGCTCAGGGCAGATGATGACGCTTTGGGAAGTTGCCGGCGAAATCTCGAAACGGCTTTCGCGAATCTTTCTGCGCGATGGCAGCGAGCGGAGACCAGTGTTCGGCGCGACGGAAAAGTTTCAGACTGATCCCAACTGGCGCGACCTGGTTCCTTTCCATGAGTACTTTCATGGCGACAATGGCTCAGGCGTGGGCGCCAGCCATCAGACTGGTTGGACGGGACTGGTAGCGAAGCTCCTGCAGCAGAGCGGTGAGTGAACGGCTCATTCACGTCGCCAGTCGTCTTCGCCGCATAGCGTCGAAATGTTTATAGCTATTCGGCCAGTAATCTATCCGCATCGAGAGAAAGCTGAGCGTTTCTCTGATGCGGAAATCTTGTCGTTCACGGGCAGTTCGATAAACATTTCGCGCCTCCGGCACTTTCTTTGTAAGGAATCCCCCTTCAATCCGACTCATGATTGTTCGGCAAATCCAGACAAGGACCAATGATCATGAGCGCGATTTCATCCCAGCACCATTTTCGGAAAAGCTATCGAATATTTGCCGCAGCGGTCGAGACGGAGTGAGCGCTGGGCAGTCATCCTGGCTGGGGGCGACGGCACGCGTCTGCAATCAATGACGCGCACCATTACCGGCGACGATCGGCCGAAGCAATTTGTTCCTGTCATCGGCGGCAGCACGCTGCTCGATCAGACTCGCTCTCGCGTTGCGTTGTCGGTCTCGCCAGGCCGCACCTTGTTTGTCGTTACCGAAAAGCATCGACGCTTTTATCAGTCTTTGACTCAGAGTGTTTCGCAAGATCTTCTGCTTGAGCAGCCTGCGAACAAAGGAACCGCACCGGCAATTCTTTATGCGTTGATGCGCGTGGCAGCGAAGTCGCCGAAAGCCATCGTCGCATTGTTTCCTTCCGATCATTACTTTGCTGATGACGAGGAATTCATGTCGCATGTCGACCTGGCTTTCGACGCTGTGCAGGTACAGCCTGAGACGGTAACTCTGCTGGGCATTACGCCGAGTGGCGCTGAAACTGAATACGGATGGATCGAGCCGCAGCGATCGATTCTCGGCAGTTTGCCCCGCTCAATTACTCGCGTGAGTCGCTTTTGGGAAAAGCCAGACGCAAACGTGGCGCGCTCTCTGATGGACCAAGGTTGTCTGTGGAACAGCTTTGTGATGGTCGGCCGGGTCGACGCGTTACTGAAAATGACGCGTACAGCTTTACCCGAGCTGGTTTCACAGTTCGCCTCGATCATGCCGACGTTTGAAACTCAAGCTGAGCGGAAAGCGCTGCATGCACTGTATTCGAAAATTCAAGAGAGCAATTTCTCTCATGAAGTGTTGGCGGCGCGGCCCGAGGATCTCACGGTAATGAGAGTCGGCGATGTTGGCTGGAGCGATCTTGGCGAGCCGGCGCGCGTACTGGCGACACTGGCGCAAATGGGAGTTCGAACAGAAATGGCGATGTCAGCGAGTTGAACAATCAGTTTCAAGTTCCAAGTTTTGAGTTTCAAGTTACGGTGGCGACCTTGGAACTTGGAACCTGAAACTTGGAACATTCTAGAGGAGCAATCATGAAAGCAATTGCAGTCAGACCAGGAATACCAAACACAGTTCATCTGGCGGAATTACCGGCGCCGAAAGTCGCAGACGTGCCGAACGGCCGCGGCGTCTTAGTAAAAGTCTTGCGTGTTGGCGTTGACGGCACTGACAAGGAAATCAATGCGGCAGAGTATGGCCAGGCGCCAGAGGGCTACGATTTTCTGGTGATCGGTCACGAAGGTTTTGGCCAGGTTGAAGCTGTCGGTCCGAACGTGACGGAAGTGAAGCCGGGCGATTATGTGGTCGCAACGGTGCGCCGTCCGGGATCGAGCATTTACGATTTGATCGGCACCAACGACATGACGACGGACGATACCTATTTCGAGCGCGGCATCAATCTGCGTCACGGCTACATGAGTCAATACTACGTCGATGATGCTGAATTCATCGTCAAGATTCCACAAGGACTTAAAGAAGTCGGCGTACTGCTTGAACCAACGACCGTCGTTGAGAAGGGCATCGCGCAGGCCTACGAAATTCAACGCCGGCTGCGGGTTTGGAAACCAAAGCGCGCTGCGGTTATGGGCGCTGGGACGATCGGTCTGCTGGCGACTCTGGTGCTTCGCCTCAAGGGTTTGCAGGTGACCACCTTCGGCAAGACCCCGAAGCCTTATTTGAATTCCGACTTAATCGAAGCGATCGGTGCGACCTATCAATCGACCGACGAGCTTTCAATCCTGGAAGGCGCAAAGAAGTACGGGCCGTTCGACATCATTTTCGAAGCGACCGGTTTTTCACCAGTCGTGTTCGACAGCATGCAAGCGCTCGGCAAAAACGGCGTGCTGGTTTTGTCCAGTGTCACCGGCGGCGATCGCAAGATCGAAGTGCCGGCGGACAAGATTAATCTGGAATTCGTGCTCGGCAACAAGGTAATGGTCGGCACTGTCAACGCGAACCGGGAATACTTCGAAATGGGCGTGAAGGATTTGGCGCAAGCCGAAGCTGAATATCCCGGTTGGCTGTCGCGCCTGCTGACGCATCCGGTTAAGGGTCTGGAGAATTATCAGGAGTTGTTCGCGAAGCTTACGAATCCGAACGGCGCTATCAAAGTCTTCTGTGAAGTTGCGGAGCTGACCTAATGGCCAGCGATTCAAACCGACCTAAGAGAATCCTAATTCTCGGAAGCGGCTTCGGCGGCCTCTATACAGCTCTGCATCTTGAAAAGAAGCTTCGTCGCTACTCCGATGTTGAACTCACGCTCGTCAATCGCGAGAACTTCTTTCTGTTCACGCCGATGCTACATGAAGTAGCAGCCGGCGATCTGGACTTGACGCACATCGTCAATCCCGTGCGCAAGCTGTTGCGCCGCACGCATTTTTTCAATGGCGACATCAAGAGAATCGATCTGAAGGAACGTCGCGTGATCGTTGCTCATGCTGATGACAATCACGATCACGAATTGTCTTATGACTATTTGGTCCTGGCGCTTGGTTCGGTTACGAACTTCTACAATTTGCCGGGCCTGGCCGAAAACGCACTGACAATGAAATCGCTGAGCGATGCGATTCGTTTGCGCAGCCGTCTGATTAAGAACCTCGAGGAAGCAGACTTTGAATGCGCCTGCGAAGATCGTTCGCGGCTTATTAACCGTGGTGGTGGCAGGCGGAGGGTTTGCCGGCGTCGAAACGATAGCTTCTGTGAATGATTTTGTGCGCGAGGCGATTGAGTTCTATCCGAAGCTTTCCGAAAAGGAGCTGCGAATCGTTTTGATCGAAGCAACCGATGTGATCTTGCCGGAACTGGGTCCGCAACTTGGCGCATATGCGCGAAAGAAACTTGCCGGTCGCGGGGTGCAGTTTCTCATGAACACGGCAGTCAAGAGTGTTTCGAATGGTGAAGTTAATCTGAGTGATGGAACTTCGCTTAAGACCAACATGCTGGTTTGGACGGCCGGTGTTTCTCCGAACCCACTGCTCGACATGTTGAATTGTTCCAAGGAACGCGGTCGGTTGGTCACAAATGAATTTCTTGAAGTCACAGATTATCCCGGAGTCTGGGCGCTTGGCGATTGCGCTGCCGTGCCCGATCCGACCACGGGCAAAGTCTTGTCCGCCGACCGCGCAACACGCGATACGCCAGGGGAAGGTCGTGGCTGAAAACATCGTTGCGGCCATCAATGGTGGCCAGACGGCGACTTTCGAATTCAAGACAATCGGCGCGCTGGCTTCGATCGGCAAACGCACTGGTGTGGCTCGCATCATGGGTGTGAATTTTTCCGGCTTCATAGCCTGGTGGTTATGGCGAACGATTTATCTGAGCAAACTCCCGCGATTCGAAAAGAAAGTGCGGGTCGCACTCGATTGGTTTCTCGACCTCTTGTTTTCGAAGGACCTGGTGCAGTTCATGGATGTGAGTATGCGAGTTGAGAGGCCAGCACTGATCGAAGCCGCAGCGGATGATTCTGAAAGTCGCGCAGCTTAGCTGCGTTCTCAGAAAGAAGGTAGCAATGATTGAAATAGATCAGGAGAGTTGCCGCAATCTCGAAACGGCACTGTCGCGCGAATGGCTCGAGACTAACGGCATCGGCGGGTTTTCGTCCTCGACGATCACCGGATTGAACACACGCCGCTATCACGGCCTGCTGACCGCCGCGACAAAGCCGCCAGTTGGGCGACTTGTCTTGCTTTCGAAACTCGAAGAGACACTCATTATTGATGGCCGGCGCTACGAACTGTCAGCTAATCAGTATCCGGGCGTCGTTCATCCGGAGGGCTTCAAGTATCAAACCGGCTTCCGTCTCGATCCGTTTCCAGTTTTCACCTACGAAGTTGAGGGAGTGCGTTTGGAAAAGCGTGTGTTCATGGTGCAGGGAGAGAACACGACGGTTGTGCAGTATGAAGTGCCCGTATCTCCTGAAGGTCGGACGGCTGTCCCGATTGTTCTAGAGGTTCGCCCGCTGATCGCGTTTCGCGATTATCACAGCACGACGCATGAAAATGGCGCGCTGAATTCAAACGTGGAAACTCAAGACGGATTGACGACGGTCAAGCCTTACAGCGACTTACCTGCGTTGTATTTTGCACACGATACTGCCCAGATCGACATAAACGGCTTTTGGTATCGCAACTTTCAATATGCGGTTGAACAGGAACGCGGTCTCGACTTCGCCGAAGATCTCTTCAGTCCATGCGCTTTCACTTTCGATCTTAACGCAAGTGCGAAAATCAGCATTATCGCGTCAACTGAGCGCCGCGATGTCGGTAAGGCGGACGCTTACCGCAAGGCAGAGACGGAACGCCGAAACTTATTAAGCGGGAAGTCCGTAGGCCGATCAACTAGTAAGCTCACTTACTGCCGCCGCCGATCAATTTATCGTTGCGCGCGAACGTTGCAAGACTGTTATCGCCGGCTATCACTGGTTCGCTGATTGGGGCCGCGACACGATGATCGCGCTGCCGGGTTTGACACTGGCTACCGGGCACGCCGAAATTGCGAAGAGCATCCTGGCTGAGTTTGCCGCGCACGTCGATCAGGGAATGTTACCGAACCGTTTTCCGGATGCGGGCGAGACTCCCGAATACAACACGGTCGATGCGACGCTCTGGTTCTTTGAAGCAGTGCGCTCGCTTTTGCAATACACGAATGACTACGAGTTCGTGCGCGCCAACCTCTATGCGGTGTTGACTGACATTATCGACTGGCATGTCAAAGGCACGCGATACAACATTCACGTTGATACAGACGGCCTGTTGTTTTCCGGCGAACCGGGCGTGCAACTCACCTGGATGGACGCGAAAGTCGGTGACTGGGTGGTCACGCCACGCACCGGCAAGGCCGTCGAGATTCAAGCCCTTTGGTACAACGCGCTCCGCGTAATGGAGGACCTGGCAGAAAAGTTCGGCGATAAAGCAAATCAAAAGCGGTACAAAGCGATGGCGGCATCCGCGCGCAAGAGTTTCAACGAACAGTTTTGGAACGAGCAGACAGGTTGTCTCTACGACGTAGTGAATGGCGACGAGCGCGATGCTTCAATCAGGCCCAATCAGGTCTTCGCAATTAGCCTGGCGAATTCGATGGTTTCAACCGCGCGAGCGAAGAGCATCCTGCGCGTAGTCGAGCGCGAACTGCTAACGCCACGCGGCCTGCGCACCCTATCGCCGAACGATTCCCGTTACATCGGTCGTTACGAAGGCGATCCGCGAAGTCGCGATGGCTCTTATCATCAGGGTACAGTGTGGCCGTGGTTGATGGGTTCATACATCACTGCATATGCGAAAACATTTGGTGAGAAGGCAGGCCGAAAGTTCGCGACTGAATGGCTTAACTAACTTTGAGGAACATTTAACCGAAGCCTGTCTGGGGCAGGTCTCAGAAATCTTCGACGGCGACGCACCACACACGCCGCGAGGTTGCGTCGCTCAAGCTTGGAGCGTTGCTGAACTCTTGCGCGCCGCCGTCGAAAATGTTTACCCAGTAGAGATAGCCAGTCGCGGCGCCGGCGCTTCTTAATCTAAATTTGCTCAAGTACCTATCGCGAAGTTCGGGATCGTTCGGTTCTAGAAGCTTGGGATCTTTTGAGATGCCAAATTGGCATCTCAAAGAATGGGTGTCTTAAGTGAAAATCCCAAGTGGCCAATACGTGGACAAAAATAACTGCACGCGACGGATACGCGATGGTAAGGAATGGGAAAGAACCGGAAAACCCTTAAAATCTCTTGGTGGCTGCAACTTTAGAAAAGGCAATTACTTACGTTTTTGCCGAGAGTCCGATTCGCAATGCAGAGGTCATGGGTTCGAGTCCCCTCTGCTCCACCAGCAAGTACAATCTCCTCAATATCTTAAGACCCTAATCTTCAAGCCCACTCACTTTTTTGAATCGATACGTGTGGCCAGAAATAACGACAAGGAAAGTTAGAGAACCGCACGCAACGTTAACGAATCGGAAAAGGCCTCCGTTTGTGAATCGTGCAAGTGCCGTAGTGATCAAGAGTTAACGCATTTGCGCGCAATGCGGAGGCCTGGACCAACTTGCACTTCAATGATCGCCTTTTTAAGGTTACGAATTGTTACCTCAAACCGAAGCTGCTACTCCCACTGTCTCAATCTCAGGAGAATCTCGCCAGTTCCAATTACGTAATCGGTCGTCGCGAACGGTGAGTTATTTGCGGTAAGCGATGCAACGCTCTCGGATGATCGGGATCGGTCGGGTTGGAATCAGCGAGGCGAGCCAAGCACCAGCGTCAACAAAGTTCACGCGATGAGTTTTTTTCGGGTAGAGAATCGAGTCATGCTCTCGGCCCGCAAAGGAATCGGACGAACTTTCGCACTTCGTTCGCAGTTCTCGCCCTCCTTACAGTAGCTTGTCCAGCGTAATCGGAAGCTCGCTGATACGCTTTCCGGTGGCGTGGAAGACCGCGTTGGCGATTGCGGCCGGGATGCCGACCATACCTAGCTCGCCCATGCCTTTGACGCCCAGAGGATTGAGGATTTTATCGTCCTCTTCGACAAACAATGTTTCGATCTCCAGAACGTCGGCGTTGACCGGCACGTGATAATGCTGCAAATTCGGGTTCAATGTATTTCTAATATGGTCTCACGATTGCTGATCTACGGCGCACCTTTTCTTTGATCCCGTATGCGTCAAACTTCACCTTCATGGAAAGGAACACCGGTGAGCTCTTCGCACAAGCTTAGAAATCTCTCCTGCAGCTGCACGTCGTCCGCTTGCGGATTATGGGGGCTTTCTTTTTGATGGTGAAAATAACGCCCGCTCACCTTTGCTCTTCTATCGTCGCTCACCGCGAGCCAAACCTGCGTCTCGAACCCTTTTTGCAGATCGTCCGGCGCACCTTGTCCGCCCATCTTTGTAGGAACCCAACCGGGATCGACCGCGTTGGCGTAAACCTTCGGCCACTTCCGTGCCACCGCCGTGCAAAGCATCAGTACATGCAGCTTTGAATCGGAGTAGGTGATGCGGCCGATGTCAGTCTTAAAACTTTCCAACTTGGCGCGTCCGTCGCGATGCATACCCGAGCTCAGGTAGATCAACCGCTCCGGTCTTTGCACGAGGCACGTCAGAATATAAGGAGCCAACGTGTTGACGTTAAATATAGCTGTTGTCGAATCCTGATAAACGCCCGCATTGTGAATAACAGCGTCGAACCTTCCCAAAGCATTCACTTTGTCCGCCAGCTGTTTCGTCTCTTCTATACTTCCAAGGTCGGCTGTAACCACCCTTTCCGAACCCAGTGCTTTATCCAAAGCCTCTTCGGCCCGCATTTCATTTCGTGCATGAAGCACAACCTGATGACCCTGAGCGATCAGCGCCTTCGCCGCCAACTGGCCAAGACCATCAGCTGAGCCGGTGATGAATATTCTCGCCATACTTTTTAACGATCAATCACTGCGCTCCGGCCTTGTATTCTTCGTCCGTCACCGGCCGCAACCAGTTTACCTGCGTGTCGCCTTTGTAATTAGTAATGACAATGTGCGTCATCGCTGTCTCGGGCGAGGCCCCGTGCCAGTGTTCGATATCGGGATCGCAAAGAACCACTTCGCCCTTGTTGAGAGCTCTGATTGCTTTGCCTTTCTCCTGGTAAAGCCCTTTCCCATCTGTCACGAGAATCGTTTGCCCGGCGGGATGGGAATGCCAGAACGCGCGGGCGCCCGGCTCGAAGGTTACGCTGGCAACCGAGAAGTTATTGTTCTCGTTCTTTGGAGCAAGCGGCTGGACATAGACGGTTCCAGTAAATGTTTCCGCCGGGGCCTTTTCGCCTTTCGGAAAGATCGTGTTGTCGGTTTTGTTTTCCGTCTTTTCCATTCTTGCTGTCTCCGTTTTGGCCGACTGCTGATTGCGGCACGCGGCGGCGGAAAACAGTCCTGCGACAAGGATCAGTCCGATTATTATTATTTTCATTAATCTACTTCTGCGGAGATTACGTCCAATTCAAAAGTAACCGTTACGTTTCCTGTGCCTACTGCGGCTTCAAGCCCTGAAGCATCGTCGATGCGTCCAAGTTTCGTGTAACTGTACGATGTTGGAAACGTCTTATAGAACAGCACCAAAGTCCTGTCCTGCCAGATCATCAGATCGCCATTGTTTATCGTTTTGGGGTTTGAAGAGTCGGTAGGAAAGGACTCTGAGAAATCGTATTTCTTCTCGTTGCCGTTCAACTCGTCCATATTCAGCGTCAACGGCAGCCTCGCCTTGAATGCGGCTGCCGTTTCATTGTCAAAGAGTGTGGCGCTGAAAACTTTTGAATCTATCTTGATCTTCATCTTAGTTCCTTTGGTATTGCTGGGGTTATAACCGTCTTTGTTGTAGGTATTTTCATTAACGACAGTTGCAGGAGTGGTTTTTATTGCAACCGACAGAACCGCCGAAAAGAGATGCTACTAAAAGCATAATTACAACTAAGAATTTCATATTGCTCCTGTTGGTCAATCTTGGGTGTTGATGACATTTACGGTTCGACTTTCTGATTCTTTATAAAGTACTCTACCGTACGGGCGGAGAAGAATATGAAGAAGGTTCTGGGAAATATCGGCGTCGGGTTTGCGGCACTTTTGATGGTTGCGTTCATTTTCTTTGGCATTCGCGGGATCTATGACCCGACCGCGGCCTCGGTGGGGTTCGGATTGCCTGCGGACGACCCCGCTGAGATGTTCTATTACCGCGTCTATCTCGCCCGCAATCTCGTGATCGTCCTAGCCGGCCTTGTCTTTTTGACCCTGAAGCAATGGAGGTCCGTCGCGATCCTGCTGACCGCCGCACTCGCTCTGGCGATCTTCGACGCGGTCTTACTCTACCGCGAACGCGGCCCCGAAGCCGGCCTAACCGTACACATCATCACCGGCATTATACTAGCCATCGCCGCGTCCTTGATGTGGCTGAAAGCTTCCTCGAACCGTGGCGCTGAAAACATTTGAACCGATTCTAATCTTCATCTTAGTGCCTTTTGTATTGTCGGTATCATTACCGCCTTCGTTATAAGCATTTGCATTAACGACAGTTGCAGAGCGGTTCTTATCGCAGCCAACAGAACCGCCGAAAGAGATGCTACTGAAATCATAACTACAGCTAAGAATTTCATATCGCGCCTTCGTTTCTTTTCAGAGTGAAATGACTTTTTGGCCATACTGATGTCTGTTGTCAATCTTGGCCAATCTGCGCCATCTGCCTCGCATCCATTCGGCCGCCATAGATCTCGATCCGGGAGAAGCCGGTCTCGATCTCGCGAAGGTCCGCCGGCGTGAGTTTGACATCGACCGCGCCCAGATTCTCGTTTAGGTGATCCATGTTTCCCGTGCCAGGGATCGAAACAATCCACGGCTTTTGCGCCATCAACCATGACAGAGCGATCTGCGCAGGCGTTGCGCCACCCTTCTTCGCTCCGAACTTCGTCAGGAATTCGATGATCGGCTGGTTGTTCTTCATCACCATGGGGGAGAAGCGCGGGAACGTCGCTCGCAGATCGGTTTTCGGGTCGAATGTGGACTGTGCATCTACCTTCAGCTTGCCGGGCAAGAAGCCTTGTCCCAGCGGCCCCCACGGAACGAAGCCGATGCCAAGCTCTTCACATGTTTGTAGGACACCGTTGTGCTCCACGCTCCGTTCGATGAGCGAGTATTCGGTTTGGACGGCGGCGACCGGCTGAACCGCGTGCGCGCGGCGAATGGTCTTCGCGCTCGGCTCGGACAGCCCGAAATGAAGTACCTTTCCTTGCTTGATCAGGTCCTTGACTGTGCCAGCCACGTCTTCGATCGGCACGGTGAGATCGACCCGGTGCTGATAATAAAGATCGATGCGGTCGGTCTTGAGACGCTTCAACGATTCCTCAACGACCCTCCGGATACGTTCCGGTCGGCTGTCCAACCCGTTCGTGCCGTCGATCTTGAAGCCGAACTTCGTGGCGATGGCGACCTTATCGCGGACGGGCGCAAGCGCTTCCCCAACTAGCTCTTCGTTAACGTAAGGGCCGTAGACCTCGGCCGTGTCGAAGAACGTGACGCCTCGTTCGTAGGCAGTTCGAATGACCTTGATGCCTTGGGCCTTATCTACGCCCGGGCCGTAGTGGCCGCCGCTGAGGCCCATGTTGCCGAAGCCGAGTTCCGAGACTTCCAGTTTGCCGAGTTTGCGGGTTTGCATTTTGTTTCCTCCTCTTTCGAGTTCCGCGGATTGCTCCGCTGTTGGGGTCGCAAACGATGCCGACCCACCAATTGACAACGCTACTCCGGCTAGGCCCGCGTAGGTTAAAAACTCACGGCGGCGGATGAAGGTCGCGCCAGGGGTTTGTGGATTTTCTTCGCTTCGATCACTCATGATTTTCTCCTCTTGTGCCCGCTGTCTTTTGTTAATCCTTCAGAGCTTCCCCGGCCCAACCTAGAAGCACTTTTCCAAGGTTTTTGCTCTTGCACAATTTTCTCCGGATCTTGTCTGTCAGCTAAGACTCCAGTTTCTTACTCTTCTGATTTGGCTCAAATTTTAGGGGCTTGCGGATAGCTATCGGTATGACGATTCTGGTAAATAATTGTATGTTCCTGCAAAACCGGCCGTTTGGACGTGTTTTTATAAACGAGAGAGATTAGTATGAAGGCATGAATCAGGAAGCTGTGCGCAATGCTCGGAGAATAGAGACCGCAAGAGAGGAAATCGTCGAGCGAATGAGTCGCCTGCTCCCCGAAGACGGCAGGCTCAACGTATTTTCGGATCTACTCCTCATCAGAAGGTCTTGCCCGGCTGAGCCGGTTCAGTCGCTTTATCAGCCAGCCTTTTGTTTTGTAGCCCAGGGCAGAAAGCGAGCGAGTGTGGGAGGGGAAGTCTTTTTATACGATCCGTTTCATTATTTGATCTTTACGGTCGATCTGCCCGTAGCATTCGAAATAGAAGCAGCATCAAAAGAACTGCCTTACCTGGGAATGAGCCTAAACCTGGATTCTGCCCTTGTCGCTTCGGTCATTGTTGAATCCGGCATACGGATAAAAAAGGGTGACGCCAGCGCTAAGGCGATGAACGTCAGCGCGATAGACGCCGACTTGCTTGACGCTGTTGCTCGCTTGGTACGCATCGCCGAAAAGCCGGCTGAGGGCAAAGTCCTCGCACCGCTCGTTATCAAGGAGATAATTTACAGACTGTTGGCCGGCGGTCAGGGTGCGCGGCTTGCACATCTGCTTTCTGCTAGCGACACCCGCCGCATTTCGAAAGCGATCGGCCATCTGCGAGAGCATTTTGACGAGCCGGTGAAGATGGAAGAGATCGCGCGCGAACTAGGCATGAGTGTGTCCGGCTTTCACCATCACTTCAAGTCCGTCACAACGATGAGCCCCTTGCAGTTTCAGAAGCAGATACGACTCCAGGAAGCACGCCGTCTGATGCTCGGTGAAGAGATGGACGCCGCGAGCGCCGGATTCCGCGTCGGCTACGAGGACCCGTCTTATTTTAGTCGCGATTACAAGAAGCAATTTGGAGCGCCACCGCACCGCGACGTTGCCCGTCTTCGCAATAACCTTGAAGCCTAACTTAGGATCTCAAAACAAGCTTAGAGTCGTAGCTACTTCGCATCAACATCTCAAGGTTTTTTTCGAAATGGCACAGAAGTAAGAGGAACTGGACTCTGAACTGACAGCTACTATTTTGAGATGCCAAATTTGCATCTCGATGTCGTGGAATTGGATCGATTTCCAAGTGGCCAATACGTGGACAAAAATAACTGCACGCTACAGGTACCCGATGGTAAGGAATGGGAAAGAACCGGAAAACCCTTAAGATCTCTTGGTGGCTGCAACTTTAGAAAAGGCAATACTTACGTTTTTGCCGGGTGTCCGTTTCGCAATGCGGAGGTCAGGGGTTCGATCCCCCTCTGCTCCACCAATAAACCCACCGCTTTTAAATACTTACAGTCGCAACATTAACAGCCCTCTTTTTGCTTGTGACGCCGTTGTGACGTGGCTTCCAGAAATGAATCTCCCATAGATTGTTTTTGTCTTGTGAACGAAGACCGCGCAGGCTTGTGACAGCGAATTTTCAAGTGCTGGATATCGATCGATACCTTCGTCTAATAGACTAATTGCCTAACTCGGAGTGTAATCCTCCCCACACGCAACAACCGGACTATTTCTTGAAGTCATTTACTTGAAATTCGTTGAAAAAATCTTGTCACAAATAAGAAGGCTGTCCAGTTTCGCGAGTACGGAAACAGGAACAGATGCGAAAGCAATCGCCGGGGGAAAAAGAAGGAGAAAGCAATATGAAGATCGTAGTTATCGGCGGCACCGGTCTCATCGGCTCAAAGCTGGTAACAAAACTCACCACGCTCGGACATGAAGCTGTGGCAGCGGCACCTAATACAGGTGTCAACACTCTCACCGGCGAGGGACTGGCTGAAGTGCTTAAGGGGGCTCAGGTCGTTGTGGATGTCTCGAATTCACCGTCGTTTGAAGATGCGGCAGTGCTTGACTTCTTTCAGACGTCAACTCGCAACCTCCTCTTTTATGAAGCCGCAGCTGGCGTGGTGCATCACGTCGCTCTATCGATAGTAGGAACCGAGCAGTTACCCGACAGTGGTTACATGCGGGCCAAAGTTGCTCAGGAGAAACTGATTAAGGAAGGTGCAATTCCTTACTCGATCATCCATTCAACGCAATTCTTTGAGTTCGTAAAGCGCATCGCCGACGAGGCAACCATAGGGAACACCGTTCAACTCCCGCCAGTGTTATTCCAGCCGATTGCCGCGGACGATGTTGTTAGCGTGCTCTGCAAAGTGGCGACAGGTTCACCCATGAACAACACAATTGAAATCGCTGGGCCCGAGCTGTTCCGTTTCGATGAACTCATCCGGCAACGACTCACCGCACTCAACGATCCGCGCGAGGTCGTTGCTGATCCACACGCGCGATATTTCGGTGCCGAGTTGAGCGAGCGCAGTATCGTGCCGGACGAGACGGCCGAACTTGGCCAGACACGCTTCGAAGACTGGCTCAGCCTTTCAACAAATCAGTCCCCTGGCGCGCCAGCGCAACCCGCAACCGCTGCGTCGATCAATCCACTGGTTCTCAAGGAAAATGAATTCCGTGCCAGCGAACTGCCGGCTGGATCAGCCTTGCTGGTCGGCGAGGCGGCTGTCTTTAACGTCGGTGGGACCTTTTGTGCGACGCAGGCCAAATGCACACACCGGCAAGGTCCATTGAGCAAAGGCAAACTCGACGGATCGACGGTGACGTGTCCGCTTCACGGCTCGCAATTCAACGTATGCACGGGTGAGGTGTTGCGCGGCCCCGCGACAGATCCGCTCAAAACTTACCGAGTCATTTTGGATGGCGAAATCGGCCGGGTGGAAGCCGACGCCGCCGCTGTCGCGAAGACGATCTCGCAGGGCGTGTGATGTTCCAGAGTCCTGGAAGCGAATCGCCGAAAATCCCCCTTGAGTATGTTAGGAAAAATTTGAAGTTACGAGCACCGCAAGAAAAGGAGAGTGTCATGAGTACGATTACAACGAAAGATGGAACGCAGATTTACTACAAGGACTGGGGTAGGGGACAGCCCGTCGTCTTTAGTCACGGATGGCCGCTTTCCGCAGATGCCTTTGAAGACCAGATGTTCTTCCTGGCATCGAATGGCTATCGATGCATTGCCCATGACCGTCGAGGTCACGGCCGCTCAAGCCAAACTTGGAATGGAAACGACATGGACACCTATGCCGACGATCTCGCGGCACTTGTTGAGGCGCTCGATTTAACAGACGCAATTCACGTCGGGCATTCGACTGGAGGTGGCGAAGTAGCTCGCTACATCGGCCGTCACGGCACCAAACGCGTGGCGAAGGCGGTACTGATCAGCGCGGTCCCACCGTTGCTGTTGAAAACAGATGCAAATCCCAATGGGTTGCCGATTGAGGCGATCGACCAGATGCGCGCCGGCGTGCAGGCCGATCGCAACCAGTTTATGACTGACTTCCGCGTTCCTTTCTTTGGTTTCAATCGGCCAGGTGCAAAAGTCTCTCAAGGCTTGCTCGATAGTTTTCTTTTGCAATCGATGTTAACCAGTCTTCCCGCCACCTACGATTGCATCAAGGCGTTTGCGCAGACAGACTTCACTGAAGATCTTAAGAGGATCGACGTGCCGACGCTCATCATGCATGGCGATGACGATCAGATCGTGCCGATCGCTATCACGGCGGTGGTGTCGTCCAAGATTGTGAAGGGCGCCACTCTGAAAGTTTACCCGGGCCTGCCGCACGGCATGTGCTCGACCAATAAAGATCTGATCAATGCGGATTTGCTTGAGTTTATCCAGAAGGAGCAAAGCTCTACAGCAGCAGGATAAGCTTGCGATGGACTCGTTCAGGAGGATGAAATGAGTGCAATCCAACCCATGTCGCGACCCGACATCGCCACACGTTTACTGGCAGGCGTCTTGGTGCCCGACACGCCATTGATTTCCCGGGCGATAGATTTCGCACGCGAGCTCAATTGGAGCTCAAAAGTAATCACGAATGGCCAGTGACCTTTGCGGAGCGATCAACGGCGCAATCAGCGGCCACTTGTTTGTCTCGCCTTCCTGCATCTTCAACACCGATCCCGACTGACGCCAACCCTTCCTTAAGCATTGATAACAAGTTCCAGTCCAAGAGATAACCCCCTCGTCTTTTTGAGCCAACTCGCACTATTCGGATCCTGTTCAGAAGCCGGAATTCCAGACGTGAACTGCAACTAAATACTCGCACAAATACAATTATTCAGCTTCTTGGATAATTTCCAAAATGCCGAAATTTCTTCCTTTGCGTCCAGGTAAAACGCCTGCGTTTGACGCATAAATGTTTGTCGAAAACAGTGGCATAATCCTTGCGATTCCGGTTCTCTCCACTGTCTATTCCCCAACGGTTCCCCGCAGTCCCCTAACAAATATCCTTTCTTCTGAGTCCCGGATTTTTGCGTGCGCAAATTGGACGTCGGAAACAAAACTGATAAGGAGAGAACTATGAGCGCAGGGAAAGTTGTGTTTACGAAGTTAAGTAGAGTCACTCACAAAATTCGATACGCTGGCCAACTATGTGTGCTGGTCCTGCTGATCATCTTTTCGATTGTCTTCAATGGACGAATGAGCAACGACGTTGAGGCCCAATCCCCTGCACCTTCAATGACCGACCCCAATTTGGCGGTCAGGACGGTAGTTGCGGATCTCATCACACCCATCAGCATGGCGTTCATTGGACCTAACGACTTTCTGGTGGTGGAGAAAAATACCGGCGAAGTAAAACGCGTAACCAATGGAGTGGTCCAGGGCACCGTCCTTGATCTCGGCGTAAACTTTGCTTCCGAACGCGGCTTGCTTGGCATCGCGCTGCATCCAAACTTTCCTTCGAATCCCGGCGTGTATTTGTTTTGGACTTGTCGAAGCACAGCGCCGCCCGCCGATCAGTTCTTTCCTGATGAGCAACAGTGTCTGGATGCCAACATGTTTGTTGCAGATACAGATGACATTCTTTCGGTTCCGCTTCTGGGAAATCGCGTTGATAGATTCAACTGGAACGGATCCGCTCTCACGTTCGATCATAATTTGATCATGTTACGAGCTTTCCAAAACGATGGGGCTCCGGTGCCGGAAAACCAGGGTGATGAAGAGCAACCGCCCAGAGGCAACCATAACGGCGGCGTGCTTCGTTTTGGGCCGGATGGAAAGTTGTACATTCTCTTCGGCGATAATGGACGGCGTGGACAGCTTCAGAACCTTCCGCTGCGGTCCTACTGCTACTTGCCCGGGACCTGTTCAGCCGGACGATCAATTTGGTGGTCCGGAACCAGACAATGCTCACTTGACCGGAGTAATTCTGCGACTGAATGCTGATGGGACTACGCCATCGGACAATCCCTTCTTCAGTGCGGGTGCTTCTATTCCTGGCGAAGTTGGCGCGAACATTCAGAAAATATTCGCCTATGGATTGAGAAATACATTTGGGATGGACTTCGATCCTGTCTCGGGTGCTCTTTGGGAAGAGGAAAACGGCGATGACAGCTTTACCGAGATTAACCGCGCTGACCCAGGCTTTAATTCGGGTTGGGTACAAATCATGGGGCCACCCGAGCGGCTCGCACAATACAAAGCAATCGAAACGGACCCCGGCGTTGATCCTTGCCTGGGAACACCTTACTTCGGATTGCAACAGTTAAGATGGCCACCTACGCTCCTTGCTGACACTCCCGGAGAAGCGTTATCCCGACTGTTCGCTCTGCCGGGTTCGCACTACAGCGCGCCGGAGTTCAGTTGGAAGTTTGAAGTCGCACCGGGCGCGATTGGCTTCGTGAGAGGGCGCGGTTTGGGACCGCAGTACGAAAATGATCTCTTCGTTGGCGCCGCCCGTCCCTTTTTGGAGGGCGGCAGCTTATTCCATTTCAATCTAACCGGCAACCGAAGAAAAATCGGCGTCGACGACCCTCGTCTTGAAGATCGCGTTGCCGATAACAACTGCAAGTTCGACATTACCGAGAGCGAGAGCCTGCTTATCGGGAGAAACTTCGGCGTCGGCACCGACATTCAAACTGGTCCAAACGGCAACTTGTTTGTAGTTTCGTTGGATAAAGGATCTGTATTCGAGATATTCCGCCGCCGGAGTTGAAAGGAGTAGCGACTGTTTCAGGGCGAGCGTAAGTACCATGCGCTCGCCTAACTAGAGTTTGGCTAGCCCAGGTCGCGGACGGCAGTGCGGGCTGCATTGTACCCGCACATTCCATGAACTCCGCCACCTGGAGGTGTCGAGGAAGAACAGATGTAGATTCCTTTGACGGGCGTTGAATAGAGGCTAATAGTTGGTCGTGTGAACATTTGTCTTAAGTCCTGCGCGCCGCCATTAATGTCTCCGCCAACCAGGTTTGGGTTGTGCCTTTCCAGATCAGCCGGCGACATTACGTGCTTTGCCAAAATCTGATCGCGAAATCCTGGCGCGAAACGCTCGATCTGATTTTCGATAAGCTCAGTCATATCCACTCCGGAACGGTTGGGTACGTGGCAGTAGCCCCACAGCGTATGCCGTCCCTCAGGAGCGCGTGTCGGATCGAAGAGGCTTGGCTGTGAAACGAGAACAAAAGGCCTTTCTGCAACTTCATTTCGCCAGCAAGCCTTCTCCGAAGCCTCTATCTCTTCGAACGAACAACCGAGATGAACTGTTGCTGCTTGAGTGCATTCCCGGGCCTTCCACGGTACTGGCCCACGAAGGGCCCAGTCGATTTTGAAAGCGGCTGGCCCGTAACGATATCGCTTTAATTTGTTCCGAAAGGTCGAAGGGAAACGCGCGCCCGTAATTTTAAGGAGCTGTCGCGGCGTGATGTCACACATGATAATTCGGGCGTCTGGCAGTTGATCTATCGAATCGATTCGAACACCAGTGAAGACCTCACCGCCCAGTTCACTAAGGTATGATGTCAAAGCATTTGAGATTCTCTGCGACCCCCCACGCGTAATGGGCCATCCAAATACGTGACCTGTCGTCGCCATAACTAAACCAAACGCCGCAGAAGCTAGCATGTCCAGAGACAAGAAGGAATGAGCCGCTAAGCCCGCAAAGAAGGCGCGTGTTCGCTCCTCGGTGAACAGGCTTCTGGCAAGACCCTTTCCGGATCTGATGCCATAAAAACCAAATCTCCCCAGCTTTATCGGATGTCGCGGAATTCCCGGCGGACTTAATAGATCTTCAGCCAGAAAATTCCAACCTTCTACAAGCGGACCAATTAATCGTCGGTACGCGGAGTCATCCCGGCCGAGACCTTCGGCCGTCAATTCCACCGAACGATGTAAGAACACTGCAGTGCCGTCATCGAAGGGGTGCGCCATCGCTGCGGGTGGATCGACGTATTCCAATCCGTACTGCGCCAATGGCAGTTGGGAGAAGAAAGGTGAGCCAGCGGCGAGAGGGTGCACTGCGGAGCAGATATCGTGAACAAATCCTGGAAGGGTTAACCCAGCGGAACGAACGCCTCCACCAACGGTTTCGTTAGCTTCGTAAACGCGAACCGAATAACCTGCGCGAGCCAATTCGATTGCGGCAGCCAGGCCATTCGGTCCGGCCCCAATAACGATAGCGTTGTTCGGCATTTGGGCGGAATCAAAAGCGGGGCATCAGTCTCTTGAGCCTTTATCCTCTTCGCGTGGTTCGGGCGAGAAAGACTGCGCCCGCTCGGTCGCATCGTGTTCGCGGTCCCAAGCCTCAATAGCTTGTTGTCGCTCAGCTTGCCGATCACGAGCTCATAGGCTTCGTCTTCACTTACTCGGGTGTGCGATCAACGGCTTGAGCCTCGACGGCGACAGCATGTTTGAAGACCATCTCACCGCCGAGCCAGCCGGAGATGGTAATCAAGATCACTCCGAACACTGACAACGAAAAAGGAATCGTGTGACTTCCACTCACCAGCGCTGAGCCTCCTGAAGTACGTAGGTAAAAACTCACCGCGAAAATCAACAATGCGATGACGTTGAGCCGCGCGTGCCAATTAGCGATCTTCACGACCCTAGGGTCTTTGAGTGATAGCCAATCCATCAGCCCAGGCACCGCTGCTACTGCGGCCATAATGATCCCGCCCAGTAACGTATAAAAGGCAATCCAGTCTTTCCAAATTGGATTTCCTCGCCACAAATAAACGAGGTCCGCGATGAACGAAAATGCCCAGAGCGCAATTGGAAAAGGAATGATCATCGGATGGATGGGATGACCGCCAATGCTAGCAGGACTTGCCATGATCTTCTCCCTTCTAAAGCGACTTCAAGAACTCGATCAAATCTTTCTTTTCTTGCTCAGTCAAATTGAGTTTCTTGAAGTTATTGTAGTGGTTAACGACATCGAGGAGGGTCGCAAAGCGCCCATCGTGATAGAAGCCTCCTTTCATGTGAGCGAAGAGTCCGCGAAGTGGCGCAGTGCGATAGGAGTTATCGGGCGAGCGTTTCGCTTGAAAATCGTCTATCCCAATGTCTGAGGCCTTGTGCGTGTTCCAACCTGGTTCTGTAAAGAGAGGCGGTACGTGACATTGCGCGCAATTCGCTTTGCCCTTGAAGATCGCCTCTCCGCGGGTCGCGGCTGTCTGATCAAAACTCCCTGGTGGTGGAGTCGGAGCAGGGATTGCAAGCTGATAAAAGTGAAGCGCCGCAAGTTTGGCGGTCACCATGTCCGTCGCGCTTCGCTTATTTCCAAAACCAGCCTTGGCTGCAACCGGATACTTCGTGGCATCGTTAAGGCGTTCATCGAAGAATGTTCCTTGCCCCTGAAGTTCCAGATTGGCAACGTATGCATTCCAGTAGGTGACCGTGCCCCAGCCCCCTGTCCAGGTGTGATTGTTTACTCCTGCCATTCCAAAAGCGGGCGGAATAAGCGTTGCCGCCGGCTTGCCATCAGGGCGAAAAGCCTTGCCGTCGAGATTTAACTCCGCATCAAATTTACCTGGGCCCCAACTCGCCAGCACTTTCTTGAGTGTTGCTTCATCAACGCCCAAAAGTTGAGTGAGAGCGCTCGTGTCCGGTGCAAGTGAAATGATCTGACCCACATTCAAGTCGCGATTCGGCCAGCCATCCAGACGGTGGCCGATGCCTGGAATAAATGCATCGTCAACCGTCGAATGGCAAACGGCGCAACTTAGTCCGACGGCTTTCAAGCTGCCATCTGAATTAAATGTGCCCTTCACGCCCAAGACGGAATCGAGTTTAATCAGCGCAAGGGTTGTGGCAGGGTCATCAAGGTCTACTTGCCCGTTCTTTACTTTTGCCACAAGGTCAGCGGGCAACGCATCCATATCAACCTTCAGTCCTACGGCAAGCGCAGCTTTTGGACTCAATCCAGGCCCTACACCGCCCAGTTTGGCGCCCGCGATCGCGCGATGAAGTTTCAACTTGTCGCTCCAGTAAGCCTCATCGCCGAAAGTGTCATAGCGAAAGATCTGCCGACCCTCGTCCATCATCTTTTGCGCGTTGCTGCTGATGCGATCATCGAACTCGTTCATTTTTTGGTTAGGTGCCGTTCGGTCCTGTGGCGTTCCCCGACCCAATGCGCCTCTATACACCAAACCGAAGGCAACAACCGCCAATACGATGATCGTTGCGAGTTTTGCCATGTGGCCGCTGCGGTCACTAAGCAAAGTCCTTCCCTTCTCGCCTATTTTCCTTTGGTTCATGAGTTCCTCCATTCACTGGCCTGCAACTGAAAACGAATGCACTCCAACCACGCTTCCGTAGGAAGAAGTTGCGACCACATCGTCATTCTTTCCGAACAAGCGTCGGCCTATATTGGTATCGTTAATCCATACCAGGGGTGTTAGTATTCGGGGGGTGCGAGAGTTTTAGGATACCCCCTAAAACTGAGACTGTAAAGGGGTGTCCGATGGCGATTCCTAAGCAACTTAACGCATTGCGCTTTCCTTGTGAGTGCGTGTCTGCAGGACCGGGTGGTTACAGCGATCCATGGGCGGACATAACGAAAAGGAAGCTTCTACCGAACGGTACTAAAGAGCAGATATTGAATCTCGTGACGCGGGAACCAAAGACCATCTCACAGTTAGCTGAAGCACTCAATCTGTCACCGCCAAGCGTGTACACACACATCAACGACCTTATGAAAAGCGAGCTGCTGCGTGAATCTGAGGAGTGGGAGAAAAAGTATCCTACTGAGCGTTACTACGAACCGAATTTTCCCGTATTCAAGGCCGAAGAATGCGCGGAGTTTAAGGCGCTTTGTCAGGAGATGAGCAAAGAAGTCAGTGCTCTGTTTGAGAAAAACCGTGCGAAGATCGAACGAGCCTTTCGTAAAACCAACCTCCCAAAACAAGGCTGGGAGCTATCCGACATCACGCAGTGTCTGTACGCTAACATGCAGCGCGGCGCACGTACTTTACTTGAACGGCGAGGCGTGCTTTCCCAGCGTCAGAAACATAAGAACGGAGCTGAATGGATTTTTTGGGCAGAGGAACCAGACGCTGGAAAAAGATAGCCAACTGAACCGTGGATCGATCCAAAGATCTCTTTAAAATCGGGTGAGAGAATGTCGTCCAACATGCCAGTTAACGGAAGCTGGCTTATCGGCGAGCTCCGTCAAGACCGAATCGGAATGAAAAGGACAAATCTGAGTGCTCCTCCACGCCAGAATGATTGTAGTCACGATCGCAGTGATGTTGACGACTTGGACGAACGCAAACAAAGTGTCGCTACGAAATATGCAGTAGCCCAATAGCAACGCGCCAGCAACCAGCCAGATTAGCCAGGTAGAAATGCTGATTCCCCATGCACATTTCTCCACATACAAATGCCGTATCTGAGGTATGTACGCAATAACTACCAGCGCTGTCCCGAGCCAACCAAGCATTTCAATTTTAAAGGTCACTTCGCATTCCCTGTGGTTGCTTAGCACTGCGAGTCAGATCGCAGTTGTCGCGTAGCGTTCTGGACCCGGCTTCACGGCCTATACTCAGGCGAGGTTTTCCGTCGACCGAGATTCCTGCACGTGAAGCCGAGCCCGCGCGTCCCCCCTAAACAGCTCGTTTCAATTCATCGACGAACTTCTGTGCCTCGCGACGAACGTGATCCGCCAAACGCGGGTCAATAATGCTCTTGATGCGAGCTGCCTCAATGCCCCTGGCCGCTTTCGTCTTAAAATCGAGAATTGTCTCAGCCGCACTTAGAACGGCGCTGGTTTCGGGATTCTCTATCAGCGAATTAACTACAGCGCCGGGCTCGTGGACGGTTGCCGCTGCTACTCCGCCAAGGCCTCCCTGATGCAAATCTGCGAACACGCGGCTCGCACTCATCGCCTTTTCAATCAATTCATATTCATCCGGGTCTAGAAGATGAGCAATGAAGCGCGAGTGCTCGTCCATGATGTTCGTCCAGAACTTAGTCACTTCCGCTCTGTCAAAATCGGATTCCCCGCCCGCCAGGGTTTCGAGCCGGCTCGTCCAACGTTCGGCTTCATGTTGTGTGTGATCAAAGAATAGGGGCCACACGAGGCTTCGCAGTTGACCGCTTCGCTGCGCGTCGCCGAGTCTGGCTTTGTATTCAGTGAACGGTTTGATTTGTTCCACCACGTTCGTGGCGAACCGTTTCACATCGCTGCGCTCCGGCGGCGCCCCGGTATCGATGTGGTTATGCATGCTGGAGAAGATCTCCGAGAATCGCAACGCTTCCGCTCGCTCCTTTGCGGCCACCTCCGGCGGCATCAGGAGGGCGAAGAACAATGCGTGTTCAGCCATGATGTCGGTGGCAAAACGGGCATCAGCCCATGCATGAAATGCGGGGTCATGGTTGTCGGCGGCCGGGACAACAACTGGCTTCTCATAGGACCCCTCAAGTTCTTTTCCACCGCTTCGTGTATAGGTCACCAACCCAACCTGGGGTTTTGTTCTAACTGTTGCTTGTGACATTCTCTTTCTCCTTTTGTTGACTGCCCTTCGGAGTTTGAATCGCAGTTGCCGGCCCCTCTACTTTTCTCATCCGAGTTTTTCCGCGTAAACTTTTGTGGCTACTGATCAAATTGCCGGCTCAGCCGCGCGAGCGCGAGAGCTCCCAATGCCAGGCCAAAATCGCGTAGTGCGACGTCGTAGTAACCCGGAATCATCAGCAGGTTGACGACGATCAATAGAAGCCACGCCGCCACCACGTATGCGAAGACCTTTGGCTTGAAAGCGACCCCGAGTCCGGCGACGATTTCGATAACACCCACCACGAGCATGAACTCGTGACCGTACCCGCCCACGATTCGGTTCGCGATTGGAGGTAAGTACTGCTCCCAGTTCACGAGTAGATTAAAAAACTTGTCGAGGCCGGCAACTATCGGCGCCACCACGAAGGCGGTGCGTAAAATCTGATAAGCCTCGAAGGCTGATCCTGAAACCGTGGTTGTGGCATCCGAGTTCATTCGAGAAGTTGCCAAGCCCGGGGATTCGAATACGTGCTCCATCGTTCATATCCTCCTAGTGCTCTTTTTGATTTTGGAAAGCGTTTAGTGCTTTTGGCCGAGAATACACCTTTAGCAGAATAAGTCAAGGTCTTAATTGACTTATTGTTTTTATTGTAGAGATGTGCAATACTCGGCCCGAAATGAAGAGGAGCAAGCTTGATAGGCGGTTTTTTGAAAGCACGCGCGGGCGTATTGTCACGCTCCTCAGGGGCGGCACTAAAACGGTCAATGAGTTAGCGGCGCAGTTGGGTCTGACAGATAATGCGGTGCGTGCACACCTGCTTTCGCTCGAACGTGACGGGCTTATTAAGCAGAGGGGTATTCAGCGGGGCACTCGGAAACCGCACTTCGCTTACGAGCTGACCGAGGAAGCGGAGCAACTCTTCCCGAAAGCTTACGATGCGATACTCAATCAACTTATCGCGGCGCTGAAGGGTCGATTGGCGCCAGCCGCGCTCCAGGAGATTCTGCGAGAGGTCGGTCGTTCCCTCGCTGGAGGTCAAGCTGCCGCTCGCAAGAGTGATGACTTAGAGACGCGTGTCGGGCGGGCACTTAATGCACTCGAGGCTATAGGCGGAACTGCACGCATTGAAAGGGAGAACAAAAAGTATTACATCAGAAGCGAAGGTTGTCCGCTTGCCGCTGCGGTCGCTGAGCATCCTGAAGTTTGCGGGCTCGCGGAAAACCTCGTGTCCGAGATCATCGGCATGGAAGTGCGGGAGCGTTGCGACCGCGGAGGTTCTCCGCGATGCCGCTTTGAAGTAATTGAGAAATAATCAACCGTTACAATCACCTACGTCCTGGTCCCAGGAATTCATTTTTCCTAGCAGCACACGAGCTTTTGTTCCCTTTCGAGATAGTTCGTCTGACGTTCAGTTGTATTTTGAACGTTAGCGGAACGGATCTGTGAAGTGGGGCCAGCTGTTAGAAGAGCTTTGAAGCGAGACCGGTCTGATACGCGTACCACAAACCAAAGGCGATGCTCAGTCCAGCCGCAGCAGTTTGTAGACGATGATGTAATCCAGACAAGTTTCGCGAGCTCAAGGCAAAAGGCAATCCGATTAAGCCCGACATCAGCAGCATGCCAACGATTGAGCCAACCCCGAAGATTGCGAGATAAAGCAGACCCAACCAAGCCGATTCGATTTGAGTCAATACGAGAAGTGTTAAGGCTGCCGATCCCGCGAGGCCGTGCATTGTCCCGACCAGCACTGGTTTAATACCGATGGCGTGTACAGCATGAGTATGATTTGACGCCTTGCGTTGATCGTGCCTGGTTGTCGCTTCGTGGAAATGGACATGCACGTGGGAAACGCCGTCATGGCTGTGTTTGTGCAAGTGGACCTCTCGTCCTTTGCGCAAGGCGCGCCACATTGCGCTGACGCCCAAACCAAGAATCATCAGCGCGACACCGAATTCCAGCCAGTCACTAATTTTGTCAGGAATGGCAACTCGCAACGACAGGACGATCGCGCCAGTGACCAGTAGCGCAGCGGTGTGTCCAGCACCCCATAGAGCTCCAACCATCGCAGACCGCAGTAAATTGCGGTTTTGGCTAACAATGGTTGAAACCGCCACGACGTGATCTACTTCAGTCGCATGCTTAAGACCAAAGATCAATCCCAGACCGAGTAGGGCTAAGACTCCAGCTGATGATAACGATGCGTCCATGTAAGTCCTCAACCGATTAAGTATCTTCTCTACGTTACGCTCGCCCACCCCGCACTAACAAATCCTCGGCAACTGTATTCTAATTCCGCTGGTTAGTCATCGCGCCTCGTCTTTATACTTGTGTGGTTTACTTCCGCTCAAAGCCTCAAGATTCATCGGCATTCAACTCCTTGCAGTGCGGCGGCTTGACGCCGCTTTGGTCGGCGCCGGCTTGACGGCGCCTTTAATAAAAGGCCGCGACAGGTCGGCGCACTCCAAGGAGCGAGTGGCATTTCGTGTTATTTCGTGGATCGTCTTTGATCCTTGGGAAAAAACGATCCACGAATTACACGAAAGAACACGAAACAAAATATCACGTCCGCCTACTCAGCTTTTAGCGAAGCCATGTCGATGGAGAAGCGATACTTCACGTCCGACTTGAGCAGTCTTTCATAAGCTTCATTGACCTTCTGGATGGGAATGACTTCGACGTCTGCGGTGATGTTATGTTCTCCGCAAAAGTCGAGCATCTCCTGAGTTTCAGCGACACCGCCGATGTTGGAGCCGGAAAAACTTCGGCGCCGCATGATGAGACTGAAGGCCGTAACACCCAGGGGCGTGGGCGGCGCGCCTACGATCGTGATGTTGCCGTCGCGGCGAAGCAACCCGATATAGGCGTTGATGTCGTGATCGGCGGAGACAGTGTCGAGGATGAAGTCGAAGCTTTCGACGTGCCTCTGCATCTCGTCGGCGTTGCGGGAGACCACTACCTCGTCGGCGCCGAGGCGGTGCGCGTCTTCTTTCTTACCAGGCGAAGTCGTAAAGACAACCACGTGCGCTCCCAACGCGTGGGCCAACTTCACGCCCATGTGGCCCAGTCCGCCGAGACCAACTACTCCAACTTTCGTGCCCTTCGTAACGCCCCAGTGGCGCATGGGCGAGTATGTCGTGATCCCGGCGCAGAGAAGCGGCGCGGTTCCAGCGAGATCGAGGTTCGATGGGACACGTAAGACAAAGTGTTCATCGACAACAATGCTTTCGGAGTATCCGCCGTAGGTGACGGCCCCGAGGTGTTTGTCCGGGGAGTTGAAGGTCAGAGTCATATTTGGGCAGAACTGCTCGAAACCAACTTTGCACTCGGGGCAGGTGCGGTCGGAATCGACCATGCAGCCAACCGCGGCGAGATCGCCCGGCTTGAACTTGCTCACCGCCGAGCCGACCCTGGTGACACGGCCGACGATCTCATGGCCGGGCACAATCGGGTAAACAGTGGGCGAGAATTCGCTCCACTCGTTACGAACCGAATGGAGATCGGAGTGGCAGATGCCGCAGAAGAGGATCTCGATCTGCACATCGGTTTCCGTCGGTTCGCGTCGCGGGATCGGATTAAAGGCCAGCGGCGATGTCGCACTGGCGGCAGCATAAGCTTTAGCGTTGTACATAACGTCTCTTTCTATCTATTAATGATTGGTGTGCTGTCATTGTATTTGCAGAAGCCGTCTGCTGCACCCCGGGAGGAGAATCCAAGGCGGCCTTCGTGTTACTTCGTGCTATTTCGTGGATCATTTCTCAATATTGAGATAAAAGCATCCACGAATTAACAGAAAGAAGACTTAGCGAATGCTCATGCGATCGACTCTCATACTTTTCGCGCTCCTGATGTTCGAACCGCTTCTTTTTGCGCAGACTCCTGACCCTGGTTCCCGGGTTTCAACGATCCTCTCAAGAGATGGAACTCGCATCGCTCTCGAGTGTATAGGCAAAGGACCAAGTCTTCTGATTGTTCATGGCGGTTCAGGTGACAGAAAACGTTGGGCACCTCTACTTCCGTTGTTCGCTTCGCGGTTTACGGTGTGCGCAATGGATCGTCGCGGCCATGGCGAGAGTGCGCCTGGGTCGAACTATAGTCTTCAAAAGGAATTTGAGGACGTGGTCGCCGCAGTGAATGCTCAAAAGGGTCCCGTCGTAGTTCTTGGCCATTCAATTGGAGGTGTGTTTGCGTTGGAAGCTGCTTTCATCACAAAGAAGATCTCCAAACTCGTCTTGTATGAACCCCCGCTGCAGGACCTCGACCATACCGCCGTTGCCGATCGAATGCAGCGGCTCATCGAGTCAGATAACCGCGAACAAGCGGTGCTGACGTTTTTGCGTGAGGTGGTAAGGATGTCTCACAACGAGATAGAGACCTTAAAGGCGCGCCCCGCTTGGGCTGCACGCGTCGCCGGTATCGACGTACAGATTCGCGAAATTCGAGCGTTAGCCAAATATCGCTTCGAAGCGAGACGAATGAAGAAGTTGAAAACGCCAACACTGCTTCTTGGCGGCAGCAACACTGCCTCGCCAGAACTTAAGCAGGCAATCAAGTCTTTGATGGACACCCTGCCTAACCGCACTCTCTTCGTCTTTGCAGGTGAGGGACACAATGCGATGGACAACATACCTCAGCTGTTCGCTGAAATGGTTATGAACTTTGTGCAAGGAAAGCGTTACCATAACGAGTATCCCGACAAGTAAGGAAGGGGTGGGTTTTTGCCACTGTCGAATGGAGTCATATGGAAGTAGGACGAGTTAGTGCCATCTATCGTTACCCAGTTAAGTCAATGGCCGGTGAATCACTGGATGTTGCACGGCTAGGTTGGCATGGCATTGATGGCGATCGTAGGTTAGCTTTTCGGCGACTCACCGACACAAGTGGCTTCCCATGGCTGACGGCGAGCAAGTTACCGCAGTTGCTCCTCTATAAACCATTCGGGGTCGACAGCCATACTGCCGAACTACTCCCAACGCACGTTCGTACGCCGGACGGCAAAGAGTACGAACTCCGAAGCGACGAACTACGGAAGGAAATTTCGAGCCGGTATGGCAGTGAAGTCGAGTTGATGAATCTCAAAAATGGCATCTTCGACGACGCCTGCATTTCGGTAATCAGCCTCGGCACAGTGCATTCGGTCGCGCGGGAATCAGGCCGAGGCGTGGATCGTTGCGACCTTCGCAGATTTCGACCAAACGTTGTCATCGAAACAGATAGCGCTGAACCGTTTGAGGAAAACGGATGGGTGGGCCGGACATTGCTGTTTGGTGACGGGAGCAACGGCGCAGCCCCGATCGCCGCGATCGGGGTTACCATGAGGGATGTGCGATGTGTGATGGTTAATCTTGACCCAGATACGGCTGAGCGAGATTCTGAAGTGATGAAGGCTGTGGTTCGTATGAACGAGAATTGCGCCGGCGTATACGGCACTGTGGTCGGGACGGGCGAGCTTCGTGTCGGTCAAGTCGTGACCTTGGGAAAGTAGGTGAAGCGCATCGCGCTGAAAGGTGCGAAAGCAAATTCATTTTTCGCCCTTGGCCCCCCTTTGTTGAATGACAACTAATCTTGAGGCGGGGGTAAACCACCCTTCCTAACCTGCAAATTTATGCGACTAGAGTGGTCCTGTGCGGGTGGGTTTTCGTGTTATTTCGTGTATTTCGTGGATCATCTTTAAGCTCTTCGGGACAAAAACGATCCACGCTCTGTCGTTCAGCATTGGCTTGACATCGTTTCGCTGCCTTCCTATAGTTCACCCGGTTAATCAAATCATGCACAAAGCTTGTTATTGTTGCTGCTGTCATTGCACCTGTTGCGTCTGTTGTACAGAACGCGATCGGGAGGCTTTGGCGCGCCTGACAAGCAAATGAGTTAATTAGCCCAGCGCAACAAAGTTTTCAAAAACCGGTCGCGACACCTGCAAAGGATTCGCGGCCGGTTTTTTGTCCGACAAACTCCAGTTTGTCGCGCGTGGTGGAGGGCAGTCGGGCGACAAACTAAAAAGTTTGTCGGACACAGATTATGGTGACCGTATTACGTAAAAAAGACGTTCGGTCGGGTCGACACTATCCAATCGAGTCAGCCATCGGCAACACTCCGTTGATTCGACTGCGAAGTGTGACGCGAGATTTACCCGCCGGAGTGACAGTGATGGCCAAGGCGGAACACTTGAATCCCGGCGGCTCAGTGAAAGATCGAGCTGCGCTGTCGATGATTCTTGAAGGCGAGCGCAGCGGTCGACTCCGATCCGGAATGACGATTCTTGACGCGACCAGCGGAAATACCGGTATCGCTTACGGAATGATCGGAGCGTCACGAGGTTACCCCGTCACCATTTGTTTGCCGAAGAACGCGAGCGCGCAGCGTAAGCAAATTCTGCGCAGTTTTGGCGTTGAGATCATCGAAACTGATCCGTTGCTCTCCACCGACGGCGCCCAATTAATCGCTCGAGAGTTGTTTGCTAAATACCGGGCGAAATACTTTTATCCGGATCAATACAACAATCCTGCGAACTGGCGCGCTCATTACGAAACCACAGCGCCGGAAATCTGGGCACAAACTGAAGGCCAGGGCCACGTCACACATTTCATTGCGGGCCTCGGTACTTCCGGCACGTTCATGGGAACCGCGCGGAGGTTGAAAGAATTCAACGCTGAAATTCGCGCTATTTCGATTCAACCGAGTTCACCCTTCCATGGCCTCGAAGGACTGAAACACATGGCTACGGCGATGGCGCCTGGGATTTATGATCCAGCGTTGGCCGACGAGAATGTTGAAGTGACAACGGAAGATGGTCAGGACATGGCCCAGCGGCTGGCGCGAGAGGAAGGCTTGCTGGTTGGCACCAGCTCAGGAGCGAATGTATTCGCCGCGCTGCGATTGGCCGAGACGCTACCGAAAGGTTCTGTAGTGGTGACGATACTTTGTGACGGCGGGGGAAGATAGCGGGATGACTTTGGAGTGCGGTGACCTGTCACCGCTTTAGTCGGTCGCGACCTGTCGCGACACGGTTTGGTGGAATCTACTGAAACATCAGGGCGTCAAGCCGCCCTTGGGCCAAAGCGGTGACAGGTCACCGCACTCCAAAGAGAATGATCCAGCTGACTGAACAACACCAAAATGAGATCGCGACACACGGCGAGCAAGACTATCCGCACGAGTGCTGCGGCTTGCTGTTGGGCACTTTTGCGAGCGACGGGATGAAAACGGTCAATGAAGTCTATCCAATCTCCAACGCTCGCGAGGAACAGGCAAAGCGCAATCGTTTTCTGATTCGTCCGGACGAGTTGATGCGCGGGGAACGCTATGCGCAAACGAAGGGGCTGGAAGTGGTTGGCTTTTACCATTCGCATCCCGATCATCCAGCAGTGCCTTCTCAATACGATCTCGACCATGCCTGGCCGACGTTTTCGTACATCGTCATTTCCGTGAGCCAAGGCGCCGCTATGGTTCTTCGCTCGTGGGAGATGGAACCGGATCGCTCTCGATTTAGTGAGGAAGAAATTAAGGGGACAACGCCGCAAGCGTTATCTAAGTGTCAGTCGACGTAGTGTCATGAGGTCAGTACCACCTGCGGTAGCGGGTGGGTCCTCAAGTGTCCATTGAAAGGAAGTTCAGCCATGTCAGTCACAATAAATATTCCTACAGCACTGCGGCAGTTTACTGGTGGCAACGCGCGCGTTGAGGTCGAGGCCACCACGGCCTCCGCCGCTTTGGATCAGTTGACGTCGATTCACACCGAGTTACGGCGCCATCTCTACGACGATAAGAATGAGTTGCGAAGTTTTGTTAACGTTTACGTTAACGACGAGGACGTGCGTCATCAATCCGGTGGGGCGACCGCGTTGCGTGAAGGTGACACGGTCATGATTGTTCCGTCTATTGCTGGTGGTGTCACAACTGAGGCCGACGTGGAGGCAGCCTTGCCGTTACTGTCAAATGAAGAGATGGCGCGTTACAGCCGCCACTTGATCTTGCCCGAGGTGGGGCTGGAGGGTCAGCGGAAGTTGAAGGCCGCGAGCGTGCTGATGATCGGAACGGGTGGCTTGGGCGCGCCCGTGGGAATGTATCTCGCTGCTGCCGGTGTGGGCCGCATAGGCATAGTCGATTTCGATGTTGTTGAAGCTTCGAATCTTCAACGTCAAATTATCCATGGCACCGCTGATATCGGGCGGCCTAAGATCGAGTCGGCCCGCGATCGGCTGCAAGACATCAATCCACACATCGAAATCGAAACACACGAGACACGTCTGACGAGCCAGAATGCGCTCGAGCTCTTTGCAAACTACGACATCGTGGTTGACGGCACGGACAACTTTCCCACGCGTTATCTCGTGAGCGATGCCTGCGTACTCACCGGCAAGCCAAACGTTTACGGTTCTATCTTTCGCTTTGAAGGTCAGGCGAGCGTGTTTTGGGTGAAGGAAGGGCCGTGTTACCGCTGTTTGTATGCGGAGCCGCCACCTCCCGGTCTGGTACCTTCGTGCGCTGAAGGGGGCGTCCTGGGAGTTTTGCCCGGCATCGTCGGAGCGATTCAGGCCACCGAAACAGTAAAACTAATTCTGGGGGCCGATGTCTCCCTCACGCTGGTTAATCGCCTGCTGCTGTTCGACGCGTGGCACATGAAGTTTCGCGAATTCAAATTGCAGAAAGATCCCAAATGTCCGGCCTGCGGCGAGAACCCGACCATCAAGGAATTGATCGACTACGAAGAGTTCTGTGGTTTGCGCGCTGAGCAACAGGAACAAAAGGACGCGCTCGAAGAAATAACGGCGAAAGAGCTACAGCAGCGACTCGAACGCGGTGACGAGGTCCAGGTGATCGACGTCAGAGAACCGTTTGAATACGAGATTGCGCGTATTCCGGGAACGAAGCTCATTCCGCTTGGCCAGGTTGTGAGTCGCATGAGTGAGATCGATCCCTCGCGCGAAACCGTAGTTCATTGCAAGGCGGGTGTGCGGAGCGCCAAGGGCATTGCGAACTTAAAACAGGCAGGGTTCCCTGGCCGGCTTATCAACCTGAAAGGTGGAATCACTGCCTGGTCGGATGAAGTTGATTCAAGCGTGCAAAAATATTAGTGAAGAGTGAAAAGTGAAAAGTGAAGAGTGAAGAGTGAAGAGTGACCGTTCGAGTTTCGCTCAACGGTTCCATTAACTATTCACCATTTACTATTCACTTCACTTTTCACTTTTTACCCTTCACTTTTCACTTTTCACTTTTCACTTTTCACTCATTTACTATTTACTCGTCATGAAATCCTTAATCAGGACAATGTCTCTGGTAATGGAAAAGCGGTACGCCGCAATCTTGCCGTCGCGGGAGATAGCAAAACTGTTTAAGAGTTCTGACTTGAAGTTTGTTAACTGTGTTGGCGCGCCGCGATCAATCGGTTGACTCCAAACGTTTAGAATTCCGGACGCATTATCCAGGTAGGCGATAGAACGGCCATCGGGCATCCACGAAAACGCGATAGGTTGAACGGAGCGAGGAAGGTCAATAGTCTTTGTCTGCTCACCACCTTCAAAAGGAATAATTGTCAGCTTGGGTTGGTTGTTTGCCTGTTCGTCCTGGTAGAAGTAGGCGATCAACTTGCCATCAGGCGAAATCGATGGCAATTGGGCAACCTGATCCGTCAACTGCACTGGGGGTCCGCCGTCGATTCCGATTTTCCAAATGGTCCACTTACCCGAGCGCACCGACATGAAAACCACAGAGCGTCCATCGGGAGAACAAACGGGAGACGCATCATCGTAACTGCCTTCGGTAAGTTGCTTTAGGTTGCTGCCGTCCGCATCTATTCGCCAGATGTTTCGAGCACCTATCTTTGTCGCCCGATTGGATTGAAAAACTATATAGCGACCATCCGGCGAAACTGATGGTTGCTGATCAATGAAAGCATCGGCCGTCAGTTGCGTATTTTCTGACCCGTCGCGATTAGACATCCAAATGTCCCAATTCTCTCCAGTGCGGCTCGCATAAACAATTTTCCCATCCGGTGTCCATGCGACCGTTTCAGGAAGATTGGTTTTGAGAATCGGGCGCGCGCGATTTTCATCTTCGTTGGCGGCGGTAATCCAAATGCTGCTGGCGCTTACCATTTGGATCGTCGCGATAGTGCCCGAATCTGAGGTCAACCCCAGACTAACCTCTCCATAACCGTTCAGATCGTTCGTTATCCGCCGCGCCTGGCCACTGGGATAAGGAAGGAACCAAACCTGTGTACCAATCGATGAAACCTCGGGCTGAGCAGTCATGATCAAGCCGCTGCCGTCGGCAAGCCAGATGACGCGACCGACCCTGGCCCATTTTTCCGAACCGATTGATCTCGGATCTCCGCCGTCGACCGGGACTTCTATGACGGTCGAGTACCCGGCGCCCGTTCCATTGACCATGCCGCAAGCGACTCGTTTACCGTCAGGGGACCATGATGGTCCAGAAGTAGAGAATCCATTCGGCTGTTTGAGCGCGGCAATAGTAGTCGGCTGTCCGCTGCCGTCGGTGTTCGCCACCATCAAAGCCATGTCTTCCTGATTGCTGCGTACGAAAGCGAATCGCTTGCCGTCTTTTGAAAACGCGATGGGACTAAACACGCGGTCAAGAACCTTTGCCGGAGTGCCGCCCAGGACCGGAATGCGATAGAGCGTGGGAATGAACCTGTTTCTTTCTAAGGTAGCGACGTAGTAAATCAGTTCGCCGTCAGGGGAAAAAGTTGTAGAGATGTAACCGCCGTTTTCCGGCGGAACGATCCGCACAAGGCTGCTTGTCGATACTTGCCGGAGCCACAAGCTGGCTTGTTGTTTAGAATCATTAGCGGCGCAGACAACATACTTTCCATCAGGCGAAATCGAGACTTGGCCGTTTATATCCTCGCCATTAATCTTCCCGCCTGTTGTTAGCGCTGTCATCCTTGCCGGACCGAACTGTTCGGGCTGCGTGAATAGCTTGTACAGTCCGACGCCGATCGCAGCGACAGCCATCAAGCCCAGCGCAACAAACGCGACAAAGGCCTTCTTATATTGCCTTATTCCGGTGGCTACAAATTCAACGCCTGATAGTTCTCGCGTGGCGGCGAGACCTCCGGAGGGTGCTGTTGACCTTCCAGCTTCATGCAGTGTTTGCCTGGCTGGAAGTGAGTTGAGATTCGAATTTGTTTCCGGCGTGAGTGACTGTGGCGGAGTTGAACGGCCAAAGTCCGACAAGGAGGCCGACAGTGTACCGGACTCGAGCCGCTGTTTTAGTCGCCTCAGCTTGCCAAGCATCTCTTTCGCCGTCTGACAGCGCTCTTCACGATCCTTCGTCAGCGCCTCACCAATAATCCATTCGAGTGGTTCCGGCACTTCAGGAGCGAGCTGAGTTACTGGCAGCGGCTCACGGTCGGTAATGGCGACAATGATATGGCTCTTCGACACACCTTCGAATGGTGCGTGCGCAGTGAGCATTTCATAGAGCACGACGCCCAGGCTCCAGATGTCCGAGCGAGCATCAACCTCGCGTCCGGCCGCCTGTTCCGGCGACATATAAGCGACGGTGCCCACTATGGTGCCGGGTTCAGTATTGACCAGGGCAACCGTTGTTGCTTCCGGTCCCGAGATTGATGAGTCTTGTCTGTCGGTGAGTTTGGCCAGGCCGAAGTCCAGTACCTTAACAATGCCGTCACGACGCACCATGATGTTTTCTGGCTTGATGTCGCGATGAACAATGCCGGCCGCATGTGCAGCAACGAGAGCAGAGGCGATTTGTGTTGCAATGTCGAGTACTTCGACCAGCTTCAGGCGCTGGGCCATGTGATGTCGCAGGGTGACGCCATCGACGAACTCAGTTGCAAGAAATGTGATGTCGTCAGCGCGGCCAATTTCATAGACGGTGAGAATGTTTGGATGATTGAGCGCTGACGCGGTTTTCGCTTCCTGAATGAAGCGCTTCAGCCGGTTTTGATGAGCAGCGAACTCGCTCGGCAAGAATTTCAAAGCGACCGAGCGACCCAACTCAATGTCCTGAGCCCGATACACCTCACCCATTCCACCGGCACCGATTTTGGAAATGATGCGATAGCGGCCAAGAGTGGTTCCGGGCGGGAGTTCAGGCACTGGTGCCTTTTTACGTCACCGCGCGCATTGGCGCAAGAAGAAAGGGCCAGCGCGTAAGTCAGAATTCCACCAGGGGCAGTTGGTTAATACACTGCCGCTGTGGGTCAGGAAATTCAGAGCCGGGAGCGCAGCGACCGGGTGGCGTTGATGACACTCATTCATGCTGATCACGCATGCACGAGCAGGAAGTGCAGACCAGGAGTGATCAGCGCGGAGTGAATGTCGTTCAACGCCACCCGGTCGCTGCGCTCCCGGTTCTGAATTTGTCGACCCACGGAGGTTGCACTACCGTTGTGGCTCGGCACGTTGAACCATAGTTCCTTACGATAACTCTTCATCACCAACTGCTCCGTCTTAGAATTCAAAATAAAGAACGCTCGTACGGTAAGTTGAAGGTTAATTTTTTAAAATTTTTCCCTTGGCTGAAAATCGGAAGTCAATCTAAACTGCCGCCATGCTAAACGATCTATCCTACGCGTTTCGAACGCTACGCAAGAGTCCCATATTCACGATCACAGTTGTGATAACCATCGCGCTCGCTATCGGCGCCAGCACGGCTATCTTTAGTGTCACTAACGGCGTGCTGCTGCGGGAGCTTCCGTACAAGGATCCAGAGCGCCTGGTCCTGGCCCGCGGCGATCTGCAACGACGCAATGTCAAAGACTTTCCGATTTCGAACGTCACGTTTCTCGATCTGCGCAACGGTGCAAAAAACAATTTCGAGGATTTCGCTGCCGTCAGTACGTTTCGCGCCACTCTTCCGGGTTTGGACGGCACTCCTGAACGCGTCCGGGTGGCCGCGGTATCAACCAACTTCTTTCAGTTGATGGGCGGTTCGATCATCGCGGGCCGAAATTTTGAGGACTCTGATGGCACGCCCCAGCCAGATCCCCCAGCGGCGCCGGCGGGGAATGCCCCTGCAAATAACGCCGCACCGCCTCCGCTACCACCAATGGCCATTCTCAGCAACGAATACTTCCAGGCGCGGTTTGGGGGCGATCAATCTGTAATCGGCAGACCTCTTCCAGTGGCTGCCGCCGATGGACCAGCACCCATCGTTGTAGGCGTGCTGGCTCCGGGTTTTGAATTGCTGTTTCCTCCACAAGCGAACATGGAACAGTTTCCGAGTCTCTGGCTTGCCGCTCGCATTCCGTATGACGCCGCCAACCGTAGCAACGTGCAGTGGCGAGCTATTGGGCGGCTCAAGCCGGGCGTCACGGTCGGGCAAGCACAGGCCGAAGTAGAAACCATCGCTCAAAAAATTCGCGATGAAAACATCATCTCTCGGACAGCCGGTCAACACTTCCAACTTGTACCGATGAAGCAACATCTTGTCGATGAAGTTCGACCGGCGATTCTCGCGCTCATGGGTGCGGTTATTTTCCTGCTGCTCATTGCATGTGCGAATGTGGCGAATCTGATGTTGGTGAGAGCTGCATCGCGCGAGCGAGAGCTGGCTGTGCGGGCCGCGCTGGGCGCCGGTTGGTGGGCATTGGTTCGGCAGACATTCGCCGAGTCGCTGCTGATAGCGGCTCTGGGAACAGCCCTGGGTGTTGGGCTGGCCTACTTAGGTATTCATCAGTTGCTTGTGATCGCACCGGAGAACCTGCCGCGCCTGAATGCAGTCCGGATTGATCAGCAGGTGTTGGGATTTTCGATATTAGCCGGACTCTTTTCTGCTGTGCTCTTTGGCGTGATTCCCGCGATCCGCACTGCGAAACCAAACCTCATGGACATACTACGCACGAGCGGGCGAAGCGGCGCACTCGGCGCTGCCGGCCTGCGTAACGCTGTGGTCGTAGTGGAAGTTGCGCTTGCATTCGTACTCCTGATTGGCTCCGGGTTAATGTTCCGGACGTTCCTTGCCATTCAGCGCGTGGATCTCGGCTTTGACCCGCGCGGGCTGCTGACCTTTCAACTTCTCGGCAACATCGGCAACACGCCTCAGGAGGTTGGGAACTTCAAGCGCCAGCTTCGTGAACAACTGGGCGCGATCCCCGGTGTGCGAAGTGTCACCGCGTCAGCTCCGTTGCCGCTCGCCGGCGGATTTAGTCCGGTGCGATGGGGCGGAGCCGAAGCGCAGGGAGACCCGAGCAAGTTTCAAGCTGCCGATCTTCAGATCGTTCTGCCCGGCTATTTCGAGGCGATGGGCACCAAACTTATCGCCGGACGCACTTTCACGCAGGACGACAACACGCCTGACCGCAGCCTGCTCATAATCGATCAGGCATTGGCCGCGAAGGCATTTCCAAATGAATCGGCTGTAGGCAAGCGCATCCTCTTTCGCGTTCGCAACCCTGAGGCTGAATGGGGAGAGATCATTGGTGTGGTGGCCCATCAGCGCAACACATCTCTGATCGAACCGGGTCGCGAACAACTCTACGTGGCCGACGGATATGTGAATAACCAGGCTGCTTCATGGTGGGCGCTCCGGACCGATGGCGATCCGGCCGCGCTTGCCGGCACCGTCCGCGATGTAGTGCGCCGGGCTGGTTCGGAGACGTTTATTAACGAGATGCAGCCGATGGACTCCCTCGTGATCCAGGCCCAGGCGCAGACACGCTTTTCGCTCCTGTTGATCGGAGTATTCTCTACGATCGCAGCGCTTCTTGCCGGCGTGGGTTTGTATGGCGTGCTTGCGACTTCGGTCCGTCAGCGAACAAACGAGATTGGAGTGCGAATGGCTTTGGGCGCGGCGCCGTCGCGCATCTTTCGTTTGATGGTAGGAAAGGGACTCTACCTTAGCGTGATCGGGATTGGGATTGGTCTACTCGTAGCGTTTGCACTCACACGGGTTCTGGCGAGCATGCTCGTCGGCGTGAAACCCACCGATCCGGTGACGTTCGCAGCGGTTTCAGTGCTCTTCCTGTTCATCGCGCTGATGGCTTCATGGCTTCCCGCTCAGCGGGCCGCCGGATTAGATCCAACGACAGCGCTGAGGAATGAATAGTGGGATGTGCGACAAGCTTCCTCCGTGGGTGCTGAATTCTGACTTATGAGGCAAAGCCGTCGCGGCGCCACGATATCGGACATCTACCGCTTCTTCGCCGGCGCATTCTCCGCCACTGCGGCCTTCACGAGCGCCTTGAACGCGCGCGCGTCGACCTTCTCGCCTTCGTGAATGTCGATCGCCCTTCGCGTGTTTCCTTCCAAGCTGGAATTGAAGAGGCGCGATGGGTCTCGGAGTTTGGCACCCCGGGCGAACGTGAGCTTCACGACCTTCGTGTACGTCTCACCGGTGCAGACGATCCCGTTGTGCGACCAGACCGGGACCCCGGTCATCGCATTCGACGGCTTCCTCCATTTCCGTTCCTCGATCATCTCGGGGTCGGCCTCCAGGATCAGCGCTCGCATGCGGGCCAGGGTCTCCTCACGCCAATCCGCCAAAGCGCGGTTCCGCTGGTCTATGGGCCGGGAAGCTTTTTTAGATGTGGGTTGTTTTTTCATAGATAGGCCTTTGCTTCTATGGCGGTTACGCTTGGCGTTAGTGTTGATTCGTGGATCACTATTATATTCAGCGTTGAATTTTCGTGTTATTTCGTGTTATTTCGTTATCGTTATTTTGACCAGACCAGAAAAAACGATCCACGAATTACACGAACTAACGAAACCAGGTGTGCTTCTCTCATGGACTGCACTCTACAGGACGAGTTAGCAATAGGATTGCAAAACCAAGGAGCAGCAGCGCCGAAACCGACCATGCAATGACAGCGGTCCGAGTGGCTCTGCCCCGAAACACCTCAGCGCTGCCAGTCACGAGTAACAGCACCCAAACAGAAAGCCCCAATAGTTGGAGAAGACGTATGCTGCTGTCAGTGTAGTCTGCCCCGCATATAAACTCCTTGGCGCCAGGGTTAACAGGCATACAAAACAGGCTTGGGAACAGAGAGCGAAGGATCAGTAGGATGGTGAATAAAAAGAGCGGCTCCGCTAGCGAAAGCCACGGACTCAACGCCCTGGCTGATCTGAGAAGCCTTTTCATGAGATTACGGCCAAGGCTACCGCACATCAGCCTCGCTTATCTTGCAACCTCTAACGCACGCAGCTTCCGATGGCAGAGCTATATATACGCTTTGATTTTGTGACTTTCAGCGAGAACAATCCCGCTCCCATCATGTGGTTACCCACATCGAAGAGAAGCAGGTGGGTTTTCGCGCTGAAGGCGCGAAATAAAATAGCCCAGGGCAACGCCCTGGGTTGACGGGTTATTAGATTATTGAAGCGCTGAAGGCGCGAAATTCATCGCGCGCCTTCAGCGCTTTTTTTCTCTCAAGGCATGCCTTACCTGGGCCGTTGGCCCAGGCTATTACATCACGCGCCTTCGGCGCTCGGTTCGTGTTAATTCGTGTATTTCGTGGATCGTTTTCTTAGACAGGCATACGAGACCGTCAAGGCCAGGATTTGGAATTCTGTGTCCGACAAACTTCAGTTTGTCGCGGCGCCACGACAAGCTGAAGCTTATCGGACATCAAACTACTTCGCGCCATCAGCGAAGGAATACAACGAACCGCGCGTGCGAATAAATAAACTGTTGCCGGCAATCGCGGGGGTGGCCCAGCACTCTTCGTCAAGGTCATTCGTTGCCAGGATTTCCCATTGTGCGCCTGCTTTAAGCACCGTCACCTTGCAGCTCGCACTTACCATGAAGATCTTTCCATCGCCCGCTACCGGTGATGCGGAGTAATCCTCGAGTGCCTCGGGCGTGCGCCCCATTTTCAAGACCTCTCCAGTCGCGGGATTTATACTCGAGACTATGCCTCCTTCTTTCATTAAGTACATCACGTCACGATAGATCAGCGGCGCGGGAATATTCGGATAGGATTTCTTCAGTCGCCAGACAACGTTCGTCGGTGTCAGATCACCCCCACCACCCAGCCGGACAGCCGTAATGCCATGGCCGGAAGTGCTGGTGCCGGTGCGAACGAAATCATATTCGGCTCGATCGACATAACCATCCGAATTGGCGTCTATCCAGCCGAAGTGTTCCTGATGGCCGGGATCAGACTTCATCTCGTCATACTGGATTCGTTGATCGTTGTCCTTATCGTATTTCTTCAGGCTGTCTTCGTAAGCCGGTAAAAACGGATGCATCGGCGCCTTCGCCGTTGACGTAAACCATGTCGCCACTGAGGGCGGGCACTCCTTTCGGATATGTTCCTACCTTCGTGACCCACCACAATCGCTCTCCTTTATCGAGCGAATAGGCATCCAGTGTATTTGAACCCAGGACCAGGACTTGTGCCGGCGCGTTTTTCGGTGTGTAGATAGCCGGAGTGGAGAACCCTTCGTAATTCGTACGGTCTTTCTTCCAAAGAACTTTTCCGTTTCGCGCATCGACGGCAAGGATAAATGAGTTCAACCGCTGGTCAGCCACCAGCACCAGGGTGTTGCCCGCGAGCACCGGCGAGCCGGCCATACCGTAGAAACTACTGAATGGTCCTAACGGTAAGCGCCAACGCTCGCTGCCATCCGGTCCATAACTGATCAAGCCCAGGTCCGCAAAAAAGACGATGACGTTCTTGCCGTCACTCACCGGAGTTGGTGAGGCAGCATCGTTGGCCTTGTAGATGGGTGTGTTGCGCGCGCGAACAACGTCACGCCGCCACAACATCTTTCCGGTTTTCCGATCCAGAGCGAGCGTGACGAGTTTGTCGCCTTCGCTCGCCGTCAGGAAAACGCGATCAGCCGTGACCACCGGCGACGATCGCCCGAACGGCACTGATGCTTTCCAGGCGAGATTCTTGTTAGCGCCAAATTGGGCAGGCAAAGTGGAGCCGTCAGCCACGCCAGTGCCATTTGGACCACGGAACATAAGCCAGTCGTTCCCCGCGGGCGAGGATGTAGAAGGTTTCGAATTCTGACCGTAAGCCGGGAAGGACACGACCAGAATTGCCAGGGCGACGATGGACCAGAGCTTTGCGACTTTGATTGAAGTGTTGGACCAGGGTCTTGCGGCTTCGGGTGCCGACTTGAACCGGAGTTTTGCGATTCGGGTTGCGGTGTATCGTCTTGATAATGATTTTGGGAGTTTCATTTTATTAGTCTCGCAGCAGGAATGTTGATTACGGGCAACTGAGGACTGGAGTTGATAATTGCTGAGCGGTATCGGCGCATCGGCTTTGCCGTCTGATGTGCGGAAGGTCCCTGACCTTCCGAGCGGTTGGTTTATTAGTTGGGGCTACGCCCCATTATCGGCCGACCCGCTGCCAATTCGTTCGACACCCAGCCACTCTTGAATACGTGGTTGCAGTTTACCTCGCCTTGCAAGACCGTGAACAGATCCGAAACGACCGTAACTAAAATTGCCGAAAGCTTCGTGTTTTCTACTTGCCACCTCTTCGTGTTTCTTCGTGTAGTTTCGTGGATCGTTTTTCTTCCGGGCATTGAAAAACGATCCACAAATTGATCCTTCACTCGTATTTAGGCCTTGGCCGCTGACGCTTTCTTCTGCTTCTCCTGTTGCATCCACTGTCGCATCACAGCGACATTACCGGGTGCGCGCCGCTCCTGCCACGCCTCGTAACGCTGCGCCGCTTTTTCCAGGTTTCCGAGCATAGTCGGATCTTTGAACTGCTCGCGAAATTGTGGCACGACAGGCTTCAGCAGTTCCCACACGCCAAAGAACTCACCGCTGGTTTCGAAGAAAAGATCTTCGTGCAGCAGGCCATAGTTAAGCAGCGCACAGGCTTGTTCCCAATAGCCAATTACCATGCCGACGTATGTGCCTTTTTCTGTTCCCATCGGCGCGATACGCATGGCTTCTTCGAGAGTTTCAGCGTAGTAGTTCTGTTGAAACCAATCACGGGCCTGGCGCAAACGGGCTTCGCGCCGCAAGTCATAGACCTGCAAATGTAATTGAGCTTGTTCGTGCGTAGGTTTTGTTTCCATGGTTTGAGTTTCTCCTTATTTTTGCTTAGTTATTGAACAACCTTCCAACTCGTTACGCCGTCCAAAGAGGCCGGCGGACAAACGGCGCGGCTCGCACACCGCTGCACATTTCTATAATTGAGTCGAACGGCAGCTTACCGGATCGACATTACATCCATAAGACATAACGAATTAATTTCCGTTATGTCTGCTAAGCCCCATTGTTCCAAGAAATAGACGGTCAATATGGTAGGCGCAAGACTTTGGAGTGCGGCGGCCTGACGCCGCTTTTTTAGTTTGTTTCGTGAATTTATTTCGTGTTATTTCGTGGATCGTGGCTGGTGAATAGTAAATGGTGAATGGTAAATAGAATCGGTGGTCATGGTTCTCGAGTTCTGTTCGTGTAATTCGTGGATCGTTTTTTAACTCGCTCGCACTTGGGTTCCTGCCGCCGAAGGCGCTCGTATCAGTGACCCATTCAACTCGCATTAATTTGCAGGTTGGGAAGGGTGGTTTACCCCCGCTCTTTCTTTTGAGTTGCTTCGTATGCTTCGTGGATCGTTTTATCCGGAGATAGAGAAAACGATCCACGAACCCACAGTTCAAGATTCCAATTTATTGCGGAGGAGTGAAGCCCGTCATCGGATTGCCGTAGAACGCCTCCGTCTTCCAGGCTGTCTTGTCCCACTGACCATCCTGATCGCCGACGATCTGGACGGGCACGATGACCCGCTCGGTCCCGACCTTATTGGCTGAGGCAATTCCGTTGTCGAGTTTCCCATCGGGCCCCACCGTGAACTTGATCGAGCGCGCGAGCTTATTGTTCCTCAACAGTTTGAATTCATACTCGCCGGGGTTCGCAGCGAGCTTGAACATGTCGTTGGTGTTGGGTTGCCCCTGCCCGCCGTTCGTCTTGTCCCAACGTTTTACGACAGGGAAGCTGCATTCGACGCGCGCCCACTTTGCCTTTTGCGGCACGCCATCGTTCACAGAGTGCGTCGTGTTGTTCTCCAATCTCGCCCCACAACTCGCCTTGCCTACCTGCATGCCGTCACTGAATAGCCGGCCGATTTCCTGTCCTTTATAGAAGAGGTGCGGGTCGAATTTGTACGCATCGCCGCGCACCCAAAAGCCGATGTTGAACTGCGGATAGTCCCACGCATACACGCTATCCGGCGTGTACCAAACATAACCAATCGGCAGGTTCCAGTCGTGGTCGACGTAGTAGACGAACTTGTTGACAGCCTTTGGTCCATGCTCATTCGAAAGTGTCTTAGCCACCTTCATCCTGCCGGTGAAGAGCGTCGTGTTACTTCCCGCCAGCTCGTTCCTCAACTTGATAGAGAAGTTGACGGGGCCGACGGTTGTGATGCTCTTGTCCTCGACCTGACGGCCGCCGCACTCGGTCTTCCACCAGTAGCCCTTCTGGATTTCACCCGTGTCGCAGTCAAACGTAAGCCACGGCGCGCTGCCGCCGGGTTGTTGGACCTCCACGAAAAGCTGGCTGCCGCTGGCGATGGGCCCGTTGACGCGGAACTGGAACTTCGGCACCCAACTCCAAACGTCGTAGTTCCCCTTGTAGGAGTTATTCGTCCAAGCCGTAACTGGAGGGTGTCTTTCTGCAGCGTGGGTTGATCCGCGGATTGACTGGAAGCTGTTTGCACCGCGGAACCGGCGATAACAAGACATGTGAGGGCGACCGCTAAAGACTTTCATTACACATTTCATGAACGTTTCCTTTTCCCTGATCAAATGGAATGGCTTGCTGTTGCACAGATTTTTAACAGAATGAGGAGCGCATGACAATCGGTTTGAACTGCAAGCGAGACGGGCAACATTTCGCGCTTCGGTCAACTCCTTGGAGTGCGGCGGCCCGACGCCGCTTTGGT
>CAWAZW010000003.1:0-262842 GCA_963786645.1 Blastocatellia bacterium
CCCGGCAAGGAGTGGCGTATAGACGAAACATCCCAGGCCTTGATTTCGGCCGGGAAAATTGAGCCGCTAATCATCGTCGGTATCAATAACGCCGGAAAAGATCGAATCAGTGAATACACGCCAGTTGAGGATGCACACCACAAAATCGGTGGAAAAGCAGATCTCTACGGGCGCATGCTGGTCGAGGAACTAAAGCCCTTCATCGATGCAAACTACAGGACTATTAAAGACGCTCAACATACCGGCTTGGGCGGCTCGTCGTTAGGCGGTTTGGTTTCTCTCTACCTCGGCCTGAAGTATCCGAACGTTTTTGGCAGGCTTGCCGTCGTTTCACCGTCAGTGTGGTTTGCGGACAAGCAAATCGTGAACTATGCAAATGCGCTGAGGGTGAAACCTAAGACCCGCATTTGGATGGACATGGGGACTAAGGAAGGACGCAACGCGGAAGAAGCGCAGCGTGCGATCTTGGATGCCCGACTCTTAAGGGATACGCTGGAGAAAAAAGGTTGGAAGGCCGGTAAAGACCTAACTTACTTCGAAGCCGAAGGCGCTGAACACAATGAAAGTGCGTGGGCCGAACGCGTCGAACCAATACTCACCTTCCTTTTTCCGAAACAGATGTAAGATAGTCGGCGCTCCGATCAACTGACGTGCATCCATGCGGAGGAAAGTTTTATGAAGGCCTGCAGAAAGTGTTCAATCGCCGTAATTGTGGTAGTGGTTTTTGCGTATGGCTGCATGTTGCAGGTGGCGAATGCCCAGGAAAGCATAGCGGTCCTGGCCGGTTCAGACCTCACAAGAGTAGTTCCGCCAGGGTTCTACTTTCAGGGATTGTCCGCGCCCACCCAGATGCGTAACTCAGCAGCTGCCCGCTTCGGCGCCAATCGGTATGTTCTCGCCGGACTTGTCGATACGTCAGGTTATGCTGCGGACGTGCGAGCTAAATACGAGGGGTTTCTGATCACCGATTCGAAGATAACTATTGGCGGTGCGGAACTGGGGACCGGCGCCTACGGCTTTGGTTTTAGCGATAACGGCAAGCTGAATATTCTTGACCTGGCTGGAAATGAAATACTTTCGGTTTCAACAATTCGAGACAACCAGCTCAGACGACCGCGCCCTCTCATGATGACCAAATCGGGCAACGGCGTGCGCCTCTATAGCGGCAAAGACTATGCGTCGATAGAACCGAAGTGAGCGAATGGTTTTTCAGGGATCGCTATTGAACGACAGGTGACATTCTTTCGAGTCCTTCTTTTCTTATCCCTATTGGCGGTCAGCCCTGTCGCGGTCGTTTGCCAACGACCGGTGCCCTCGCCTTCAGTAACCCCGGCTCCGCAACGCACCGGCCGGTCCTATGATTCCGATTTAACGGCGAAGAAGCCTCCGCCTCCGGCGCCTCAGGCGCAATCGCCAGTCGTGTTCAGCGACATCACTAATCTGACGGGCATCAACTTCAAGCATGCTCCTTCGTTCACTTCGATCAAATATCTGCCCGAGGCCATGGGTGGCGGTGTCGCGATGTTTGACTACGACAACGACGGCCGTATGGATCTATTTTTCACTAACGGCGCGGCAGTGAAGGATCCGATGGCCAAATTAGAAATGCCCGACAAGCGGGACCCAAAATACTGGAACCGCCTTTACCACCAGAAAGCTGATGCGACGTTTGAAGATGTCACCGAGCGGTCCGGCTTGAAGGGTGTTGGGTACAGCATGGGAGTTGCGGCGGCCGATTACGATAACGATCGGTTTACTGATCTTTACGTCACTGGCTATGGCGGGAATTCTCTTTATCGCAACAACGGCAACGGGACTTTCACCGATATCACTAAGAAGGCGGGAGTCGGTGGCGGTGGATGGTCCACCAGCGCCGGATGGATAGATTACGACCGGGACGGCCGGCTGGATCTTTTTGTGGGTCGCTATGTTGAATGGGATTTCGAGACCGGGTCTATCTATTGCGGAGAAATTCGGCCAGGCTACAGAGCCTTTTGCCACCCCGACAATTTCAAGGGCGCGACAAACATTCTCTATCGGCAACGGGCTGATGGGACCTTTGAGGACGTCAGCGCCAAGGCGGGAATCGTTGAGTCAGGGCGGAAAGGCTTTAGGCGTCGCGTTCGCAGATTTTGATAATGATGGTTTCGCCGACATCTTTGTGGCTAACGATAGCGTGCGACAGTCGCTCTATCACAATAAAGGGAACGGAACCCTTGAAGACATAGCCATTTCGTCCGGGGCCGGCTACGACGAAAACGGAAAGACCTACGCTGGAATGGGGGTTGATGTCGGCGACTATGACAACGACGGTTACATGGATATCTTCATTACGACGCTTTCCAATGAAACGTATCCGCTCTATCACAATGAAGGCGACCTAAGTTTTAGCTACGCAACTAACACAGCCGGCGTCGGCCCAATAACTCTTTTGTATTCCGGTTGGGGAACGCGCTTCATCGATGTGGATAATGATGGACTGCGAGACCTTTTTGTGGCGCAGGGCCACGTGCTCGATACTATCGAGAAGACGAGCCCCTATTTGAGGTACAAACAGACACCCTTGCTTATTCGGAATACTGGAAAAGGGTTTGCAAACATTTCTGCGACTGCTGGGGCCGCATTTCTCAACTCTCTTGCCGCTCGGGGAGCGGCGTTTGGCGACATCAATAACGACGGGCAGGTCGACGTGGTCATGAGCGTTCTGGACGGCGCACCGATCGTCCTCAAAAACAATGGAACGAAAAATCATTGGCTCGGGATTGTGCTCGCTGGTTCAAAATCGAATCGAGATGGAATTGGAGCCCGGGTGTCAGTCACCGATAAGTCGGGCACCAAGCAGATTTTCGATAGAAGCACGGCCAGCAGTTATTTGTCATCTAATGACCCGCGTCTCCTGGTAGGTTTGGGAAGTGCGTCGAGCATTCGTGCGGTTGAGGTGCGTTGGCCCAGCGGCCGCGTCCAAACGATTGATAATCCCCAGGTTGACCGCTACCTGGTAATTAAAGAAGAAGACGGTAAGAATGGAAACTAAGATATTTTGATCCGAGCGGATTTGGAAGAGGGGAAACGTTATTATCAAGCTAGTTGAGTTAATGTCGAGTTCCATTACCCTATCGCGAGACCGTATCTCTTTAGCGTTGGTGTGCGTTGTAGCGAGCTCCTCATTATTCGCCCAAACACCCGTCAAGCCCGATCAGCAACAGCCCATGGGTGGCGTTTCCACCGGCGCGGCAGTCACCTATGCATCTCGCAGAACCGTCGGAATTGTCGATCCAAAGGCGGCGGTTATCTTTGAGGATGTGACAGACCAGACCTTATTGGCGAACTTTAAGCACCGGTCAGGAGGCACAGCCAAGGACTACATACTCGAAGGCGTGTCGGGCGGTGTCGCTATTTTCGATTACGATGGCGACGGACTGCGTGACATCTACCTTGTAAATGGCTCAACTATTGCGGCGCTTGAGGGTAAAGAGAAGGCGCCACGCGCGGCGCTCTACCGAAACCGCGGCAATTGGAAGTTTGAAGATGTTACCGACAAAGCCGGCGTGACGAATGAAAGGTGGGGGATGGGCGTCGCTGTAGGAGACTACGATAACGATGGCCACGCTGACTTCTTTGTTGGCAATTTTGGTGTATCACGCCTTTACCGCAACAATGGCAATGGCACCTTCACCGACGTGGCGGAAAAACTGGGAGTTGCGCGGAAGGGCTGGAGTACTGGGGCCTCCTGGGGTGACTACGATGGTGATGGACGCCTCGATCTGTTCGTCCCTGGTTACGTGAACTTTGATATTAACAACCTGCCGCCTAATCCCAGTGAGGCCCAGAAGCCGGGGAAGGTGGGTCAGAACTTTTGTCAGTTTCGCGGTGTTCCGGTCTTGTGTGGACCACGTGGTCTAAAAGGTGAGGGGGACACGCTTTATCATCAAAAGACCGATGGTACTTTTGAGGATGTCAGCGTGAAAACTAAAGTAAACGATCCACAGGGTTACTACGGCTTCTCTTCGGCATTTGTCCATGCTGATGACGACAGCTTGCTTGACCTCATTGTTGTAAACGACTCTACTCCCAACCAACTTTATATCAATAAGGGCGACGGAACATTTGACGAGGTTGGCTATCCTTCCGGAGTGGCCTTGAATGAAAACGGCCGCGAACAGGCTGGGATGGGTCTAGCGGTAGGTGATTACGACAACAATGGAAAAATAGATTTTTACATCACCAACTTCTCTGACGACTCAAACACTCTTTATCACAACGACGGCGAGGGGAACTTTACCGACGTTACGTTTCAAGCGGGCCATGGTGAGTCGACCTATCCTTTTCTAGGTTGGGGAACCGTCTTTATGGATTTCGATAACGATGGTTGGAAAGATGTGCTGGTAGGAAACGGCCATGTTTACCCATCTGTCGATGGCAAGCAATGGGGCACAAGCTACGCCCAGCAGTTGCTATTGTTTCGCAATCTGAAGAACCAGAAATTTGAGCGCGTAGCTGCGGCTCCAGGGAGCGCACTTGCGTTGGCACTCACGGCGCGCGGCCTTGCTATCGGTGATTTGGATGGGGACGGTAGGTTGGATGGAGTCATTAACAATATTGACGAGAAACCAACTCTCATCAGAAATGTGGCTGGCGGAACCGGCCACTGGATCGCGCTGCGGCTTATCGGCGACGTCAAAAAAAGAGTCCAAGGGACGCGATCGGCGCAGTTGTTTATCTGACCGCGGGCGCCAACCGTCAGCGGCAGGATGTCATCAGCGGCGCGAGCTATTCCTCGCACAACGATATGACTGTGCATTTTGGTCTGGGAAGCGCCACGAGCATTTCCAAGCTTGAGATCCAATGGCCAAACGGTTTAAGTGAGACCGTGGTTATTCCCGACGTAGATAAGACCTTAACAATTGTACAAGGTAAGGGTATCGTGAAATAGGTGGGCCACAACATTGATTGAGTAAAGGACCATCTCGCCCCGAGCCATGAAACTTAACCGCAGCGACACAATTATTTTCCTCACCAGGACGGACTGGAAACCAGCTCCTTTTGAGCTCACGCACCAAAGAGCCTTAGCAGGCTGGAGCTTCAATCTTGCGACGCCTTGATCTCAGAACGGCCCAAGCGGCACGGACCAACACGATCCGCGATATCAATCGGCAGATCGTGCTGAACTATGTTCGCGAACGGGAGCCTATTTCGCGTGCTGAGATCGCGCGCGAGGCGAACCTGCAGAGGTCAACGGTGTCTGCGATTGTCGAAAGCTTGAAGTCGCAAAGGCTAATCGAAGAGATCGGGGAAGGGGAATCAACGGGCGGACGAAGGCCGACGTTATTAAAATTGCGAACTAAAGGGGCCATCGCTATTGGTGTGGCCATTACGCCGACCTCCACCATCATCGCGACGAGCGACCTGGCAGGACGAGTAGTAGAACAGCAGGAGTTTCTAACAGTTCCGGACTCAGACGAGACACTCCGTAAAGTGATCGCAACGGTCGGGGAGTTATCAAGCCGGAACAAAGGTGTAGAAGCTGTTGGTGTTTGTCTTCCCGGTCTGGTTGATCCGTTAACCGGTAGTGCGGTCTATATACCCTACTTCAAATGGCGGGACGTTCCGATTGCGGATGCGATCTCAAAGGCGGTCGGCCTGCCGGTCGTTGTCGATAACGACGCCAATGCCGTTGCCCTGGCCGAACTTTGGTTTGGTCGCCTGGAAGTAAGCGACGTGCGCGACTTCATCATGGTGTTGGTAGCGGAAGGTGTTGGCACCGGGATTATTTTCGATGGCCAGATTTATCGGGGACAGCGTGGCGCGGCGGGCGAGTTTGGACACATGGTCATCGGCACACATGGCCCAGTTCCTTGCTCCTGCGGTAATTATGATTGCTGGGAAGCTTTCGCCTCAGAGGGTGCGGCTGTTGCTCGTTATTTGAAGTTATCGTCGACACAGCGGTTCGCTCGGCTTTAAGGAACTGGTCGATCGCGTACTAGCCGGCGAAGATAATGCCAGGACAGCGCTCGTCGACACGGCGCAATATTTGGGAATTGGTATTTCAAATCTGGTTGTTGGATTCAGTCCGGAAGCAGTTGTGGTTGGTGGTGAAATCGCGCGCGCCTGGCCATTTGTCGAAAGCGCGTTAACAGAAACGATCGAACGGAGCGTTCGGCGTGGCCTCCCTTCAGCCAAGATCCTACCGTCTACTTTGGGAGAAAACCCTACACTCAGAGGAGCACTTAGCCTCGTCCTTGCTGGGAAATTCGCCGCGGCCTTCGCGGCATAGTCACAAGCCCCCACCATTTGCCGGTTGATTTGCCGGCATTCAGGAACAGGAAGACCGAGTTTCTCCAAACAAATAATCTCGTCTACGGCTAGAAAAGTATTGACATGACCCGGGAACTGTATTAATTACTTCGTTCGTTTCGGCAACAAAGCTTAAAAAGCGTTTCTTCCTCTGCAACGTTCTCGTTCGAAAAGGTTATAGAACCGAGCCAAAGCGCCATATATGCGTTGGCTGAACAACCGCGAAAGGACCGAGGCTAACGACTTTACCTGGGAGGGTAAGGCTTTACCTTGGTTGTGTCGCATACAAGGATCTCCAATGAAAAACCACCGGACGGTCGCAAATGCGTCAGGGCAACTGGCAGCCTTAATTCTGTTGATCGCTGCACTGGCAATTTCCACAGCAGCACAATCAAATAAGGGATCCATAACCGGGACTGTTAGGGACCAGCAAGGCGCTGCGATCGTGGGGGCCACGGTTGTCGTCACAAATACGGAGACGAACGCCGAACGCACGGTCACCACGAACGACGACGGTGGTTACGACGTACCTCTCCTTGATCCGGGCAACTACCGCGTTGCCGTTAGCCAAACCAACTTCAGCCGCACGATTCAGGAAAACGTAACTGTAAACACGGATTCGAAGCAGTCAGTTGACGTGGTCCTTCAGGCCGGTGGCGTAGGCGCGGATGTTACGATCACTACTGGGCCGCAACTCATTGAAACTGAAAACAGCGACCGTGGAAGTGTCGTGACGGGACGCGAAGTTACTGAGCTGCCACTTTCCGGCCGCAACTTTACACAGCTTGCGACCCTCACGCCGGGCGTTTCGCGCGTCACTATAGGCACTCTCTCGGACGCTCGTGCGAACAACAACGGTGACCCAAATGCCGGCGGACAGGGACCGGGCGGCGGCGATTCCCGAGGGTCTACGGAAGCGGCACGCTTTGCTCGCTCAGGTGGCGCGGTGCTTTCCGCCAACGGTCAGCGCCCAACCAACAACAACTTTTCAGTTGACGGCGTTGACAATAACGAGCCGCAATTTGGCACTATCGGCGTCTTCGTAAACCCCGATGCTATCGCCGAGTTTAAAGTCACGACGAGCGTTCCTCCTGCGGAAATCGGTCGCGCGGGCGGCGCGGTGATCAATACGAGCTTTCGTTCGGGCACAAATGAATTTCACGGTTCGCTCTACTATTACGGACAAAATTCCGCGCTTAACGCTTACCATCCCGTGCTCAAGCGCAAGCGCGTTCGAGGCCCAGGCACGTAACGACCTTGTGATCCCTACTAAGGCCGTCCAGCAGATTCACGAATTCGGCGGAACCATCGGGGGTCCTATCGTAAAAGACCGATTATTCTTCTTCTTCGACTACCTGGGCGGGCGCAACAACCTGCCGACGCCGCTGTCTTCGACTGTTCCGACGGCGGATGTGCGCAACGGCATCTTTGGCACAACCTACACCAGCACGAGAGATTGTGGGCGGGGAATTTCTGGTGTCATATGCGACGCTACGACCGGGTTGCCCTTTCCGGGTGCCACGATTCCTGCGGGTCGCATCAGTCCTCAGACAAGAACGTTCTTTAATTTATTTCCGGACGCGACGGCCGTCAGACTAAATCCGGGCGAGTTTTCCAACAACTTTTTTTCACAGCGCGACGTTAAGGAAAAGATCGACAACTTTGACATCAAGCTCGATTACAAAGTGAGTGACAATAACTCGTTAAGTGGTCGTTTCAGCCGGCAAAACTTCTCCGCCATTCGGGGTTCATTCTTTCCACAGGTTCCAGCCGGGTTCGGAGCGGGCGACGAAATCGGGAACACGCGCCAAGTGGTCATCACCGACACGCATACATTCAGCCCGACAATTCTCAACGAGTTTCGATTTGGGTTTACCAAGATCAATATCGGGATTCTCAACTGCGGCGTTGGCGGCGCATGCGGTATCAGCGAAACCTTCTCGGCCGACGTGGGAATTCCCAACGTCAACGATGGAACCTTTGAGCAATCTGGCTCAATTTTGACTGGCGGCTTCGGCAACGGTTTCGTCGAGTTCGCAGGCGATGGTGGTCCATTTATCGTCAACAGCAAGAATCCGTACTTCGCAGATACTCTGACAATAATAAAAGGCAACCACTCGATTAAGTTTGGCGGCGAGATGCGCCTTCGCTACCTGGAGACGATTGATGGCGGACGCACCGGCGGCTTAAAGGCTAATCTCGCTTACGCGGATAATGGTCCTGCCACCGGTACCAATTTGGCCTGCCCAGTCGCCTCGCAGGGGCCGGCTTTCGTTCCCGCGACCGGGGCTGGATGCTTCGTTGATGTCAACGGGATTGCCTTCGGCGGAACCGGACTGGCCATCGCTAACATGTTGGATGTTCGCGTTGCGTCGCTCCAAACTTTCCGTGGAAGTGTTCCTGGCGGAGCGTTCAATCTTCGGGGACAAGAATATGGCTTTTTCGTCCAGGACGACTTCAAGGTGAGCGACAAGCTCACACTGAATCTTGGACTTCGTTATGATCTCTTCCCAGCAGCTACCGAAACTTCGGGACGGCTCGGAAATTACGATCCCGCTTCGCGGACAGTCATGCTGGCTTCCGGCAGTGACGACAGCCTGATCGAGACTGACAAAAACAATTTCGGCCCGCGTGTTGGTTTCGCCTACGCATTAGGCGCGGAGAGGAACATGGTGATTCGCGGCGGTTACGGATTGCTATACACTCTGGACGCGACTGATCGCCCGCCTCTCGTCAATAATCCACCTTTCACCAATAGCATCACTTTTAACAACGCGTTCGATAGTTCGACGCCGCGCAGCGTGTTTAATCTGACAACGGGCCCGCCGAACGTGCCCACCATAAGTCCGACCGCTTTGATATCGCCGGGTGGAGCTATCACGGTGTTTCGAATGGATCCTGAGCAGCAGACCGCTATGGTCCATCAGTTTAATATTGGTTACCAGGTTCAATTGGGCCGCGACTATGCCTTCGACATAGGATACGTGGGTAACCGGACACGCAATTTGCTTCAAACCCTGGACATAGGAGGCAGCGGCACGGCTGAGGCGCGCAACGCTGGTGGCGCTTTCCTTGCTGGTCGGTTCTACACGAACCGAGCTCGGGCGAATTACGACGCAGTTCAGATGCAATTGCAGAAGCGTCTCTCTGGAAACATACAGGGCCAGATCTCCTACACCTTCAGTCGAAATCGCGACGACTCAACCGGCGTCTTCCAGGGAATTGGCGAGGGACGCGGATCGCAAGGTGGTCCACAAAACCCATTTGATCTTGACGCTGAATACGGAGTCTCTTCACTCGACGTACCGCATCTGCTTTCGGCTAATGCGATCATCGACGTGCCTTTTGGAAAGGGTCAGCGGTATCATGAATTCCAGTGCCGCAGCCGACAAGATTCTCGGCGGCATACAGTTGAATTTCATAGTCAACGGACGTAGCGGCTTTCCGTTCACTGTGGTTGACGGCGATAACGGAAGTCGCCGAGCCAGCCTGATCGGCGACCCATTCGCCAGCGACGAACGGGCGCTATCTTGAACCGAGCTGCTTTCGCCCCGGCTGGCGGCCCATGTCCGGGGCCTAACTGTGTTATCAACGCTGCCGGTACAGCCATCCGTTTCGGCGACCAGCCACGCAATACCTTTAGAGGGCCGGGATGGATTCGAACAGACTTCTCGGTATTCAAAAACACGGGCCTGACGGAGAGTCTGAAGATGCAGCTTGGGACTGGAGTTCTTTAACCTCTTCAATCAGGGAACTGACACGGTGCCGGACAATAACATCAGAAGCGGTAACTTCGGGTTATTTGACTCAGCGCTTCCAGCTCGTGTGATTCAATACCGCTTGAAGTTTCTTTTTTAAGGTGTGACTGGAGCGGCGCACTCTTCGCCGCGAACCTGGATTTTCGGAAGCGATAGAGCGGTTGGCTATCGCTTCCCGCGCTTCAACAAAACGACCGGGCCCTACGATGCGAGGACGGTCGTTTTTTATTACAATTGATTCGCATGCCGCCGGCATCGTTTCCCTCCATGAGAGTTCGTACGCTTAAATTTGTCGTAGTCTGCTTCTGTTTTAGCGGAGCGTCTGTATTCGGCCAGTCCACTGCGTCGCCTTCAGCGTCCGCGGGCGCCGCGCCGCGTTCCCATGTTGAGCGTTTTAGCAGTCAACAATCGCGGGCGGAGCGGGCTGAGATTGACGCCTCGGCGAAACTCAAAGCCAATCCCAACGACGCTGAAACATTGAACGCTCGAGCTTATGCGCGTATGGGCCTGGGCCGTTATCTCGAAGCCGTGGAGGATTTGCGTCGCAGCGTCGCAATCAATCCGAAAAATGCCGATTACTACGCTAATCTGGGGTACGCACTTTGGAAGACAGGGAAACATGAGGAGGCTATCGCCGCCGAACGCACTGCTCTCAAGCTCGATGAAAAACATTTCGCGGCTAACTACCAACTGGGACGCTTCGTTCTACTAAGTGGAGATTCAGGCCAACTGCAAGAAGCGGCTCGCCACTTGCGAAGGGCGATCGAGATTGATCCACGCCGTTCTGAAGTCCGGTTTGATCTGTTAACGGTCTATCGCAAATTGGAGGATCAGCCCAACGCGATTTCACAATTGAATCTTTTGCAGGACGCGCGCCCATCCGACCCGCGCGTTCTTTATGCCGATGGCCTGCTGGCATCTGATCGCGGCGATTTGAATAGCGCGATCACCAGCTTCAGAGAGGCTTTGCGACTTGACCAGTCACTATACGGAGCCTGGCAGGATCTCGGTCTGGCATTGCTACGACAGCAGAAATGGCCCGAAGCAATTGAGTCGTTTTCTGAATTGGCGAGAAGACAGGCCGATTCAGTTGAAGGTGCATACCTGCACGCGCTGGCCTTGTTTAATGCGGGTCGCACCTCGGAAGCAGAAAAGGAAGCAAGGCGAGCACTCCGACTCGACGCGGGGGCTGCCGCTGCCCACACACTTCTCGGAATAATCCTTGCAGCCCGTCGCGGACATGATGCCGAGGCGGCCGAATCACTTAGCCAGGCCGTCGCGTTGGATCCGAAGAGTTTTGACGCGCATTTTTATCTCGGGCGCGTTCAGTATGCGTTGCAGGATTACTCTGCTGCGGCAAAGACTTTGAAGGTCGCCACTCAACTGAATAGCAAGCACGCTGAAGCCAGGTTCTTTCTCGGCACGGTGCTCGAAGCGGCTGGAGAAAACTCCGCGGCGCTTCTGCAATACCAGGAGCTGGCAAAAATCGACCCGCAATCTGCAATCGGTCAGGTAGGTTTGGGGGCGGGCCTGGTAAAGCAGGGCAAGATTGAGGAAGCGATTGCCGCGCTCCGTCGCGCCGTTTCTCTTGACCCGAAGATATTCGAGGCACACTGGGCGATGGGCCGGGCTTTATTCCTGTCTGAGCGTTTTCCTGAGGCTGTTGACGCTCTTAAGTCGGCGATTGCTCTGGAACCGAATCGCTCCGACGCACATTACCAATTGGGGCTGGCGCTTAAACGACTGGGCCGTAATGAAGAAGCTCAACGCGAGTTTGATGTGGTTAAGACTATCAACGCGGAGTTTCGTTCCCGCACGCTGCCAGACTAGAAGAGCATTCGATCTGCAGATGACTAGAAGAGAATCCATCCACAGGCTGGAGTGCCGGGTCAGCGTCGTGACGCGCTTTGCGCGTCATTTGATTTGCTTTGCCATCGTAATTTGTCTTTTCACTTCGGTTGCCGCCCAACGACGACAAGCTGGCAGCAAGGCCGCCACCTCTCGCGGAGATGGCGGCGTCGCATTGAATGCTACGACGCGGGCCGCGCTTGATTCGGCCATCGCTGCTTTAGAGGCTAATGATTTAGAGAGCGCCGAACGGGCTGCTCGCCAGGCAGTCAAGTCTGCTCCCCGGTCTCCAATTCCACGTAACGTGCTCGGCGTCATCCTGGACAAGAAAGGCAGATCAGACGAAGCGCTGGTGGAAATTAACGCAGCGATCCAATTGGACCCCAAGTTTGTCAGCGCCCGAAACAATCTCGGACGAATATTGGCGCAGAGTGGCAAGACCCAGGCCGCAATTGCCGAGTTTGAGCGCGTCCTGGCCCTCGACCCAACGCACATCCAGGCCCATTACAATCTGGGCGCGTTATATGGAGATGCTGGAGACTTTATTAAAGCCGCCGAACACCTGGCGCGTGCTCGTGCAAGCAACCCGGATGATCCTCAATTGGGACTGGCATTTTTGAATGTGGCTTACCGGCGCAAACCGAACTACCGAGGCAAAAGCAGCTGCGGACCTGATCGAAAGACAGTATGCCTCCCAGCCGAAAGGTCTCTTCACTCTGGGAACAGTATTAGCGCAAAACCAACAATACGAACACGCAGTGCGGGTTTTTGAACGCGCAAACAAAGCAATGCCCCACACATTCGAGGTCCTTTACAACCTTGGAGTGGCGCTCTTTAACCTGGACCGAAATGATGAAGCGGCGAGCGCTTTGGCCGAAGCTGCAGATATCGATACAACCGAGCCGGCAACCCACTTCCGTCTTGGGTTGATCGCCAGCACCCGAAACGACCATGCTAATGCCATTGAAGAGTTCAGGCATGCAACTGAGAGAGACGCGAAGAATGCGACCTATCATTACATGCTGGGGCGCGAGTATTTTCGGGTCGGTTTTTGGGAAGGGGCCATCAATGAGTATTCGGCGGCAATAAGTCTTGAGCCGAAACAGGCGGCGTACGTTCTGGCGCGAGCCAACGCGAATTATCGGAAGGGCGAATGGACCGCCTCGGCGATTGATTTCGATTTGGCGGCCGTCCTGGATCCGAAAATAGAAAACATTGAATACCTTCAGGGCTATGCCCAGAGAGCGGCCGGAAATTTTGATCGGGCTCGCCAACTATTGGAATCTTTTCTCGCTACTAAGCCGGACCACCTGGACGCGTTGGCAAGTTTAGGTTATGTCGCCATCGAACAGGGACGACTTGACGAAGCCGAGGCGCCGTTAAAACGCGCGCTAGCTTTGCAGCCCGACAGTGTTCCTGTCTTGTATGACTATGCGCGCCTTGCTCTCAAGCGACGCGACTTTGCGGAAGCTGCTGCACGTCTGCAACGAGTAGTCGAACGAAATCCAACTCATACACAAGCGCGTTACCAGCTTTTTCTTGTTTATTCACGGATGAAGCAACCTGAGAAAGCCCAGGTTCAATTAGTAGAATTCAAACGGCTTGAGGCGTTAGAGAGACAAGTAAAGCAGGAGCGCATTCTGGACGAGAAGTTGCGCGCCCAGCAAATGATCGGTCAAGGCCAGTAGTAAAGTCGAACTCTTGGTGGTGAATTCCCCGGGTATCACATTTCGGAAGGCTTCCGTTGTTGCGGTCATAGTACTCCTGGCCTGCGCGCCCCATATGGCCCAGCAGGACGTGCTTAAGAAGCCTTTCCGGCAGTGGACAGAAGCGGAAGTCACAAAGATCCTAAATGATTCGCCTTGGGCCAAAACGCAGGCAATCCGCGTATTGCGCCGCAAGCAAATGCGCTCCGTGGCGGGCCAGGTTAGCGAGGTGCCCACCGCTTCCTCTCCTGACGGGCATGTTGCTTTAGGAGGCGCCGAGGATGCTGTTGATTACAGGTTCACTCTTCGCTTGCGTTCTGCCCGGCCGGTTCGAGAGGCGATTGTGAGGCTGGTCCAACTCGAATCGAAGTATGACCAATTGCCGCCTGAACAGCGGAAGTCAATCGATGAGCAAACAAAGCAATTATTAGAATGTAACGAATGCCGGGACAATTATATCGTTAGCGTTGGTTTCGGCTCCCTTAATAGTCAGAACGTCGATTTGGTTTACGACTGGTTCAAAGGGCAAACAGTCGCCTCTTTGAAAGGATATATTTATCTCGCAAATGAACTTGGTGAGCGACGGGATCTATTCAATTTTATTGCGCCCAAAGTTCCGGGCGACGAAGTGTTCTTCTTTTTCGCGCGGCTCGACGAGAATGGAAAGGCCTTAATCACCTCGCGTAGCAAAAAGTTGCTCTTTCGCATGAGCGACAAGAATGCAGGCTCAGTAACCAATTTCAATCTGGACGTCGCCAAAATGATCCTGGACGATGAGCCAGAGTTCTAAGGCCCGAAGATTCGTCATAGCGATTGAAGCGCCTGATGCGAACGTCAAAAAATCCGTCAGCAGTGAATCTCGCGGGCGCCGTCATACTTATTCTTGCCGTTGCCGGCGTATGCGCGTCTCAACAGCCGGGACCACCCAAAATCATAAAGGTTGAACCCCCTTCATGGTGGGCTGGCCACACAATCAACCCGGTAAGGCTGCTCGTTCGTGGGCAGAACCTCTCGGGTGCGCGCGTCCGCGCCACCACGCCGACATTGCAAACGTCAGGACTCCGCATTAATGACCGGGGGACTTATCTCTTCGTTAATGTGAGAGTCAATGCCAATGCCAGGCCTGGGGCCTACCCACTCATCGTGGAAACCGCGACGGGCCGAGCAACAATCTCTTTTCAGGTTGAGCCGCCTCTTAACCCGCGAACACGGTTCCAGGGAATCAGCGCCGATGACGTGATTTACCTGATCATGCCGGACCGCTTTGCGAATGGCGATCCGTCAAACGACAAACCTGCTGACTCTCCGCCCGAGGCCAACGATCGTAAGAACGCTCGCGCTTATCACGGCGGCGACCTGCGGGGCATCATCAATCGTCTGCCATATCTGAAAGCACTCGGTGTCACAGCGCTCTGGTTAACGCCCTGGTATGACAATTGGAACGGCGTAAACAAGTGCGATAAGCCGTGGTGTCCAAACACCTACTACCATGGCTACCACGCTATCGATTATTACGCGGTCGAGGATCGCTTCGGCGACATGGCGACGCTACGCGAGCTGGTCGACAAGGCACACGCCTCCGGCATCAAGGTGATTCAGGACCAGGTGGCGAATCACGTGGGATCGCGCCATCCATGGGTCCACGATCCGCCGCTCGACGATTGGTTTCATGGAACGCTCGCAAAACATTCGCTGAACAAGTTTCAGAACAGCACTCTCCTCTCGCCACACGCCAATCGCGATGAATTCAGAAACACACTCGACGGGTGGTTCAATGACGATCTGCCTGACATGAACCAGGAACAACCTGAGGTTGCACGTTACGAAATTCAAAACTCGTTGTGGTGGATTGGAATCACCGGGCATAGACGGCGTGAGGCAGGACACGATCCAGTACATGCCGCGGTTTTTTATACGCGATCTGTCAGATGCGCTCCATCGCCAGTATCCGCGAATGTGGATGGTGGGTGAAGTATTTGAACGTGATGCCGCGCAGACCGCGTTTTTTATCGGGGGGACATAGAGGGTGGGACGGGATAGATACCAGGCTCGATTCAGTGTTCGATTTCTCGTTATGGAATACGTCTTTACAAGTCTTTACCAACAAGTTACCCGTGCGGGCGTTGCGTGATCAATTGAAGTATGACGCTCTTTACCCTGAGCCCTTGCGCGTAACTACACTACAGAACAACCACGACACGGACCGTTTCATGTCTTTGGAAGGCGCAACACTCGAAGGCGCAATGCTGCACCTCGCGTTTACTCTGAGCGTACGTGGGATTCCGCAACTCTACTACGGCGAAGAGATCGCGATGGAAGGCGGCCACGATCCCGATAACCGTCGCGACTTTCCGGGCGGGTTCCCCGGCGATGATCGCAACGCTTTCGATTCTGGCGGCCGCAGAGCGAAAGAGCAAAAGATGTATGAGTGGACGCGCGCGTGGATACGTCTGCGCGCGGAGCATCCGGCGCTGAGGCAAGGAAAATTGATCGACCTCTTTTACGACGACGATACGTATGTCTTCGCGCGACAGGTTCAAACTGAAACCATCATCGTTGCTTTTAATCGAGCGGATAAGAAGAGGGAAATAACCATTCCGGCAGCGGCTATTGGGATACGCAGTGGTGCCACACTGGCCCCGCTTTTGAGAACGAGTGTGGCTGTTCCAATCGTGAACGGTAGCGCCACGCTAACAGTTGCTGCTCGAACGGCAGCCGCGTTCAAGTATTAAACTATCCGTCCGACCGACGAATATGAAATTTCCTCGAGCCAGCGGCATCCTGCTTCATCCCACCTCTCTGCCAGGTTCTTTCGGCATTGGAGATCTTGGTCCGGAAGCTTATTCCTTTGTCGATTTTCTTGCCGCGGCCGGGCAGAGCCTGTGGCAGGTACTGCCGCTTGGACCGACGGGTTATGGCGACTCGCCTTATGCCTGCTACTCCGCTTTTGCCGGCAACACTCTGCTTGTAAGTCCTGAAAAGTTGGTTGATGAGGGCTTACTGGAGTCGACAGATTTAGAACCTTTGCCCGTCTTGCCTGAACACGAAGTGGATTTTGAAAAGGCGCATGCTTACAAGGACGCGATCCTACAAAAGGCATACGATCGCTATCAGCATTCGACTGATACTGCTTTAAGAGTCGGCTTTGAGACTTTCGTGCAGGAGAACGCATCGTGGCTGGACGACTACGCGCTATTTCGCGCACTGAAAACTGCGAATGGTGGTGTTGCATGGCACGAATGGGAACAATCGCTCGTAAAGCGTGAGCCTGTTGCCCTGTCGCGCGCGCGCGAAGACTTTCGGGAGCAAATCAACGCGCACAAGTTTTTTCAATTTCTTTTCTTCAAACAATGGTTTGAACTCAAAGATTACTGCAATCAGCTCGGCGTAAGTCTCGTTGGCGACATTCCTATCTTTGTGGCCCACGATTCGGCCGATGTTTGGACTAATCCCGAGCAGTTCAAGTTAGACGCTAAAGGAATACCGCTCGTCGTAGCCGGTGTGCCCCCTGATTATTTCAGTGCGACCGGTCAATACTGGGGTAACCCGCTATACAACTGGGAACGAATGTTGTTCGACGGTTTCAAGTGGTGGATTGGCCGCGTGCGCGCCAGCTTGCAAATGGTCGACATAGTTCGAATCGACCATTTCCGAGGCTTTGCGGCTTGCTGGGAAATTCCGGGGGGCGACAACACTGCGGAGCGAGGACGTTGGGTCGAAGCGCCTGGTCGAGAATTGTTTGAGGCCGTGAAGAGGGAACTGGGCGACTTACCAATCATTGCAGAAGACCTGGGCGTGATCACTCCCGACGTGGAACGATTGCGCGACGATTCTGGTTTTCCTGGGATGCGAATACTGCAGTTTGCTTTCAGCAGCGATACTAAGAATATCGATCTCCCCCACAACTACCATCAGAACGTAGTAGTTTACACGGGCACTCACGACAACGATACAACGGTGGGATGGTTCAATAGCGCGGCAGGTGAAGGTTCGACACGTACCGCTGCGCAGATTGCTCACGAACACGATTTCTCCAAGAAGTATCTCAATACCGAGGGCCGCGAAATTCACTGGGATTTTATCCGCGCCGTGTTGGCGTCAGTTGCAAATACCGCAATTATCCCACTACAGGATTTGCTCGGGCTGGGCACTGAAGCACGAATGAATCTTCCAAACAGCACGAAAGGAAATTGGAGTTGGCGATTCAGGCAGGGAGCACTATCAAGCTCGGACGGTACGCGGCTACGTGAGATGACGGAAACTTATGGGCGTATTCCGAAGCGTGAAGTTGAGAGTATGAAGTTGGACTAGTGGGCTGCCGGAGGCCTTGAAAAGACTTAGAACGGATCCACGAAATTACACGAACGGGCAACGCATGCATAACTTCTTTTTAAAATTCCTGTTCTCCGCCACGCTCCTCCCCTTCTGCGTTGCGCCGCTTGCCGCACAGGCTCCGGAGATCCTCAAAATTGATCCGCCGAGTTGGTGGGTGCAGAGTTCGGTGAATCCCGTGCGCGTCCTCATCAAAGGTCGTCATCTTAATGGGGCCCGGCTGCAGGCGTTGGGCAGTGGATTACGCATTGTGGGCCAGCCAAAGATCAATCAGGCCGGTACATACGTCTTTGCCGACTTTTCGATTGCCCCTACTGCACGTGCAGGTAAACGGCGAATCAGAGTTACAACTCCGGCCGGGGCTACCGAAGCGGGCTTTGATGTTCTACCGACCCTGAATCGTGCCGGTCGTTTTCAGGGGTTCTCGCCTGACGATGTGATGTATCTGATCATGATCGATCGTTTCAGTGACGGCGATCAGACGAACAACGATCCTCCTGATTCACGCGGTATCTACGACCGCGATAACAAGTTTTACTACCACGGCGGAGATCTTCAGGGCGTCATAGATCGTTTGCCTTATCTCAAGGACCTTGGGGTGACGGCGCTCTGGTTAACGCCCTGGTATGACAACTACAACGGTCTGAATCGTATTGAACTGAAAGAAGACAAGCCCAGCACGGGCTTTCACGGTTACAACCCCCAGGACTTCTATGGGGTCGAAGAACACTTCGGCACGCTTGCGAAGCTTCAGGAGCTGGTGGAAGCCGCGCACAAGGTTGGGATCAAAATCATTCAGGACCAGGTGGTGAACCATACCGGCCCTTATCATCCCTGGGTAGATGATTCGCCCACGCTCACCTGGTTTAACGGCACCAGGAAGAACCATCTTAAGAACGTTTTCCAAACGTGGGTGTTACACGATCCACGACCCGTTGAGGATTTGAAGCGCGAAACAATGGAAGGTTGGTTCCTCGACTTTCTCCCGATCTGAACCAGAACGACAGGGAAGTTTCACGTTATCTGATTCAGAATACTTTGTGGTGGATCGGCACGACAGGCCTCGACGGCATTCGCATGGATACCTGGCAGTATGTGCCAAACAGTTTCTGGCGCGATTGGACCAGGACTGTTAGACGCGAGTTTCCACGGTTCACTGTAGTTGGCGAAGTCAAAGATGGAGAGGTGGTCCATACCTCTTTTTTCCAGGGCGGCAGGGTCCGTTTTGACGGCGTGGATTCGGGCCTTGACTCGTTGCTCGACTTCCCACTCTTTTATCCGATTCGCCACGCCTTCGCGGAAGGTAAGACGCTGGATGATGTACCTAAGACTCTGGCGAAGGATTATCTCTATACAAATCCTGAAATTCTGGTGACGTTGCTGGGTGGCCACGACGACGGGAGGTTTATGAGCGAGAAAGGCGCCACCTTGGAAGGACTGAAGTTGGCGAATACTCTTGTGCTGACTACGCGTGGAGTGCCGCAGCTTTATTACGGCGACGAAATCGCGATGACTGGCCCAGACGAACCGACCACACGGAAGGATTTTCCTGGAGGCTTCCGCGGCGACAAGCGCAACGCTTTTACTCATGAGGGACGGACGCGAGAAGAGAACGACGTTTTCAACCACATTCGCAGACTGACCCTGCTGCGCAAGGATTTTGAGCCACTGCGTCGCGGAGAATTGATTAATCTCCATGCCACCGGCCAGCAGTATGCCTATGCGCGGAAGACAAGGGAGCAGCTTGCCATCATTGTCATCAACAACGATAAGACAGGCGCGACCATCGAGTTTGACGTTTCGCGTTTAGGCCTCCCAAACGGCACTTTGCTAAACGATCGTTTACTTCGCATCCGTACGGTTGAGGTTCGAGATGGAAAATTACGTGTCGCGCTTCCGCAGAGGGCGGCGGCTATACTCAGTTGTAATGCAAACTGTTAGTTGGCCCGAAGGTAAGTTGTAATCAGCGGTGGGCCAACTAGAAGTTTGCGTTACCACGAAAGTCGACGATGAAGACAAAACCCTTATCCGAGCAGGTCGCTATCGTAACCGGCGGAGGCAGTGGGATAGGCCGAGCCTTCACCGAGGGGCTCGCCACAGCCGGCGTTAGAGTCGTGATTGCTTCGCGACGAACTGACGTCTTACGCCGGACGGCAGACGAGTTGAATCAGAAACTAAATACTGAGCTGGTGTTTCCATACGAGTTTGACATTCGCGATCCAGAGCGCGTGGACTTGCTCGTTAGTGATGTCTTCGCGCGGTGGAAAAGTATTGATGTGCTGGTAAACAACTCCGGTCTCGCTGTGCCAGAGACGGCCGAGAAGATCACGGACGAAGGTTGGGACACAGTCATAGAGACTAACCTGCGCGGTGCTATGCAACTCGTCAGGGCTGTGCTGCCGCACATGACTGCTAATGACTTTGGCGACATCGTGAACGTCTCCTCGCAGGCTGGGAAGCATGGGTACGCAGACGTGCCTTCTTACTGCGCATCGAAGTTTGGACTGCTTGGTTACGCTGAAGCAGTGCGCGACCACGTTCGCAAAACGGGAGCAAACGTGCGGGTGTTCAATTTCTGCCCTGGGTTGGTGGATGTTGTAAACACTCAACTAGAGCAAGCGCCTCACGATGGATTCATTCATGTTGAAAACCTGGCGAAGACATTGATGTATGTTCTATCGCTTGAGCGCAATGTGGTGTTGGAAGATATCAACATGTATGCGCGCTAGGGAACGGTCGCGGCTTTCCCGCCTGATGTGCGGCGGCCGTTTTCGCCCTGCCGAGCCTGGCCTTAAAATTTTAGGGCTACGCCCGTTCGGGGGGCAGCCCGAATGTCAAGATAGCGGCCTTGCCGGAAGGGCATAGCCACTTCCGCACATCAAGCGGCATAGCCGCGATCCTATTTGCAAGTTCACATTCTGGAAGGACCATGCCAATGCAAAAACCACGCTTAAGTTTCTGGCAGATTTGGAACATGAGTTTTGGTTTCCTCGGCATCCAGTTTGGGTGGGGCTTACAAATTGCCAACATGAGCCCGATCTACAAATACCTGGGGGCCGAAGAAAGCACGCTTCCCTATCTTTGGCTTGCCGGTCCGATCACAGGTCTGATCGTGCAGCCCATAGTAGGAGCAATGAGTGACCGAACGTGGAACCGCTTCGGACGGCGTCGCCCTTACTTTCTTGCCGGTGCGATCCTCGCCAGTATCGCGCTTTTCTTCATGCCCAACTCCGGCGCGATATGGATGGCTGCCGGTCTGCTCTGGATTCTCGACGCCAGTATCAACATCACTATGGAGCCCTTCCGGGCCTTCGTCGCCGATAAGCTACCCGAGGAACAGCGCACACTCGGCTTCGTCATGCAAAGCTTCTTCATCGGCATCGGTCAGACGCTTGCAAATGCGTTGCCGATTATCCTTACGGCGGTCGGTGTGACGGGCGTGCTGGCTAGCGGCATTCCGGTAACGACCGAGTACGCTTTTAAGATTGGAGCGGTCGTCTTCCTGCTGGCTGTATTGTGGACAGTGGTGACCACTAAAGAGTACCCGCCCGATGACATAGCCGCATTTGAGCGGATGAAACGTGAACGCCGTGGAGTGCTTGGTGGTTTTGTCGAGATCTTTTCATCGATCAAGGAAATGCCGAAGACGATGAAGCAGCTCGCCGTCGTGCAGTTCTTTACCTGGTTTGCGTTGCCATGCATGTGGCAGTTTTTCGGCTTGGCTGTCGCGCGACAAGCATTCGGTGCCACCGATTCAAACACGCCGGGATTCAAAGAGGGAACGGAATGGGGCGGTCTTTGCTTTGCGGTCTATAACATTGTTTGCTTTGCGATTGCCTTCCTGCTGCCGGCTCTTGCTAAAGCAACGAGCCGTAAGACCGTTCACGCAATCGCCCTTTTTTGCGGTGGCCTTGGCCTTATTTCGGTCTATTTTATCCAGAATAAGTACGGGTTTTGGCTTTCAATGGCCGGCGTTGGTATTGCCTGGGCTTCAATCCTCTCGATGCCTTACGTCATGCTATCTACTGCCGTGCCGCCGATGCGTATGGGGATATATATGGGTGTCTTCAACCTTTTCATAGTAATTCCTCAAGTGGTCATGTCGTTCGTCATGCCGCCGCTCATCAATAACGTTATTGGTGACGATCCGGTCAGGGTAGTAATGATCGGCGGGGCGAGCCTTCTGGTGGCAGCGCTCTCAGTCTTCATTGTTGATGATTCAAACAAAGCTGTCCCTGTCAGTAGCGTTCTGGAAGCCGACGAACATGAACTACTGACGACTGTGGGCACAGCGCAACCGGTACCCAGCACCGGGCTGATCGACAAGGAAGGTTAGGGCGTTTGCCGGAGGAAGAAACATGAATCGCGCTTTGAAATTGTTTCTCGGGACCTTGGTACTGCTGGTTGGATCAACAGGAGACGCTCGGGCTTGCGTTTGCGGTATGAGCTTTCTTCAGTGGCAGCCCTGTTCTGCTTATTGGAACGCAGATGTGGTCTTCGCCGGCACGGTTACTGAAGTTGGACCAATGATTCCGGTCAAGGGCAGCGATGGTAAGTCATTTTCTGCAAACGGGCGCTTCACTCGCTTCAGGGTAGACGACGCGTTTCGCGGCGTAACCGGAGTTGTAGTTGAGACCTACGAACACGGAACCTCATGCGACTACCATTTCAAACAGGGCGAACAATACTTTGTTTACGGCAACCGCGATCCTAAAGACGGACGGATCTATGTAGGCAGTTGCACCGCAACTAAGTCCCTGGCTCATTCAGCGGCGGATCTTGATTTTGCTCGGGGCGCAGCGCGTGGCGATTCAATGCCCAGCCTTATAGGCGCAATAAATCGCGAGATACGGCAGGACGCCGCTTCGTATCGCAGCCAAAAACCGATGGAGAGCGTCGAAGTGGCCGTGGAAGGAAATGGACGATCGTTGACAGCAAAAACGGATGCTGAAGGTCGCTTTAGATTTTATGGGCTCGCCGCCGGGAAATATCGCGTCACAGCGAGGACATCTCGTGAGCTCCGTAGTCTTTATGGGCCTGAATCCGTCGAAGTGACCATTCGCGATGGACGCTGCAGCGGGGCAAGCTTCACAATTACTTCCTTGTCCCCTGTCACCGGTACCGTGTTGGACCATACGGGCAAACCCGCGCAGGTCCGTTTGAATCTGGTGCTCCTGGATGAAGCGGGTGAGGAGACGCAGATGGCGGAAGGCAGTGTCGAATCCTACTCAACGCCTGATGGGGTTTATAAGTTTGATTGGGTGGCCCCCGGCCGCTACCGGCTGGCAGTTAACGCCAAAAGCCAGCCCGGAAGTTCTGACCCTCCTTACCCACGTGCGTACCTGCCTGGAGTCATCGATCCATCACAAGCAATCATCATCGAGATAACAGAAAGACAGGGATACGAAGCGCCGGAGTTTCGACTGCCGCCCCCGCTTGCGGAGGCGACCGTTGAGGGTATTGTGTTTCTTCCCGACGGTTCGCCAGCAATCGGAGCATTAATCTCACTCGAATTCACTGAGCGTGAGTGGTTTGAAACGTTTAGTACCGATAGCCAGGGGCGTTTCAATCTCAAAGTTTTCGCCGGTTACAAGTACCTGATATCAGCAGAACTCCGCAAAGAAGTTGCCGGCAAGTGGATCGCCACGCACTCTGCCCCAATTGAAGTGGTCGCCGGAGACACTACCGAACAGTTGAAACTAACAGTAAACCGAACGGGTTTCTATAGGCCCGCATTTGTGAGGCAGAAGCGCGAGGTGCCCAAATGAGGATCCTGCCGCTCAACAGACTAGCCGTTTCGCTCGCGTTAGTTTTTTCTCTAAGTCTAACTACGCCGCCACAGTCCCGCCCTGCGGATGACGTTTCGAAAAAGTCCGCCAGGACCGCCCGCGAATGGGTGCGCGACGGCGTCATTTACGAAATCTATCCGCGTGCTTTTTCGCAGCAGGGAAACTTCAACGGGATTACCGCTCGGCTTGATGACTTGAAGGAACACGGCGTGACTATCCTTTGGTTGATGCCCATACATCCAATTGGCCAACTAAAGAAGAAGGGAACCATCGGTAGCCCGTACGCAGTGCGCGACTATTACGGAATCAATCCTGACTACGGCTCGAAAGAAGATCTTAAGCGTTTAATCTCCGAGTCTCACAAGCGCGGTATGAAGGTGATCATTGATATCGTCGCCAATCACACCTCCTGGGACAGTGTGTTGATGAAGCATCCGGAATTCTACAAGCGCGACGCGAAAGGCAACATCACCTTTCCCTACGATTGGTATGACATCGCCGCCCTTGACTACAGCAACGCGCAGTTGCGTCGTTATATGATCGACATGTTGAAGTACTGGATTCGTGAGTTTGACCTGGATGGTTTTCGTTGTGACGTCGCCGGCGAAGTCCCAACGGATTTTTGGGAAAACGCGCGCGCCGAATTGGACCAAATCAAACCCGACATTTTCTTGCTGGCCGAAGCACACAAAGCTGAGTTACTGGTGAAGGCGTTTGAGCTGGACTACTCCTGGCCGATGCACAGCGCGTTAACCGATGTGTTGCAGGGACGTAAGAGTGCCGGTGAGATTCGCGCGGCGTGGGAAGACGAAGTCAAGAAGTGGCCGCGGAATTCCCTGCACATGCGGTTTTCGGATAATCACGACGAGCGTCGTGCGATTGCGCGTTTCGGCGAACGTGGCGCATTGGCGGCCTCGGCGTTGGTATTTACTTTGGATGGCGTGCCGCTCATTTACAACGGAATGGAGGCGGGCGACACGACTGAATCAGGCGCGCCGGCGCTATTTGAAAAGCTGCCAATCTTCTGGCCTTTTGCGGAACGCCGGCCGGAGTTTCCGAGATTCTACAAGCAGATGACTGCGTTGCGACGTTCGAGCAATGCGCTGAGGCGTGGTTCGCTCGAGTGGTTACATAATTCCGACGAGACGCGCATCGTTAGTTACCTGCGGCGCACACGGAATGAAGAAGTGTTGGTTGCTATCAACCTCTCGAGTCAACGGTTTGTGGGCTCGATTGAAGTACCGGCTCAGCCGGGCTTTAAGGACGTCACTCCCGACGTGGGCGCGCCGTTACCGCCTGACGTGTTCAATCCGGATCGTACCGCGAGAAACCGGACAGTAGGCTTGCCGGCGCTGGCCTTAGAAGCGTGGGGTTACCGCATCTTCCGTCGAGAGATAAAGTAGGTTTTAGCTGTTGCCAGGGATGTAAAGAACAAGACCACATTGTCTAGACCTCTTTTTATTTTCGTGATGTTGTCAGCAGCTCTGTTCGGACAAGCAGCCAACCGGCAAGCGCCGGGCGCTCCCGGACAGGATGCTCATTGGCCCAGCGCAGCCAAAAACGGTTTCGGTACATCCGATACGATCGCCTCAAAAGTATGGTTCACACTTAATAACGGGGTAATGACCGAGGTGTTTTACCCAAGACTTGATGTGCCCAATTCGCAAACTCTCCAGTTGATTATCTGCAACCAACGAGGATGTCAGATTGAGGCAGAAGACTCGGTACACGAAATTCGAGTCCTTGATTCGCGGTCCCTTTCCTTTCAGCAAATCAATAAGGCAAAGGATGGCTCCTATGTCATCACCAAGACCTACGCCACTGATCCTGAGCGCGCTACTATTCTGATCCAAGTTGACATCGCTTCCGCGCCGGGCGGTGATATCTATGTCTTCTTCGACCCATCGCTTAATAACAGCGGGATGCATGACACGGGTTGGACAAAGAGCAGTGCCTTGCTTGCTGTAGATGCAAATGTCGCATCAGCGCTGATTTCCAGCAGTGGTTTTTCGGAGACGGCCAATGGCTTCCTGGGTAGCAGCGATGGTTTGACCCAGCTAAAACAAAAAGGCGTTATCACAGACAAGTATGAACGAGCGGAAAATGGAAACGTCGTTCAGGTCGCGCGAGTAGCCCGAGCGAGAAGCTTCACACTCGCGCTTGGATTTGGTGCCAAGCCAGAGGAAGCCTTGATGAACGCGCAAGCTTCACTGGCTAAAGGTTTCGCGCGGGTAAGTAGCGACTACGACGCCGGGTGGCACGCCTATCTGCGATCCTTGCGGCGGGTGGAGCCAAGGTATGAGCGGCAGTTCAACATGTCGGCAATGGTTTTGAAAGCTCTGGAAGACAAAACCTATCGTGGCGCGATGGCTGCTTCACCCTCGGTTCCGTGGGGTGGTGGACCAAACGCTAATGAAGCAACGGTCAGCGGCTATCATGCGGTTTGGTCGCGCGACCTTTATCACGTCAGCACTGCTTTCCTGGCAATGGGCGATCGGGCTACGGCAGATCGCGCGCTCAACTATCTCTTCAGGACACAGCAAAAGCGCGACGGTAGTTTTCCGCAGAATTCGTGGATTGATGGCAGGACAATTGGCAACGGAATTCAGATGGACCAGGTGGCGTTTCCTATATTGCTTGCCCACCAACTCGGTCGCAACGAGCGCGACACCTGGGTGAAACACATTAAGCCTGCGGCAGATTTCATAGTTCGCAGCGGCCCAACCACAGAACAGGACCGCTGGGAAGAGGAATCGGGATATTCACCGGCCACCATTGCCGCGCAGATTGCGGGGCTCGTTTGTGCGGCCCGCATCGCGATGGTGAATGGCGATGCCGCGTCGGCCACCACCTATCTTAATAAGGCCGATGAATGGGCGATTGGCCTGGATAGTTGGACTGTTACTACGACTGGCCCACATATGAAGGGAAAATACTACCTTCGCATAACTCAAGGCGATCCAAACGCATCGGCGGCGCTCGAAATAAACAGCGGCGGCGGCCTTTATGACCAGCGACTAATTGTCGATGCAGGGTTTCTGGAACTGGTCCGGTTAGGAATCAGAAAAGCGTCCGACACGACGATTGTTGGTTCGTTAAGGGTAGTCGACGAATTGATTAAGGTGAACACACCCAACGGCCCGGCCTGGTATCGCTATAACCACGACGCGTATGGCGAAGGCCCGGATGGCCGGGACTATGACGCTCGCACCGGCAAAGGACGCCTGTGGACGTTGCTTACCGGCGAAAGAGGCGAGTATGAGTTGGCGCGGGGGAACTTTGGCGCTGCACATCGCAGTCTCGACGCCATGATGAAGTTTGCAAACGATGGGCTTATGATTCCCGAGCAGGTCTGGGACCAGCGGGAATCGCCGCGGCCAGACCTTCGAATTGGTGAAGGGACAGGCTCCGCGACGCCCTTGGCCTGGTCCATGGCACAGTTTGTTCGGCTCGCACTAAACGTTCGTGCTAAACGTAATCTCGAAACACCCGCAGTTGTGCGCGCGCGTTATTTGCACGCACCAGGCAACAAACCCGATCGACTGCGCTTTCGAAAATCTTCTCCAAACAGGTAAAGCACTTGAACCAAACAATTCGCCTATTATGTCTTGCCGCACTTCTGGTGCTGACAACTGCTTCGGCAAAGTCAGTTCTGGCCCAGGACATCACCACGCTCGAAAAAATTGGACCGGTTGCAAGCTTTACCAAAACAGAACGTGGTGTCACATTCAATTGCCGCGACAATTCCCAGGTGCAAGTCTCGGTTTTAGCCGCTGATTTAATTCGCGTTCGAGTGTCTTTCGCCAAGCCCATTCCAACGAAAGACCACTCCTGGGCAATTGCCAGGAACGATTGGTCGCCGACGCGTTGGAGCATCACCGAAACTGCCGAGGCAGTCGTCATAAGCACCGATGAAATCGAGGTCTTAGTGCGTCGCATGCCGTTGCTGATTGAATTTCGCGACGCCAAGACACATGCGCCGATCAATTCCGACGAGCAGCCAATGGCTTACGATGCGAAAGGGCTGCTGAAGAATATGTTGTTTGACCCCAGTGCGGGAATGTTTGTGGCGGCATCGAAGAAACTTGGCTTCGATGAACATTTTTACGGACTCGGTGAAAAAGCTGCGCGACTCGACAAGCGTCGTAGCTCTTTCATTAACTGGAATTCCGACACGCCGGGATACACCGAAGGCAAAGATCCGATTTACCAAACCATTCCGTTCTACATCGGACTCACGGGACCGCACTGCCTACGGAATTTTCTTTGACAACAGCTACCGGAGTTATTTTGACTTCGGAAAATCTTCGCAGCAGCGCGCGTGGTTTGGAGCTGAGGGCGGCGAGCTAAACTACTACTTTTTCTATGGGCCATCGATAAAGAAGATTCTAAGCCGCTACGCTGACCTGACTGGTCACATGCCGATGCCACCTTTGTGGGCGCTGGGCCACCAGCAGAGCCGTTGGAGTTATTACCCCGACACGATGGTCGAGGAAGTTGTGAGGCAATATCGCCAGCGAGATTTACCGCTTGATGTGGTGCACCTCGACATCGATTACATGCAAGGCTACCGGGTGTTCACCTGGGACAGAAGTCGCTTTCCAAGTCCCAAATCGTTAGCTGAGAAACTCGGCAGGCAGGGGGTGAAGTTAGTAACGATCGTCGATCCGGGAGTCAAGCATCAACCTGTTCCACCGAGTACTGGGCGCGTTACTTCCATAACTCCGGAACTGGAGCCTCAGGAGCAGCGCTATTACGTCTTCGACCAGGGACTCGAGCGCAAGTACTTTCAACGTCGGAAGAATGGCGACTTGTTTGTCCCCAGGGTGTGGCCCGGCGAAAGCGTATTCGTGGACTACACATTGCCCGACGCTCGCTCATGGTGGGGCGCTCTGCACCGCGCTTACCTTGACCACGGCGTCGCCGGTATTTGGACCGACATGAACGAGCCGTCTGACTTTGTCGATCAAACCGGCAAGAATCAAATTGACGTGGTGAGTCATGACGAAGGGGAAAAGTCGACGCACGCAAAAAACCGGAACGTGTTTGCCCTTCTGATGGCCCGAGTCAACCTACGAGGGGCTGCAGAAACTTCGGCCGAACGAGCGTCCTTACGTCATCACGCGCGCCGGGTATGCCGGCATTCAGCGGTATTCGACCATGTGGACCGGCGACACCAATAGCACATGGGAATCGCTGCAGCTCAGTGTTCCGATGTTTGCAACGCTTGGACTTTCGGGGGAACCATTTGTCGGCGGCGATGTCGGCGGATTTATTGGCCGCGGCAACGGCGAGTTGCTGGTGCGTTCGTATCAGGTGAGTTTTCTCGCGCCCTTTTGTCGCAATCACAAGGTGATCGACGGTTACGATCAGGAGCCGTGGCGCTTTGGAAAACACTACGAAGACATCATTCGCAAGTATCTGAAGTTGCGGTATCAGTTGCTGCCCTTTCTCTACACCACCCTGGAGGAGGCACACCGGACTGGGGTGCCGCCGTTTCGCCCGCTGGTGCTGAACTACCAGGACGATCCCAATACTTACAATCTCGACGATCAGTTCATGATCGGAAACGATCTGCTGGCGGCGCCTGTGTTGAAGCCAGACGTGACCAGGCGGTTGGTCTATTTGCCGAAAGGTGTTTGGTACGATTACTGGACCAACAAGAAGTATGAAGGCGGCACGACAATAACCGTCGACGCTCCACTGGAGACCGTGCCGCTGTTCGTGCGAGGTGGCGCCATTATTCCGAGCGGCCCCCGATTGAATTTTGTGAACGAAAAGCCGGTCGACCCGATCACATTCAGCATCTATCCTGACAGTAATGGCGCCGCGTCAACTTTACTCTACGAAGATGACGGGATCAGTCCGGCTTATGAACAGCAGGGCTTTCGCAGAACAACCATCAACGTCGAACGGTCTGCAACCGGCTACACGGTGACGATGGGAGCTCCATCAGGTCTTTATAAACCTGGCCCACGAAATTTTGCCTTTGTAATAAAGTCAGAAAGCAGGGTGCCCCGGGTGACGACGGTTCCGGATGATGGCACTCCCCGCAAACTTACGATCAGATAACTTACTGAAGCAGTCCAGTCTCCTCTCCCTTTGGGAGAGGGCAGGGGAGAGGGCTTGGGAGCGAACAAGACTCTTGTAATTTGTAGGTAGCGTCAACTCCTGTTAGGTTGCGCATTATGCAAACGTGACCCGGACTGCGAACGTTGACGCTTCCTACAGGACAAAAAGGTATGTCGTCGCAAGCCCTCCCCTAACCCCTCCCAAAGGGAGGGGAACTCTCGTTTCCTCCACAGCGATGCAGTGTAACTCGTTGCACTTCCATGTTGAATTCGCGATCACCATCTGTTACGAAGCTTTTCTTAGGCGTCGGTTTGTCACGCGCACGGGTTTAGCATATTTGACCAGGCCGACGTATCCCATCGCCCGCGGAATCTCTCCGTTTTGCATGAACCAGCGCCAAACATTTCCGGTTCGCATATTCTCCGCACTCAGAAGAATTATTCCGACATTGATCCCAATCGCATCGCTGTCTACCCAACCAGTATTGGGATTGAATGCGTCGACGAAGCCATACTTCCCGTAGATCTGCTTGCCATACTGATCGTGCATGGCGCGCAGAGCACTAACTGAGATTTCAGGAGTAAACATCAGCGAGCCGCCCGCGGCAGAAGGTACTACCGTACCGTCAATTGCCGGGTCGCGGGGCGGGCCACCCCACGCCAAATAACCTTTAGCGCTATCCGAGGCAGTGATACCCCAAACATTTGGTCCGATACCCGGGAAATTCGTGAGACAGGATTATGCAGAACGCGCGATGGGCCAACGTGGCGCTCTTCGAATTCTCAAAATAGTCGATGCGATCGCCTCTCGTCTCCCGACGATTTCGATAATCGATCCAGGCATGCGCGTACTGGTGCATAAACAATGGAACGCCAATAGTTGTGAAGTAAGCGTGACCTTCATAGCGATAGCGATCACGCCACAACGCGTACCAGGCATTCGGCGAAATCGGATGTGTCGGCGACCCGATTGCGAGCAAATAAAGAATGGTGTCTTCGCTATAAGTGTCCCATCGAGGTTTTAGAAAGCCTGTCTCCGGTTTCCACCCATGGGACAATAACGTTGCGTGCCCGTTAAGCATCCAGCGGAAATCGGTGCGTTCATAGATCTTTGTTGCCAGTCGAACTATCTCGGCATCGTTTCGATAATACTGTCGCGCCGTAAGGATTCCGCCGAGTAATAAAGCAGTGTCAATAGAAGAGACCTCGCTTTGCCAGCGCCTTTCGCCCGTTTTCGCATCCAGCCAATGGTAGAACCAGCCGTGTTTCTGGAAGGCCTTGTCCGCAAAAAAGCGCAGTGTATTGCGCACACGTTCACGGGCCTGTTCGGAAGTGATCCATTTTCGCTCGGCGGCAATGCAAAGAGCAGTCAAACCAAAACCCGTAGCTGCGATACTCGCAACATTGCGGTGACTTTCCTGTAAAGGCGAACCATCCATCCGGGCGCGGTCGGGAACCAAACCGGTGTTGGGATCGGCTTGCTCCCAGAAGTATTGAAACGACCGGCGCGAAAGGTCTTCAAGAAAAGCCTCATCGCGTTGGTCAATACGCGCGGTCTGGATAGGTTTTGTTCTGAAACCTTCCGCCGGACGCTGCTGCGCTATGTTGTATTGAGCGAGGGAGATCAATAGCAAGAAAACTGCTACCAATCTGGAAAGAAGTTTGGGAAATGCCGCTATTGGATTCAAGGTTTGCTGTGACTGAGCGGATTCTTCGAGGCTCACAATCTATCCATTCTTAATGCGTGTCTGGTTGCGGCTCTTATAAAACACTGCAGCCGAGATCAAAAAAATCGCGGCAGCAGCGAATTGCATCGCAATATCGAACGTGCTCTTCACTGGCAGGCTCATATTCAAGAACGAGGGGGCGAAAATGTCCCGAAGACCGGCCATTAACATCACCAGCCCGGTAGCCAGAAGAAGCATAATTACAGTTCTTAAATTCATTTTATTCTTTGCATCTGCGGAGCTTATCTTTGCCTACTTAAACCTTCTCTTTATTGCGCAGCCCACGTTCAAAGCCACCTCTGCTTGCGAATGCGGCCAAAAGAAGGAACGCTGCCGCCGACACAAACTGCAGGACGATGTCAGTTCGGCCAGGTATTCGCGGACTCATACTGAAAAAGCCTGGAGCAAAGATGTCGCGCAGACCACTAATGACTCCGAGCACTCCCGCAATCAGAAAGCCCCATACTGCTATTCGTTTCATTTCACCTCCCTACGTTCTCACTGTCCAGTAACTTGAAAAGTTGTCTCAACGAGTCTTGTGAGTTTGCTCCTACCATTACTTTAAATTCACCTGGCTCTACCACAAACTTCATCTCACGATTATAGAAGCCAAGATGTCAGGAGTTAGCTCGAAACTGAACCTGCGTTTTCTGTCCCGGTTGAAGGCTGACCCGACGAAAACCCTTCAGTTCTTTTACCGGGCGAGTTACGCTCGCCGCCATGTCGCGAATGTAGAGTTGAACCACTTCATCGCCCGCGCGTTTGCCGACGTTCTCCACTTCCACTGTTACCGTCAAACTACCGTTAGTGCCCACGCGTTGAGCGCTCAGTTGCGGGTTAGTAAATCTTGAACTTCGTGTAGCTGAGTCCAAAACCAAAAGGGAATTGCGGCGTCCAGGGCACATCAAGATACTTGGAAGTGTATTTATTTTTCGCATCCGGCGGCCGGCCAGTATTTTTGTGGTTGTAGTAAAGCGGCACCTGTCCGACGGCTCGCGGAAACGTTACCGGCAACTTCCCGCCGGGATTCACATCACCAAACAACACATCAGCAATCGCATGCCCTGCTTGTGTGCCTGCAAACCACGTCTCAAGAATCGCCGGCGAATTCTCAGCCGCCCAGTTGATCGTGAGTGGACGACCGTTCATTAAAACAACTGCATACGGTTTCCCGGTCGCATGAATAGCTTTGATCAACTGCATTTGCGTGCCCGGTAAATCAAGCGAGCTGCGCGACGCCGCTTCACCGCTCATCTCCGCGGATTCGCCGACAGCAACTATTACAACGTCGGATTCGCGAGCGATGCGAACGGCTTCATCGAATCCGGCAGTCGAATCGTCGTTAAGTTCGCAACCTTTGGCATATTTGATGATCGTTTGTGGCGATACTTTTGATTTAACTCCGGCCAGCAGCGTGACTGCATCCTCCGGTTTGCCGTCGCCTGTCCACGAGCCAATCATGTCCTTCTGGCTATCCGCTAATGGGCCAATGATCGCAATTGTCTTAAGTGTCTTGCTCAGCGGCAGCACATCACCTTCATTCTTCAGAAGCACAAGCGAGCGAGCGGCAATTTCGCGCGCAGCGGCGAGATGTTCGGGTGTGAATATCGAGCTGGCTTCTCGCGTTTCGTCGGCGTAAGGTTTCTCAAAAAGTCCGAGTCGAAACTTAATGCGCAGAATGCGGCGCACTGCTTCGTCGATCCTGGCCAGTGAGAGTTTTCGCTCCTTGAGAAGTTCCGCTCCATGCTTGTTGTAAAGCCGGCTGACCATCTCCATGTCAGTACCGGCGTTGAGCCCTGCTTCGGCTGCTTCTTTCTCGGTTGCGGCGAGTCCGTGATTCATGAGCTCTCTGACGGATTCGTAATCACTTACAACCATGCCATCAAACTTCCATTCGTTGCGCGAGCACCTGCGTCAACGTGAACGGGTTGGCCGAAGTAGGCACGCCATTGAGATCATTGAAGGCACTCATGAATGTGCCGACTCCCGCATCCACCGCTGCCTTGAAAGGAGGAAAATAAACTTCGCGCAGAGTGCGTTCGGACATATCTGTGGTGTTGTAGTCGCGTCCTGCTTCAGCTGCTCCATAAGCCACCCAATGCTTTGCGCAGGCGACGACCTTGTCATGTGCGCTGTAGTTATTGCCCTGGAAACCCAGCACGCGGGCGCGAGCCATTGCCGAGCCAAGAAATGGATCCTCACCTGAGCCTTCAGCGATTCTTCCCCAGCGTGCATCGCGGGCGATGTCGACCATCGGCGCGAATGTCCAGTGGACTCCTGCCGCCCTTGCTTCTTTCGCTGCAATCGAGGCACTCCGCTCCACGGCTGCCGGATCCCAGGTTGCGGCTTCGCCGAGCGGGAATTGGAAAGACAGTGCGATAGCCGTGAATCACATCGAAACCAAATAAGATTGGTATCTTCAGGCGCGACTCATTCATCGCCACCCGCTGTAGCTGATTGGTTCGTGCTGCACCGCGCACATTCAGCGTGGATCCCAGAAGCCCTTTGCGGACCATCTCCACGTGCTCGGGGCGAAAGTTTCCGTTGGCTTCGCCGTCGAGTTGCTGCAGCTGGCCCAGCTTCTCTTCCAGCGTCATGCGTGCGAGCAATGAATTGATCCGCTGCTCAATGCGATCCTGCGGAGAACTCTCGACGGGGCTGGTGAAAGTGAAGTGAGGACCGCGAGGACCACTAGCAGGCAACTTAACTTCACTGACTTCATCTAGATTTTTCCTCCGGCGTACAGTAATGAACAGAGTTAGACCTGGCTCCGTAGGAGCCGAATGTTTATAGACAAAGGCTAGGTTTAGAACATGCGCTCCAGCGGAGCGCTATGTTCATGGGGATGCACGTTACGTTTCGCTCCATGGGCAGGATAATTGCGAAATCGCTGGTTCTATAAACATTGTCTACGGAAAACGGGCAAATGCAAATGGATGGGCTACACGCCCATCCATTGCCTGGATTCCGTGCGCGAGATCAGAAGCTGAATCGAAATTGCAGCTCTGTGACTCGTCCAGCAAGGGCGCTTAAAGCGCGCCCGAAGTCTCCCCGTATTAGTGAAATCGGTATTGCTCCGCCCGCCGGTTTGGAACGGAGGAAGGTTGAGAATATTGAAGACGTTGAAGAAGTTGGCCCGAACTTCAAGGTTCGCGGCTTCACCGAGATGAAGAAAACTCGGCAGTCTCGTCTGCTTGACGACGCTGAGATCCACTGACCGGTAGTTTGGCCCTCGGAAAGAATTCCGCCCGACACCCGCAGGACCGCGCAGAAGCGTCGTCACACAGTGGACCGGAAAGTTGTTGCAATCTTCGATAACGCCAAACGCGTTGCGTCCGCCATTTGGGAAAAGACCGTTGATAAAGTCCTGATTCGTCGGGTTCGCAATCGCGCCGCCAAAGTATTGCGTCGGAAAGTCGTTACCTTTGCCATCGCCGTTAGCATCGTTGGCTGCGTCGCCGGGACGATCAAAGAAGCAGCAACCCTGCTGAGGCGTCCAGGGGAAACCTGAATGGAGCTGAAGAATGCCGTTGATCTGGAATCCGCCAAACGCTTTGCCGACAAAATCTGAGCGATTGCGGAAGAGCGGAATGTCCCACAGTCCGGTCAGAATGAAGTTGTGACGAACATCGAAATCCGATGGCCCACGATTGAGTCGCTGATCGCTTGGATCGGTTTGTTGTGCGCCGCGACCAAACGAGCTGGTATCAATGCTCTTAGCCCATCGATAAACGCCCTCCATCTGGAAGCCGCCGGTGTATCGTCGCGTTGCACGCAGGATCATCGCGTTGTAGCTCGAATTCACGTCGGGCAGCGGAAAGAAGATGCGATCAAAGTTCGGGTTCCCCGTCAGTCGCGGCGTGATCGGAGTGCCATTAGCTGTCGCCTCCTGCACTTCATCTTTCTGGTTGACGCAACCGATGCAGTTGAAAGAGTCGCCAGGATAGTAGCGATTAAGGTCAACGGTGCGAATGAGCTTTCGACCCATGCTCCCCTGATATCCGAGCGAGGTGGCAATTGCCGTATGGAAGTTGATATTGAAAATCCAGCGAGTAACTGTACACATAGGCGTTCGGCAGGTCCCTGGGCGCTCCATTGATCTCGATGGGAATGTCACGCCGGATAAAGCCGCCGGGCAGTGTCACCGGGCCACCCGGAATAAGTAGCCCACCCGTTATCGGATCGATACCACCGCGCAGGGCCGGGTTGGCCGGATACGACAATGGGTTACTGGGCGAACCGAAAGAATAGAGAATCTGACCCGTTCCATCCGGGTCGGTTGGGGTGCCGCAACAGAGGCCTACACCTGCTGCCGAGAACGGAGTATTGAAACCGCGAGTTGTTGAAGAGATTTGTGAAGTGGCGATCATAGAAGATGCCGAACCCGGCGCGAATGACTAGTTTGTCCTCGCCAAGAAGATTCCTCAGCGTTCCCTCATTAAAACGCGGACTCCAGGCGATACCGAGACGCGGCGCGAAGTTGTTTAAATCGCTATCGTACAGCTTATCGACTCGGACTACGCGACCATCAATCACGCCGTTCGGGCCAAATTCGTAGTTGCTCAGTCGCCCTTGAGTTTCGGTAAGCGGCGATTGGTATTCCCATCGCATTCCCAGATTAACAGTTAGGTTTGGTCGGAACTTCCAGTCGTCCTGCACAAACAAACCAACTGAACCCGTGCGGAAATAGCGCTGGCTGTCGGGCGGCGCACCTGTTAACGGATCAATGTCCTGTGTGTTTTCAAAGAAGGGCGCGTCGTTGGCCAGAGAGAGTATGTTGTCGAAAGAATACTCGGGCCGCGAGCGTATGCGCCGGTTGCTGTTGTCCTGCTCGCGGCGAACTTCGCCACCGAACTTGAACGCCTGATTGCCGCGCACCCAGGTCAGAGTATCGCGAACTTCGAACGTGTTTTGAGTTAGGACTTTCGGAAGTGCTGAATCAATGCCGTAGTTCAAACCGCCACCGCCGGGAATGCCCAAGCCAGGCCCACCGGTGAAGTTGAAGCCGTTGGTATTCAGCGCCGGGATGACTAGATTCGCTGCACCCAGACTCTTCACTTCGTCATCATGAAAGCGGGTGAAGTTGAAGCGTGCCTCGTTGAGAAGCGTCGGCGAAATCGTGCGTATCCAGGTTGCGGTTGCAGCCGTGTTAACGGGCTCAAACAATATGTCCTGGAAAGGACGTCCCGACCGGGAGGCCGCAAAATCGCTAAGTTTAGTTATGTAGGTGCTAACTGCGAACTGGTTATCGCCGTGATTGTAGTCGATGCGCGTGTTGTACTGGTTGCCCTTAGTGCTGTTGGGAAATGCCACGCGCGCGAATGTCACGTCGGGTATTCCGTCGAGGGTTTGTATCGCGCCGATCTTTTGACCTTGTGGTCGGTTTATTGAGCCAATGTCGTAGCTCAAGCCTGCCGCACCGATAATGGGCGTTCCGTTTGGTGGCGCACCTGGTGTCAATCCCTGAGTGACGATACGGGGCGCAATGCCGGAAACGCTGAAGAGCTGTGCCGCCAGACTATTGGGCCGTACGTTCTGTACGTATTGACGAAACTCGGGCGTCTCGACAAACAGGTCTTGAAAGGTGGTGCTGCTTCGGCGGAGACCCTCGTAGGAAAAGAAGAAGAACAACCTGTTCTTACCACTGAAATAGCTGGGACCACCCTCGCCAAATCGTGGCAAATAGATTGGCCCACCCAGGCTGCCGGCGAACTTTCTTTCCCAAATGTCCACCTTCTCCGGACAGCGGCTGGCGGTGAACGCCTTACCCTGGCAGATGAGATTGGTGGCAGGGATATTGTCTGGGCCACGATACTTATTAAATGCGTTCAGTTTCGGCGAGCCATAATTGAAAACTGCGCTGCCGTGAAAATCGTTGGTACCGTTCTGCGAAACGACCTTCACCTGGGCGCCTGTGTTGCGCCCGTCCTCCGCACTGTAGCTGCTTGAAACGACCGAGACTTCCTTAACCGACTCTTGATTCGGTGTCACAACAGCTGCTCCGCCCAGGCCTAGACTGTTGACGCTTACGCCATCAACCATGAAGTTGTTGCTCGACACGCGTTGGCCGTTCGAGCTGATCTGCACCTGGTTCTCCGTCTGAAAGACGCCCGTGTTGGAACCTCCGCCAACCTCTTCGGTGCCAGGAAGAAAAGTGGCCCTGTTGCCGGGTCCGCCTCGCGCCGTGTCACCTAAGACGCCGGGTGCGGTGCGGACAAGCGAGTAAGGATCGCGGCCGACCTGCGGTAGACGCTGAATTTCCTGCGCCGTGATCGCGCCGCCGACGTTCGCGTTTTCCGTTTCAACTTGTGACGATGCTTCGTCGGTGACGGTGACGGTTGCGGTGACGTCACCAGTCTCAAGAAGAACATCGATACCCTGGACATTCTCAGCGCCAATCGTGACTGTCTCGAGGACGGACTTCTTATAGCCTGGCTTCTCAGTTGTGAGTGAATACTTGCCCGGAGCTAAGCCGGAGAAACGGTAAAAGCCCTCGGAGCTGGTTGTAGTTTCCTGGGATGTACTAGTTTCGGTATTCGTTAGCGTTACTGTGGCTTCGGGTACTAAGCCCACCTGCAGTGTCCGTAACCGTTCCCTGAACCCCAGCCTTGAATTGAGCTTGCACTGCCGGTATTGCAGACAGAAGATAAGGGTAAGCAAAAACGTTCGCATAAAAGCACTCGTGCTTCGATTCATAGTGGGCCTCCTCAGGCTAATCGATCGGTTTGCCAGATCTCCTTTGCCCAAAACCGTGCGTTTAGCACTACGCCAGGGCTCGGGGCCGGGAAGCCGGTTCTTAAAGATGGACAGGGGGAATTGAAAAATTAGACGCTTGCAACTGAGTAGACTGCATACAAAATACATCCGATACAGGATATAGTCGATAAGATTATTCGCCTGCGGCACAAAACATTCTTCCCAGAATACAAACTCGCGAATGTAATTCAGCCGAGACTCTGATAAGCTTGCGGCCACCGGCAGTTGGATTTCAGCTTTATCGCTACGAGTACTTGGTGCTTCCCCCTGATCAAGCGACCTTGTTTCTCAAGGGTTGCGCGCTTGTCTCGAGTGGACTTGGTTCGCGGTGGAGGATTTCTATTCTACTAAAAACATGGAGAAAAAAATGTTTTCAATGCAACGTTCAGTTTTAACGTCTCTCCTGATAGTTTTCGCGACTGATTGCCGGCGCATGTGTATCCGGTTCGATAAACAAATAGCGGCGGAACCACGATCGACGGCCCGAAAGAAGAAAGGACCAAACGACCCCATTAGCATCGGCTTTTCGATGGACACTCTTAAGGAAGAACGCTGGCAGCGTGACAAAGATCTGGTGGAGAAGCGCGCGAAGGAATTGGGCCACCAGATATCGGTGCAGGTAGCGAATGGGGATGACAGCTTGCAGATCAAGCAAGCCGAGAACCTGTTGACGCAGGGCGTCGATGTGCTTGATCGTGGCGCCGCACAACGGTGAGGTAGCGGCTTCAATCGTAGAAGCCGCACACCGGCAGGGCGTGCCTGTTATTTCTTACGACCGTTTGATTAAGAACTCCGACGTCGATCTGTACCTGTCGCACCAGGTCGTGAAGATGGGTGAGATGCAGGCGCAGTACCTTGCTCGATCACGTTAATAAGAAACCAGCAAACTTTGTGATAGTTGGCGGCTCTCCTACGGACAACAACGCACTGTTGTTGCATCAGGGACAGATGAATGTGTTAAAGCCAGCGGTTGATCGCGGCGATGTGAAGATCGTGGCTGATCAGTACGCCAAGGAGTGGCAGCCCAACGAAGCGCTGAAAATTGTGGAGAACGCTCTGACGCTCGTAAACAATCAGGTCGACGCAGTCGTCTGCTCGAATGACGGCACCGCGCGCGGGGCGGTGCAGGCGCTGGAAGGCCAGAACCTTGCCGGCAAAGTGTTGGTCTCCGGACAGGATGCGGATCTCCCGTCTTTGAAACTAATCATGGAAGGTAAGCAGACCATGACGGTTTACAAATCCATTCAGCCCCTGGCATATGGCGCGGTGGACGCAGCTGTAAAGATGGCACGCGGCGAACAGGTGGCGACGACAGAAACAATCGACAACGGGTTTAAGAAAGTGCCCGCGATTTTGCTTGAGCCTGTGGCAGTCGATCGCAACAACATGCTAAGCACCATCGTGAAGGATGGTTATCACAAGCTTGAGGATATATGCTCCGGCATTCCTCCGGAAAAATGTCCGAAGCCGGAGTGAGATAGGAATCTGAAGCTACGGTGTCCACCGATTCCATGTTTAAGGGGTCGGATCTCATTAGCACCGGGCTTTAGCCCGTGTCTACGAAACCATGAACAGAGCGAAACCGTTAAACGGTTTCCTTGTATGAATCCCTTTGCTTCACCGGGCTGAAGCTCGGTGTTAATAAGAGAAGAAAAAGCGAAGTTTTGCTCCGTACGGCCTTCTGACGATCAACTCGAAAACATGGCTGAACCTTCCCATTCTGCCTTCCTCGAAATGCGGGACATCACCAAGAGTTTCCCCGGTGTTCGCGCACTTGATGGTGTTAGCTTTGATTTACATCGCGGCGAAGTTCACGCGCTGGTAGGCGAGAACGGAGCGGGCAAATCCACTCTGATTAAAATACTCGGTGGAGTTTATCCTCACGGGGAATATGGTGGCGAGATCCTCATCGAAGGAACCGCGCAACGTTTTGCAGGAGTTCGAGAAGCTGAGAAGGCCGGCATAGCTGTTATTTATCAGGAGTTGTCTCTCGTCAGAGAGATGACTGTGGGACAGAACATCTTTCTCGGTCGAGAGCCAACCAGGCTGGGCGTTATTCGCTGGGATGAACTCTACCGTCGCGCGCAAGGCCTACTCGCCGATCTGCACCTTTCAATCGATCCCCTAACACCAGTTCGCGGCCTGGGCATCGGCCAACAACAACTCGTGGAAATCGCCAAGGCTCTTTCTCACAATGCTCAGGTGCTGGTTCTTGACGAGCCAACTGCCGCCTTGACGGACAGTGAAGTTGAAACGCTCTTCGGCATTTTGCAGAAACTTCGAGAGCGCGGTGTTGGGATGATCTACATTTCTCACAAGCTCGACGAAGTGTTTCGAATCAGTGATCGAATAACTGTTCTGCGCGACGGAAAAACGGTTGGCACGAACGTAACGCCTGAATGGACTGAGTCTCAGGTAATCGCGCGAATGGTGGGCAGGGAAGTCGGCGACATCTTCCCGACGTTTGAGCATGTGAAGGGCGATGTGATGTTCGAGGCGGCTGGAATGACGGTCAGTGACCCGGATATTCCTCAAAAGAAATTGGTTGACAATGTGTCGTTTTCGGTTAGACAAGGCGAGGTCCTGGGCATCGCGGGTTTGATGGGTGCCGGCCGCAGTGATCTGCTGATGGCGATATTCGGCGCGCACGCTGGGCTCGTTTCAGGAGAAATCAGAGTTGAAGGAAAACGCGTTGAAATAAAAAGTCCGGCCGATGCAATTAAACAGGGAATTGGTTTTGTAACAGAGGACCGGAAGCGTTTCGGACTCGTCCTGGATCAGACAATTCTGAACAACATGACTCTCGCCGGTTTACGTCAAATCTCCGGCCGGTTCATTACCAGCGTCGATGCTGAGTCAGCTGCAGGTGAGCGGGCGATGAATAACCTGCGTGTGAAAGCCAAATCGGTGTTCACCGTAGCGGGAACGTTGTCAGGTGGCAATCAGCAGAAGGTGGTTTTGGCGAAATGGCTTTTGACTGAGCCCCGCGTTCTGTTTCTCGATGAACCCACGCGCGGCATCGATGTAGGAGCCAAGCAGGAAATTTATGCCCAGATAAATGCGCTGGCGAAGTCGGGACTTGCTATCGTGCTCGTATCATCTGAGTTACCGGAAGTACTTGGTCTTTCTGATCGAATCGTCGTCTTGCATGAAGGTAAACAGACCGGCGAATTCACTCGATTCACTGCAACCCCCGAAGCTGTTATGGCTTGTGCGACAGGTCACACTCGAGTCGCAGCCTGAAAGGAAAGTGAGAGGCGGAATGAACGATTCAGCTAACCAGCCTGAGACTGAACGACCTCCTGCCACATCCGATTTCACCCCCGTGAAAGAAGTTGATCAGCTTACGCGGCAAACGACTATCGGATCGCTCAAGATTTCAACGGATGTGCTCCGGGCATACACGATGGTTTTCGCGTTGGTGGCGATCTGGATCTTCTTTCACTATTCGACTGATCAACTCTTTCTCGATCCAAGAAACTTCTCAAACCTGATGCGGCAGACCGCCGTCACCGGCGTCCTGGCGGTTGGCATGCTGATGGTAATCATTACCGGCCAAATCGATCTATCGGTCGGTTCGGTAGTGGGACTCGCGGGTGGCATCGCGGCCATAGCGCAGGGATGGTTGGGATGGGGACTCATCCCATCAATCAGCGCCGGGATTGCGGTTGCAATTCTGATTGGAGGAATCCAGGGTTCGTTGACCGCATATGTCAATGTTCCCGCGTTCATTGTGACGCTCGGTGGGCTTCTCGCCTGGCGTGGCGTAATCCTGGGGTTAAGCCGCGGCGAGACTATTCCCATACGGCTGCAATCATTCAAGGCAATCGGACAGGATTATGTTGGCCCAATGATTGGTTGGGCCATCGCAGCAATCGCTGTGGCTGCCATTGTTTGGCTGAACTTCTCTCGGGCTCGTTCGCGGAAGAAACACGGCCTGACGGCGTCAGGTCCAGGGATGTTGCTGCTCCGAATTCTCGGGCCGTCACTGGCGGTTGTCGGGTTCATCTACATGATGAACGCTTATGAGATTGCCCCGGGGCGTTACGCCGGAATTCCTGTTCCGGTAATAATTTTCCTGGCGATCGCTCTCGCAGGAGCGTTTCTAACTCAGAACACGACGTTCGGTCGATACCTCTACGCAATAGGAGGAAACCCGGATGCAGCGCGTCTGTCCGGCATAAATATCCGACGCCATCTGTTGGCAGTGTTCTGCATCATGGGCGCCCTGTCAGGTGTGTCCGCAATTATTTATACGGCGCGGGTTGGCAGCGCATCGCCTGACGCGGGCCAATTGTTGGAACTCGACGCGATTGCGGCTTGCGTAATCGGCGGCACAAGTTTGATGGGAGGTCGCGGCACCGTGTTTGGTGCTGTGCTCGGTGCGCTCATTATGGCGAGTCTGGATAACGGAATGTCTTTGAAGAATGTAGAGCCTTACATGCAGAACATTATCAAGGGAGCGATCCTGGTCGCTGCCGTTGGTCTGGATATGGCGGGGCGCAAGCGCAGTTGAAACCTGCAGAGACTCGTTAGCGCAATCTAATGGCCCATCCGCAATCGAACGAAACGAAACTCGTATTTGCAGCAGACCTCGGCGGCACACACCTTCGGGCCGCTGCGATTGATGAGAACGGATGCGTCTATCATCGGTTGAAGAAGCCTACGCCTCGATGGTCGGAGGCAAAGGACATAGTGGGCGCGTTAGTTGAGATGGCGCGTGAGTGTGAAAGCCAAACTCGCGAACGCGGCGTCATCGTTAGATCATGCGTAGCAGTACCTGGAACGATCGACGTAGAGGAAGGCGTCGTTGAAACCGCGCCAAACATTCCCTGCCTGGCGAGCTTTCGTCTCGCTGACGCGCTTCAGAGCGAACTTCGCCGTCCCGCCTTAATTGAGAACGACGCGAATGCCGCCGCAGTAGGTGAAATGTGGCAAGGCGCGGCTCGCGGCGCGGGAACGATCACCTGTCTAACACTGGGCACAGGCGTGGGTGGCGGGATCATACTCGATGGCAAATTGTGGCGAGGAGCTGATGGTTCTGCCGGCGAGATCGGTCACATGGCCATTGACCCGTTTGGAGGGGTCGTATGCGGGTGTGGCGCCGAAGGCTGTCTTGAAGTTTATGCATCCGCGACAGCGATCGTTCGCATGACGATCGATGCCTTGCCGGGTTATCCAATTTCAACTCTACATAAGGACGAGGAGTTGACTGCTGAGAAGGTCTACCGCGCGGCTCAGGAAGGTGATGAACTCGCTTTGGAGATTTTCCGTCGCATGGGCACCTACCTGGGAGTCGGACTGGCGAATCTGGTCAACGTCCTCAACCCGGAAATGATTGTCATCGCAGGCGGCGTTGCCAACGCCTGGGATCTATTCGCAGAACACGCAATTCAACAGATGCGCGAACGAGCGTTTCCATTGCCGGCAGCCAATGTCAAGGTCAGGCAAGGTGAGTGTGGAGACAACGCTGGATTGCTTGGCGCAGCGAGTCTTGGCTTCAGTAGATCCTTCTTAGAAGTACCAGGTTTCCAATTGTAGACAGAAATTGAAGCACCCGATTCGATTCATCCAACCTGTGCGGCCATCTTTAAAACCAATTACCAAAATTCGGATTACTTTTTCACGGACCGTCGTTGTCAGCGACCGTCGCGTGTACGATATGGTGCTATTTACATAACGAATTTTATTAAGGAGTATTTTAGGTTCCAATGAGTCAGGCAAAACGGATCGGTGTGTTGACGGGAGGCGGCGACGCGCCAGGTCTGAACCCCGCTATCAAGGGTTTGGTCTATCGTGCCTCAGAACGTGGGATTGAAACAGTGGGCCTCAGCGACGGTTGGCTAAGCTTGCTCGACCCTCCATTCGACGTCGTAACGCTTGAGCGCGCAACTGTCCGTCGCTGGGATCGCGACGGCGGGACTAATCTCGGTTCGTCCCGAACCAATCCTTTTCAAACAGCCAATGAGTTCGGAGAACGAATTGACCGGTCGTCAGAGGTGATCGCCAACATTAAAAAGTTCGAACTCGACGCTATCGTCGTCTGCGGTGGGGAAGACACGCTGGGCGTTGCCGCACGCCTATCAGAAATGGCGGTGCCTATCGTCGGTATTCCCAAAACTATCGATAAAGATCTGGCAGGAACAGATTACACGCTGGGCTTTGACACGGCGCTAAGAAACGTAACTGAAGTCATCGAAAGGTCACGCACGCCCGCCGGCTCGCACGGCTGGGTTCAGGTGATCGAAGTAATGGGGCGCCACTCGGGCCACCTGGCTCTTTGGTCGGGCCTTGCGGGTCAGGCCGACATTATCCTGATTCCCGAACACCCGTTTCGGTACGAAAAGGTCTACCGCCTGTTGAAGGATAAGCTCGGAGATTCAACCTCGCATCCACGCGACCCGCAGCGCCCGCGTTACTCGGTAATCGTCGTTGCTGAAGGCGCCTACGCGGAAGACGGCGAGCTGATAATCATGGACGACCGACATGACGCATTCGGCCACGCGCGGCTTGGTGGCATTGCCGAAGTCCTGGCCCGAAGAATTTTGAGTGATACGTCCTACGAGGCGCGTTCGGTAATTCTTGGTCACCCGCAGCGTGGTGGTCCACCTTCGCCGGTGGACCGTATCATGGGGTTGTTATTCGGCGCGCGGGCGGCGGACGCAGTTGCCGACGGCGACTTCGGCAAGATGGTGTCGTCTCGCGGAATTGCACCGGCTTGCGATCTATCGCTGATAGACATTTCTACGGTGCTGGGAAAGATCGACACGGTCGATGTTGACCGCCACTACGACACGCAACGTTATCATCTAAAGGGGATTGGGATGTGAACAGGAAGTGAGGACAGGATTCAGACAAGAGAAATCGTTGACTTCGGTTTCACCCGCCAAGTTAGTATCTTATACTGAGTCCCTCACAGTGAAAGGAGATCGGCTATGGAAAACCATCGAGCGCTTTCGGCGACAAGTCAGATCGCATTTGTGGCGGCGGTTTGCTTGCTCACTCTCGCCCCCAACGCGGCTAGGGGCCAGGGGAATATTCCTACTGCTCCGGCAGTGAAAGATCCATTCGGCGAAGTACGCGAGAGGCAGCAAAGGGAGGCGCAACTGCGCAGCGCCGAGATGAGGGGCCCTAGAAAGGCGGATGCGCCAGACTTTGAGGCTGGGGCCAAACAGATGCGGGAGGACTTCAAGGCCATCCAGGTTAGGCGCAACAACGTCGCGCGCCACCTGTTGTCAGAGAAGCCGCTGGATTATAAATTCATCACCGCCGAGACCGAGGAAATCAGTAAGCGAGCCAGTAGGCTTAAGGCGCACCTTACCCACGAATCCGGTCAGGGCGAAAAGAAGGAAGAAACCAAACCGGTTGAGCTTGGGGAAAACCAAATGAAGGGCGCACTGGTGACGATTTGTAAGCGGATTGACAGCTTTACCGAAAATCCCCTCTTTAAGCAGCCCGACGTTGTCGATCTGCCACAGTCCGAACGAGCCCGCCGGGACCTGCGAGATATCGTCTTGCTGAGCGGTGGCATTTTGAAGTTAGCCGAGAAGCTGAATAAGACGCCGCATAAATAAACCGAATAAACCCCTACCGGCTGTCGATGGCGGACGGCGGGGCAACTTGCTTCTTTTTAAAACTGAAGAGGTGAGTAATGGCCGGCGGTTGGTGGTGAAACTCAGCCTAACGCGATAACGCCGTAAACCCGAATCGCGAATGAGGGAATTGGATTTCTGACGAGCTTACCAATCACAATTTAGCTGCCACCTGCAAGTGCGCGGAGAGAAAGAAGAGTGATGGTAGTCGGCGTGCCGTTCTCAACCTCGACCTTGAGAAGCGCCTGATAGTACTTCGGAGGCGCATTCTTTCCGCCGAGTTGGCGAAGACGCTGCCCCAAAAGATTCAAGTGATTCCGCGTGGTTACGAATTCGGCCGCCGCTTCAGTCCCCTCACTAAAGATCCCCGCAAGCGTCATGACTGCGTGCTCGCCCGAGACATTCGGCTTGACAGTGATCAACGCATAGTCAACTGACATCTCTCCCGTCTGTTCATTAAACTGTGGCTTATATTCTCGCTCCTCGCCGGGAAGTGGATCGCGATTCTCGATGGTCGCAGAGAATGTGTACACGAAGTTCTCGACGGTCGGGAGTCTGCGCGACCATTCGTTGACGTAGATACTGCCGAGCAGGATCACGTTGCGATACTTCAGTTCGGCGGCGCTAACCTGACGACTTTGCCTTAGCAGTATGGTTTTATTCGATGCGCGCAGGAGGTCTGTAAGGCGGTACACGCCGACGGCTTCACCCATTCCGGTGTACATCCCCAGCGACGGAATAAGTCGTGGCGACTCGCCTCCAGTGTATTGACCCTTGAACTCAGGCGCGTCAAGAAGTGAGCGTGTCTGCTCTGGAGTAAGTTGGATCGCGCGGCGTGCCAAAGAGCTGGGGTCGGCTTCGTTCACGAAGCGGTAGACGGTCGGATTGCTCAAGACGAGCAGCGGCGACTCCGCGTCATCTACGAACGGACCCCAAACGGCCTTGAAGTCTTCGGTGCTGAGCGAGGGGTCGAGAGTCCGAGCTTGGCTCCTCAGTTGCTGGTTTGATGAATATAGCGCCACCACCGCGACGGTCAGCAGAACGACGAGCCCAGCCAAGCCTAGCGCGACCACCCTGGCTCGAGACCCCTCTGCAACTCTCTCGACATCAGCCTGGCCTTCTGCTGCTGGTACTATCGCATGTCCGTTATCACTGAGCGCATCTACCATGAGGGCGCCCGGTGCAGAAATTTCTTTCGGCTCAACATGAGGGCAGCTAAACACAGGATGATAGTGGCCCTTGGGAAGGTCAATTACGATCTGGTCGTTCTTACCTTCGGCGGTGTAATACTCCTGTAGTTTCGTCCGCAACCTTCCCGCCTGAACTCGGACTACCGAATCGATGCGCGGGTCATAGTCGCTCCTGCGTCCAAACACTTCAGTGGCGATAGTGTACTCCTTGAGCTGCACATGCTCATCGGCCAAAGTCTTTTCCACAACGAAGCGCAGAAAAGCCTTGAGGTTCTCGGAGTTTTGCAGAGTGCGGCTATGAAGTACCCTTTCCAACTGCTCAATTTTTTGTTCCTTACCCAGTTCCATTTTTTCCCCAGTAAGCCCGAATGAGCACGCTCGAGAATTTCAGCTTTAGGAGACGCGTCAACTGAGCACGCGTTATCTAAGCGTGACGGGCTAGTCGAGAGTTAAAGGGAGACGCGATGAGAGAAGTTTGCGATGAATGAATGGTCCCAACACAATCCACATTCAAGCGCTAGACTTCTGGAATTCAAGTATTGCGACAAGCCAGCGTGTGCCGACGAGTGTCGTGTTTCAGCGACCGAAGGTCGCAGATAGCCCGCTCTTCTTGCGAGTCCTTTGACCTCTCCGGATCTCGATCGTCAACGACGTCCAAGACGGATGCTTCTCAATATTGTGCGGTGTAGCAAAAAACGCGCAAATCGCAAATAGCGGTTGGCCCGAATTATAGGCTCGGTCGGTGCTTTTCAACAACCCAAAAACGATCTGCGATGTAACAGGTTACATCCGAACTGTAACGCTCGACATTCTCAATAAATATGCGCCTGAACTTGCTATTCCTGGTATTATCACCGTATCTTACAGGTAGTAACTTCTCCAGATGGCTAATAACACATAGAGTATATTTAAGAACTAGCCTATCCGTTAGCCAAGTAGGACGATAGAACTCTTAAATTGTTTGTGCGGCTCACCAACAAAGGTAGGGGATGAGAACTGGGGCAGTCCCATGATTCATGCTTCTCACCTTTGATGGAGCGAACCGAGCAACAAGAAGGCTTACCAAGCTCTGCTACAGTAATCGTTTTGAGCATTCCGTGGGATTGACAGTCTTAATATCCAATCGCTGGGACGAGGTCCGAATGCGTCAGGAGAAACAAATCATGAAAAAGAAGTTTGGTCTTTGCGTCGTATTAATTCTGCTTGGCATCGGTTTGTCAGGTGGTGTCAATGCGCAGACGAGCACGGTAGGGAGCATCAGTGGCACCGTGCGCGACCCGCAGGGTGGCGCCGTTCCAAAGGCTGAGGTCCTTATTACGGAAGAGACGACTGGCCAAACGCGTACGGTGAGGACCGACGAAGACGGAGCTTACTCGGCTCAGAGTTTACCGGTCGGCCGATATAGCGTGAGCGTAGCCCCGCAGGGTTTTAAGAACACCGTGGCCACGGGGATAGAGGTGCACGTAGGTGACAAAGTCGGCGTGGACCTAAACCTTGAAATTGGTCAGGTCAGTGAGACGGTGACCGTCACTGGGTTGGCGCAACTCGTCGAGACGGAAAGCGGCAGGGTGAGTAGCCTCGTCTCAGAGAAGCAGGTAACAGAACTTCCGTTGAACGGACGCAACTACGCCGCGCTCGTAACACTTGTTCCTGGTTTGTCGACGCCCAATGAGGGCGGCGCTTTCGGCACGCGCGGCACCGGGCTTGACTCCCACGTCGACGTTTCCGTTAACGGCAACCAGTCGAACGCGAACATGTGGACGGTCGATGGCGTCAATAATATGGACGTTGGCTCGAACGCCACTCTGCTGGTCTTCCCTTCAATCGATTCCATCGCGGAGTTCCGCGTCGAGCGGAATAGCTTCAGCGCGGAGTATGGGCAGGCGCAGGGAGCGGTGATCAACCTCGTCACCAAGGGTGGCAGCAACCAATTCCACGGCACTGTTTTCGAATTCATGCGTCACAACAAACTGAACGCCAACGATTGGTTCTCCAATCAGGCGGGCATAAAACGGGCGCCGCTGACCTACCACAATTTCGGCGGCAACTTTAGCGGGCCCATCATCAAAGATCAGAGTCTTCTTCTTCTGGTCGGAAGAGTGGCGCCGCGAGCGGCGCGGCACCGGTCCGCTTCGCGCCCTGGTTCCGACAGCACAGGAGAGAGCCGGAAACTTCAGCGGCCCTCTCACTGGCGGCTTGCCGTTTGATCCGTTTACCTGTCCCAGAAATGCGGCTGGGGCAGTCATTGCATTTAACGCTACCGTTTGTGCGCCGTTTCCGGGCAACACAATCCCAACAGCGCGCCTGAGCCCAGCCGGTCTCGCGTTGATGGGGATCTTCCCACTTCCTAACAACGCGGCCGATCCGACGGGGCGTCTGACCGGCGCCAACTGGATATCGACCCCTCTGCAGCCGGTAGACACTCGTCAGGATCTCATCCGCGGCGATGTGGCGATAACCGACAGCATGAACCTGATGGTGCGTTACATTAATGAGACCTGGGTTCACGGCGAGGCGGCGGGCAACTTCTGGGGCGATACCCCGTTCCCGACGCTTTCCTCCGACTGGGAGCAACCCAGCCGGAGCTTCGCAGTCAAGCTAACGAACACGCTAAGTTCCACGGCGGTTAACGAGTTTCAGTTCTCGCGTGCCGGCAACGACATCTTTGTCACAACGAGTGAAGCGGGTCAGGCGACTCAACTCCGCGGTTGCAGCCGCCTTCCCGACCGTCTTCCCGCGCGTGGAAGGCACAGGAGTTCCGACTGTCGGCTGGGGAGCTGGCGGTTATGGAAATCTGTGGCACCAGGCGCCGTGGAACAATCACCAGGATCTTTTCATCTGGAAGGATGACTTCTCGAAGGTGATCGGATCCCACGCTGCCAAATTCGGTGTGCTTTTCAGCCACAACATCAAAGACGAGCAACCGAGCGGCGGCAGCGGCGTCTACACGATTCAGACGGACGGCAGTCGCACCGGGAGCTTGATTACCGATCTGTTGCTTAGAGATCTGGTAATCCTGCAGTACACCGAATTGCAGCGTCAGGACACGACCTTTGGTCGGTGGCACGACTTTGAACTCTATGCGAACGATACGTGGAAGGTTACGTCCAAACCTGACGCTCACGTTGGGCCTGCGGTACTCGTATTATCCGCCCGCCTACGCCGATGACGACCGCCTCACTAACTGGATTCCGGAACGCTTTAACGGCGTCGATATCGACAGCGGCTATGTCCGGGCCGATCAGGCCGAAGCGGCGGGATTGCCTCGCGCTCTGGTGAACCCATACAAGTGGGGCTTCCAACCGCGCGTGGGTCTGGCATGGGACATTTCCGGTAACGGCAAGACCGCTTTGCGGATTGGGGCCGGACGCTACATGAGCCGTTCGAATGTGATCGCTTCCGTGCTCAGGATGGCGCTTAATCCGCCCTGGACCACACAGGTCGATACGGGTTGGAACTCAGGCGCTGTGAGTCTGGCTGACTGCCCGACCTGTCGCACCTTGGATAACGCCAACGCTGCCGTGCTGGCAGCTCGAGCGGCGAATGTGGGAGGCCTCAATTCGGTTGATACTAACTTCCGCCCGCCTGAGAGTTGGCAGTGGAACGTGACCGTCTCGCACGAGGTGATGAAGAACACCGTGGCGGAAGTCTCTTATGTCGGGAACCACGGCCTGCACATCTGGCGCCTTATCAACGGTGGCTACAACGCTGTGAAGCCGCAGTATCCGCGCTGCAGTAGCCGCAGGGGCGGACGCGAACACCCCGGGGTTCCGCCGGTTCGGTTTCTCCAACGGCGTGACGAGGGATGAGTCCACAGGTGATTCCAATTATCACGCATTGCAAGTCTGGGTCGATCGCCGGTTTACTGACAGGTTCGCTTTCCAGACCGCTTACACCTTGTCGCGTACCATCAGCAACGTCCCAACCCAGTCGTACATCAGCGCGACGACTGACGTGTTCAACTACGACCTCGACAAGGGCTACGCCGATCTTGACCGCCGGCACGCCCTCGTCTTCAACGCGGTTTACTCCCTGCCTACCTTCAAGGAACGGGGCGCCTTGTTCAGCAACATTCTGGGTGACTGGCAGTTCAACACCATTGCCTCTTTCTATAGTGGCACGCCTCTGAACATCATTCTGGGCACAGACAGGGCCGGTCTCGGCGGCTCGACCACCCAGCGTCCCGATCTCGTTCCGGGCGTTCCCATTTACCTCGACAACCCGAGTGATCGCTCCTTGCTTATCAACAGGGCGGCGTTCGCGAACCCGCTTTGGGTACTTTCGGCAACCTTAAACGTGGTGACGTCCGAGGGCCCGGCATCAAGAACATAGATTTCTCCCTGGCCAAGAACTGGAGGATGCGCTGAGCGCTATGGTCTACAGTTCCGTGCTGAGATGTTCAACGTCTTCAACATGGTGAACTTCAGAGCACATAATGCCAGCGTCGCCGGCGGCGGCATTGAGAACAATCTGGCCAACGGCGGTTTTGGTAGAGCTGGCTCAACCCGCGGGCCGCGTGAAATTCAGTTCGGTCTGAAATTCACTTTCTGATATAGTTCGCCCAGCCAAATCGGAACGGAGGGTTGAGTTAATCACTCAGCCCTCCGTTCACGTTTTACCGAATCCACTTACGTCGTAGCGTTAGCAATGTATTTCCCCTCGATTTTCGTCCCGCTGCTGCTCCTGATTACCCCCTTTCAAACTCCAGGCGATTCATTTCGGAAGCAGTACGAAGTGGCGGAGGCGCACCGGCGCGCCGGCAATCTTGCGGCCGCGGAGGCTGAGTACATCGCCATACTGAATGCGGCATATCCGGCGCTCGGGAAAATCTACACGGCCCAGTCCAACTACCCCGGGGCTGTCGCTGTACTTGAGGCTGCTGCCGCGCACGGGACCGACTCGCCGCAGACGCTCGTCGAGTTGGCCATCGCATATTTCCATGCCGGGCAGTATGAGAAGGCCGCAGAGCCTTTGCGTCGTGCGCTCGCACGCGATCCACGTAGTGCGCCCGCGCACCACATGATGGGCAAGACCCACTTCATGATGGGTGCGTACGAGCAGGCCGCGCGCGAACTGGAAGCGGCCCTCGCGTTGACGCCGAACGATCATGACGTGGCTTATACACTGGGCCTGGCTTATCTCAAGCAGCGGAAAGTCGCCGACGCTCGGCGCATTTATGAAGGCATGGTCACGCAACTTGGCGACGGACCGCACCTTCGCGTGCTCATCGGTCGCGCGTATCGTGAAACAGGTTTTCTGTCGGAGGCTATCGAGGAGTTTAAGAAGGCAGCTGCTCTCGATCCGCGCTTTCCGCGCGTCCACTATTATCTGGGCCACACATACCTGCTTAAGGACGGAGCGGCACGGCTCGGCGACGCGATGAAGGAGTTGCAGTTGGAGTTGGCCGCTCACCCAGACGAATTCTTGGCCAACTATTATCTGGGTGTGATCCACATGACCGAAGGTAGGTGGCTGCCGGCAGTGCCGCTCATGGAGAAGGCCTCCCGACTTCAACCGAACAACCCCGACCCATACTTCTTCCTCGGTCAGGCTTACCAGAGTTTGCAAAAGTACGAGCAGGCAATTGAGGCGCTCAGGAAGGCCATCGATTTGAATCCTCGTCTTGATCACAATGACTATCAGGTGACGAACGCGCATTACCGGCTTGGGCAGTCGCTGATTAAGGTGGGTCAAACGAAGGAGGGCGAGCGTGAGCTCCAGATCGCCTCCGACCTCAAATCAAAAGCCTTCAAGACGGATGCGGCCAAACTGGACGCCTACCTCCGAACCCCCGACAAGGACGAGCAGAACAAACTTCCGGACAACGTCTCGTCGCAGGGCGTCATCACCGCCTCCAGTGCGATGGATGCGCGGACGGGAGAGGCGTTGAAAGCGGACGCGGCCTTTTACGAGAAAGTGATTGCGGCTGCTCACAACAACATCGGCCTCCTGCGAGCGGAGCGACAGGACTTTAGCGCCGCCGCCGCGCACTTCAGCTCCGCCGCGAAATGGAACCCCCTTCACGAGGGGCTCGATTACAATTTGGGTCTGGCCCTTTTCAAGTCTGAGTCCTTCAAAGAGGCAGTTGCGCCGCTGGAGAGAGAGTTGAAGGCGCGCCCAACCAATCTACAAGTTAAGCAGTTGTTGGGTCTGAGTTTTTTCATGATAGAGGAGTACCCCAAAGCCTCCGTGCTGTTGACCGAAGTCGTGGCTGCCAAGCCAAATGATGTGACCCTCTACTACCCGCTGGCGCTTTCACTTTCCAAGGAGGGTAAGACAGAGGCGGCTGATCGCGTCACACGGCAGATGGTAGCTTTGGGCGGCGACAGTCCACAGGTTCATATCCTGCTCGGCATGGCCCATTATGAACAGAACGAAACCGCCAAGGCACTAGGATGAACTGCGTACAGCAATCTCACTCGATCCCAAAGTGCGCCTCGCACACTTCTATGCCGGAATGATCTACGTGAGGACGGGTAAACTCGACGAGGCGGCTCGTGAGTTTGAAGCAGAGTTGGCACTGAACCCCCGCGACGTTCAGGCAAGGTATCATCTCGGTTACGTTGCGCTCGCGCGCCAGGATACAGATCGGGGCATTAAATTAATGCAAGAGGTCATCACGTGAACGCCCCGACTTCGCCAATGCGCGCTTCGAGCTGGGTAACGCTCTACTTAAGCGAGGGGATGTTCGCGGTGCGGTCGAGAACCTTGAGGCTGCCGTGAAACTTGCTCCCGGGGAGACCCACATTCATTATCAACTCGGCCGCGCCTACATCGCTGCGGGTCGTCAGGCGGACGGCGAGGGTCAACTCGAAATCGCCCGGCAGTTAAAAGAGAAAGCTCTGCGCCAGGCGAATCAATGAAGAAATTTTGATCTCTGATTGTCGATTATTTATTGTGATACAAAAGCGACTACCTGCACTTCTAAGAAGAAATCAAAAATCAAAAATCAAAAGATTGTTCCTGATTGCGTTACTGGTTTTGCCACTTTCAGTCCCTTCGGATGCGCTCGGCAATCAATCCACCGGCGTCCGCTTCACCGATGTTACGGAGCGAGCGGGCATCACCTTCAGGCACGTCTCTACGCCCGAGAAGAGGTACATCGTCGAGTCGATGAGCGGCGGGGTGGCGCTCATCGACTATGACAACGACGGTCTGCCGGACATCTACTTCGTCAACTCTTTGACCGTCGATCTGGTTAAGTCGAAGGGGAAAACGAAAAGCGCGCTATATCGCAACCGGGGCGATGGCACTTTCAGTGACGTGACGGACAAGGCGGGAGTGGGCGACATAGGCTGGGGCATGGGGGTGGCCGTAGGTGACTACAACAACGACGGCTTCCAGGACATTTACGTCACGTGCGTTGGGCCAAACCACCTCCTCAAGAATAACGGCGACGGCACCTTCGCGGACGTGACGGAGAAGGCTGGAGTGGGAGATCCGCGCTGGTCCACCGGAGCATCGTTCGTAGATTACGACGCGGACGGATACCTCGACCTCTTCGTCTCCAACTACGTGGCCTTCGACTTCAACAACCTACCCGAGTTCGGCAAGGACAAGACCTGCCAGTTCAAGGGTGTGGCCGTCCAGTGCGGACCCAGGGGAATGCCCGGCGACGGCGACTCGCTTTACCACAACAATGGCGACGGGACCTTCACCGATGTCACGCAGAAAGCCGGGGTCTCAGATCCGAACGGTTATTACGGGATGGGTGTCATCAGTAGTGACTTCGACGAGGATGGCCTCATCGACATTTTTGTCGCCAACGACTCAACGCCGAACTTTCTATATAGGAACAACGGAGACGGCACATTCAAGGAGATTGCTTTTCTCTCCGGCACCGCGCTCAACGAGAACGGCGCGGCGCAAGGTTGCATGGGAGTGACGGTAGGTGACTACAATCACGACGGGAGGTTGGATCTCTTCATCACCAACTTCGACGACGATTACAACGTCCTCTATCGCAACGACGGTCGCAACTCCTTTTCCGACGTCTCCTACGCGGCCAAAGTCGCCGCTGTGAGTTTCCCTTATGTCGGATGGGGCACCAAGTTTTTCGACTACGACAGCGACGGGTGGGTCGACCTGTTCGTGGCCAATGGCCATGTCTACCCGCAGATAAAAAACTTTCACCAGCGCAACTTCGTCCACCGAAATAACCGAGATGGGACGTTTACTGAGTTGGCTGAGCAACTCGGCGCGCCGTTCGCGGACAAGCGAGCGGGGCGCGGGGCAGCCTTCGGCGACATTGATAACGACGGTGATATTGACATCGTCCTAAATAACCTCGATGGTTCGGCCCAACTCCTGCGCAACGATGGCGGCAACGCCAATAATTCCGTGCTCATCAAGACAGTCGGCGTAAAGAGTAACCGGGATGGTGTCGGGGCGCGGGTGAAGGTGGTCTCCGGCGATCTCGTGCAGAAGGACGAAGTCCGAAGCGGCGACAGCTATATTTCGCAGAGTGATCTGAGACTACATTTCGGCCTTGAGCGGCGCAAAAAGATCGATCTCATTGAGATTCGGTGGCCCAGCGGCGCAGTTGATAAAGTGACCAACGTGAAGGTGAACAGCATGATTACGGTTAAGGAAGGTAAGGGCCTGGTCGAGCAGAAAGAAATCAAATCCAGGGCCATCCCCCGAAAGTAATTTGAACGATAGCGGCTCTGCCGCGCCCACGTGCGGCGGCAAAGCCGCAGTTTCGAAACGCTCTTGTCAATAACATGCGTAACGCGCCACTCTATTTTAGTGTTCGCCAGCCAGTGATTGTGATCACGGTCCTCTACGCGCTTCTCGCACCGGCGGTCGTCGCGACGCAGGTGAAAACCAGCGCCGAACGGTTGGAGCGAGTGGCGGCTCTCATCAGTAGCAACCAACTTGTAGAAGCCGAGCAGCAATTAAACCAAATCCTAAGAGTCGCGCCGAATGAAGCGACGGCGCTCAACTTTTTCGGAACGATACGCGCTAAGCAAGGACGACTGAGGGAGGCAGAAGGTTTTTTCTTACGCGCCATCCGCGCCGACAATAGTCTGCTCGGGGCGCGTATGAATCTGGCCTATCTTTATCTGCTCAAGGGCGAGCCGGATAAGAGTGCGGCGGAGCTGAAGAAGGTTCTAGGTCTTGATCCGGCCAACGCTGATGCTGCCTACAGACTCGCTTGGGTGTTGTTTTCCCAGGGGCGATTCGATGAATGCATTGCCGTTGTTGACAAGTTTAAGCAATCGCAGACGCTTTCAGCTCCGATGCTGGCAGTGCTCGGTGATGCGTACCTGAGGAAAGGTGACGCGATAAAGGCGGAGGAGAGCTATCTTCTGGCGCTCGATCTGCAGAGCACCAACGCTGACGCGCTGCTCGGCCTGGCCCAGTTATGGCAGACAAAAGGCGACACAACAAGGGCGGTCGAATATGTCGAACGCGCAAGTAGTCTGACAAACTCGCCTGAACTCCTCTACAAGCTTGCCCGGGTTTCCCTAAACCTGAACTTGAAGGACAAAGGCGTGGTTGCGCTGAAGCGAGCCGTTCTACTCAGACCCGATGAACCGTCATACCACTTTGCCCTGGGCACCGCGTGGCTCAAGCAACCACCCGACCTTCAGGGGGCCGAACAATCCTTCAGGCAATTCTTAAAACTCAAACCCGACGACGCGCAGGGCCTGGTGCACCTCGGCTACGTGCTGCTCAAACAGAAGAAGACAGGCTGAATCACGGGAGTGGCTCTTGAAGAGTATTCGGAACGGCGTGGGCACGCCCGAAGCTTTCTATTACCTGGGACTGATCGCTCAAGCTCAGAACGAGGATGCGCAAGCGATACAACTGTTTCGGAAGTCCGTTCAACTAGCGCCTTCGTTTGCCAGCGCTCACGTGGCGCTGGGTTCAATCTACCTGAAGCTGAAAGATTACTCGGGCGCGCAGCACGCGCTTGAGACCGCCGTGAAGCTGAATCCCGGCGATTCAAAGGCGCACTACAATCTCGCCATGCTTTACTCCCGACTTAAAAATCCGGAGAAGGCACAGGAAGAGATGCGCATAGTCGCAACGCTAGAGAGCCAGGGAAAGGGACGACAGGATGAGAGCGACTCGCTCGCGCCACCACCCCCGCGTTAGGCCCGCCTACTACTTTGCGGCGCCTGGTTTTATCACTCGTTATGAAGAAGATCCCCCGGAGCCACACCGAAATCACCGCAGAGCAACAAGTTGTCTTGCGCGTTTTCCGTGATTTCGTGGATCCTTTCTCTTTTTCTCATATCGGATATGTGATTCTCACAGCAATGTTCGTTATCACTCTGGTTCTTAACGCGCCGTTTGACTCCCACGCGCAACGGGCGAACGATAGAGTTAAACCAGTCATAACTTTCGCAGAGGTCTCGGCTAAGGAGAGCGGGATCGGTTGGGTTCATACTAACGCGCACTCGCCCGAACGCTTCCTGCCAGAGACGGTCGGTGCGGGGTGCGCTTTCCTGGATTACGACAACGACGGGTGGATGGATATCTACCTGGTCAACAGCGGCCCTGCGGATTTCTACACGCCCACCAGTCCGCTCAAGAATGCGCTGTTTCGGAACAACCGCGACGGCACTTTCACTGATGTTACGGATAAAGCCGGCGTGGCCGGCGGCAGGTTCGGGATGGGCGTGGCCGCGAGCGATTACGACGGCGATGGTTGGCAGGACCTTTTCGTCACCAACTATGGACCAGACATCCTTTATCGGAACAATGGCAACGGGACTTTTACCGACGTCACAGAGAAGGCAGGTGTCGCCGTCGCGGGTTGGTCCACCTGCGCCGTTTGGTTCGACTATGACTCGGATGGCAAGCTCGATCTATTCGTGTCAAGCTTCATTCAGTTTGATAGATCGCAACACCGCCTGTGTGTTGATAAGACCGCGACGCAAAACTACTACTGCATTCCGCGTATCTTCAAGCCGCGTCCAAGTCATCTCTTCCGCAATAACGGCAACGGCACGTTCACTGACGTGAGCCGAGAATCCGGTATCGCCGGCTCGCCCGGAAAGTCGTTTGGCGCGGTTGCGACTGACGTCAACAATGATGGCATGATGGACCTTTTCGTCGCTAACGACACGATGCCTAACTTTTTATTCATCAACAAAGGCAAAGGCAAGTTCGAAGAGTCGGGGCTTGGCGCTGGCGTGGCTTACGGCGAGGCCGGGACGCCGCGGTCGGGAATGGGCGTGGACGCGGAAGACTACGATGGCGATGGGTGGCAGGACCTGTTCGTCGCGAACATCGATCAGGAATTCTTCAGCCTCTATCACAACCAGAAGGACCTGACCTTTACGGATGAGCCGGGCGAAATCGCGCCGAGCACACAATTGCTGAGTGGCTGGGGGCTGAAGTTTTTTGATTACGACAACGACGGCGACCCCGATCTATTACTCGCTAACGGCCACCCGGACGATATGGTCGAGACCAAGTCAGCTCGTGTGAAGTACAAAGAGCCACTTCTGATGTTCGAAAATACAGGCAAGCGATATCGAGACGTGAGTGCGCTTTCAGGTGCGGTGTTCGCTAAGAGCTTTCCGGCGCGTGGCATGGCGGTCGGAGACTTCGACAACGACGGAGATGTGGATGTGCTCGTTTCAAACAATGGCGAGGCGCCATTGCTGTTGCGCAACGAGGGCGGAAATCGCAACAACTGGCTCGGCCTCCAACTCGTCTCAACGAAAAGCAACTCGTCGGCTGTTGGCGCTGTTATTACCTGGCAGGCGGGTGGGGTTAGACGTAGTCGCCTTAAGACAAGTGGTGGGAGCTATCTCGCCTCACACGATCCGCGCGAAGTGCTTGGCCTGAGATCCTCACCCATCGTTGAGAGTGTCGAGATTCGCTGGCCGAGCGGTGTAGTTGATAAGCTCGCGCGCCTTCCAGTGAACACCTACCTCAAAGTGGTCGAGGGACGCGGCGTTGTTAAGAATTAGCCAGTTCGCGCTATCTGCCTGCCTGCTTCTGTGGCGCTGCCAGAGTCTTGACTTGTGCCTTCCACGCCGCTGGGGTCATATGTTTAAGCCCGTGTAATTCGGAGGCCGCGATCACGAGTTGTCGGACGGTCGGGATGATTGGGAATTCCAGCCCGCCTTTGGGATTGGCGGCCTGATCGAGAGCAGCGAGTCTTGCGTTGCGCCACTCAGGCGCCGGAGATACGCCCCGAGAAATGTAGGACAGCGCTTCCAGTCCAATCGTTCCCAACTCACTTAAGTCTTTCGCCAGTGGCCTCGCTTCGTGCAGAGCCGGTGACCTGTCGATCATCGCTTCCAATTCGGGGCCCGCGTTGCGCCACTGCGTGAGGGTATTTCTGAACCTGTTGCGAGTGAGCCTCGAAACGTGGAGCGTCCGAGAGCAGACCATCAACGGTCGCGGCGAAGCGTCGCGCTACGTCGCTGTCCGGGCGCGCCGCGTCGATGAGGCCAGTAAGCGGGCTGAGCATAGTTTGCGGTCTCTGCTGGTTGCGCCTGTATTCCTTGACTGGCTCGACGACGGACACCAGCGTTTGAAGCGGGCCGATTTCTCTGCCCTGGGCCAACCGTCTGAGCAGCATCGCCTGGTTCTTCTCGTGTGTCAGACCAACTTCCTCGAGCCGCAAGCTCGTTACGGCGAGACGCCGGTACATATCGTCAATGTCCGTGACTGTGCGCGGCGACCAGAGGCGCTCTGCAATCGCTGCGGTGCGCGGCCATATACGAGAGTCTATCGTGTCAGGAGTAACCCACTCGCTCCACATCGTCGCCTCGCCCCCGAGAACGTGCGCGGCCTCGGCTGCGGTCAGTGTGCTGTCGGCCGGAATGGGATCAACGACGTAGTGCTGCGAGGTGGGGAAGATCAGATCAATGTAATACCCGGCAGAGAGAACACCTTTGTAGCCTTTCTTCGCTGCCTCCGCGAGTGCGCCCGGGCCGCGCCATGAGTGAATGACGACCTCTTGCGGCAAATCGGGCTGAAAGATTTCGTCCCAGCCCATCATGATCTTTCCGTGCTTCTTGAGAATCTGCAGCACACGCTTGTTGAAGTAAGTTTGAAGTGCGTGATTGTCTTTGATGCCCTTCGACTTCATGAAGGCCTGGATTTGCGGGTTGCGGTCCCACTGCTTGCCCTCGTTCTCATCGCCACCGATGTGCAGGTAAGCGTCGGGGAAGAGCGCTGCCATCTCGCCAAAAAACGTGTCGAGAAATTTGTAGACTTCTTCGCGAGTGGGGTCTAGCGCCGGCTCGAAGATTCCGGGCTTACGTTCAATCGTGTAGGGACCGGGCGCACTACCGAGCTCGGGATGAGCGACAAGCCAACTCGTAGCATGGCCGGGGAGGTCAAACTCAGGGACTACGCGGATGCCGCGCTCTCGTGCGTAAGCGATGATCTCTCTCACTTGATCCTGCGTGTAGAACAGGCCATCGGAGCCAAGCTGGTGGAGGCGTGGGAATTTTTTGCTTTCGATGCGGAAGCCCTGGTCTTCCGTCAGGTGCCAGTGAAAGACATTGAGTTTCACTGCGGCCATCCCATCGAGATTGCGCTTCAAAACCTCCATCGGTTGAAAATGGCGAGCAACGTCGATCAGCAGGCCACGCCAGGGGAAGCGCGGGCGATCCTGAATCTGAACGGCGGGGACGAAATAGCCGTCACGATCACTATCGAGTAGTTGCAGGAACGTCTCGAGCCCACGCAGAACGCCGACGCTGGTTGGGGCCTTCAAAACTGCCTGCGTGTGCGCCACTTCGAGCGTGTAGGATTCGTCTTCATTGACCGAAGGCACTGCCTTTCCCGGCCCGCCGGATTCCACCACTAGCGTGGCTGTTGTGGTATCGGCTGCCAGACCACGCGCCAATTCCATGACAGTGCGAGCTTCAATGCGTCGCACTGCACGGTCTATCCCAGCCTGAAGGCGAGGATCGACCTGACCTCTGACGGCAACCGTGAAAGATTTGCTTATAGGAAGTTTACCGGGGTTAAAACGCGCCGACAGGGGTACCGGCATCAGGTTGTGCTGAGGGGGAGCCGGTGTGGTCGCGGCCCCGGACTGAGCGTAAGCACTACTTGCGCAAAATAAAGACAGAATAAGTGAAAGGTAATTTCTTGCTCTCATGTGTTCCTCGATAAAAGCGGGGGTTGGATGCGGTTCCAGTGGCGTTTTGAGCGTGCAGTTTCGCCTATCATGTTACTGATACGGCGTAAGTTACCGTGTCATACTTAAGTTACTGAAATGAACATCGGCAAAAGCTAACGTGCTAGTCAAAACAACTCAAATTATATGCACATCGAGATTGAGGCCGACCTTGCACAACCAGCCTCTTAAGCTCGACACACCTCAGCGCCGAAAGACTTTTCCGATTTGGAGCCCTCTTGCCGAACGTCATGATCAAGTCACTTTTAGGGATTTTTTCGCCATGCTGGAGCCGAGAGTAGCTGCGGCAGGATATCGCCTACGCATCGATCCAGCCCCTCGCGGACAGGCTAATGTCGCGCTTCTGGACTGAGAATGCGCCAGCTTCACTTCAATTCGAACTTATCCTTCAGTCCGCCAATCATCACCTCGAATTCGCCTGGCTCGACAACGGGTTTGTTATTAGCGCCGATGAATGAGAGATCATCCCGGCGCAACTTGAAGGTCAACGTTCGACTCTGGCCCGGCTCCAAATAAACCTTGGCGAAACGCTTCAACCTTTTTCCCGAGGGCGATAGGGAAGCGACCAAATCACTCACATACAGATGGATAACTTCCTTGCCAGCACGACGACCGCTGTTTGCGACAGTAATACTGACTGAAACCTCCTGGTTTCCGGTTATCTCCTTTTGGCTCAGTCGCAGATCGCTATAGGCGAACGTTGTGTAGCTCAATCCCTGGCCGAATTCGAACTGCGGCTTGAAGGCCATGTTGCCAAAGGCCGTTTGCTCTGTTTCGAAAGGTTTGTGATCGTAGGTAATCAAACCATTTGGCGTGCGCGGGTAGGTAAAGGGAAGTTTTCCCGAAGGATTCACGTCGCCAAATAGAACATCGGCAACCGCCTGTCCTCCCTCATTGCCCGGGTTGTACGCCATCAACACAGCGCCGGCTTTATCGACAATGCGATTGATGATTCGAGGGCGTCCCTCCACTAGCACGAGCACTACCGGTTTGCCTGTGGCTTCAATGGCTTCGGCAAGCCTCAGTTGTGGTTCACCAAGGGTCAAGTCAGTAACATTGCCCGGAGTCTCAGTGTAGGATCCTTCGCCTAAACAGATCACGACTACATCTGCGGAGCCGGCGGCGCGCACGGCCGCCGGTATATCGACTTCCGCTTCGACGTCAGTCGGAGTGCTATTTGACGGAGATCCCGCGAGGACGCGTTATCTTCGTGCCCGGTACGTACGTAACGTTTGGTTTCCCGACCTTCGCTTCGATTGCGGCCCGAATAGTCGGGCGGTCTTTCGGGTAAAGCGATTCTTCGGAACCCTGCCAGACATAGCTCCAGCCGTTATTGAGGGAGATCATTGAGTCAGCCGTTGGACCAGTGACGAGCACCTTTCGATCTTTTGCCAGCGGCAACAGGTTGTTTGTATTTTTCAGCAGCGTCATCGATTCATGGGCTGCCTGCAAGCTGGCCTGTCGCGATGCGGGTAACCCGATCTTTGACTTGAGGGCTGGATCGGGTGTTGGCTTCTCAAAAAGTCCTAACTCAAATTTCACTCTCAAAATTCGCCGTACGGCTTCATCAATTCGCGATTGCGGCACTGCGCCTTCCTTAACCAACGCGATCAGATGGTCAGCGAAACTGTAATCGAGCGGCACCATACTCATGTCGTTGCCGGCCATCACGGCCATCCGAGTCGCTTCCTTCTCAGTGGCCGCGACGCGCCAGATGGTTACTAGTTTCTTGATGTCTTCCCAGTCAGTAACTACGAATCCCTTGAAGCCGAGTTCATCGCGCAGAATGCCTGTCAACAGATGATGATTAATGTGCCCAGGAACGCCGTTGATCTCCCCGGAGTTGACCATCACGGTGCGCGCGCCAGCTTTGACGGCAGCATCGAATGGCGGAAGAAAATATTCGCGCAGGTAGTTTTCCGGGATCCAGGCAGGAGTCCGATCTCTTCCGGTTAGTGGGAAACTGTAGCCCATGTAGTGTTTCAGACTTGAAGCTACGTGGTCCTGCGAAGAAATGTCCATCCCTTCTAAACCTCGAACGAAGGCAACGCCCAGGACCCTGGCAAGGTAAGGATCTTCGCCGAACGTTTCCCAGAAACGTGGCCAAAGGGGACTGCGACCTACATCGAGTACCGGCGAAAAACTCCAGGGAATACCGACAGCGCGCGTTTCCATCGCGGCGATCTCAGAGCCGCGCTTCATTAACTCAGGATTCCAGGTTGCGGCCATCCCGATCTCCTGCGGAAAGAGAGTTGCGCCCTGTACGTAGGTTGCGCCGTGAATCGAGTCGATCCCGTAGATAACCGGAATACCGAGCCGGGTCTTTTTTGTGGCGGCCTCTTGAATTTGCCCGATTACCTCATGCCACTTGTCGGGCGTGAGTGCTTGATCGGCGACGTTAAGAATGGATCCCACGCCATAGCGCACGATCGCCTTGTCGAGTTTTGCCGGGTCGATCTGAATATTCTGATCTTGCCCGGTGACAATCATACTGAGCGTTAGCTGAGTCATCTGGCCCACCTTCTCTTCAAGCGTCATGCGCTTAATGAGGGCCTCGATTTTTTGCGAATTGTCGCGCTCCGGTCCGGTCTTAATGGCGTTCCGAAAGAATTCGTCACTGTCGTTTATGTCTGCGGAAACCGGCCCGCGACCGTCTGCCGCTGGGCCTTGTCCGGCCGCCCCGTTCATACTCGTTTGCTTCGCATCAGCGGTGGAAGTGTCGGCCTTTTGAACCGGCAGACCGAGGCATATAGAAAGCGTAACAACCGCCAAAGCAATTGCAGTTTTTCTCATGGATTTGTTTTTCCTTCGGGATTGGATCAGCGGAGCGGGCGTATTCTAGCATCCGGACTATGAACTCGGGGTAGCGGGTCGGTTTTTATTAGCCAGCAGGTTCAGCTAGTCAGAACATAGACCCACCCGCTACCGCAGGTGGTACTGACATAACTGCTGCCACACAGCACCTCAATTGCCACACAGCACCTCATCGCATGCGCGCTACCGCGACGGATCGGGTTTATGTATTCGCTTACTGATTTCGCGCCAGGTAACCAGCTTAACGTTGTTCTCTTGAAGCAGCTTGCGGAAAGCCTCACTGGTAACAAACTGGAAATCGCGTTGCCGCCATTCAGAACCCCAATCGGGATGTTCAAATGCCAACCCTCTCATTTCTTCATCGTCATATGCGAGATGCACGATCATTTCCGTGATACCAGGCTGAATCTTTCTTATTGCGTCGGCGTAGAACTTCGGCCAGCCCTCGGCGGAGACTCCGGGTTCGATGCTAATGATGCTGTTCATCACCACATCATCAGGGCCCAGCAACGAAGGGAGAAAGGGTGCCGAGGCAAACCATTCTTTCGAGACTCTAATCAAGTAACTTGTTGTCCCTTGATACTCGGAAGAAGGTCTCAAACAACGCTTGAGTTTGGTAAAGCGTACCCATGTGAGAATCGAGGTGAGTAGGTTCGATACCCAAAGCTTTGGCGCGCGCAATTTGTGCACGAATCTCAGCTTCGGCTTCCTTGGGGTCAATGTGGGCGGCAGCTTCTGTTTCCGTCGGGTACAAGTAACCGCTGCTATCCAGAAGAGAAGGGACTCGCTCTTTTGCCAGAACGGGACCCCAACGGTAATGTTTCCATTCGCTGGTGAGCGTCAGGTGCAATCCCAGGTCGGCTTCAGGATGGGTTCGCGCGTAAGCAGCTATTTCGGGTAGCCAGGGGCATGGAATCATGATGCTGGCGGAACTAACCAATCGGCTTTCCAATCCTTTGATCGAAGCCGCGTTAATGGAGTGGGCCATTCCCAGGTCGTCCGCATGCACGATGAGCAGTTTTGCATCCTGTGGGTAACCCAGTCGTTCTAAGAGAGTCTTCACGTCCGCGGGAAACGCAGGTCGTGAAGGTTGTGCTGAGGTAGGCGCTGCAAAAAGCAGGCACGCGAGAATTGCGATTGAGGCTTTTATTTTCATGGTTCTCACCTTGCCGACGCGGTTCACAAGAAGTCTTAAAAAATAAATAGGCGGCTCTGCCGCTTCCGATGCGGTAAGCCTATGGCTTACCGGAAAAGGCCTTGTGCCTCCGAGGCTATGCCTCCACGTTTATGCTGAAACCTATAGTTAAGCGGCGGAGGCGAAGCCTCAAAGAGCGATACCGTCTTTCGGTAGGCCATAGGCTTACCGCACCAAACGCGGCAAAGCCGCCGCTGCCGGGTTACTGCCCCGTTGCAGCTTGAGAGAAATTGAGTTTCCCGCGCAGTGCAATCTGTGCGGAAGACGGGCCCACGAGCACCTCAAAATCTCCAGGCTCAACGCGCCATTGCTTTGCGTCTACATCGTAATACGAAAGGGCGCGTTGGTTTAGCATTACCTTCACCCGTTTCGTCTCACCTGGTTTCAATTCAACCTTTGCAAAGCCCCGTAGTTCCTTTGCCGGGCGTGACACTTTTGAGTGGACGTCGCCGACATAAACTTGAGCTACTTCGGCGCCGGCCCGTTTCCCCGTGTTGCTAACATCAAACGACACTTCAGCCCACCAAAATTCGGGACTGCCGCCTTTGGTGGTCCCCTGTGTGATCGACAGGTTGCGGTAGTCAAAACTTGTGTAAGAAAGACCGTGCCCGAAAGGGAATTGGGGCTTCGTGCCTTTCTTTTCGTAGCCGCGGTAACCAACGAAAACCCCTTCCTTGTATACGACCTTGTTCGTGCCTGCGGGCGGATAATAATTGTCGCTGACTGGATTGTCTTCCCAGCGGCGTTCAAAAGTAACCGGCAAACGACCTGAGGGGTTTACGTCGCCGAAGACAACCTCGGGTAACGCGGTCCCGCCTTCCTGTCCCGGATACCAAGTCTGGATGACGGCCGGCACACGAGCAAGCCAACCATTCATGTCGACGTTACCGCCAGCAGTAAGAACGACAATCGTATTTTTGTTTGCCGCGGCGATTGCCTTTATCAATTCGTCCTGTCCTGGCGGAAGCGCAAACGTCCTGTCGGCGCCTTCGCTTTCGGTCTCAGGATCGAAACCCGCCGCAACTACCACCACGTCGGCTTTGGCTGCGAGTTTCTTCGCTTCCTCACTTACGACGGTTCCGTGACGCACGATTCCGAATTGCATACGCGTGCCAAGCCACCTGCGATCTCCCGTGCTGCTCCAGCACGACTTTATGGGGAGTTGGGCCGAGTGAGAGCCTGGTCTGGCCCACTGCTGCCCTGGACGTGGTCCAATTGTCGGAGATGAGTTTGTCGTCGAGGTAGAGACGATAAAACCCGCCGTCTTCTCCGGTGGAGGCGACAAAGATGTCGTAGTCGCCGGCCTCTTTCGGCACATAGTAACCAGTCCATCGCGTGGAGAGCGTTCCGGCTGGGTAGTCGGCGCGAGTCCCGGCTCTGAAGTTCACATGCTCATCAGTGCGCATCACCGACGGCGTTCCTTGTAGGTCCTTGCTGCTAAAATATTCCGCAATAAGACCCGGCTTTCCTCCAGTCTTAGCCGTAGAAAAATTTGTCGCCTCGGCCATCTCACTCAGGGAAGGTAGTCCACGCGCGTAATACACAGGAATCGACGTGCCCAGATAATTACTTAAGCCTTGCAGATAGCTGGTTGCGACAAATGGTTCAACGCGGCCACTGCCGCCGCCGACGGGAACCGCTGGGTGGGCGTCAGGACCAATGAGGGCGACGGATCTGATCCTGGCCTTACTTAGAGGTAACAAACCGCCTTCATTCTTCAACAGCACCTGGCTCTCACGCGCAGCTTCGAGCGCCACGCTGCGGCCGTGCTGGTTGTAACGCGGGATAGATATGTCTGTCTGTTCGCGGTCGAGCCAGCCGAATCGAATTGCCGTCCGCAGGATGCGGCGCACCTTTTCATCAATGGTGGCAACCGCGACTTTGCCCTGCTGAATCGCAGGAAGGAGCGTCTCCCGATTCATGTGCGCGCCTGAGGGCATCTCGAGATCCAAGCCGCCGTTCGCTGCCGCCACACCGTCGTAGGTCCCGAACCAGTCGGACATCATGATTCCTGAGAAGTCCCAATCTTTCCGGGCCACGTCTGTGTTTAAGTATCCGCTTTGACTAACGTGCGTGCCATTGGTGAGGTTGTAGGAATTCATGATCGCGCCCACCTGCGCTTCCTTAACCGCCGCCTCGAATACGGGCAGATAGATCTCGCGCATGGTGCGCTCGTCAATTACGGAGTCCGTGTTGTGGCGGTCAAACTCGGAGTTGTTGCCGATGAAATGTTTGATAGTGGCGCTGACACCCTGGCTTTGCACGCCTTTGATGTATCCGACGGCAATGCGCGAAGCGAGAAACGGATCTTCGCCAAAGTATTCGAAATTCCGGCCATTCATCGGCGCACGATAGATATTCACGCCGGGGCCCAGCAGGAAGTGGACGCCTTTGGCCCTCGCATCTCGTCCGAGTTGGATTCCCACCTGCTCTGCCAGGGCTGGATTCCAGGTAGCCGCCAGTGCGATTCCTGCGGCCATGGCGGTCGCTGGTCCATAGTTACGCACGCCGAGTGGACCATCGGCCATTTTCAATTTCGGCAGCCCAAGCCGCGGCATGCCGCGGATGGAAAAGCCTTCAACGCCTCCCAGCATGTCGATCTTTTCCTCAAGCGTCATTTGCTTGAGCAGCGACTCGACGCGGCGTTCAATTGCGGACGACGAATTTCGTGGCGGCGATGTTTGCGCTATCCCCGAAACGACATTCAGGCAGAGAATTAAGAGAACAGCAAAAGCCGAACAGCGGTTTGGCATAGCGTTTTGAAGGTCTGCCGCGCCAGTGTTAGTGCTGGCGCTGGATGGCGGCCGGGCAAACGGCCCTTCCTTCTCTTGTGGATTAAAAACCCTTTGCGGAGTGGAGAAATTGTATGATGCTGCTTTATTGTGGTCAATCTTCAAGAGCTGAGGCATGAGCTATAACAATCTTGCTCGTCTGGAGCAACGATAGAACAGTCGCAGCTCGGATTCAGCTGGTTTTTCTTTCCAAAATATGAAGCCGCTAAAAATTGGGATCACAGGTGTGCGCGGTATTGTCGGCCAGACCTTCACACCTGAAGTTGCAGTAGGGTTCTCGCAGGCGTTCGGCACTTATCTCGATGGCGGACGCATCCTGGTTGGTCGCGACACCCGCGCCTCCGGGCCCATGGTTCGTGCGGCAGTCATCTCCGGATTGCTTGCCGCGGGTTGTGAAGTGATCGATGTGGGAGTTTCTCCGACACCAAGCCTGCAGCTAGCAGTTAAATGGCTCAAAGCAGATGGTGGCATTGCAATCACCGCCGGTCACAATCCCTCCCAGTGGAACGCGCTGAAATTTGTGCGCGATGACGGACTTTACTTAAATCCCACCGAGGCCGAAGAACTCCTGGACATATTTCACCAGGGCGAGTTTGCTAAGGCGACCTGGGACCAGATAGACCCTAAGATCCACCTTCAGGATCCCATAGACCACCATATCGAATTACTCAATGCTGTTTTTGACGTTGAGTCGATCAGGCGTCGCCGTTTGAAGGTGGCGGTCGATTGCTGTAACGGTGCGTGTTCTCGATTGATTCCTCGTTGGCTACAGCAGATCGGTTGCGAGGTGTTGGCGATAAATGACGATCCCACAGCACCGTTTCCTCATCCGCCCGAACCAAAACCGGAGACCATGGCGCAACTCAGCGCGGTTGTTAAGGCGGGCGGCGCGGACGTTGGTTTCGCCCATGATGCTGACGGCGAGAGACTGGGAATTGTTACCGAGTCCGGCGAATCACTTTCAGAGGAGTTGACCTTCGCCCTGGCAACCCGGATTCGTCTTGAGCAGAAGACAGGAACTGTCGTGACGAATGTTTCGACCACGAGCGCCATCGAGCAGATTGCTGCAGCTTATGGTGGCACCGTTGTACGCACGCCGGTCGGACAAACCTACATCTCTCAGGGTATGACCGAACTCAACGGTGTTATCGGCGGGGAAGGCAGTGGTGGTGTCACTGTTCCCGAAATACATTCGACTCATGATAGTGCCGCCGCTGTCGGTCTGATTCTCGAAGGACTTGCGCGCAGCGGCGCCCCCGTCTCCCGATATCGTTCAAGATCTGCCCAGGATGACGATGCTGAAGTACAACCTTCCCGTCGAACCTAATCGACTCTATTCAGTGTTGCAGAGTTTCCGCGTGGCCATCGAGCGTGAGCAGGTAGCATATGACTTAACTGACGGTATTCGAGTGGTGTTACCGCAGGGCTGGATACACGTGAGGGCCTCCAACACAGAATCCATGATTCGCGTCATTGTAGAAGCTGAGGATGCGAAGGACGCGCAAAACCTGCTCGACTGGGTGCGGGATCGATTGAATAGGTGATTAACAGAACGGCAAAGACGGACTAAATTCATGCGAGCTATCCCAACGCTCAAGATCAGCATTTCAGGTGTGCGCGGAGTTGTCGGCGAGTCGCTGACGCCTCTCCTATTAACGCGCTTCGCACAAGCCTTCGGCACTTACGTCGGCTCTGCCACGATTGTGATTGGACATGATCCTCGCACCTCAAGCGAGATGGTTAAGCAGGCTGTCATCGCAGGGCTTCTGTCCAGCGGATGTCGCGTGATCGATATCGGAATGTGCCCGGTGCCGACAGTTCAACTGCTCGTGCGCCATCATCGTGCCCATGGAGGCATTGCGATTACCGCCAGCCATAATCCAGCCGAATGGAACGCTCTGAAATTTATCGGCGCCGACGGACTGTTCCTGAATAGCGGTCAGGCGCGTGAGATGCTCGACATCTATCATCAGGGCGAATATACGAAAGTCGCCGGTTCGGAAATGAGGGAAGTTGAAGAGATTTCAGGAGCTACTGATCTGCACATTAAGAAAATCTTTGAGGTTCTTGGACCACTGCCGTCGAGGGCCAAACCGCTACGAGTAGTGCTGGATGCTTGCAATGGCGCTGGTTCACTGGTCGGCCCAAAGTTACTCGAGGCTTTGGGCGTCGAAGTCATTCCGATTAACGTAACTCCAAACGGATTGTTTCCGCGTCCAGCTGAGCCAGTGGCCGAGAATTTGGGCGACCTTTCCAAGGCCGTCATAGAGCACGGCGCCGATATAGGGTTCGCACAGGATATGGATGCAGACCGGCTGGCGATCGTCTCGGAGCAGGGAAAAGCGATCGGAGAGGATTACACACTCCTCCTGGCAACACTCTATGTTCTCGGCAAGCAGTTGGGACCAATAGTGGCAAATCTATCGTCCGCCTCAGCGCTCCAGGACATCGCCAATCGATTTAATTGCCCGCTCTTCCTTACCAGGATCGGTGAAGTTAACGTCACGGAAGAGATGCAAAAGGAAAATGCGGTCATCGGGGGCGAAGGCAACGGCGGCGTTATTTATCCTCGCATCAACTTCGCTCGAGATAGCCTGGTCGGTATGGCAGTGATTCTGCACCTCCTGGCTGAAACCGGTCAGACGATTACCGAGCTCGTGAATGGCTTGCCGCATTTCAGTATGATCAAAGAGAAATTAGCCTGTCCCTCACACAAGATCTCTGCTGTACTCAGAATGCTGCGTAAGGAATACGAGGGTTATCCACTGGATCTACGCGATGGCGTGAAAGTAGTTCTGCCTTCCGGCTGGTTTCTCGTTAGAGGTTCAAATACGGAGCCGATCATTCGCGTAAGCGCAGAAGGTGCGAATGAAAGTTCGGCTCGCGAGATTGTTGCAGGAGTATTAGCGAAGGTTCAGGCCTGTATTGAGTCCTAATGAGAGCTTTGCCCAAAAGTTCTTTAACGATTTCAAGGTCAACCCAAGTTGACGTCTGGTTTCGTGTTAGTTCGTGGATCATCTTTAAGTACGACGCCAAAATCGATCCACGAAACAACACGAAAGTTACTCTTTGTGCAAAGGCCCGTAAGGACCTTTGGCTGATTTAAATGGCCCGAATGTCGAAGCCAGGGCCAGAAGATTTCAATCTCCATGGCCCTGGCTTAGTGTGAAAGCGGCTCGCGGTGATAGGTTTCCGGTTTTGTTCACCACGAGTTCGTTATTGCTTTCGCAAGTTAGTCGTCGGAATTACGCTTCACGACCACCTTCTCACTCTCATTGGCGCTCTTTGCCAATGCACGTTCCAACCGGCGCTTACGTAACACGCGTCCGGACTTGTCTCCGCTGGTCAAAATCTGAGACAGGAAATACTGCCCATCGTAGGTGTTGAAAACCAAGCTGGTTTCGTCGGGAGTCTCGCTGCCCCACACGGGGATGGTGCTAAAGAGCACACTGATGTCGCGATCTCTGCTTTCAACCTGCCACACGTCAAAGGAGTCTCTCCTGAGGGGTGCGATTGTGTATTCACCAGCGGGCAATGTTTTGTGGCCCACGGTGAAGCTGAAGGGGATGTTGATAAAGCTGCGCTTAGATTGAGCGTTCACGGACGCCGTTGTCAGTACTAGCAGCAGACTCAACACTGTGAAAAATCCAAAAGCTTGCTTTCTCATGTCTTTTCTTCCTTCTTCCAAGTTGAGCGGCAGCCCTATTGCTGCCCTCAACCTATAACGCGCAAAATGAAAAGAAAAAGGACCAACATCTTTTTTGGGACCTTTAGCGGTGAAACAATGCCTATACTGTCGCATCGCTTGTCAATATTCGTTGCAGGAGAAACCTTAAACCGTGGACCACAAAACGTTTACTCGTGCTTTTGCACGGCGTGAATTTATTAGAACGGCGGGCTTGGGCGCTCTGGCTCTCGCGCTTCCAGAGCATGGCTTGTCCAATGTGTTGAAATCTACGCGCCCCGGGGAACTGCTGGTCTACGTGGGAACTTACACCTCCGGCAGGAGTGAAGGAATATACCTGTACCGGTTGAACCTGGTGTCGGGTGAGTTAAAGCATCGTCGCGACCACCAAGGGTGTGAAGGAACCCTCGTATCTTGCCCTCGCTCCAAGCCGGCGCTACCTGTATGCAGTCAACGAAGTGGAAGAGTTTTCCGGTAAGAAGAGTGGCGCCGTCAGCGCCTTCAATGTCGATCAACGGACGGGTGAACTGACGTTGTTGAACCAACAGCCATCGTTGGGTGGGGCGCCTTGCTACGTTACTGTTGATCGGGCCGGTAAATTTGTTTTAGTAGCCAATTATTCCGGAGGCAACGTTGCTGTTCTTCCTGTGCGTAGGGACGGGAGTTTAGGTGAGGCTACCGATGTGAAGCAGAACCTCGGGTCGAGCATCAACACGGAGCGTCAGGCAGGCCCACATGCCCATTGCGTCGAGCTCGATCCGGCCAACCGTTTTGCTTACGTATGTGATTTAGGGATCGACAAGGTCATGATCTTTCGTTTTGACAGGCGGCAGGGAAAGTTGATTCCCGGCGAAAGGCCGTGGGTGCAACTCAAGCCCGGCGCAGGGCCCCGCCATCTGACTTTTCATCCGGGCGGCAAGTACGCCTACGTCATGAATGAGATGCATGTGACAGTCACGGCATTCGCGCACGTTCGAGCGAATGGAGATTTGAAAGAGTTGCAAACCCTGGCCACCTTGCCGCGGGATCCCACGGCCGCAGATAGCGGCGCCGATATTCACGTCTCTCCCGACGGCCGATTTCTTTACTGTTCAAACCGCGGTCACGACAGTATTGCTGCCTTCAAGATTAACCCCAGCAATGGCACCTTAACTTTCATCGCTCACGAACCAACTGGAGGGAAGACTCCGCGCAATTTTGCGGTTGATCCGACAGGCGCTTTTCTGTTGGTGGCGAATCAAAACTCCGACAACATCGTGACTTTCCGGCGCGATAAGAAAACAGGCCGGCTTAGTCCAACTGGTCATGCCGTCGAAGCGCCATCACCCGTATGTTTGAAATTTCCGTTGAAAGGCTCTTGCTCCTGCGGAGCAATCTCATTAACACCGCGGCTTCAGCCCGGTGATCACAGTCCGCGGTAATGATAGAAACCGTTTCAACGGTTTCCTGTGTCTGTAAACCGTTAAAACGGTTCACGGAGGTTCGAATCCGTTTATCACCGGGCTAAAGCCGCGGTGTTAATGAGATCGCTCCCCGTAGCGGTAAACCATCACACAAGGCGCGTTGTGTTTCCGTTAGACTTCAGCAGTAGCCGGTTCGTCTGAGACTTGCTCCATAGCCGCGTCATTCCCCCTCCGCAATCCGATCGCAGAAACTGCGTAGAACAGAATCGCTACCAGCACGACATACTGAAACCCGAGAAGCATCGAGCTATATTCGGCTAACCCGCCCAGCATGGCGCCAGCTATGTTGCTGCCGAACGCGCGGTCGGGCTGTGTAGTCCGTTTAAACGACGCAGCAAAAATCACACCGGCAAAGAATATCGGGGCAAACACCAGCAGACATGAGCCAAGTACTTGAAGGCCGCGATTCATTCCCAGAAAAAAATCCAGCGGGATAATAACGTTCAGCACGAGCGTAATAAGCAGACCCGCATAGTATGGCCACAGGCGCGCGGGTCTGACTCGCAGCGTCCAGAGATTCGCGAACAAAATCATGATCAGGACGGCAAGGAACACTACCGAGTTCACAATCCACGTACTCCCGAAAAGCAGCGCCATGGTGACCACAGCTTTGGTCTCAACCAGCATGAATCCCGCGCCCAAAAAGAAAAGCTGAACGTTAAGTCCGCTGACGAGGCTCGCGGTACTGCCAACGCGTTCTGCTGGGGCATCCGCGCTTTTTTCCTGCCGCGGGAGAAATAGAAAGACCAGCAGCAATCCCAAGCCGCCCATAATTAACATTCCACGCAAGCTCAGTGTCGGTATCATGGGTTCACGCAAATACAAAAACGGCCAGTCATCGGTGGCTGTGCGCAACCCGCCTTCTGCCGGCAACACTTGCGCTAAGCCAAAATGCTGCAGTTGACGCGTTGGTGTTTGGCCCGTCCCCAGCGCCTCTTCAACATAGGTAATTCCGTCTAAAGGTTGCTGGACGAATCCGTTTGGAGACGTCGGCCCGGGCGGCTCGTCGCTGCGCAGCCAATAATTAGGTTGGCGGGCAAAGGCGTTTCGCAATTCGCCGGTACTTCCTGCGAAGAAGATCGTAAAGTCTCCGAACGTCGCTTTCTCGGGCTCAATCACTTCCCGGTATGGCAGAGTCAGCACCAACGAATTGCCGGAGCCAAACACTTCGTCCAGCCCGTTCTGCAATCGCGCCGCCAACCAGCCCTGACGGAAGTAGTTGTAGATAACAAAGGTACCGTTCGGCTTGAGATGGCGCCAGACGTCTTCGAACGCCTGTCGCGTGAAGAGAAAACTTTCGAGGCGTATGTTGCTGTAGCCGCTGTGCAAAACTAACGAGTCGACCAGGGCATACACGATCAAATCGTACTTCCGGTCTGTCGAACGAAGAAAGTTACGACCGTCGTCCAGTTGAGTCTTAACGCGCTCATCAAGATAAGGCTGATCGGGATGATAGGTTCGCCCCAAACGATAAATCGCCGGATCAATTTCCACTGCGTCAACATGTTTCGCGTTCCACTGCAAAGCCCGACTGACATCATTCCCAGAACCGGCGCCGATAATTAACACGTCAGCGAAGGGTGGCCGGCCCGCATCTCGGTTCAGCAGGTGTGGCAGAGCGTATGCCGGAAAGTTTTCGTTTCGCGACACCATCTGCTGGTGATAAATCAGATTCACTGCAAGAGACAGATCATCGCGCTTAAAATCAATTCTGTAGTAGGGAGACCAGAATTGCTGGACTGACCGCCGGCCTGAAAGCTGACCAGGGCCAGGACTGAACCATGCGAGCCCGACTACTAGTAATAGCAACGCCGCCGCCAACGAACGCCAGCCGAAAAGATGGCTGGAAAGGCGATTGGCTGGCGACGCGAAGAGAAAGTAACCAAGCCCGAGTGCTGCCAGTAAGAACCACCAAAGCGCGGAAATTTCCAGCCAGGAACACACGGCAAACAACGCAATCCCAACGATGCTGCCAACGATGTTCAGGGTGTAGGCCTGCACCCGATTCGGCCAACGGGTTAGGGCACGGCCCAACTTTTGTCCCGGGCCGACGAACGCGAGGGCAATGACCAGGAAGAAGAAGCCACAAAGAACTTCAACCGGAACTGCGTAGCGTGAGAGATCCTGACTGTGATATTCGGCCCCGAAGTAGACTTGCTGCGGCGAGGCTTGATTACCGACATCGACAAATTTTCCGATCGAGCCACTGCTTATCTCGACCGCATGGGCCGCCGCCATGGCCACGACGAGTAAAAGCGGCGTCCAGATCAAATAATCGCGGCGATGACTTGCAGCCAAACAACCGACAGACATCCCAAGGAAAGAAGCCAGAAGCACTACGTTTGTAAAAAACGTGAGGTAGAGAACGTGCGCAGGAAACCAACGAATGGCGGCCAACTCCAAAAACAAAATAATCAGGCTTATTAGGAACAGCTCAAAGCCTTGACGGAAGCGAGACAAACTCGTTGGAATGGCGTTAGGCAACGGAATGGGCGCATATTAACACGAACTTTCACGCGTCGCGTCCATCTCCCTCGCCTAAGGCACCCAGCGCGTTTCGGGTAATTTCGTGGATCGCTTTTGGCGTCGTACTTAAAGACAATCCACGAATCAACACGAACTAACACGAGTAACTGGGGTGACCTCTTACTCTTAAACGGCCCTCAGCACGACCTGCCCTGGTCTTGTGCCTGGCTGTCAAACTCTAATACCATGCGCGCCCAACTCTCTGAGATTGGCTGGTCCAACATAGGAGTATTTAGCTAATGACCTGGTGCATAAAAAAGCAATGGCTGTTGTGGATAATCGTTCTCCTGAACCTGACAGCCGCGATCTCGAGCAACGGACAATCGAGGTTCGTCGCGACGCGAGGAAAAGAGATTGTCAGCGCGGACGGTAAACCGTTCTTACTCAAAGGCATTAATCTTGGGAATTGGCTGCTCCCTGAAGGTTACATGTTTAAATTCAAGACCGCGAATTCTCCGCGGTTGATTCATACAGTAGTAAATCAACTTGTCGGTGAAGACGAGGGACGGAGATTTTGGAAGACCTTCCAGCAAAATTACATTACGCGAGAAGATATTAAGTTCATAAAACAATCCGGGTTCAACTCTGTTCGCATTCCTTTCAGCTACCGGTTGTTTGTATCGGAAGGCGAACCTCGGAAGCTGGAAGGCGAGGGCTACCGGCTTCTCGACAATGCAGTCGCCTGGTGCCGGCAAGAAGGCCTCTACGTAATTCTCGACATGCACGCGGCGCCGGGTGGGCAGACTGGAGATAACATCGACGATAGCTGGGGATATCCATTTCTATTTGACAGCGTCGAGAGCCAGGATCTGACCGTTAACATATGGCGGAAGCTGGCCGCGCGTTATCGGAATGAACCGATGGTAATCGGGTACGATCTGCTTAACGAGCCGATTGCGCATTACTTTGATGTTGCCACCCTCAACCCAAAGCTGGAGCCGGTGTATCGCAAGATCGTGGCAGGCATAAGGGAGGTCGACAAGAATCACGTTATCTTTTTAGGCGGCGCGCAGTGGAGCAATAACTTCAAAGTTTTTGGACTACCGTTTGACGACAAACTCGTTTACACCTTTCATAAATATTGGATGGACGTGAACCAGGGGGCGATTCAGGAGTATCTGGATTTCAGGGCAAAACATAACGTGCCCGTCTGGATGGGAGAGTCGGGGGAAAACACAGACGAATGGATCAGAGCCTACAGGTCGTTGTTGGAAGGGAACAACATTGGATGGTGTTTCTGGCCCTATAAGAAACTGGACGCTACTTCATGCGTCGCTTCAATAAACAAACCGGTTGACTGGGATGCGATTGTTGCTTTCGCGGACGGCCCACGCACAACCTTTGAGGAAGTCAGAAAAAATCGGCCAGCGAATGAAAAGGCCCTGAAGGCTCTGAACGATTATCTTGAGCAGATAAAGTTCGCGAACTGTCGAATCAACCAGGAGTATTTGAAGGCGCTGGGACAGGAGACCGTGAGGGAGGGCGCTAACGGTTTGGGATCGTTCCGCCCTCCCTCTCCGTCGGCTACTGCCCCGAAACGTCCTACTTCTTAAACGCCAATCCCAAAGCCTTCACGACTTCGAGATCAGGCGTCGCGGGTCCGTTCTGTTTATTGACCACCGCAAAGCCGCCAGCGTAGTCCCACATCGTCCAACCGATGCCGTGCTTTTCCAGGGCGATGCGCATATCCCTAATCCAAATGGCGCGATCGGCGGGTGGCGAAAAGTTGCGAAACGTTCCGAACTCGTTACAAGTGAGGGGTACCTGATACTTCGCGGCCCAGGCGGCAGCCACCCCAATCTCCCGTTCGATTCGGGCGGCATTCCAACCGTCTTCCCCGTAGCGAAGCAGATTGTAACGCGCGGGTTCATCTGGAATCGTATCGAGCACCTTGCTTACGCTTTCCAGACTCGATGGGTAGGGAATGTTTTTGTAGAAGGGGACGTTGGGGCCGGCCCACGTTGCACCTTGATGCGTGAATGCAAAAGGTTCGTAGAAGTGGAAGTTGTAAATAATGTTCCGGTCAGCATAAGGCACCAGAAACAGTAACTCGGCAATTCCGGACCACCTGTGACCCGACGCGATGATCGTATGCTGGGGTGCGCCGAGACGAACGGAAGAAATCAGTTTCCCTTGCATGCCGTACCAACGATAGCCATCTTCCACCATCGGCTCATTAATAACTTCCAGAAAGACGCGCTCGGGATCGCGCGTTGAAAGATGCTGGGCCAGAGCTAGCCAGAATTTACCGAAAGCTTCAATCTGGCGATCGTTGCTATTCAGCCTTAACTTGAATTCATTAGACGGATGAATATCAACGATGACGGCCAACCCGCGCGCCAGGATCAAGTCAAGCGCGTTATCGAGGTGCTTCAGGTACTCGACTTTTAATTGAGTTGGATCCTCTCCATTGAAGAGCGGTGAGGGCTCGAGAGTTAATCGAACATGATCAAAGCCAATGCTTTTTATTAACGCGATGTCATTAGCCGTGGTATGTGATTCGAGATGGGCTTTTGAATAATTCGCCGCCTGAGCGAACCAGTGACTCAGATTGATTCCGCGGCGCAGCCGGGCGAGTCGGGATGCCGAAATCTGAGACTGCACCAACGAGGTGTCTGTTGCGTCAACAGTATCAACAAGTGACCTGGCTCGCACCGGGATTGACACCAGCGCCAAAACAGAGATAGTTACGGCAACGATTGATAAAGAGATCCATCGTTTCAGCATGCCGATTCTTTTAACAGCCACCGCAAGAGAAAGCAAAGTAAGGTCCGTTTGGAGAATGAACTCCGTGACCTGTGCGAAATACCTGATGCCTGTGCTGGCCCTGATGATTTTGACTGCCGCGACTTCTGAATCCCAAACCAGACCGAGGTTAGAGGCTGGCCCGCAGAGAATAAGACTCCTCACTGGCTGGCAATTTCGTGAGGCGAGTAAAGACCGCTGGTACCCAGCCGAGGTGCCGGGTTGTGTTCATACCGATCTACTGAAGAATAAACTGATTGAAGATCCTTTCTATCGTGACAACGAACAGAAGCTGCAATGGATTGGGAAAACTGACTGGGAATATCAGAGCGACGTTTACCGTCCGTCCTGAGGTCCTCGCTCGGGACAACATCGATTTAGTCTTCGAAGGTCTCGACACCTACGCCACCGTCATTCTCAATAATCAATCCCTGCTGAATACCAACAACATGTTTCGCACATGGCGAGTCGACTCCAAACGGCTCCTAAAACCGGGCGCCAATACGTTACTGATCCGATTCCGTTCGCCCATCAACGAAATCTTGCCCGCTATGGCCAAGATGACTTACCGGCTACCCGCCGGCAACGATCAGGGCGAAAAAACAAGTCCGCATACGCGCAAGGCGCCCTACCAGTATGGTTGGGATTGGGGGCCGCGTTTCGTGACTAGTGGGATCTGGCGTCCTGTTTATTTAGAAGCCTGGAACAAGGCACGAGTAGAAGACTTGCACATCGCGCAAAAGCAGGTTTCCGCTGTCGCCGCAAAATTAACAGCCGAGGTTGAGGTTGTTGCGAACGGCAGCTTGAGCGCAACCATCGTCGTGGACAATTCGACTGACAAGAGTATCGCGGCGAAACGAGTCGTAACTTTAGCTCCCGGCGTCAATCGCGTGACGCTCGACTTCACTATTGCGCGCCCGTCGCTTTGGTGGCCCAACGGCCTCGGGGCTCACCCGCTCTACTCCTTTAAAGCACGCCTACTAATTGATGGTAAATCGATTGACGAAGAGACGACTCGCACGGGGCTGCGATCAGTGGAGCTGAGGCAGGAACGTGACAAGTCCGGCAAAAGCTTCACCTTCGTGATCAATGGCGTTCCCGTTTTTGCGAAAGGCGCCAATTGGATTCCGGCCGACAGTTTTCCGACGCGCATCAGCAAGAACAAATACCGCCAATTGCTGCAATCAGCGCGCGACACAAACATGAACATGCTGCGGGTGTGGGGCGGAGGCATCTACGAACGCGATGATTTCTATGAACTCTGCGACGAGATGGGAATTCTCGTTTGGCAGGATTTCATGTTTGGGTGCAGCCTCTATCCCGGCGATCAAGCGTTCCTTGACAACGTGAGGCAGGAAGCCATCGATAACGTAAAGCGTCTGCGCAATCATCCGAGCGTAGTGATCTGGAACGGCAACAACGAAATCGAGTCCGGTTGGTTTCACTGGGGCTGGAAGGACCAGCTGCCCGCTAAACTCTGGGACGACTATCTGAAGCTTTTCTATGGCGTGCTGCCGGAAGTTTGCAGTTCGCTCGATCCGTCGCGGCCCTATTGGCCCAGTTCGCCTAGTTCCAACCTTGAAGACGATAACGAGTCTCAGAAGATGGGTGATCTTCACTACTGGCAAGTCTGGCACGCTTCGCTGCCGTTCAGTGAATACGAAAAACAGTTTCCGCGTTTTATGAGCGAATACGGCTTTCAGTCGTTTCCGCAGCTCGAGACAGTCAACACCTACACGGTGCCGGCGGACCATGACATCCAGTCGCCCGTGATGATGGCCCATCAGCGGCATCCGCGTGGCAATCAACTAATACGTGAATACATGCTGCGCGAATATCCGGAGCCGAAGGACTTCGAATCGTTTCTCTATGTCAGCCAGGTATTGCAAGCGGAAGGAATGAAGATCGGGGCGGAGCACCTGCGGCGCATCATGCCGCACAACATGGGCTCACTTTACTGGCAGCTTAACGACTGTTGGCCCGTCGCGTCGTGGTCCAGTATGGACTACACCGGGCGATGGAAGGCTTTGCAATATTACGCGCGCCGGTTTTACAGCGAGATTCTTGTGAGTCCGCAGGAGGAGAACGGCAACATCAACATCTTTGTCGTTTCCGATGGGTTAAAGCCGGCAGCTGCGCAATTGAAACTGAGCTTGCTGGACTTCGAAGGAAAGAATCTGTGGAGCCAACAGAAAGACATTGAAATTGCGGCACTCGCCAGCAAATCGTACCTGACCGTCCCCATTAACACGCTACTTGCAGGGAAGGATGGGAAAGGGGTGTTTCTGTTTACGGAGGTATTAGCGGGAGGCAACACAGTGTCGAGCAATGCACACTTCTTTCATCCGTATAAGGATCTCGCTCTACCTCGGCCACAAATCACGACGGACGTAGTGCCGATGCGCGGTGGATTCAAAGTTACTCTATCTGCCGACAAGTTTGCGCGAGCGGTTTACTTGTCATCACCAAATCACGCCGGCTTCTTTGAGGACAATTACTTTGATCTGATACCGGGTAAGAAGATTGAAGTGGAATTCCGAACGGGCGGCGCGATTCCGCTGAATGACTTTCGCAGTCAACTTAAGGTCCGCTCAATGGCAGACGCGTTTTAGGCGTAGGAGGTCGATCTGAACGAGCGGGGGCAAGCCACCCTTCCCGACCTGGAGCTGATCCGACTGTCGCAATTGATCTTGTTTGAATGCTTTTCAAGAAACGAAGGCCCTCTCAATTACCATAACCTGAGGGTCGGGAAGGGCGGCTTGCCCCCGCTTCCGAATCAAAGCTGTTCCTTCGCCTCATCAATCAGACGGTTATTTTCTTCATAGGAAAGCTCCGGCGGAGTTTTTTTACTGACTCGTGGGGGATAACGATGCTCGCTGTAGACCGGATAAGCATCAGTGCGCAGGTGCGCGAGCATGTGATGTCCACGTCGGACATCCCGCTCATGTCGTAACGCTGAAATATCAATCGGCGCGACCACGATCCGTTCGCCTGGGCCAGGACTGGCCTGCGCAAGTATTCGCCCGTCGTAATCGATTACCTGACTCCCACCCGGCCAGGAGTAAGGCGGATAATGTTTCAAGCTCGCACCCTGGTTGGCGGCCACGACATACGCAGTGTTCTCGAGAGCCCGACAGCGATTCACAATCGTCCACCAATCCATTGGTTCTGTTGCGCCCCAAGGATCCATGTAAGCTGAAACGCGAAGCAACACCTCCGCACCGTTTGCTGCTAACTGTCGAATTGCTTCGGGAAATATCCAGTCGTAACAGATGGCGCAACCAATGCGACCAATCGGCGTGTCGGCCACAGGAAACAATGGTTCGTCATAACCCTCAATGTCGTGAGGACTAGCGTGAACCTCGTAGGGAATCCATGTGTTGACCTTGCGATACTTGTACAGAATTCCTTCTGGTCCGATCAAGCACGTCGTATTGAATACAACTCCGGCCCAACGCGCGTCGACTTCCAACATCGAGCCGCTCTGAATGTAGATGTCATGCTCGCGCGCCTTTTGCTCCAGCCGCTCGGTGTGCTCATTCGGAATTTCGACCGCCAGTTTCTCTCGCAACTCACCCACGGTTTGAAAGACCGGGGCCGAGTGCGCGAACTCGGGGAACACCACCAGGCGCACCGGTAGGAAGGGAGCGCTGCCCGCTACCGCCGAATCAATCATTGATAACATCCGATCGGTGTTCGCGCGCATCGCGGTGCGCTCAACCGGATTTGCTAGATCTGTCTGACAAGCAGCCGCTGAATATCGGATCTGGGCCATGATTACTTTCGTCGGGTTGTATCTGGCCTTAATTTACCTTGTGGTGTTCCAAGGAAGTTATCGGTCAGAACTGTGTCAATCGAAGGAATTTCGGCGGTGACCCATCGCGTGTTGTACTTCTCCATGTACGCGCGTCGTCTTGCAGTCATTGGATACGCTTCAGTATGTGGGTAGGGATATTTGCTCATTCCATGAAATGGCAGGGGCAAGACGTGATCCGGACTGGCAGAATTGATATCCATCTCTTTGCTGAAACCATCAGCGTAAAGCAGGAACGTACGGCTCCATCCGGACGGCAACTGGGGTAACTTCGCGGCGTCAAACGAAAGGCTAATCTCATCGCCCGGTCGTGAGATAACGAACATATCGTCTGACCTGAGCAGTAACTCACGCACGTCGCCCTCGCGCGTGTATCGTCCGGGCATAGCTTTCCAGGGCGAGGTAAACGAGATCTGATCGTAGTCGTAACCAAATGGCTCGCGGCCGTCGGGTGTGATCTCGCGCGAGAAACCACGCCAGCGTAAGTCAGCGCGAACTGGGTTGAGCCGCGTCGTTCGGAGAGAAGGCTGCTCATCTGTCGTGCTTACCAGAATCTGATCCCAAAGTATACGCATGTTGGTGACGATGCGGACTTCACGGTTTGAACTGAGAAACTTCCCGGTGAGGTCTACTGTCACGGTTTGCGGCCGCCCGACCGGAATACCGATGTCCTGAATTACAGTCTGCCAACGGCCGCTTTCATCTTTCACCTGAAGCGCCGGCAACATCATGCTTTTAGAGGCTTGTACCGCCGCTAAGTTGTCGCTAGACCATGCGTAATCGGTCCACCCCGTCAGTAGCAAAATCATTCTGGGAGCGCGGGCGTCCCGCCGGCCAGCGGATGCAACAGAATCATCAAAATTAGAAACAGTTCGGGCCCCAGAAGCGGACGGGACGCTCCCAGTGTCTCGCGGCTGGGTTTCAGCCAGCATCATCGTCAATGTGTGTTCGGCCGCATAGCCGCGAATGCGGTCGCGTTGAAAATCATCAGGGTATTGCCGGTCCAATCGTGAGATTTGCGAAAGCACGTTGTTCCCGTGATCGTCCACAGCGGTAAGCGGCGGACGTGCATCGCGCGCCGCATAAAGTTTGAAAGGACGCGGCGGATCAGTCAGACCCTCATTTGGATAAACCTGCACGGCTACCGGATGGTCGACAGCGAGCAGTTGGAATTGGTCGGCAAATATGGCCTCTTCCAATTCGTTAGTCACTCGCAGCTCATAACGGCCATTGCGTTCTTTTAATTGATCACCACGGATGCGGACGTACTCATCCGGGTCAGGTTTGTTGTAACGGCCCGGTTCTTCCAGATGGCCCATCTCTCCACCGCCCATGAAGTCCGTAATGAATTCAAAGCGTTCGCCATTCCAGGCGTAGAGATACGGACACGATGAAGGCTTTCGATCGAGCTCTGTTATGTCGAGCGTCACAGATTTAACGCCGGGAGTCGCAGGAGTACCGTTAGCTGCTCTGGCGATCGCTGTCTCGGCTTGCACGATGCCGGCGGGCCATAGCACGCGCACAGCGTCCGCAGCGGTGCGCTTGCCCAGTCCGAAAATAACGTCTGCCGGCGCGGCTGCGGGACTAGCCGAAGAAGTTTCCAGTTTCTGTACCAGGCTGCCCGCTCTAGCTTCGATCTTGGTACCGACGCTGCTGCGGTTACTTACTTTGCCAGTGAGGTTAATCCGTATTGAATGGTTATTATTGCCACCATCGTTACGTGCGATCCGCAAACCTCCGGAAGCTGAGTGCAAAATAATATCGGTGTCTCCATCGCCATCTACATCGCCCGTGGAAAAGACGCGCCCCCATCCGGGCACCGTCGGACCGCCCGAAAAATCACGTGCTAAAGCGCGTTCGCTGGTGTCGGTCCAGCTGTTACCGAGGTTTCGCCAGACGCGCAAACCTTTATCGGTGGCCAGCACCGAATCGAGCAGACCATCATTGTCGTAGTCGATGAATTGCGTGGCTCGCGCCGCCTCCGAGCCGGCTGGAGCAGCCACCGTCTTAAACTTTTCCTTCCCATCGCTCAGGGCAAACAGACCTGGTCCATCCGCTCTACCAAAGAAGAAGTCCGTGAATCCATCCTTGTTCAAATCGCCGGCCGCAGCCGAAGTCCAGCGTCCCTCGATAGCCAGGCTTACATCTTTTGAGACATCACGAAAAGTCCCATCCCGTTGGTTGCTATAAAGTGAGGGCGGCTTATCGTAATTGACGACAAGCAGATCCATGTCGCGCCGGTTGTTAAAGTCTGTTGGAATAACCGCCACCGCATGTCCGACGGAATTCAGCTGCGCTGCAGCAGTGACATCCGTAAACTTTCCATTGCCGTTATTCCGCAACAAAACGTTGGGAGCACCAGCGAAGTCATCTGGGAAAACAGGGTTGGCACCTTTTGGCGCTTGAGAAAGGTCGGCGAGTCCCGTTAGGAAAATGTCGAGGTCGCCATCGTGGTCCACGTCTGCAAAGGCCACCGATGACGGCAGAAAAGGGTACGCAGGAATGCCCGCTGCACCCGTTACTTCCGAAAACTTGCCGGCGCCATCATTGTGATATAGCGAGACGCTGCCATCGCGTATAACGAAGAGATCCGGTTTGCTGTCATTGTCAAAATCTCCGGCGACAGCCCCAATTGGCGTACCGGTGGATTTCGCAGACAGTGCGCCAGACTGCTGGGTAACATCAACGAATTTACCCGACACGCCGCGAAATAAATGCTGCGCGTTACCGGTCAACGCGAGCAAGTCCAGGCTACCGTCACCATCCATATCGAAAAGGGTTACGCTGCCGCCGAACGCCGCCGCGATTTCTTGCCGGCCCGAATCATTCCAGTTGTTTGTCGTAAACCTTCGGCCAAAGATGGGTGAAACTACAGCCGTCGAAGAAGCGCCTGAGGGCGCGGCTTGTGCTCCGGGCATCAGGGCAGCCGTACGCGTCTGTAAACGCGACGGCCGGGATAGTTCGGTCAACCAATTCAGGCTCTGCGCCGGTAGAGGCGATGGCTTCAGCGTAACGACCTTGTTCGAGATAATTTTGTCCCAGAGTGGTGGCGCTTCCACCTTCGCGTAACTGTCTAAATCGTTCGGTTGCCTTTTGTCCCTCTTCACGCTGGCCCGATCTCATCAGGGCCTGGCCAAGATTGTAGAGCGCCGTGGCGTTGTAGGGTTCGGCGGCAAGCGCCAGACGAAACGCAGCGATTGCTTCCGGATATTTGCGCTGCTGCGCATACAACTGGCCCACGTTGATGTTCGTACCCACATCGTTCGGATCAATCTTAAGGACCCGTTGAAATGCGGCGAGGGCTTCATCCGGTCGGCTCTGTAATTTCGCAATCAGGCCGATGATGTAGTAAGAATGCGGAAATTCCGGAGCGAGCGCTGCAGCGTTCTGCGCTTCCCGTTGCGCCGCGGGCAGATCGGGCACATTGAACAGTGCAATGCTGAGATTGACGCGGGCCAACGTCAGCTTCGGATCAATCTTCAATGCATTCCTGAAGGATTCTGCGCCCTCTTTATGTTTGAACTGCTCGAGTAGTGCCACACCGATGTTATTGGCCCGGTAGGCGTCCTCGCGAGAGGGGATTGCTGGTCCAGTCTGTGTTTGGCGAGCCAGCGATCCTCCAGTCAGAAAGAGAGCCGAGACGAGTAGAGCAGATAAGAGGGGATAAAAAACGTAGGAACGAAAACTTTTCATGGGTTGGTTTGTCAGTAAGTATTATTCACGAGACTCTTATGGGCGGCCATCGCAGCAATCACTCACGCCACGGTCACATGAGGTCAGTACCACCTGCGGTAGCGGGTGGGTATCAAGATTATCCAATTGTTAATCGGAGATCGGATCCTGGGCAATATAAGAACCCACCCGCTACCGCAGGTGGTACTGACCTCACGGCGCCATTCGACTCTCAACAACGCGCTACTCCCCCGCGTCAATGTTCGCCGGTTTGATGTCGAGCGGAATAAACTGGCGGTCTATTAAATCCTTCATGGAAATTGGGTGTTCCAGAATTCCTGCTTTGACCGCCATGTCATTGATGCGTTGCAAGTCTTCATCCGTTGGCGTCAGCATTCGATAGCTCACGCGATTAGGCGGTTGGGTCAGCACATAGCCGATGACTTTCTCATCCTGCCGAAAATACGGCGCCACTACTTTCGCCGCCTCCAGGCGATGCCCCTCGGCCCATTCACCGCTCTCAGCGATACCGCGGACAAGGTCGCGCACCACTTCGGGTCGTTCGCGAATTAACTTCTCGGTGACAACCAACACACAGGAGATAAATTGCGGCCAGATGTCTTTCGCGTGATAGAGCACGCGACCGCTACCGTCGAGTTCAGCTTTGGCCGCATGCGGTTCGCCTACGAAGTAAGCGTCGATGGCTTTAGCTGCGAGCGCTCCAGGCATGTCCGGTGGCGGCAATTCCACAAACCGTATTTCCTCGGGCTTTACACCTTGATCCTCCATGAGCTTGCGAATCACGAGATACTGGTTGCTGTATTTGCTGGGAATAGCGAAGATCTTTCCGCGCAGATCGAGCAGGCTACTGGCCGGAAGCTCTTTACGAACGATCACGGTAGAGCCGTCTCGATGCCCCAAGTAAACAATCTTAACGGGCACGCCTTGCTCACGAAGTTTCATTGCCAGCGGCGCGATCATGAAGGTAGCGTCCAGGCGTCCGCCTTTGACTGACTCCACAACCGTAGGAAAGTCAGTAAACCTCTGTGACTCAAATCGATTGGATGTGCTGGTCCGAGTGGCGAAATCTGTTACTGGACAAGTTAAGTGGCAGGTGACAGGTAAGAATCCGACCTTTAATTCCTGCCGCGCCGAATTCGATCGGCCGCTGAATGTTTCTCCAGGGCCGGACTGCCATGGCTTAAACTTAAGAACGCCAAGCACGGCGATAAAAGCGACAACTCCCACCAGCCAGCGTGTAATGGACGAGCGAAACATAAGAAGTTTCTCCAGAGACTATTAGAACAATCGGTTGTGACGCAAACTGTTAGGTTTGCGGAATGTCGCGGAAGCTGTCAGGTCTCGAGTGGCAACGTCTCAGTACCGCAAACTAACAGTTTGCGACTTACGCTTTAGACGACAACCTTATCCTGCTCAAGTCCGAATTCCGCCAGAATCGCATGCACCGTTTCGACAACCTTTGGATGCGTCAGCTCGCGCGGGCGGGGGAGACTTATTTCCAACTCGCGGCAGATGCGCGCGGGTCGATCCGAAAGCACCACAATTCGATCCGCAAGCTGAGCCGCCTCCTCAATATCATGCGTTACGAGCACCACTGTGCGCGGCAATTCCTCCAGCATACGGGCTAGCTCCCGGCGCAGGCGAAGCCGCGTTAGATAGTCGAGGGAAGAAAATGGCTCATCCAAAAGGAGGATGTCGGTGGTTCCGACGAGCGCCCTTGCCAATTCCACTCGTTGGCGCATGCCACCCGAAAGCTGGTGAGGGTAGTGCGCCGCAAACTCTTCGAGATTGATCAGTTGCAGCATGTGATTGAGTTGTCGATTGCGCTCAGCCTCGCTGCTCAGGTCGCGCAGCCCCATGGCAATGTTCTGCACTGCTGTTTGCCAGGGGAAGAGGCTGTCGTGCTGGTAAACGGTACGCACGTGACCCGAGCAGGCTACAGTGCCCGACGGAAGGTTTCAGAAAACCGGAGAACAAATTGAGCAGCGTTGTCTTTCCACAACCCGACGGACCAACTACGGCCACGAATTCCCCACGAGCAACTTCCAATGACAAGTTACGGAACACCTCTACAGGGCCAAAGCTCACTGAGCCGTCTTCGATGCAGAGTGGCTTATCTCTCATAGCCCCATCTAACGCTGCTGATCTTCGTAAGTCTCATTAACACGCGGTCGATCACCATGCCGATTACTCCGATTACGATCATGCCGGCCACAAGGAGGTCCATTCGCAAACCATTGCGAGCGTCCCAGATTGCGAACCCCAGTCCATCGCGCCCTGCAATCATCTCTGCCGCTACCACTACCAGCCATGCGAGTCCCGCGGTAACCCGAAGCGAGGTGATCACCTGTGGCGCGATCGCCGGCAAGGTTACTTTCGTTAAGAGCTCCAGGCCGTTGAACCGGTAATCGCGGGCAACCCGAAAATAAACGGAAGGGATGCTCGCGACGGCGGCCAATGTGGCGAGAGCTACGGGAAAGAAACAGGCCATGAAAATTAGAAAGATTGCCGGCAGGTCGCCAATTCCGAACCAAAGAATAGCGAAGGGAATCCAGGCGAGCGGTGACAGGCTCCTGAAGAAATTCAGAGCGGGCAGCAATGCCAGCCGTGAACGGACATGATTACCAAGCCATAGCCCCATGGGAACTCCGAGAAGAACGGCGAGCATGAAGCCTGTAGTGACGCGGAAAAGCGAGGCGACAAGATCGGCCAGCAAGCGGCCAGTGCGGATCTCTTCTCCAAAACCTTTCGCAACCGCCAGAGGAGATGGGAAAACTGATTGCGGAAAGACTTCCAACAGCCAAAGCGCAGACCAGACGGAGATGGCCACGACGAGCACGATTAAGGGAAGCAGGGCTGCGCCCGAAGGTGTTGGCTTTTCAGTCATAAGTGGAAATGATCCAACGAGTCTGGCCCGAGAGGCCGCCAGTCAATAGCCCAAAGCGTTATCTCGGCGGTCATGACGTTCACTAAGACATCGTGGCGCGTTCGCCTGCGGCTTGCCGCCGCACCGTGCGGTGAGGCTTGCCTCACCGGCGACTCATTTTTGGTAAGTTGCGCGGGAGGCTAAGCCTTCCGCGCTGAACTCAGGGTCGAATCCACCGACGGTAAGCCAGAGGCTTACCGCACTGTGCGGCGGCAAGCCGCAAACATGCGGTCACAATTTCAATAAAGGGGAGGCGGTTTCTGCTTCTTACTTGCCGAGAATTCGTTCCTGATTCGCCAATATTCGTTCCTGGTTGGCAATCACGGTGTCCAGCTTCTCCTGATTCGAAAGAATCGCTTGCTGGTTGGAGATTATGGTCGCTTGGTTGGACAATGCCTCATCCAGCTTTGCCTGGTTGGATTTGATCTGTTCCTGGTTTTCAAGGATGGTCTTTTGGTTTGCGATGATGGTGTGCTGATTAGCCAATACTTCGTCACTCGACATTTGCTTCTCCTCGTATCAGGCGCCAAAGGCGCGAAATGTAATAGCCTGGAGCGCCTAGGTGCGGTTTCTTATCGCGGCGCCACGACAAGCTTCAGCCTATCGGACATCAGAGTGAAACCTACGCGCGTCATCATGATTACGGTATGCGCTGATGGTAGCGTTTCTTCGCCAGCATGAAGTCATACTTTAGTTGGAGAGCCCCATCCGCCAAAGGGTGCAGAGCCTATGCCTCCCTGGTGTGCTATCTTGGCGATCCAATACAGATTGTGTCGCCAAGTAGGACAGACATTCCTGTCTGTCATGGATTGATCAAAGGAAAGTTTAGTGCAGTTTTAGCCAACGTCAGACAGACAGGAATGTCTGTCCTACCTCCCTACATCTGCGCGCGATCGTTCTGAGGTGAGAATCAGACTCTCGTACCATCATCAACCGGCGACTGCTGTTTCTAGTCGGATTTCTGCTGCTAACGACCGCGTGCCAGCCGGCGGATAAGCTACCGGCAAAATCCTCCAAAGAGTACAACGAGGTAGTCCGGGCATTTTACATCGGCCTGGCCGCCTTGCAGGTGGGTGACGATGTGCGCGCGGAAAGCAAGCTCGCGCAGGTAACACAGTTAGTACCGCCTGAGCCCGCTGGATGGGCCAACTGGGGATTGCTCGCGTTGCGCCAAAGGAATTTCGAGCCGGCGGCAGAAAGGTTAGAACGCGCTCGTTCGCTGGCTCCGGAAAACGATCAAATCCTCTATCTCCTGGGTCTGCTGGAAAGCAGCCGAGGTCGGTCGGCAGAAGCCGTCGCCGCGTTGCGCAAGGCAATCGAGATCAATCCTAAAAACCTCGTAGCCACTTACAAGCTCGCCGAAGAGATCGAACGGCAGGGCGATGAAAACAGTGAAGCGGAATACCAGCGGCTGATGCAAAAGGTGCTGGAATTCAACCGGATAATCTGGCGGCGCAGTTGGAGTTGGGACGCATCGCGGCCAAGCGCGGCGACGCTGATACGTTGCGCCGCACAGTGGCCAGGATTACACAGCGTTCGCCTGGCTGGCCTGCCGAAGTGCAACAGCAGCTGAGTGCGCTGCAAACAGCCGCATGCTTCGGATCCTCAATCGGCGGCAACGCGTATCGCGTTTCTGCGCAACGTTCTACTGCGTGTCCCCGAATATCGCAACGATCTAGCGATCATCAAGCCGCCACCCGGGGAAGAGGCCCAACCATTCACTCACTTTTTGAAGATGGAGTCACCGAGTTTCACACCCGCTCCTGCCGATACGGCAATCAGTTTCTCATCTAATCCGGTCCCAAATGTGCCGCCGGGCAAATGGAGTTGGATCGGGGCCGTTTCCTTAAACGGCGAAGGCGCACCCGCCATTGTGCTGGCCAATGAAAAGGAAGTGCGCATTGGCAACGCGAGCTCTCCGTTTCCGGGCGGATCTTCAGCTGAGCCACCTCGGGAAGGAATTTCCGCGCTCGATTTCAATTACGATTTTAAAACCGATTTTGCGCTGGCGGGTGATGGTGGTCTTCGATTGCTGAAACAAGAAAACGCCGGAAAGTTTACTGACGTCACCGCGCAAACCAAGCTGCCGGCAAGTATTTTGAATGCAAGCTATACCGGAGCCTGGGCCGCCGACATTGATGCGGATGGCGATCTCGACATTGTGTTGGGCGCTGAGAGTGTGCAGCCGACCGTTTTGCAGAATAACGGCGACGGAAGTTTCGCGGAGGGTCATCCGTTCGCGGGAGTGTCAGGACTGCGCAGCTTTGTTTGGGCAGACATCGATGGAGACGGAGATCCCGATGCAGGGCTGATTGACGATAAAAACAAGTTACACGTCTTCGCAAACCAACGAAGTGGTCAATTCAAAGAGCGCGCCCTGCCATCAACCTTACCCCCGGTGAGAACTATCAGTGCTGCCGAGGTCAACAGTGACAGTGTTCTTGATTTGATAGCGGTCCAGGCCGACGGAATAGTAATCCGACTATCGGACAAGAACGAAGGTCAGGAATGGGATACTGCCGAGATTGCCCGACTTAACACCGCACCAAACTATCTGGAAGGCCGATTTGGGCTGACTGTGGCAGACCTCGACAACAACGGCGGAAACGATCTGCTGCTGGTTGAATCGAGTATTTCGCGCGCTACTGCAAATGCTGCAGGAGCGCTTATCTGGCTAAGTGATGAACAAGGCAAATTCCATGGGTTTAGCAACGCCGCCGGACCGCGGTCCGTTTTCGGCGCAGCTGACGTGAACGGCGATGGCAGACTGGATCTCATGGGCCTAACCAATGAAGGCCAGCCAATCCAGGCAATCAACCACGGTACGAAGAACTATCACTGGCAGGTGATTCGTCCGCGCGCCGCCCAGGCTACGGGCGATCAGCGCATAAACAGCTTCGGCATCGGTGGCGAGATGGAGATCCGCGCCGGGCTTGCTTCTCCAGAAGCAATTGGTAACGGGTCCGATTGTTCATTTTGGTCTCGGAGATCAAACCGGCGCCGACGTAGTGCGCATTGTGTGGCCCAACGGAGCAGTGCGGGCCGAGTTTGAAACAAAAGCTGATCAAACGATCCTTGCAGAGCAGCGCTTGAAAGGCTCATGTCCGTTTCTCTTCGCTTATAACGGTAAGGAAATGAAGTTTGTCAAAGATGCCGTGCCCTGGAGTTCGGCGATCGGCCTACGCATCAACACAATCGGCACCGCGAGGGTCGAAGCCACTGAAGAGTGGTACAAGATCGGCGGCGATGAACTCGCGCCACGCGAGGGTTTTTATGATCTGACGGATCACGGCGGAGCTCTGGGAGAGCTACTACTACGATCAATTGGCGCTGATGACTGTGGACCATCCAGCGGGAACAGACATCTTCGTTGACGAGCGTTTTGTTATTCCGCCCGCGAAGCTCGCCATCACGACGGTCGAGAAGCCGAACACGATTGCGCACGCCGTAGACGACAGCGGCAACGACGTGACGGAGATCGTCAGCAGTCTTGATGAGAAGTACCTCGATAATTTTGGACGCGGGCGATATCAGGGGGTGACTCGCGACCATTATGTCGAAGTCGATCTGGGTGAGGATGCGCCGCAAAGTGGCCCGCTATGGTTGATTGCCAAAGGCTGGATGCACCCGACTGATTCTTCGATCAACGTGGCAATCAGTCAGGGCCAGGAGGTGCGAGCGCAGGCGTTGAGCATGGAAGTTCCCGACGGCAAGGGTGGCTGGATTGTGGCCCACCCAAACCTCGGCTTTCCTGCCGGACGCAAGAAGATCTGCCTGTTCGATCTGGGGAGCGTGTTCCGTCCGGGCACACCGCGTCGCTTAAGGCTGCGTACTAATCTGGAAATTTTTTGGGACTCGATCGAGTGGGCAAAAGGACTTCCCGATACGGAGTTGCAAACGGTTCGTATTAGTCCGACGACGGCCGATCTTCATTACCGCGGTTATTCAGTGATCGCCAAGCCTAACGCTTCTTCGCCTGAGGTGCCGGACTACAACCAGATTGCTAGCTCGAAACAGGTATGGCGCGATTTGATCGGCTACTACACGCGCTTCGGGGACGTGCGCGAACTGCTCGGGAACATTGACGACCGCTACGTGATCATGAATGCCGGCGACGAAATGACGTTTCGTTTCCCGGAGCGACCGCCGCCACCCGCCGGTTGGGTACGCGACTATGTTCTTGTCGGCGACGGCTGGATTAAAGATGGTGACTACAATTCGACTTTTTCCAAGACAGTGCTCCCGTTGCCATACCACGCGAAGCAGGAATACACGACCGCTCCTGGCAGACTCGAAGACGAGTGGGTTTACAAGCAGCATCCTGAGGACTGGCAGAAGTATCACACTCGTTATGTCACGCCTGAAGTTTTCCAAAACGCCTTGACGACCAGGAAGAATCAATGAGAGCCGGCCGCGTTGCAAAAATCCTGCTTGCTGTTGTGTTTGTCGCGCTGCTGGCCACGCCGCTGGTGCTGAAGCGTCTGGCGGCCCGCCGTGAAGCCGGCAAAACAAAACTGGACGCCAGCCAGGCGCTGACTCGTTACGGCTTTCATTTTCAGGAAGTGGCCCAGGCTTCGGGCATAAGTTTTGTTCATCAAGCCCCAACATTGGACTCAGAGGCTCGATCACATCATGCCTCAGGTTGCATCGATGGGCGCGGGTGCTTCGGTTGTCGATTTTGATCGTGACGGCTGGCAGGACATCTATCTCACCAATAGCGGAGAAGGCAGCAAGAATTGCCTGTACCGAAACATGGGCGACGGCACGTTCAAAGATGTGGCCGGCGAGCTGGGGATCGCTGATGTCAATCAGCAGGGAACTGGTGTCTCGATGGGCGCGGTCTGGGGGGATTATGACAACGATGGCTTCGAAGATCTTCTCATCTATAAATGGGGAGCGCCGGAGCTGTTTCACAATGATGGTGGCCGCTCTTTTACGCGTGTTACCCAACAGGCAGGATTACCTGCCTGGATAAATGCCAACACTGCGATCTGGTTTGACTACGACGGTAATGGGCTACTCGATCTATTCATTGGTGGCTACTATTCCGAAGACGTCGACCTCTGGCATTTGAAGACGACGAAAATGATGCCCGAGAGTTTCGAGTATGCGAAGAACGGAGGGCGAAAGTATCTATTCCATAATCTGGGCGACGGAAGATTTGAAGAGGTTAGCGCCAAACTCGGTATCGATAGTCGCCGCTGGGCTCTCGCGGCTGCCGCTGCCGACTTAAGGGGCACGGGCCGGCAGGATTTGTTTATCGCGAATGACTATGGAGTTTCGGAGTTGTACTTCAATGACGGTAAACAATTTCATGACGTGGGCGAGCAAACGGGTGTCGGCTTTGCTCCGAAGAGCGGGATGACAGCCGCGTTTGGCGACATTCTCAATCGGGGCCAGTACGCGATCTATGTTTCGAACATTTCTGAAGACGGTGTCCTCATTCAGGGAAACAACCTCTGGGTGCCAGAGGAGGGCACATCGGGCGATGGACTGCGGTACGAGAATCTGGCCCGGGCACTGGGTGTCGAAATGGGCGGGTGGAGCTGGGGAATGCAGTTCGGCGATCTCAACAACGACGGGTGGTTGGACGTCTATCTGACCAATGGTTACGTTTCAGCAGATCGAAACAAAAGCTACTGGTACGATTTTTCGAAGGTTGCCGGCGGTAATAGCACGATCATAAGTGACGCGGCGAACTGGCCGGCGATGGAAGGCCGCAGTTTATCCGGTTATCAGCAGAAGCGCGTTTGGTTGAATGATGGCGCGGGCAAATTCAACGACATAGCGCAGGCGGTCGGCGCTACAGACACGTACGATGGTCGCGCCGTCGCGGTCGCGGACCTTTGGAATCGCGGGGTGCTCGATGTGATTGTTACGAACCAACGCGGGCCATTATTAATCTACAAGAACACTGTCACGCCGGAAAACAAATGGATCGACTTTGAGCTGGAAGGAACAGCCAGTAATCGCAGCGCGCTCGGCGCCGAAGTCAGGGTGTTCTGGAGTGGCCAACAGCAAGCACAAACGGTTTCCGGCGGTAGTGGCTTCTGCGCTCAAAATCAAAGACGCTTGCATTTCGGTCTAGGCAGCAACGCACAACTCGAGAAGGTAGTCATTCGCTGGCCGTCTGGAAAAACTCAAACGGTTGAAAATCCAGTGATAAGCCAAGTCAATAAGATCAAGGAGCCTGCATGAGTCAGTCTTCTGGCGAATCTGCTATTAGCCCACCGCTCGAGGTGGGCAAACCGGGACGCATTCGTTTCGACAACCGTTACGTCGCTCCTCTCTTCATCACCTGCATCCTGCTGATCGGCCATCTTTCCTACGGCATCCTCGAAAGCTACGACAAGACGGCGTTGGCAATCGCAGCAGCCATCGTGGCCGAAATAATTCTCGGTCGCATCTTTTTCGGGAAGTGGCTCAACCTTGCCAGCGCCTACATTACGGGAATCAGCGTTGGGATTCTGGTTCGCTCGCCGGCCTACTGGCCCTTCCTGCTATGCAGCGTGATCTCGATCATGTCGAAGTATGTGTTGAGGGTGAAGGGGCGACACATCTGGAATCCCTCCAACTTCGGTATTGCTGTGCTTTTGTTTTTGGCGCCTGAAACGATGGCCATCCTGAGTATTCAATGGGGTAACAATCTCTGGCCGATTATCGTCATTTGGACTTTGGGCTCGATCATAATCTGGCGCGCGCGTCGTTTTCACATCAGCGCCACGTATGTTGTTTCGTTCTTCTTGTTTGCGTTCCTGCGAAGTTGGATTACCGGAGATCCATGGCAATCAGAAGTGGCGCCAATCACCGGTCCCATGTATCAACTTTTCGTTTTCTTTATGATTACCGATCCGAAGACGACTGTGCGAACGCGCGTGGGCCAATGCGTGGTTGCGTTCTGTGTGGCTCTGGTCGAATTCCTTCTCAGGCTGAATCAAGTAGTTTACGCCCCGATCTACGCGCTGTTCCTGGTGGGGCCGGCGGCAAATTTGATCGAGATCTGGCTGGATTCGCGGCGACAGAAAGCGACACTACGCCAAACCTAATGGAGATCTCAATATTGATTCGACATTATCCAACTATCTTTTGCTCGCTGTTTGTTTCGTTGCTTCTATTCTCAGGCTGTAAGCAAGCAGCGACTCCCGTAACTGCGCCTACCGCCGAAGTCGCAACCCAGGAGCCTTCACCGACGCCGAGTCCGACACTACCACGACCATCAGGTCCCATCGAATTTACGGACGTGACAGCGCAAGCGGGAATACACTTCAAACATAACAGTGGGGCTTTCGGGAAAAAGTATTTGCCGGAAACACTGGGCAACGGTTGTGCCTTTCTTGATTTTGATAACGATGGTTGGCAGGACATCTTAATCGTCAATTCAACAGCTTGGCCCGAACGCAAAACACCTCGTTCATTTCTTGCGCTTTATCACAATAATCAGGATGGGACGTTCACCGACGTCACCCGTCAGGCAGGACTTGCCGTGGAGATGTATGGCATCGGCGTAGCTGCCGCCGACTATGATAACGACGGGAACCAGGACATCTACATTACGTGTGTCGGACCAAATCACCTGTTTCGCAATTTGGGTAACGGCAAATTCGCTGATGTTACGGCCCGTGCAGGCGTTGGCGATCCCAGTTTCTCGACCAGTGCGGCCTGGTTGGACTATGACAACGACGGTAAGCTCGACCTGTTTGTAGCAAACTATGTCGACTGGACGGTTGAAAAGGACCAGCTCTGTTCGCTCGACGGGAAGAATAAATCGTACTGCACACCGCAGTCTTACCAGGGCCAAAGCCCCACGCTATATCGCAACAAGGGTAACGGAACTTTTGAGAACGTTACGCAACGTGCCGGAGTTTCTGATCCAACGTGCAAATCACTGGGCGTCGCACTGCTCGATTACAATGCGGACGGCTGGATGGATCTTTTTGTTGCCAATGACACGGAGCCTAATCGACTCTACAAGAACAACGGCAACGGAACGTTTACGGATGAAGCCGTCACCGCGGGTGTGGCATTCAGCGAAGCCGGCACCGCTCGTGCCGGGATGGGTGTTGATGCGGGTGACTATGATGGCTCCGGACGGCACGGCATCGTCATCGGCAACTTCACCAACGAAAGCATGGCCCTTTATGCGAATGATGGTGCCGGCCTTTTTACCGACGAGGCGCCTCAGTCGGGCATCGGAAAGATGTCCGCACAGTCGTTGACGTTCGCGGTCTTTTTCTTCGACTACGATCTTGACGGGCTGCTTGATGTGTTTGCGGCGAACGGCCACGTTTCCGATGACATTAGCGTGGTCCAGCCCAACGTCAAGTACGCACAGTCGCCCCATCTTTTCCGCAACAAGGGCAAAAGGAAATTTGAAGAGAAGACGGGCCAGCTGGGCCGTGCCTTGCAACGCGCCATCGTCGGTCGGGGAGCCGCTTATGGCGACGCTGATAACGATGGTGATCTTGATCTATTGATTACGTCGAACAACGGACCCGCGCGGCTGCTGCGAAACGAGAATGGAAATCAGAACGATGTGCTGCGCATTAAGACGGTGGGCAGCAAATCGAATCGTGATGGGATTGGGGCCAAAGTCATTTTAAAAACTGCTAAGGCAAAGCTCTTCAACATGGTCAAGACAGGCTCGAGTTATTGTTCTCAGAGCGAGTTACCGCTGGTGTTTGGTTTGGGTGCACCGGAGGAGGGCAGGGTGGTGGGCCTGGAAATCACCTGGCCAAGCGGACAGAAAGACACTATCAATGACATCAAGCCAAATCAGTCAATTACCGTTCAGGAAGGGAAGGGGATTACCTCGGCGGCGGCGATAGTTTTTGCCAAGCCTGCACCGACGCCATCGCCGTCGCCCACGCCCTCACAACAACCAGCGCCAGCAAACAAATGAACTGTGTTTGGAGTAGGGGGATGCAAATGGAAGTTCATTACCTGAATACCGATCTGGAAATAGAGTCTAAAGATGACATCTCGCGAATCGTAGAAGAGTTCGGTGAAGACGTTGTTGTACTTCATCAAGGAGAAATTAGAGAGTACCAAAACGCTTCTTTTGAGGTAGCAGGAAGTACCAGCGGTGCTGACGAGGTTATCAATTATTTTTGTTTGCTGGTTGATAGCCTTCCAAATGACGTTCGGAAGATTTGGGATGGATGCTGCTCTAGAATCCTGGACATCGGATACGAGAGTGGAACCACGTCACCCAACTACAGGTCGGAAATCAGAGCCGCTACGATTCGGAGAGTGGCTGAAATTGGAGCAAGTATTGTTATTACCATCTACCCACCTCATGAGGACTTGAACGCTAAAAGCGAAAGAGCCTAACTCTGCGTTAAGCGTCGGGTCTGCCCACTCCCAAGGCATCAGCAACGCGATTGATATAGTTGAACCACGAGGCAATCAAAGTGATCTGAAGGATGCCCTTATCATCAAATCCAACAGCCCGCAGACGCTCATGATCGGCGGGTGAGATGCGCGTTGCATCTTTCGTCACCTGCACCACGTAATCGAGCATCGCCCGATCCTGCTCGCTGATCGGAGCGCTCTTGTAGTCCTCTTCCAGCGCCCGAACCATCTCGCCATCCAAAGTAACGCGACGCAGAAACTCTGCGTGAGATTCGATTCAATAGTGACACCGGTTGGTAACCGAAACGAGCGTCGCGATCATCTCGTGTTGATGACGCTGCAAAGGCAAGTCTGGCGACAGCAAAGAACCGTACGTGGCGAAAGCATGATAAAGCGCGTCGGGAATCAAGCTATGCGAGTCGACGATTCCTGATGAGGCGCCATCCGGCGTTGGATGAACGGGAGTGGCATACTCGATAGGGTAGAGATCTCGTTGTGCTTCGGAAGCCTTTCGTACGTTTTCGTCCTCCGAAGGTGATACAGTTTTAATCCACGTCATGCCTTGTCATTCCTCTCTCAAAGTGATGAGTAATGAGTGATGAGTAATGAGTACTGAGCGGTTTACTCATCATTGAGCGCATCCCATCATTACTCATCCACTCATTACTCATCACTCATTACTCATAATCACTCATTACTGATCCGTCAGTTCGGCCGCGAAACAGAAGATAATAAACAGGTACACCTAAGGCTACCACTCCAACGCCCAGTATCGCCTCTCCAGGCCTGTGCGTGCCCAACAGAAAAAGCAACAATGCGATCAAGATCAAAAATATGATTGGCGTGAATGGATAGCCCGGCGTGCGATAAACAATGCTGTGTTCTGCCCGGCGGCGCAGCACAAACAGCGCGGCTACTGTCAGCCCGATGAATAAGACTACAACAAAAACAAAATAGGACAGGATCCTGTCGAAGCTGCCCACCAATACCAGCAGCGAGGCCAGCGCCGCTTGAATGATGATCGCGCGCGCCGGTGTGCCGTAACGAGGGTGGACCGCAGCAGCAGCCGGAATGAAAAGTCCATCGCGGGCCATCGCGAAGTAAACGCGAGGCGCCGACATGACTACGGCAGCAAGGCTTCCCAATACCGCCACGATTACTATGCCGGACAAGACCTGGGCGCCAAGGTGGCCGAACAGCACCTCGCCTGCCTGTGCGATAAAAGTCTCTCCTGATGTGACCTGTTCCAGCGGCACGAGGTAAATGAAAGCCGCGCTGGTAAGAACGTAAACGAAGGTGAGGATAGTCACTCCGTAGATGAGTGCTCGCGGTAAAGTGTGTTCTGGATCGCGCACTTCCCCCGCCAGTTTAGTCAGATCCCACCAACCTCCGAACGAGAAAAACGCACCCACAATGCCGGCGGCCAGCGCACCCAGCAAGGGTTGCGATCCCGGTCGTTGGGCCACCAGGGGTTGGAAGTTAGACCAGTTTCCCGCCCCTAGCCCAAAACCGGCAACAATCACCATGCCGATTAGTCCGAGCTTGAAAACCGTAAGCCATCGGATCAGTCCGCCTCCGAGTTTGACTCCGCGCATGTTAACCAGAGCCACGGAGACTATTGTCCCAATGGCAACTGCCTTTAAGCCTGCTGGTGAGAGCTCGAAGATGTAGCCAACATAACTAGCCAGCCCCATGGCAAGAACCGCCGTCAGGCCTGGGTCCATCACGAGCAGCGCCATCCACCCATAGAGGAAAGCGATTGGCCTTCCATAAGCTTCGCGAAGGTAAACGTAGCCGCCGCCTGCCTCAGGAAACCTGGCTGCCAATTCGCCGTAACAGAGAGCGCCACATAAGGCCATCCCTCCCATCAGCAGCCAGACGATCAGCAGCCAAAAGGGCGAGCCCAGCGATTTCGCCATTCCGGCGGGGGTGAGAAAGATTCCTACGGCGATCACTTCGCCGACTATCAATGCTGTTGCGGTGCGCAGGCCGAGTTGCCGCTTCAGTTTGCCCGAGTTGGTCACAACTAAAAGCTAACGCGCGCTGCAAACTGAAATGCGCGGGGACCACCCGAACCGAACACTCCGCCTGCAGTGGTCACCGGCTGCCCAAAACCAGATGAGCGAAGAAACCCGGCGCTGGATGGATCATTGCTGTCACGCGCCAGCACATTGGAAAACCCTGAATAGTTTGACTTCGAGAATCCCAGTACGTTCGTCACGTTGAAGAGATTGAACGCTTCCACTATCGGCTCAATCTTTACGCGTTCCCCGACCCTGAAGACTTTTGAGAGGCGCAGGTCCAACGAACTGAAGTTGTCATTAAATCGAGCGTTATCCGAGACCAGCGGCAAAGGTTGACCACCGAATCCCCCGGCCGCGTTAAGTTGAGTGATAAAAGCGTTCAACTCCGCTCCGCTGTCAAACAGTCTGCCGCCGGCATTGCGTTGCAGTTGGGGAATTCTTTGAGTGCCGCCCGGTACAAGAATGTCCATCGGAACTCCGGAGGCAAGCGTGAATATGGGTGCAAGACGGAATCCAGCGGGCAAATCCATGATGCCCGAGAAGGTGAAGCGATGCCTCTGATCGTTTGGTGTTGGTCCGTATTCCAACTGCAGGTTCTGAGGATTAATCGGTCCGTTGGAGAATGGAATCTGATCGTCGTTAGCGTAGTTAAACGCCTTCGATAGTGTGTAAGAAGCTCGGAATTGGTGTCGATGCGAAAGACGCTTCTCAAAGCTCAACAGCAGCCCGTCGTACTTCGTCTTAACGCTTGATTCCAGATTTATCACCGAGTCCGGGCCGCCTACTACTGGATTAAACACGGTGCCAACGTTGCGGCCGATTATGAAATGCGTGCCGAAGTTATGAAGATAGTCCGCGCGTAAAACATAGTCATCGGCAAACTCCTTTTGAAAGCCGATATTCATCTGCTGCACCATCGGGTTCTGCATGGTGTTGTCGATAATGTTAATGCCTGCGGCGCCGGCGCCCGGAAGCGGAAACCCGGAAAAAGGATTGGCAAGCGTCGGCGCTCCTGGTGGGAACTGGCCCATGATCGGATCGAATGGATTGCCCTGGATGTATAAGAGTGGACCAGCGTGCACTTCTATTGGCAGGGCTCGCCCATCCAGGCCACGTTCGAGCGATTGAATCTCCAGCGTTATGCGATCGTAATAGATTCCATAGCCGCCGTGCAGGCTCATGCGACCATCTTTGCTTGCGAAGTTAAACCCAATCCGCGGGCCGAAGTTGTTGGTATCTCTGCCGCGCTCACCCGACAGGAACGGCAGAATTATCGGATTCAGCTGATCGATGCGGCTGACGTTTTTGACGTCGGTGTCGAGTTCGTACCGTAAACCAAGATTCAAAGTTAACTGGGGATGAACGCGCCAATCGTCCTGGACGAAGGCCGCCAGGTAAGTGCTATCGGCGTTGGGAATCAGCAATGACTCTGTGGGTTTACCGCTGCGTATGGTTACTGCAAACAGCAGATCGTTATCATTGACCAGGGCGTCACCATTGCGATCGAAGTCAGGGAAATCCTCGATCAACTCAATGCGTCCAGCCTGGAACACACGAAGATCGAAGTCCGCGTCAACGCGCTGGATCTCGCCGCCGACATTAAACGTGTGATTGCCTCGGACCATCGAGATCGTGTCAGTAAACTGCAGACGGCGCTGTTTGGTGCTCTGCGGCACGCGGAACGATGCGCCGTCCTGAATGCTGGGGAAAGTGAGTTGAGGCCCCGGAGTAACTGGCTCGATGTCGTTAAAGAAAGTGCTCAGACTAAAGTTAAAACTGTTCACGTTGCGAGCGTTCAATACGCGCGTGTAGTTGGCGAGGAAAGAATGCGTGTTGTTGATGCTGGCCTGGCGCTGGGAGGCTGAACCGATAGCTCGATCCAAAGTGCTCGGCGCCACGTCGTCTTCCCGCTGAATGGAATATCGAAAGAACAGGTGGTCCTGGGCGGTGGGTTGCCAGTCAATGCGCTCTGTGCTTAACAGATCATTAAGTGGAGCGATGGCAAAGGTCCGCTGGATTGTCCGGGTCGCGAGGTCTCTTACACCCACAAGCGTGGCGCCATCCTGATTGCGATACTCGAACGAGCCAAAGAACCATGCTCGATCTGTGCTAATTGGTCCGCCTACGCTGAACGCATATTGCTGCCGGTCAAATGGAGGTGTTTGACCCAGGTTGCGGTCAAGTGTGGCCGGGAGTCCCTGCAGCGATTTGTGACGAAAGTAGAATGAACCGGAGCCGTGATATTCGTTTGAGCCTGACTTGGTGACAATATTGATCACCGATGAGCCAGACCGGCCCAACTGCGCCGAGAAGCGGTTGGTGGCAATTTGAAACTCCTTGACTGCTTCCTGCGAAATGTTCTGCACCTGCCCGCCAACCACATCATCATTATCGTCAGCTCCGTCAACTGTGACATTGCCGCCGCGACCGAGCTGGCCCGCGGAAGAAATTACGACCGTGTTGGTCTTCGTGGGATCAAAATTTGGCGCCGGAGAGTTGCCGGGAATGAGCAGTGCGAGTTCAAGAAAATTTCGGCCGTTCAGAGGCAAGTTCTCAATTTCGGTGTTGCGTATTACGCCATCAACCACCGCATTGGTTGTGTTGACTAGTTCATAATTGAATCTGTCATCCTGAGTCACCGTTTCCCGGACCGTCACCGCCAACGCTACTTCCACGCTGCTTGTTTGCCCAACTTGAAGATTGATATTGGGAATTTTCTCGTCCGCAAATCCCTGGGCAACTACTTTCAATTCATAATTACCGGTGGGAAGATTGGTGATAACAAAGAATCCATCGTCGTTAGTAGTGGCTTCACGGCGGATACCGGTCCCGTTCTGTGTTGCAATCACCTGTGCCCCGGTCACGAGCGCGCCATTTGGATCCCTGACAGCCCCATTAAGCGTCGCCGTTGCGCTTTGCTGAGCCGATGCGCAGGGAACCAACGCAACGACGAGCACAATGGAAATGGAAAGCAGAACAAATCTTTTACAGATCACAGTCTCAAGTCCTCTCTTTTCGAGTTCAGTTGTACTTGGTTGTAGCTCGAGGTGGAACAATCTTCCTCTCCCTTTGGGAGAGGGCAGGGAGAGGGTCTGGGCGCGAACAAAATTCTTGTAATTTGTAGGTAGCGTCAACTTTGGTTAGGTTGCGCATTACGCAAAATTGGTACGGAATGCGAACGTTGACGCTTCCTACAGGACAAAAGCCTTTGTCGTCGCAAGCCCTCCCCTTTCCCCTCCCAGAGGGAGGGGGAAACTCTCTTTAATCCCACACCGGTGCCATGCAACTCGTTGCACTTCCAAATTGAATTCGCGAATGAGAAATTTCAAATGATTATGGAAAATGACTCCCCACCCCCAAACCGACAAATCAACGCAGGTGGACCAGCGCATCTGGGTGTGCTCGCTTTAGTGGTGAGCCCAGTCCCGGGTTCAAAATGTCAATTCAAGACACCTTCTCTTGGCAACAAGTTAGGTAGGAAAAACTGGAATCTTGAATCAACGAACCCGAGACCGGGAATCTGGTGACTAACGAGGCTGGAGATTAACAGTGAGCGTAATTAGTGTCATGACCCAGAAGGTGGGGGCAGGGATCAACCTTTAGTTGGAGACGGCGGATAGTCGAAGCTGGGCAAGAACGGATCATTTGTCATTACAAGCGACCGGCGACCGGCGACCGGCAACGGCGACCGGAATCGAAGGCGGTCGTCCGTCATCGGTCAGTTGTAATGACAAATGAGAAATGGCAAATGATATATGGAAAATTAATGGAAAAGTATTTCTTAGCGCAGGTGGACCAGTCCGCGTTGCAGGGCTGTCGTAGCGGCTTGAGTACGATCAGTCACGCCCAGCTTGCTGAGGATGTTATTTATGTGACTCTTCACGGTGGCTTCGCTGATACTCAGGCTTGTGCCTATTTCCTTATTGCTTTGGCCACGCACGATTAACTCGAGCACTTCCATCTCTCTGCTGGTCAGATCAGAGCCCGCCACCCGCTCGGCCAGACGCTCAGCAATGTCGGCCGGAATATGCCGCGCTCCGGCATGTACGGTCCGGATGGCAGACTCGAGTTCCTCGAAGAAGACATCCTTTAACAAATAGCCTCTGGCGCCTGCTTGCAGCGACCGATAGATGTCTTCATCACCATCGTAAGTCGTGAGGACGATTAGACGGGCATCAGGAAATTCACGGCGAATAGCAGCGATGGCTTCGACGCCCCCAACGAGCGGCATACGCAAATCAATAAGTGTGACGTCTGGTTTGTGTTCGCGATATAGATCAATGGCTTGCTGTCCATTGATCCCCTCGGCGATGACATCCATGTCGGCGACGGTATTAATTAAAGCTACAAAACCCTGCCGCACGACAGCCTGATCGTCGATTATCATGATGTTGATCTTCTGGGACACGATTATTGCGCTCGCTATGCCGGTTGGGAAAAAGAGTCGGTTCGGGCCATCACCTAAAACTTCTCGCCCGAACGATTTAGATGTTTCGTAGTGTCTTCCGTCACACTGAAAGGTGAAGGACGAAATTCACTGGTCTCCGCCGAGCGAAGTGCTGGAGGACCAGCGGGTTCTTCCAAACCCTTCTGTTCCGTCCCCGGGCCCTTTCTCGCAGCTTCAACGAGTTTCCTGCTGACGACAACGCCGTTTGTTATCAGCGCTAGCCCAACAAACAGAGGTATCACACCAGCAACCCAAAGACGACTCAGTATTTGAGCTGCGTCAGCCGACACCTGGCTGGTGGCAATCAGGCCCTCCATAAAGACAAACAGGAAAATCGCCAAAGCAATTCCCACGCTACTTACAATTACTCCCGCTTTGATTTCCTTGTAACGCTTAATCTCGGGTGTAATCCCGCGCTGGCGTTCGATCTCTTCCTTGCGTCTCTTTTTTTCGTCGGCAGAGAGGAACATCTCCTGAACCCAGGTCTTGCTCCAGTCGAATTTCTCCTCCGGTTCTCGCGCGGTGACCACCTGCATTACGGCATGCAGATTCACACCACAAACTTTACAGAACCTCAGGTCTTCACTCTGAGTAGAGCCACACTGGGGACAGAACATACAAACTCCTATTAGAAAACCAGTGAGGAGTAAAAAAGTGAAAAGTCAGGTCAAGTCGCGATGGCAATTCAGATTTTACTCTTCACTCTTCACTATTCACTTGCTTTAGCCGCTGATTGGTACGTCAGCCACGACCTCGGTGCCGGCTCCTTCCGTACTGTGAATCGACAAAGTACCACCAATTTGTTCGGCGCGCTCGCGCATGCCAATCAATCCGAAGTGACCAGTCCGTCCGTTTCCCGCCGCCTGATTGTCAAAACCGTGGCCATCATCTCTAACGCTCAGTTGCACTCGTTGCGCGTCGAATATGAGATTAACAACGATGCGTTCCGCTTGTGCGTGCTTCACGGCGTTGTTCACAGCCTCTTGTCCAATGCGCAACAGATTGTCTTCTACCAGCCGAGGCAACGGTCTGAAGGTGCCATTGACTTCGACCTGCGCCTGAACAGGCGTCTCGTTGGTTAGCCGCCGCGCCGTTTCGCTCAATGCGGTAGGCAGATCATTGTTTTCAAGAGCCGGCGAGCGCAACTCCCAAACGTAACGGCGGGCCTCAGCGATACCATGACGCACCTGCCGCCGTGCACGATCCAGATGAGACCTCGCCGCTTCAGCTTCGGGCGGCATTGTGCGCGCGACCACTTCAAGTTGCACTGATATTCCGGACATCTCCTGGGCCAGGTTGTCATGAATTTCTCGTGCAATACGAGTTCGCTCAGCCAGCACCGCGCCGAATTGTGCTCGCATCCCGCGCACCCGCAGACCAAAGAGCAGCCACGCGAGTAAAGCCAGGCCCAACACCAACACCGCGTAGAACCAATAGGTTTGATAGAAGTATGGTCTTAAATAAAGACCAAAAGAGGCACCGGTCTCGTTCCAGATGCCATCGTTGTTGCTGGCGATCACACGAAACGTGTAGGCCCCGGGGCGGAGGTTGGTGTAGTAGGCAATGCGGCGCGTGCCACTATCGATCCAGTCTTTATCAAAACCGTCCAACTTGTACTTGAACCTGACCTTCTCCGGCGCCGCAAAGCTCGGCGCTGTGTAATACAGGTCGAAGCGGGTGGTGCCTGGTGGTAGCTCAAGGCCATCGCTCGGTGCGATTGATTGGTCGTCGATGCGTATTTGCTCAATAACTACCGGCGGCGGTTGAGAATTTGTTTTTATTCTTTCCGGGTCGATCATCGCGACGCCCTTGATGGTCGGGAACCAGAGCTTTCCATCACTACCCTTCCATCCTGCGGGATCGCCGCCACCGCTACATTCGCGCGTCATCATTCCGTCGGCGGTACCATACGCAACCGGCGCGATCGAAGAAATTTTGCCGCTGGCAAACTCGTCGAGCTCCTTCTTGCCAATGTGAAAGACACCTTTGCGGCAACTCAACCAGAGGTTACCCCGTCCGTCTTCGAGGATTCGGTAGACAACATCGTCAAGTAGGCCATCCCGCGTCGTGTAGGCAGTAAGCTTTCCGTCTTTTAGGCGATTCAACCCACCGCCATTGGTGCCTATCCAAACCGTACTATCCGAGTCTTCATGGATTGAGATGACTGCATCATTCGAGAGTCCATCCCTGGTCGTGAATGTTGTGAACTCTTCATTCGTGAGCCTACTCAAGCCGCCAAAAGTGCCGATCCAGAGGTTGCCTTTGGTGTCTTCATATAGTGTGGCGATTAAATCATTGGGGAGCCCGTCAACTTCGGTGTAGGTCTTGAAGACCCCGTCCTTCATTCGGGTCAAGCCTCCACGCGTGCCAATCCATAGGTTGCCGCGACGATCGGTAGAGATCGATCTGACATCGTTGTTTGCCAAACCATCCGCCGCAGTGTAGACAGTAAATCTCCCCTGACTAAATCGATTCAATCCCTCCGGTGTTCCGGCCCAAAGATTTCCCGCAGCGTCGCCAGTGAGCGCGAGAACAACGTTGCTCGATAGTCCGTCGCTCGTTGTGTAGGCGCTAACTTTCCCATCCTTCAGTAGATTCAAGCCGCCGCCGTCAGTCCCTATCCAGGTATTTCCCTGGTGGTCCTGGTAGATCGACTTAATGAGATCGTGAGAGAGTCCGTTTCTCACAGTGTAGGTCGTGAATTTTGTGTCCTTGAGCAGGTTGACCCCGCCGGACTCAGTGCCAACCCACAGGTTGCCTTCGAGGTCTTCCAGCAGGGAAAGAATGGTGCTCGTGGCGAGTTGCTCTCCGGAATTGAACCCGGTGAAAAGGCCGTTGCTGAAACGGCAAAGACCGCTCGCAGTTCCAATTAGTAGACCGCCGTCTCGGCTCGCATGTAACGAGATTATCCTGTCGTTTGGCAGACCGTTGCGCGTGGTATAGGTTCTGAAGCTACTGCCGTCGAACGAGCTCAGGCCACCGAGGGAACCGAACCACAAACGGCCTTCCCGGTCTTGTTGGATGGCCCTGACACTGTTACTGCCTAGCCCATCTCGTACCGTGTAGTTAAGGAACTTGTCATCCTTAACCCGTCCTACACCGTAGGGCGTGGCAATCCAAAGCGCGCCGGCGGCGTCTTCGAACAGCGCCTGGATGCTGCCGCCAATCAGACGCTCCTTCGTAGTAAATGTGGTTACTCCGCCACTCTTGAACAGGCCCAACCCGGTAGCAGTAGCGACCCACAGATTGCCCGCACGATCTTCAAGAACGGCCTGGATGGTATTGCTGGGAAGGCCCTCATTGGTTGTGAACAGAGTGAATTTGCCATTCAGCAAACGGACGAGACCCTCCGCGGTACCGATCCAAAGTGCGCCTTGCCGATCAGCTAACAGAGTGCGAATGTAGTTGCTCTTGAGTTGCGTCGTATTCTGCTTGTCGAAGACTGTAAATCTGACGCCGTCGAAGCGAGCCAAACCCTCCTCAGTCCCGATCCAGATGTAGCCGTCGGCGGTTTGCGCAATGGCGTGAACGGTGTTTTGCGGTAGGCCATTTTCGGTAAGCCACACCTGATGGCCAAACTGAGAAAGTTCTCGGTGCGAATCGAGCGCGAACCCGGTCCCGCTGATGCCCGGCAACAGTAAGACTAGAAGAATAAGGTAGGGAGTACGACTTAAATCGCGCATTGATTTGTAAGCATTGTCGGGTTAAGAGGCTTGAAGATGCAATATGCTGGACGTGCTGGCTCATCTGCTTTGCAGAAACAGTCATTTACGAACAAGAGATCAACCCAGGTTGAAGCTTGGTTTCGTGTTAGTTCCTGTTAATTCGTGGATCGTCTTTAGGCGCGGCGCCAAAATCTATCCACGAAACAACACGAAAGTGCGGTGCCCCTGGGGCGTAGCCCCCACTTTAGGGAGATGTCCTAACGGAAGGGCCTAGCCGTTTCGGCACTTCAGCCGGCGTAGCCGTTACGAAGTGCGTCGTGGTGCGCGGACTGATCCCATCTGAACAATCAGGCCGTAAACTGCGTATCATTATGCTAGTCCAACAATTTGCATAAAAAGAGACCCACGATTTCGCTACAGGCGCGCCGTGGATATGCGTAGAATATAGCGAAGTTAACCTTGGAGCTCGAAGTTTCTGCAGGGAGTCGGAAGCGATCTCATCTTGCAGCCCCGGGCAGCTCGATTAATTTCCGGCGCCGTGTCGATCCAACCACTGACCATTCGACTTTAGGGTGAAGGCACACAACTCTTATGAAATTCAGTAAGTTGATCTTAAAGAACATCCTGCGAAACAAGCGACGCACGTTGCTCACGATCTCCAGTCTGGTTGTTTCGTTGTTTCTGATCATCACCCTCGCGACGATTCTGACGGAGTTTACACAGGGTAATGAAAGAACGAATCCTCTGCGTTTAATTACTCGCCACGCGGTCTCGCTTGGGTTCGTTTTGCCCGTGGCGCAGCAACAGCGAATCGCAACGGTGCCGGGAGTCAAGGCCGTGATTCCGTTCAGTTGGTTCGGCGGCATTTACAAAGACGAGAAAAACTTCTTCGCTAACTTTGCTGTCGATGCCAGCAAGTTTCGCGAGGTGATGACGGAAATAAAAATGTCGGAGCCGGAGTGGCAGGCCTTTATCAACGACAAACAGGGGGCCATCGTCGGACAGAAGTTGGTAACGCTCTATGGTTTCACGCCCGGCCAGAGGATTACGCTGCGTAGCCCTATCTATGACCGTAGCGTCGAGTTTATCGTGCGCGGCATTTGCACTGGTGGTGATGAGAAGACGCTTTTCTTCCATCACGACTACATCAATGAATTAGTACCGGCCTGGGCCAAGGACCAGGTTAGCACGTTCAGTATCCTGGCAAACTCGGCGGAGGATGTGCCTCGTATTGCGCAGGCAGTCGACTCAATATTCATTAACACCGACGCACCGACAAAGACAGAGAGTGAACGCGATTTTGCGATTAGCTTTGAGTCCATGCTGGGCGGTGTCAAACAGTTTATGTATGGCATCATGGCGGCGATCACGTTTTCGCTCCTTCTCGTCATGGGCAACACCATGGCGATGACTGTGCGTGAGCGGACCAGGGAAGTCGGAATGCTTAAAGCTCTCGGTTTTCAGCGCGGCACCATTGCCGGACTCTTCGTGGGGGAGGCGCTGCTCGTGACTACCGTGGGCGCCTTAATTGGCATCGGTGGTGCGGCGCTATTATTCAGCTCCGTCGACATGAGTCTTTATATTCCAAACTTTGTATCGTTTGTGCCGACGGGAGCAACGCTGTTAGGTGCTTTCCTGGTCTCGATCTTTGTAGGTCTGGCCAGCGTCATTTACTCAGCCTATCGTGTCTCCGGTATGACCATCGCTGAGGCTCTGCGGAGCACGGAATAATGCCGCTACCGTTAAAATACAACTTTCGCAACATCACGGTGCGCAAGTCCAGCACCTTTGCCACCGCCTTCTCGATTGGCTTAACGGTAGGCGTCTTTCTGATGGTCATGGCACTCGCTCGTGGAATTGATCTAACCCTGAGCAGCAGCGGTGAGCCGCTGAACCTAATCGTCATGCGCGAGGGCAGCACCGCGGAGCTGAACAGCTCCGTGTCGCGCGAGAATCTCAGCAACCTGCTTTACCTCGATGGCATAGTGAGGGAAGGTGATCAGCCAATGGTTGCGCCGGAAACCCTGACCCTGATCTATAAAGCACGAAAGGGAATGAGTCAGGGATCGAATGTCACCATTCGTGGGGTCGGTTCGATGTCGCACAAGCTACGGTCGGGTTTTAAGACCGTCGCGGGCCGCATGTTTCAACCGGGTCTGGCTGAAGCAGTTGTCTCCCAGCGAATTTCCGAACGCTTTCAGGGTCTGGACGTAGGAGATAAGTTCCGCATTCAGGCCACCGACTATGCGGTGGTGGGTTTGTTCGAGGCGGGGGGCAAAGCGTTTGAGTCGGAGATCTGGGTGGATGTGAACTCACTCGCCAGCGCGACGAAACGGGAGAGCTTTTCATCGGTGTTGTTGCGCGCGAAGGACCAGACAGCATTACAGTCACTGGCGAAGCGAATTACGGACGATCAGCGATTGCACTTGAAGGCATTACCAGAGCGGACTTTCTATGAAGATCAGCAGGGCGTTGCGTCGGGCGCGCTCAAAGGTCTGGCTGTTTTCATCGCCCTTATTATGGCCGTGGGTGCCGGGTTTGCGGGAATGAACACGATGTATGCGGCAGTCGCCAGGCGAACCAAGGAGATTGGTACTCTTCGCGTACTGGGCTTCCGTCGGCGCAGTATCCTGATTGCTTTGTTCTGGAGTCGTTGGCGATTGCGCTCATCGGGGTGGCAATCGGCATTTTGCTGGCGTTGCCACTTAACTTTGTTTCCACTGGCACCGCGAATTTTACTACTTTCAGTGAAATCGCTTTTAATTTTCGGGTAACTCCCGAGTTAATGTTGTGGGCTTTGATCTTCGGAATCGGAATAGGCTTCCTGGGCTCGCTGCTGCCGTCGATTCGGGCTTCCCGATTCAGGATAGTGGATGCCCTTCGTGCGTCTTAAAATCTATCCACAGATTACGCAGAGGCCACAGATTAAAGACTAGAAAATCGACAGTCAGGACGACCTTCGGACCGTGTAAGTGGAATCTGTGGAATCTGCGAAAATCTGTGGATAACCTATTATTTGGTTAGCAATGTCTATAAACCCCAAAACTCAGGAAGACCAGGAAGATCTTAACAAGCGACTCAGGAGCTTGAAGATCGATCGAGGAACTCCGTCCTCGACTCCTCCACAGACGCGTTCGCCAAAGCTTCTGTTAGTCGCGTTATCTGCGCTGGTCGCTGTTGTGGCCGTCGCCGGGTTTCTCTACTTTTCTTCTGGCGCAAAGTCGATTTCCGTTGCGGAGGTAAAAGTGGAAAGTGGCGGCAGCTCACAAGGCGATACCGTCTTGTCTGCTTCGGGGTATGTGGTGGCACACCACAAGATTGCGGTGGGCGCCAAGGTGATGGGACGAGTAGCCTGGATTGGAGTTGAAAAGGGGGACAAGGTACAGCAGGGTCAGGTACTTGTTCGCCTCGAGGATAGCGACTTCCGCGCCCAGTCAAACCAGGCGCGTGCGAATCTCGCAGCGGCCCAGGCCCGGCTCGATCAACTGCGCAGCGGTTCGCGTCCTCAGGAGAAATTGAAGGACAAAGCAGGAGTGTTGCAGGCGGAGGCGACGCTTCGAAATGCCGAAGCGGACTACGAACGGACCGAGAAACTAGTGCGCGCCGGGGTTTCGTCGAAAGCCGAACTCGATCGCGCGATTGCCAATCGCGACACTTCGCGTGCATTGCTTGAATCAGCCCGTCAATCCAGTGCGATGACCGACATGGGGCCGCGCGCTGAAGAGATCCGAGCGGCCGCCGCACAAGTGCGGCAGATGAAAGCAGCACTCGACTACGCCGATACTCAACTTGCCGACACAGAAATTAAAGCCCCGGTTTCCGGCACCGTGCTGCAAAGGATCGTGGAACGCGGCGAAATGGTGAGTCCTTCGGCCATGGGAGAATCTGGCGCTCGTACCTCAGTGGTGGCCCTGGCCGATCTGAACGATTTGCAAATCGAGTTAGATATTAGTCAGGCAGACTTTGCGCGGTTGAAAATGGGGCAACGAGCGGAGATCATCCCCGAAGCTTTTCCGAACCTGAAGTACACCGGCTTCATTGCCGAGATTGCTCCGGAAGCGAATCGCGCGAAGGCCACCGTTCAGGTGAAAGTCAAAGTAGAGAATCCCGATGAGCAGTTGCGTCCTGAGATGAATGCGCGCGTCAACTTTCTGAGTGATGAGCAACCTACTCAGGGCACAGTGGCTCCACGAGTGCTGGTCGCTAAAGCTGCGGTCGTGCGAAGCGACGGGAATGCTTTTGTTTTTGTAATCAAAGGTAACAAAGTGGAACAGCGATCAATACGCCTGGGGGATGAAGCGGGCGATTTTTATTACGTTCTTGAGGGATTGAGTGGCGGCGAATCAACCGCAACAGCCGGAGCTGATAAGTTGGACGATGGGGATCGGGTGAAGATAGAGGCAGGGAGTCAGTAGGCAGAAGTCAGAGGTCAGAAGTCAGAGGTCAGAAGTCGGAGTCAGAGATCAGAAGCCAGTTGCTGTCTCTGTAGTTGCCATCTAAAGGAAGCGTGGTTTCGCGAACATGAGATGTTTTTGCCGACTTCTGACCTCTGACCTCTGAAAACGAACATCCTTGGAGAAACATTATGACGGCACCGATGGTGCAAGTTCGCAACGTGAGTAAGCGTTTTGCTCGAGATGGCTTTGAAGTAGTAGCGCTCGACCAGGTTGACCTTGATATCGAGCCGGGAGACTTTTTGGCGTTAATGGGGCCCAGCGGGTCCGGCAAATCAACGCTACTTAACTTGCTTGCGGGAATCGATCGCTGCACTGAAGGCGAGGTCGACGTGCTGGGAACCGACCTGGCAAAGTTGAGTGAAAGCCAACTGGCTGCCTGGCGCAACCGTCACATCGGATACATCTTTCAAACCTTTAATCTAGTGCCGGTGCTGACGGCCTTTGAGAATGTCGAATTGCCTTTGCTTTTGACTAAGCTATCAAGAGCGGAACGGCGCAAGAATGTTGAGACTGCATTGGACTTGGTTGGACTCGGCGACCGTATGCATCATCAGCCACGACAGTTGTCCGGTGGACAGGAACAGCGTGTAGCGATCGCCCGGGCCATTGTGACTGATCCTGATTTGATTCTCGCGGATGAGCCGACCGGCAATCTCGATGCGCGCGCCGGCGAAGAAATCCTTAACATATTGGCGACGCTCAATCGCGAATTGAAGAAGACGATCATAATGGTCACCCACGATCCACATGCTGCAAGTTTCGCTACACATGAGCGTCATTTGGAGAAGGGCGTTCTGCTCGACGGCGCCGTTGCTGCATCAACCTAGAACCCGATTAAATTCCAGCTCTACCAGATTCGTTACCAATCAAATTGTTGGAGGAAACGTCGATGAAGAGAAGCGTGTTATTCCGGTCGGGGTTTTGGCTCCCTTTATTGTTGGTGATGTCGGGCTCTGTTTTTGCCCAGGACGACTCGAAGCCTGCTGAGTCTGACGGCTCTAAGCTTATCTATGCCGACTTTCAAAACTTGCAGAACGGCCGGCCAGTAAGCAAACGAGGGGGTCTTACGCGGCTGAATCGGTATTCCCAAAACCCCGGAAATCCTCCGCAATTCCGGGGATTGGACAAGGCAGATCCGCCGGCGCCTGCACCCGCCCGAGTGACGGACGACGATGTAGCCGCCGCCTTCGATTACGAACTGCGAATACCAAACGAATGGGCCGGAGTAAACCTGGAGGTTTTCGGCCAGCCCGAAAAGGACGGCAAACTCGCGCCTGACGATGTTAGCTCGTATAAGTTCATCACCCTGCGCGCCTTCGCCAAAGGCGCCCAGTACATCCGACTCGAACTTATTACTCGTGGTCACGGAGCCAATTTGGAGTCAGGGTATCCAATAGCGACCTTCCGCCTGTCTCCGGGTTTCAACACTTACAAGCTAAAGCTAGATTCCTTTAGCCAGCCAGCGTGGGCGATGCAACTGGACCTCAAGCGGGAGGTGTTGAAGAAATTAACTTCAATCCAAATAGGTGTTCATTGCGACAAGTGCCAACTGGAGAAAGGGACCGTGGTCGTCGACAATATTGCTTTTGAGAAGTGAAAAGTGAGGACAAGGCCCAGCTGTAGAAGGGAACAGGCCCGGTAACGTTTTCTACTTTGCTCCCTCTGGGAGAGGGTTGGGTGAAGAGTTATTGTCAAAAGTTGTGTACGAGTTCAAGCGGCGATTCTCTGTTCATTCGACTGTAGACCGTCTTTGAAGGTTATACCGGCGACGACCTGGGCCAACTGGGTTTGACCTCGTAGTCTCCGCCATCGCTGTTCTGCCGTCTTGGTCAATTTAAACACCATTGCCAGGATGCCACCGCGAGAGACACATCCGCGCGTTTTGGCGGTCCGCAATCGCACGGTCGCGAAGGTAGACTCGATCGGATTGGTTGTCCGTAGGTGCTGCCAATGCGCGGCCGGAAAATCGTAAAAGGTTAAGAGCGACTCACGATCCTGAGCCAGGCAGGCAGTGGCTTTGGGATACTTCAACTCATAGGTAGAGACAAAGCTGTCAAAGGCCAGCTCGGCTTCAGCTCGATTAGCAGCCATCCAGATCTCTTGCAGCGCTGACTTGGCTTTGCCCTGTTGGCTTTGCGGCAGTTTGTTGAGCACGTTGGCGGTCTTATGCACCCAGCATCTTTGGCCACGCGTCGCGCCAAAGACCTGCGGCAACGCTTTCCAGAAGCCCAAGGCACCATCACCAGTTGCCAGCTTTGGATCAATCCGCAGTCCACGTTGTTTCAACTCCTGCAGCACCTCTTTCCAGGACTCCTCCGATTCACGGTAGCCATCCACCAGGGCTAATAATTCTTTCTTGCCGTCGACATCAGCCCCAATCACCACCAAAATACATTGCTTCGCAGTTTCCAAGCGCACCCCAAAATGGATGCCGTCTGCCCAGATATAGACATATTCCTTATGACCTAAATCACGCTTCCGCCAGTCCTCATATTCCAGCCGCCAAATCTCCTTCAGCCGACAAATCGTGGCGCTTGATAATCCCGTCGCCGACTGCCCCAGCAGTGCTGTCATCGCCTCACGAAAGTCTCCCGTCGACAATCCTTTTAAATAAAGCCACGGCAACAACTCCTCCATGCTCTTAGTGCGCCGCAGATACCGCGGCAGAATGCGCGAGCTGAATTTGATCTCTCCTGACCGGTCTCGCACCCGCGGCGCGGTCACCGGCAACGGGCCAATTCCTGTCTGTATTTCACGTTCTGGCATGTAGCCGTTGCGCACCATCCGTTGGCAGCCACGCTCATCTTTCAATCCCTGATGTGCCGCCATGAACTCCGCCACTTCCGCCTTTACTGCCTCTTGCAATAACTCCCGAGCCCCAGCTCGCAATACCTCGGTCAGCGCGTCCGTCACCGGCAAACTCATTCCTGGATTCCGGTAAGCAACTACGTTATCTTCCTCCACGGCGTATTCCTCCTTAGCAATAAGGTTGATGGTTCGTTGAAAAAACTCATCAAGAATACGCCACCTGTTTTCCTCCATACACAACTTTCGACCTTAACTCGGGCTTGAACGCGTGAAGCGTTCTCTCAGCTATGACCTACGAGAGATGATTTCGCTCGTTGAGCGAAATCATCTCTCGTACATTGAACTCTTCGATCGACGAACCCAGCCCCTCATCCCCAACCCTTCTCCCAGAAGGAGAAGGGAGATAAGTTTTTCAGAATATGGGCGTACCGGCGGCCGGATTAACCTTCTGGATTCGCGCAGTATGTTATTGCCGCTGAAACGGAGTTGCGAGCATCATTTAATTACCGGCAAAAGCAGGAACGAGACGGTACGCGGCGCCACAAGGAACAGCAGCCACAGATAAACGCGGATGAAACGCTGATCAGAATCAATCGGTTCTGATCCGTGATCATCTGTGGCTGCTGTTGCTTGCACTCACCAGTAGTGATGTACTTGCGGGCGTACTTGTTGATTGTAGATCTGTTCCAAAGCTGACATGACTTCGGTCGTTAACGGAGGCAGATCGGCAGCGCGCGCATTTTCATCTACTTGCTCCGGACGTTTTGCCCCGGGAATGGCGCACGTGACTGCGGGGAACATCAATATCCAACGCAGTGCCATTTGGGCCATCGTCATTCCGGAGGGCACATATCGACGAAGGGCTTCAACCGCTTCCACACCGAGGTTGTAGTCCACTCCTGAGAAAGTCTCACCGCGATCGAACGCCTCGCCATGTCGATTAAAAGCTCTATGATCGTCAGGAGCAAAATCGCTGTTTGAGGTCAACTTCCCTGATAAAAGGCCGGAAGATAGTGGCAATCGCGCAAGGATACCAACCCGCCTGCGTTGCGCTTCGGCAAAGAACAAATCACTGGGACGTTGCCGGAAAATGTTAAAAATAATTTGAACAGACTGCACGCCCGGGTATTCGATAGCCTTAAGCGCTTCTTCAACCTTTTCAACGCTGACACCGTAGTAACGGAGCTTGCCTTCGCTGGTCAGGTCGTCCAGCACCTCAAACACTTCGGGCATGTAATAAATAGACGGCGGCGGGCAATGCAGTTGCAGGAGGTCGAGCGCGTCGGTCTTTAGGTTCTGAAGACTGCGCTCCACGAACGCAGTGATGTTCTGTCTGTTATACCCACCGGCAACATGCGGGTTAAGTCGCCGGCCCGCTTTGGTAGCAACGTAGAACGGCTCGCTGCGCTCAGCGCGCAGTTGTGACAACAATCGTTCACTGCGCCCGTCGCCGTAGACATCAGCCGTGTCGAAAAGATTGACGCCCTTATCCACCGCCCGATGAAGTGCAGCCAGAGACTCGCGATCATTAACCGGGCCCCATTCGGCGCCCATGGCCCAGGTGCCGAAGCTAATGGAAGAGACCTTCCAACCGGTGCGTCCGAGTTCGCGATATTGCACGATTATCTCCTCGGCAATAGAAAAGATTCTCCCTTCTCCCTTTGGGAGAAGGGCTGGGGAAGAGGGCGTGACGACAAACCCTAAAGAATAAATTAGTAGGTGGCGTCAACGTTATAGGAATCCCGTTTGCGGAAGGGGCATCCAGAAAGCGGTACGTGGACTCTCCTACAAAGAATAAAAATAAAAAACGCGTCGCAATCCCTCCCCTAACCCCTCCCAAGGGGAGGGGAATTCCTGCTCTCCACCTTTGGGTGTACGTACCACTCTAAACTCAGCGGACAACTCGATCGGTGAAAACTATCTCCCCAAAGTGCGCTGGGAGATGAAAGTCATCCTTGAAGGTTGGGGACCATGCAATTAACGCTGGGTTTGGCCGCTGCTCCATCCTGTATAGATTCAACCTCCATCGATCGCCAGCTCGAGGCGGAGCGTTTTTCGCGGTCACTATATCTTCCAGGGGAAGGGCGATCTCGCAAGTCCACTCCTTGTCGCCGTCTTTTCCGTCCACTGTTCCGAAGACCTGTACTGCCCATTTGAGCTTTTGGCTGTTCCAGCTCTCGTAACGCAGCGGCTTGCGTATGTCGAGCAGATAAATATCGAGCATGGTCCCAAGAGGATTTACCTCCAACTCGATATAACTACTGTGTTGGGGATCCGCTTGTAGGAATACTTCCACCACCTCTTCGTCCCAGAGATGCTGGTCCCGTGTCTTGTAAGTGGCCCAAATATTGTCATCCCGGCTGCGAAAGGAGAAGTAAAGATAAGTGTCGTCATACAGTGCCCTGGCTTCGGTTTGGTAGGGAGCTGCAGAGCCATCCAGATTCGAGCGAAAGTCGCTAAAGCGCGGTGCGCTGGCCCAAACCGCATCGTCCAGTTTTCCATCCACCTTGATCGGGGTCGCTGTTCGCGAGACTTCATACACAGGCAGATCTCGGGTTTGCCCGGTGGTATTGACGACTAGAAAATTCACCAATCCCAGGGCCATGAACAACGCTGATAGTCTGGTCTTCATCATGATGTGTGTAGTGTTCGTATCGGCTTTGCACAAAAACACTTTCGTGTTTCGGGTAATTTCGTGGATAGAGTTTGGACGTGTACTTAAAGACGCTCCACGAATTAACACTAACTAACACGAAACTACGTGCATCTTGGGTTGAACTCTTACTCGTTAAAGAAGCTTTTGCGCAAAGCTGTTCCTACCAAGCTTCGCCTTCGTTCCGGTTCGCAATAATTTTAAGCCTTCAACCATAGGTGGAAATTCGAGGAGTGCTTCCGGCTTCACTCCCCACGTCGTAAAAAGGTAGCCGAGCAGCTTGGGGCTGTCATAGCGTCGGCTGTACTCGATCAACGCCCTGGTGGCGTCTGGTTTATTCCAGCCAGTCGGTAGCACACGGAACCCCTTGTCCAGAAACATGGGGATCGACGGATAGGCATCCCTGAGCTCATAGTGCCAGGTGCAGACGATGATGTCTTTCGGGATGCTGTCGATGGCCGCGGCGGTTCCGTTCATGGATGATTCCCATTCGCCAAGATTGATGGTCTTCCCATCAATCAATCGATCACCCCACATGAGCATCTCGACACGACGTTTACGCCCGAGGTGACGGTGTATATCGTTGACCGCTTTCGCAAAGAGCACCGCTGGATCCTTTCCTTTGGTGGAAGGCGATCGGTCAGACCCGAGCAGGAAAACTTCGTCCATTCCTACGTGCATCGAGTCGGCACGAAACGCGTCTATGATCTCGTCCATCAACTGAAAAACGATTTTCAGGACTTCCGGATTCAGCGGATCCCATTCGCGGCAATAAATTCCCTCATTGCCGGGAAATGCTCCGGGCGTCAGGTCGAACGAGGGATATTTGGTCAGTAGAGGGAACGTCTCGCCCTTCCAGGACTGGTGGCCCAGCGATTGAAATTCAGGGATCAAACGGATGCCTAGCTTCCGGCACGTCTCAGCAAATTTGCGCGCTCCCTCGTGCGTGATTGGATCATTTCCTCTGCGGAGCTCAGGATGTGATTTAAACGCGAAGTTGTAATCTACTTCGAGAATCACCGTGTTAATTCCCAAGGCCGCCAGCTTCCCAAGATTCTGGCCCAAGGCATCGAGGTCCCTGTCATTGTTGTAGTCGAGGAGGTGCACGGCGTGCCATGGCTTCGCACGCTTATATTCGAAACGATTCCGCGCCAGGCCGGGCCACGCAGAGAGGGCCACCAGAAACAGAACAACGAACCACGCTCGAGCGCATGTCAGTGCGTCACGCATTTTCAGAATAGATCTTGGGACTGGTCCGGCTACAGTTCCGGATACATTTCAGGGCTACGTTTTGAACACAAGGGTCTGAATGGAATGTGGCAAGCTACTGACCTCGGCCGCCTGGCCATCCAGCCAAAGGAAATAGGAAATCTTCTGATCGCTCTTGTTCATTACCACCACCGACACTCTTCCATCCGGGTTAATAAAGGCAGTGGAGAGAAGTGGGCTTCTGCTCGGCGAGCTGGCGATTCGTCTCGCGCCCGGCCGAACAAACTTTGAAAAATGTCCGATGTAGTAATACGAGTTTGTGTAGATCAACTCGCCTGTTCTCGTATCGGCGTGAACGGGTGCGAAGCAGAAATTCTTCACGTGATTTGGCCCACCTGTTTCATCCAGCAGAATGTTCCAATCCGTCCAGCCGACGGCACCGCCGTTGAAGTCATTGATCATTGAACGGCCGTACAGTTCGCCTAACTTCCAGTCGTTAAGCTTTTCAGCATTAAAGGAATCAGCGCAGCCTTCAGTGAAAATCAGGTGTTTATCCGGAAAGGTTTCATGTACAAGCTTAACGTTGTCGAACATGGGATCGCCGCCGCTCCATGGCTCGTACCAGTGATAACCAATGCCCCAAACATATTGTGCGGCTTTAGGGTCAGTTAGGATGGTGCTGACCCGCTGGTAAATGAGGTCACGATTGTGGTCCCAGACAATTATCTTCTTATCACCCAGCCCTGCCTTTTTGATCGTGGGGCCGAGAAAGTTTTTCAGAAAATCTCTTTCTTCTTCCGCCGAATAAATACACGATTCCCATCTTTGCGTCGCCATGGGTTCGTTTTGAATTGAAATGCCCCAGATTGGTATGCCTTCGCTCTCATAAGCCTTGATGAACTTCGTGAAGTAGTTGGCCCAGGATTGATAAAACTCCGGCTTCAACTTTCCACCGCGAAGCATATTGTTGTTGGTCCTTCATGAAAGCCGGCGGACTCCAGGGGCTGCCATAAACATTGAGTTTGCCGCCAGCCGCTGCCAGCGCTTGTTTCAAAAAGGGAATCCGAAACTGCTTGTCGTGGTCGACACTGAACGACTTCAACTCCTTGTCGCCTTCGTTAACGTAGGTATAACTGCCACTCGAGAAGTCGCAACTGTGGATGTTGGTCCTTGCCAGCGTGTAACCGATGCCGGAGTTGACATCAAAATGAGCACTCGAGGAATTCCTGCTGTTTCGCTTTAGATAGTTTTGCAAAGGTCTCTGCAGAGGCGTCGGTAAGGGCGGCGCCAACGCCCAAGATGGTTTGAAATTTCTTAGCTGGATCGACGAAGACACAGACCTGTGTTTCCAGAGGTTGGCCCAGATGTTTGAACTTCAGAGTGTCGGTAGGGGAAAGCCGGTAATTACTTTTATCGGCGGTGGTATAGACCGCGACCTCTGTTCCTTCAATTTTTCTTGTGATCGCAAGAGGCTCGGAAATTCCCGCCTCCGCATTTACTGCCGACGACAATTGGCTTTTGGCCAACACCAGGGCGGAGGCTGAAGACGCCAGGAAACCACGACGATGAATTTTCATGAGGCCGAATTTAACATAGCTATTTGCCTGTAAGAAAAGGAAATAACGCTGAAATTAGCGAACGCTTTCAGCTTTGGGTTCACCCTTCTCTGCCTCTGGCAACTATTAGTGTGATGTCATCGTGCTGTTCAAGCGGGCTGAACTTTCTAACTTCATCGACGATCGCCGTCAGCAAGGCTGAGGGCGGCAAGTCACGATGACGCCGTAAAGCTTCCACCAGACGCTGTTCTCCAAATTCCTCTTCAGCGGCGTTGAACGACTCGGTAATTCCGTCAGTGTAGAGCACGAGTAAATCTCCAGGATAGATTCGGCTCTCCTCTATGGAGCAATCCCACTCCTCGAAAAGTCCCAGGACAGTGCGGTTGAATGGAGCAACTCAAGAGAATTATCGTTCCAGAAGCAGAAGGCCGGAGAGATGCCCGCAATTCGCGTAGCGCAAGCGTTGCAACTCATCGTCATACTCGGCAAAGAAGAGAGTGGCGTAAGCGCTGGCCGTTGTGTTCTCGTAAAAAAGCTGGTTCGCCGATCGCAGGAGGCGTTGCGTTTGATCGAGAGCAATCGCGCACTGGCTTCGTAGATTCGCCTGTAGATTGGCCATCAAGAGAGCAGCCGCGATTCCTTTTCCGGCAATATCGCCGATGACAAGTCCAACTTGATTTCTACCCAGACTAAGAAAATCGTAGTAGTCACCGCCGACCTCGCGGGCCTGAATACAAATACCGGCGTAGTCGAGCGTTCTAACGGGCGGGAGTGTTTGGGGAAACAATCTCGCTTGCACCTGTCTCGCAATCTCGAGTTCCTGAGCGGTGCGGCGTTCGGATTCACGCCTCTGCGCAGCGGCGCGCCGTTGTGCTACGAGATCCCTGGTCGCGTCATCGAAGCCTACGAGACCAAAGGAGTTGCCGTCGACGTCTTCGAAACTGGTAAACATTCCGCCCCAGTTCGGTATGAGCGGCGGATGATGAAAGCGAACGCCGCGTTTCGACCATTCGTGGTAAATGGCGTTAACGTCTTCGGTAAGGAAAGTTACCTGGCTGTGGCGGCCGATGAGATGATATTCCTCAGAGTCAGCCTTAGGGGTCACCAGCGCGAGGATTGCAGTGCCGTCCGGAGGAGTGACCGCCACCCAGTGTTCACCGGATTCCAGGCGTGCTTCATAGGCCACACTGAATCCAAGCTGGTCCAGGAAGAACTTCAGGCTTCGATCCTGATCTCGAACAAAGACAGTGACCTGCTGTAGACGGAGGTAGGGCGCCTTCCGATCCAGGTCAAGAACGGAAATGTCTCCCCAGTTATATGGACCACTGCTCATTGCGTGACTAATAAGAAACGGAAGAACGCTTTTTAGCACTCGTTTCTGGAAAGTTGCAAACCTGCATCTTCTGACGGGGCGAATTTCTGCATAAAAAAGTTCACACGACTGTCGATCTTGTTATCTCTCGTTCGACTTACTGGTAGAAGAGGCAAAAAAACTAGTTGTCCAGTTTTGGGCTATAAAACAAAACCGAAAAGGAGATGTAATTATGCGATTCATGACCCTGGTAAAGTCGGCTGAAAATTCGGGCCCTCCACCGCCGGCACTTATGGAAGCCATTGCAAGGCTTAGCGAAGATGCATCGAAAGGCGGCACGATGTTGGAGGCCGGAGGGCTGGCCCCGACTGCGATGAGTAACCGCGTCCGGCTCGCTAACGGAAAAGTCACGGTAATCGATGGTCCTTTCGCAGAGACCAAAGAGGTCGTCGGGGGTTACGCGGTCTTTGAAGTGAACTCAAAGCAAGAAATGATCGACGCTACCGTGCAGTTCATGGAGCTTCACAGGGAACACTGGCCGGGTTGGGAAGGTGAGACGGAGATCCGTCAGGTGTTCGGACCCGAAGACTGTGCTGCTCAAGGCTAACTCGAAATTGGCCACAGATACACACGGATCAAAGCGGATAAGGCGAATTGTAAACCGGGTGACTCACGAAAAGTCCTTTAACGAGTCAGAGTTCAACCGGGATGACTGATGGTTTCGTGTTAGTTCGTGTTTAATTCGTGGATCGTCTTTAAGTCCGACGCCAAGATTGATCCACGAAACTACACGAAAGTGAATTTTTGTCTTTGCCTATTGTTTTTGAGGTTGAATTCGGTTAAATGTTGCGCCTGCGCTTTAGTAACACAAATCAGGACGGAATGGCCGTGGTCTAACCTCAAAACTAAATGCCAAAAACGCCGATAGGATCAGCAACTCAACGCCTGGTGTCGCTCGATGTCTTTCGCGGAATCACCATCGCCGGTATGGTGCTGGTAAATAATCCGGGCACCTGGGAACATATTTACTGGCCTCTTCAGCACGCAACCTGGGACGGTTGGACGCCCACGGATCTGGTATTTCCTTTTTTTCTTTTTATAGTTGGCGTCGCAATTACTCTGGCCTTTGGGAGTCGCGTTGAAGCCGGGCGCAGCACGCGTGACCTGTATCTGAAGGTCATCAAGCGCACCTTGATCATTTTCGCAATTGGTCTGTTTCTTAGTGGGTTTCCGTATTTCGATTTCTCTGTCATACGGATCCCCGGGGTGCTGCAGCGAATCGCCGTTTGTTACTTCTTCGCTTCGATCATATTTTTCAACACCAGGGTAAGGACGCAGGTGGCGATTACGATTGCCTTGCTGCTCATTTACTGGATTCTGTTGGAATTCGTTGCCGCACCGGGTTTCGCCGCCGGAGACCTTACTAAAGAGGGAAGTCTCCCCTCGTTTGTCGACCGTGTGGTTTTCGGCAAACACATTTGGGCCCAGGGTAAGGTCTACGATCCCGAAGGTCTCTTGAGCACCATTCCAGCTTTGGCGACCACGTTGATTGGGGTATTAACGGGACACTGGCTGCGAACGAAAAACTCCTCTTACGAGAAAGTGGCCGGCCTGTTTGTAGCTGGCGCGATTTTCGTCGCCGTGGGCTGGGCGTGGAATTCTTTTTTCCCAATCAACAAAGCGTTATGGACCAGTTCCTATGTCTTGTTCACCGGCGGTTTAGCTCTGCAATTCCTGGCGCTGTGTTATTGGATCATCGATATCAAAGGTTATCGCCGATGGGCCAAGCCATTTGAGATTTTTGGCGTCAATGCAATTGCGCTCTACGTGGGGGCAGGATTAATGGCCGAATTGCTCGGGCTCATCAAGGTGACCGGAGCAGATGGGACGAAGATACCTTTGGGATCCTGGATCTATGCCAACCTGTTTGCCTCGTGGGCCTCGCCGATAAATGCTTCTCTGGCTTTTGCCATCGTGTTCGTACTGGTTTGGTTGGGCCTGATGTGGATTTTTTATCGACGAAAAATCTTTATTAAGGTCTGATTAGAGCGACGCGCCGCCGACAAATGACCTACGGCTGCCAGGGTTGGCAGCCGTAAGTTTTGGAAATGATTGGTCGGGGCGAGAGGATTCGAACCTCCGACCTCTCGGTCCCGAACCGAGCGCTCTACCAGGCTGAGCCACGCCCCGACAAGTAGATTGATGATAGGGAAGGGAGTCTACGCTGTCAAACTTGATACAGATGCAGGCCAGATTCAGGGAGCGCGGGCGTCCCGCCGCAATGAGGCGAAGCGCGAACAGATTTTTTGCTCGATCCAACTAGCCACCTGACGGTGGGTGCGGGCGGGACCCCCTGCGCTCCCATGCGCCGGATTACTTTCGTTCGGCAACTTCCTTCAAGACCTGATTGTCAGGATCGATTTGAATATCTTTGGGCGCGCCGCTCAGTCGCACTTCTTGAGTTGTTTCTTTGCCGACCGGTTTTAGCGTTACAACCTGCCGTCCTCTATTAGTCGTGATGGTTACTGGGACATCATTGCGAAACGAGGGTTGAGTTTGTGTTTGAAGCAGCGTTAGTCGCAGTCGCTTTGCGCGCCTGTTCCACCGCCATGACAGACTGTACTTAGGATGGCCGGAGCCATACACCCAACTAGTAAAGAAAGATTTCAAGTCGCGACCCGACACCTTCTCCAAAGCAACTCTTAAGTCTTCGCTGTTTGCCGTGTCGTTTTTGTGTTGTTCGTAATAAAGCTTGATGCCGTCGAAGAACTTCGCATCGCCAAGCTCCATGCGCAACATGTGCAGTATCCAGGCGCCCTTCTGGTAATTGTTAGGATTAAGCAGGCGCATCAGATCTTCCGTCTCAGTGTCATGCAGAGGAGTGCGCGTGCTGGTGGCGTTTGCCAGATAGGTTTCCCTGGCTTTCGCCATATAAGCCCTAAAGGCGTCCTCGCCATCAGCCTGGCGTAGGAAGAGGGCGGCGAAGTACGTAGCAAATCCCTCGCTAAGCCACAGGTCAGCCCACGTCGATTGAGTAACGGAGTCGCCAAACCACTGATGCGCGATCTCATGCGCTACTAAAGTGACGATCCCTTCGCGGATTTGAAACGTCTTGCTGACGGGAGCGTTTGGTCTCGGATCAAAGAGTGTGCTGCTGAAAACGATGGCAGTCGAATTCTCCATTCCACCAAAACGGGTACTGCCTACGATTAGCGCCAGCTTCTCGTAAGGATATTGCGCCACCGTCTCGCTGAAATATTTCAAAGAAGGATATGCCGGAGAGAAGCCGTGAAGCGCGATGTCCTTCTCGGGTATCGGTACGAAATACGAGAGGGGAGTTATGTCCTGCTGAGGCGGTGAAACCTTCGCGAACTCACCCACCGCAATGATCATGCAGTAAGGCGGAATAGGAACAGACTCCGTGAACGACCATGTCTTATTGGTGGTGGATGTTGTTTCAACGCCATCCAGTCTGCCATTAGCGACGACGTCAACTCGGGCAGGAGCGGTCACTACAAATCGAACCGTGGCTTTCGCCGATGGGTGGTCAAAAGAAGGAATCCAATGATGAACACGATTGGGCCAGTTATCACCGATGGCCGATCGTTTCCCAGTCTTGTCTACTGACAATATCAACCCATCGGCCGGCTTGCCGTGATAAGAGACGACCACAACCGCGCGAGAGTTGCGACCAAGCGCTTTGATTGGTTTTACATTGAGGCGTCCTTCAGTGCGTTCATACGGCACGACCTCGCCGTCAAGGGTCACTGATGTTATCGGGAGCGCACCGAAGTCGAAATCGATTTGAGTTAGATTATCTTTCAGAACAATTAGAGAAACCTCTGCCCTGGCGCTCGTAATTTCGGTCAAGTCATCATTGAGATGAATATTGACTGTGTAGTTCAGCGGCTTCCACGTATCGATCAGGCGCTCACGCCGGGCGCAGATGGCACCGGTTACAGACGCCAGCACAATCAGTATCGCGAGGAGCGTTCGGACCGAAACGCGGCTTATGCAAAAGGAGTGGGTTGTCATTGTTTGCCGAACTAACGAATGCCCAAAAGCAATAGGGCGGAACGGTCAGAGACTTTGCGCTCGTCCGAGTCTTGCCATGCACGATACGCCGCCAACTCCGCTTCAGAAACAGCCCGGTTCCCAAGTCGGGCGGCCGGCGTTCGTTCGAAGGCCCGATTGGTCAACGCCATGTGGGCCTTTCTAATTGGAAGAGCTTCAGCGCGGCGGAGAGCTGCTTCCGCAGATTCGGCGTCCGGAAAGAACTCATCGTAAGCAAGCAGGTGCCAAACGGTTTCCGGTCCCTCGCCTTCGAAAGCGAGAATGCGAAGGAGTCCCAGACCACTTTCGATTTGGAAAAGCAGATCATCGCCTGGAGCAAATGCGTGTGTCATGTTTTCTGAATCTTACGCAACGAGGATCGGAACTGCAAAGGCGTCCATCGATCTCTCATCAAGCAAAAATTGCAAATCACTAATTGCAATTCTAGAATCGCACTCTCATGAGTCAGTTTGATTCTGCCAAAGACTATTACGGGATTCTTGGCGCCGATGAGGCGGCGCCTCAGAGCCAGATTGATCGACTTTATAAACGTTTGGCGTCACAGCGCCACCCTGACAAGGGCGGCAGCGAAGAGGAGATGAAGTCTCTTAACGAGGCATATCGAGTATTAAAGAATGAACAGACAAGGCGCGAGTATGATGCTGAGCGCACGAAATCTTCCGAGACAAGGTTCGTTCCTGTTTCCGCGCCGGCCGCTCAGGACGTCGGGCTTCTCGGCCATGGATTAAGTGCGTTTTTCTGCTTGTTAGTTGGGATGTTCCTGCTGGTTCTGGTACGAGCACAATGGATATGGTTTCTTTGGCCACTAGCTATTTTGGCGGTATTTGTGATCGGATTCGGAGTGTTAATGGCCCGCAGCGCCATGCGCGCAGTGAACGCATCGCTTTCGATGTCTAACCGCCTGCGAAAACACACACGAATTCAAGAGGCGCTCTTTTGGGGAGTTGTCGCAGTGGCCGGGTATGGAGTTTATGTTTTGTTATCGTCCGTGTAGAAACAATGGCGAATTTTTCTGGACTCGAATTTATTTTTCTTGAAGTGAATAATCTGGAAGAGTCGCTACACTTTTACGGCGACGAACTGGGATTCGAAATTGACAAGCACGATCCGGAATCTGAACCGCCGATGGTTAGGTTGAAAGCCGGCAGCTTGAAGATAACTCTGGCTCAACACCTGGAAACGATGCTGCGTCGCGGTCGCGGCGTTAACTTTTTCATCGGTGTCGAGGACGTGGACGCGTACCATCAGGAATTAATATCGCGTGGCGTAGATGTTTATCCACCTGCCGATGAAGGATGGGGTGGTCGGTTTATTACACTTCAGGATCCGGATAAGTACCGTTTCTTCTTCGTGACGTGGTCGCCTGAGGAACCAAACCGCGAAGGTCTACCATCACAGGTCACAAGGGAGTAAGAGCATGGAGCGGCAACATACAGAGAACTTGTTTCGTCGTTATAAGGGTGAGTTGGTTAACATTAAAACTGTGTCCGGCGGTGTGTACCGCGGATACGTCAGTGAAATCACTAACGACTATGTTTCGGTGACTGACCGCGAGACCGAAGACGACACGCAAACATTTCTGCTCTTCTCCGCCATCGAGTCTTTGGTAGTCATAGCCGGTCCCTCCGGTAAGTAACGCCAGAGTAGCTTTCGTCACTCGCCAACTCCAGTCGATTCTGATACGCTTGTTTCATCGGTAAAACAGACTTGCATTCGTGGTCTCCGGCTAAGTTTTAGAATTACTTTATGCAGTACATCGAGAACCCTCCAAACCCGTGGCTTACTCATACGGTCGAATGGCTCGGGGAACCTCCACAAGCAAAATTGGAAGTGTATGAGGAGAGCGAGACGCGCCACATCATTACTCACAACGATAGTCCGGACGTTGGCTTTGATTACACGGTCAACTGTTATCGCGGCTGCATACACGGCTGCACCTATTGTTTCAGCCGTCCGACACACGAATACCTGGGTTACGGCGCAGGAACCGATTTTGATCGAAAGATCGTAGTGAAAGTTAAAGCGCCCAAGTTGCTGCGGAAGGAATTGATGAAGCCTTCCTGGAAAGGCGATGAGATCGTTTTTTCTTTTACGTCAGATCCCTACATACCTCTGGAATCCCACTACAAACTTACGCGTCAGTGTCTGGAAGTCTGCGCTGAGTTTCGCCAACCGATAGGCATCATTACCAAGTCCGCTTTAATTCGGCGCGACATCGACGTGCTGCAAGAGCTGGCGCGGCACGCAAAGCTCGGGGTCTTTTTCACCATTCCTTTTACAGATAAAGAGGTCGCTCGTGCCGTTGAGCCCTACGCTCCGTTGCCGGACGCGCGTTTCCATGCGATGGCAGATCTTGCGGCGGCGGGAATTAAAGTGGGAATCGGCATCGCGCCGGTGATCCCCGGACTAAGCACCGACCTTCCCGTCCTTCTGAAACGCGCGAAAGAGGCGGGTGCAACCTTGGCTTTCATAAACATGCTGCGACTTCCTGGGAGCGTAGCGCCTTATTTTCAGGAACGCCTTTATGAAAAGCTGCCGACAAAAGCTGATCGCGTGATGAACCGTATCCGCGAAGCGCGTGGCGGCAAATTGAACTCCAGCGTTTTCGGCGACCGGATGCACGGACAAGGCGAGTACTGGGAAACAATCGAGAAACTATTCGAAGTGCACAGCAAACGTTTGGGTTTCAACAAGACCAATAAACGCGTTCCTCGCGTCGAGACCACTTTCAGGCGACCTACCCCGCAGGGCAGCTTGTTCAGCTGACCGACCGCAAAGTTTTCCTGTTTCATTAGAGACAGCTACTGCTCCTTTCACTATAATACGCGCAACAGCTACCTACGCCCGGCATGATTCAGGAGGCTCCCCATGATGCTGATCAGACACGTCATTCGAAACCGCGAGCCTTACTCAATAAGCGAATCCACAACAGTTCAAGACGCGGCTGAGTTTATGGCAACTCGCAATGTCGGCGCTGTGTGTATCGTCGATGACAGCGGAAAGTTGCTGGGAGTGTTTTCAGAACGCGATGTGTTGAGACGTGTGGTGGTCCAGCGGCGAAATCCCGCCGACGTTAGGGTCGGCGATGTGCTCAGTGAATTGCGTGCAGTCATTAACTGCGACGAAACCCCTCACCAGGCCCTGGAAAGAATGGAATTGATCGGGACGCGGCATTTGCCGGTGGTCGACGGCGAGCGTTGGGTAGGAATGCTGTCTATGCGAGACCTAATGCGCGTCGAGCTGAGCGAGCAGGGCGACGAAATCAAGCTCCTGCATGAGTACATTCAACACTAATTTCTAAAGCCACACATTTCGCAAAGAGATTAGATAGTTTCCGAACATCAATCCAGGAAGCTCAATCCCGGAATGAGGTCCGAATCATGACTAAACTTCTGGTTCTTGCACAACTATGTCTGTGCACAGCGTTGGCTTTTGCTTGCGGACAACCGCCTCCCGGACGCGGGGCTGGCGAGGTTGAGTCTTCTCAAGCTAAGAGCGAGGGACAAACTGCCGCAACGTTTAGAGTCGAAACAATCGTTTCAAACCTGGTGGTGCCGTGGTCCATTGTCTGGGCGCCTGACGGCCGAATGTTTTTTACCGAACGACCGGGGCGGGTGCGAGTCTATGAAAACGGTAAGCTGCGACCGGAGCCTCTCCTAATGGTTGCTGACGTGGAACAAAGCGGTGAGAGCGGTCTTATGAGTATGGCGCTGCACCCGCAGTTCGCCAGTAATCGCTGGCTTTATCTCGCGTATACGTTCATTGCCGACGGACAGAGAGTCAGAGTGGTTCGCTATCGTGAGATGCCAAATGGACTGGCGGAGCGGACTGTAATCGTCGACGGTATTCCGGCTGCAAAGTATCACGCGGGTTGCCGGATACGCTTTGGGCCAGACGGCAAACTCTATATCACGACTGGCGACGCAACAGAGCGTTCACTAGCTCAGCGCCTCGATTCGCTTGCAGGTAAAACCCTCAGAGTGAATGACGACGGCACAATTCCCTCAGATAACCCATTTGTTGGACAACAGAATGCACGCCCTGAAGTATGGTCGTATGGACATCGAAACGCCCAAGGTCTCGATTGGCAGCCCGGAACCAACCTGATGTTTCAGACAGAGCATGGTCCAAGCGGCTTCGACGGTCCGGAAGGTGGCGATGAAGTCAACATTGTAGAGAAGGGAAAGAACTACGGGTGGCCAGTTGTTCATCATGACCAGACTCGCCCCGGAATGGAGTCGCCGCTGCTGGTTTACACTCCGGCCTGTGCTCCCGCGAGTGGTGCGTTTTACCGCGGATCGCAGTTTCCTCAATTTCGAACGAGCTTTTTCTTTGGTTGCTTAAGAGGCGAGCGCGTCATCCGCGTTCTGCTTGATGGACGCCGTGTCGTTAGTCAGGAGAATCTGATCGCGGGGAAATACGGCCGCATTCGCGACGTTGCGGAAGGGCCGGACGGTTATGTCTATTTTTCAACCTCGAACCGCGACGATAGAGGTTCGCCGGCTAGGGACGATGATCGAATACTTCGACTGGTCCCGGTCAAGTAAGACGCCTGACCGCTTGGGTGTTCTGTTTGAGCTACTGGCTAGTTATAACTTCTTGGCGAGCATCGCTGTTTTACTCCACCCAATAACCTGGAAGGGTGGGAAGCGATATTCATGGACCATGTCGGAAGTGACTCTTCGTTTCTTTCAAGATTTCTCTTCGCGGATGAGACTTGAAACGGAAAAGTATTTCGAGAAACGTGCTGGCTGGTGACGGACGGCATGGAAGGTGAAGCAAATGGCCGCCCGGACTAATTACTCGGGCGATCTCGGACATTCCCTCGCTAAGCGGCACATACTCCAGTGCCCCACTTGTAACAACCAGATCCAGAGAGTCATCCGAGAAGGGAAGTGACAATAGATTCCCCTCAGTGAAGGTGACGTCCCGTGTTCGTCCCGGGCTCTCTTCCACCGCTTTTCTGGCAGCTGTAATCGAGGTGGACGAGAGATCGAGCGCAGTAATGCTTACGGGGAAATGTAACGAACGGAGTAATGCTAACGTGAGCAAGCCCGTGCCGCATCCTGCGTCAAGAATTTTTGCGCCCCGTGAGACCGGCAGCGGGTGGTTAGCGAAATACTGATCCAGAGATCGACCGTAGCCGTTCAGCTTGAAAGTGAGATCATAAAAAGACGCAATCTTGTCGTAGTATGAGCCCGCTCGAGCCTCGGTTTTGGTTCCCGTCAGTACATATTCCATTTGTAACTCCTACACCCCTGCTCACAAATACGTCGGAATCTATTAGGCAATATTAAGGCGGGCAATTGTAGCCTTTCCGCAAGCTTTTACTCAACAGAATAACAGTGCGCAAGATTTTCCTACCGGCACCGTTCATCTATTGAAGAATTGCGTGAGGAGGGCAACAGACCATGATGAAGTTCTTGCTATTCGCTATCGGGACGACGTTGGCCGTGATTGGCGCGATTGTATTGGCCGGAAATGGGTCGGCAAATGCCATTCAGAGTTCACAGCGCTCCATCTGGCATCCCGGGTTTCAGGTGGACGTGTTGGTTAATGGTAGGCCGTTGGAGGAGTATCACGCGAGAGGCAGAGTTTATGTTGAGGCACTTCAGGGCGCGGAGTATGAACTGCGCATTCGCAATCCGTTGCCTTATAGGGTGGCTGTCGCTTTATCTGTCGATGGCCTAAACACAATCGACGCTCGGCGTACATCGGCTTGGAAAGCGAGCAAGTGGGTCATCGAGCCTCATGGAACAATCCACGTTTCCGGATGGCAGATGAGCACACAACGCGCGCGTCGTTTTTACTTCACTTCGGAGCACGATTCATATGGCGCGAAGCTTGGGCAAACCGCGAATCTGGGTGTTATCTCCGCAGTCTTTTTCCGAGAACGTCGACCGATCCCGGTTCCCATTACTCCAGCGCCACGCAATCGTCCGCCGTATCACGAAGAAGATCTCCAACGCGACAGATCTGACGCGCCCTCGGCAGGCAGTGGTGAACTATCCGCAAAGCAACGACAGGGGACGATAAGTCCGGCGCCGGACGATGATTACGCGGCGACGGGAATTGGACGTTCGGTTCACAACGATGTTCGTTGGGTGAATATGGACCTCGATTCCAGAGCAACAGCTCAGGTAACCGTTAGATACGAATACTATCCGGCGTTGGTGCGGCTCGGGATTGCGCCTCGGCGATATGGACGACCTGATGTGCTAAGTAACCGCGAACGAGCGACTGGTTTTGAGGATCGGCGGTTTAGTCCGGAACCCTAACGACGAACGGCATCGCGGCTATTTGCGCGTCAGATCGCTATTGTAGAGTTGCTGATACACGCGGTAGTTGTTCATGACCTTTTGCACGTAGCCTTTTGTTTCATCAAAGCCGACCTCAGAAGTAAACACGCCCGGGTCTTTGTGCTTGGCGCGTTTAACCCAGCGCGCCACGTTGTCCTCACCGCCGTTATACGACGCGGCGACGGCTTCGTGCATATTTGGGAACATTGAGTAGAGCTCTTTCAAGTATTCGCTTCCAATCTGGATAGAGGTTTCCGGTTGGTAGAGTTGGTTCTCGCGCAAACTATTAATTCCGGCAGTGGTGGCATACTTTTGAGCGGCGTCTATGGTCAGTTGTAATAGTCCGCGAGCGCCGGCCGGTGACTTGGCAAGCGGCTTGAAAACACTTTCCTGTCGAATGATTGCCAGGATGAATCGTGGATCGAGTTTGCGTGTTTTAGATGCAGCGATGATCGACTGTCGATAGGGAGCTGGATACTGATCTCCGACGCGCGAGGCTTCAGATGCCGTGCGGTTGAGGCGTTCGTTGACCAAGCTGCGTTTATTCGAATCAACAAGTCCGGTGAGACGCTCCGTCGCCAGCCACCCATAATAGGAGTGAATTCCGCCTGCAACGGAAAGATACGCGTTAATGGCTTCATCTTTTCGCCCCGCTCGCTCGAGGCTATAGCCCTTCAGATACATCACTTCGGATGGTGAGGTAGCAACACCTTTTTGCATGCTGCGCCGGCTTAACTCGTCGGCAGTAGCGGCCGCACCAGTCCAGTTCCCTTCAGATACTTCGAGTCGCAATTTGCCGAAGATTGCGTTTGTCTCGGTTGGTGTGCCCGGAAACCGTTGTCGTGTACGCGTCACCCAGTCAGCCGCTTCGCGGTTTCGGCCTGCCTCTCGAAGCGTGTCTATGGCGTTCAAATGAGCGGTGTCAATCCGTTCTCCATCGGAAAAACGATTGATGTATTCGATGTACCGGTCCGCCGCGTCCGAAGTGCGTCCCATTCGCAGCAGAGCTGCGGCACTAAAGTTCAGGCCGTCACGTCCCTCTTTGGTAGATGGATAACTTCGAGCGAGCTTGTCGTAGTGAGTGTAAGCTTCGGCATAGTGACGTGATTGAAAGTGGGACCGCCCAATACCAAACATCGCTTCTGGCACGCGGGGATTAGTTGGGTAGTAGTTAATTAATGCCTGCCAGTGATCACGCGCTTCCTTGAACGCCCGGTTAGTATGGTAGATGCTCGCTCGTCGCAAGTGTTCTTCCGGCGTCAAACGTGTCATGACCCCGCTCGCGTTACGCGCGATTTGGTCATCTCGTCTCACTTCTGCCAGTTTGCTGTCGCTGCTTGCCTGGGCATTTGCAGCGACAAAAAAATGAACTCCAAGTGCTGGCAGAGCACATCTGGTTAGGCCAAGCGAAAATTAGAATAAAGAGTGCTGAAAACCTCATAAGCTTGCTGGTCCGTTTCTTAGTCCGTCTCCACTTGGATGATTTGAAAGGTCGAAACGATTTCCACGGTTGGGCGAAAAGTAGCTGCGACACTGCAATATTTGGTTTCAGAAAGCTCTATAGCTTGGGCTACGGATTGCTCTGAAATGCTACGCCCAGTGACGATGTGGTGTACCTCCAACCTTTTATAGCTGCGTGGATGTTCCTCTCGTCGGTAACCGCGTGACCTCAATTCGATAGTCTTTTACGTCCTGCCGCTTCTTCTTGAGAATCATGGCGACGTCAACGCCGGTGCACGATCCCAGTGCAATCAAAAGCAGTTCCATGGGGGATGGCGCGGAATGACGCATATGGTTCGTATCTATTGCCACCGCATGATTTGAGGGAGTGATGCCTATATATAGGTCACTCGAGACAGCCTGCACCACGGCCACGCTTGGACTCAGAATTCATAAATGAGCCTCCGTCCAAGAGGATAGCACAGTCAAATTCTCTTCCATTTCCGCGCGTTCCGCGCCGCATCGGAAATTTCATAATAAAACAATATTCACCGTTACCGGCGACAGCTGTCCGTTGGCACGGCCTTTGTTACTACGGATCCACGACGAAGCCTTTTGTCCCAAAATGGTGCTGAGGTTTGCGTGAAAGTTGAATGGGCCACCTGGTCCGTAATTTTTTGTTTTTGGAGGACACGAACGATGATATCAAAAAAGACACTGTTAGCGTTTTTCGCTGTGGCTGTATTAGCCTCAGGATCACGCTTACTCAAGCTCAACGTCAGACCTACCGAGGAACATTTCGCTCTATACAACAATTGATATCGCGGATAGACAATCGCACCGATCTCCTCCGCAGCAGCATAAATTCGCCGAGTGACCAACGCGTCTACGGAACTACCGGCCAGGATGTGGACGCTGTGGTTAACGACTTGGATAGCTCGATTGAAGAATTGCAACAGCGTTTCAACAGACGGACTGCGAGAGCGTCGGACGTGCAAGCCGTTCTCCAGAACGCTGCGCTGATTGAGCCTTTCATGGGTCGAGAAGTTCGCGGCTCCGGCGTCTTGCGGCATTGGAACATCTTACGGGCCGACCTGAACCGATTGGCAACCGCATATAACCTAAGTTGGCCCACCGTAAGTCAGTCGATCCCAACTGATCCGAATACGGGATCGGTTAACTACGGAGTGAATGCCTTAACAGGTACGTATAGGCTGAATACTGCTCGAAGCGACGATCCGACTCGAGCTGCTGACCAGGCTACACAATCCTTGCCGTATCGCAATCGGCAGAGCATGCGTGATCAAATCGTTGGACGTCTTGAATCGCCGGATCAAATCGCGATCGAGCTGAGAGGAAGGGAAGTAACGTTAGCATCTTCAAGGGCTCCGCAAATCAGTTTTGTAGCGGATGGGTCCGAGAGAATTGAAACGTCAAATACCGGCCGCTCGATCCGAGCACGTGCGTCGGTTACCGGCGACCAATTGACGGTTAGTTCCACCGGCGACACTGGAAGTCAGTTCAACGTAACTTTCGAACCAATCGATAGCGGCCGCGGCCTGAGAGTAACGAGAAGGGTTTACGTCACCGGCCTATCCCGACCAGTTGAGGTGCGAAGCATCTACGACAAAACGTCTGACGTTGCTCGTTTCGACATAAACACTGGACCGCAAACATATCCGACGGACAGCTCGAGTACTGGTTTCATCATTCCAAACGGTCAAACCTTGGTCGCTGTACTGAATAGCGGCTTGTCGACCGAAACTGTCCGCGACGGCGATCGTTTTACAGCCGTGGTGCGGCAACCGGGCCAGTATGAAGGCGCCACAATCGAGGGCCACGTTTCGGGTATTCAGCGAAGCGGTCGCATCACTGGTCGTTCCGAAATGACTTTGAATTTCGACACGATTCGCCTTCGGGACGGACGTGCTTACCGGTTTGCGGGAATCCTGGAGGCGGTACGGACATCCCGAGGAGAAACAGTGAGTCTGGATAATGAAGGGGCTATTCGGGATGAGAACCAGACCAATCGCACCGTTCAGAGGACAGCCATCGGCACTGCCGTTGGAGCGATCATCGGAGCGATTGCCGGTGGGGGTAAAGGAGCTGCCATTGGAGCAATCGTAGGGGCAGGCGGAGGTGCAGGTTCCGTATATGTTCAAGGCAGAGATGACCTCGAGCTGGAGCCTGGAGCGGAATTAACCATCCGTTCAACTGGTCCCCGGTAACTAAACGACACGTAGACAAGAAAGGGTTGGCTGACGAAAGTAGCCAACCCTTTTGTTTTGCAAGAAGGCGAATTAGTGACAGCGCGTAGCAAATGCCAGTCGGAACACCGTGTGATATCATCCTTCGGTCCAGATCCTCACATGATGTCCATAGGTAGTTAATGGTCTATAGCTGGTTCTTTAAAACGTGGGAGATCTCAACATGCCAAGAGCGCTGGTCGTCGACGATGACGAAACCATCAGAGACACACTGTACGAATTGCTCTCAGAAAGCTACATTTGCCAAACCGCCGAAACAGCAGAAAAAGCAGTTGCAAGATTGCAAGCGGACACCTATGACGTCGTTCTCACAGACATTTCAATGCCCGGGTTAAGTGGACTTGAACTTTTGGGTCAGATCCGGCAGCGATTTCCTAACACACCCGTAATAGTTATTTCGGGGATTAGCGATCAGGAACACGCTCAAGGCCTAATCAAGCTTGGTGCATTCGATTACCTGTTGAAACCATTTAGTCTTGATGAGGTCGAGAAGAGTGTGAAGAGAGCGATTGAATACCGAAAGCGGCTAGTTGAGGAGTATCCGTTGGACCAGGAAGTCCGTGACGACGAAGATGCTGCAGGTGATTGGAAGATTGTGAAGTAGGTTGCGAAGAACGAATCAACTAATCGATGGCGTCAGGCGGCGACGATCGCGAACGAAGCACGCTTGCTGATTACATCCCGGCGCTCGCAGATTTGCTGGGCTAGTTCACTGATTTTCTCTGCTCTAAAAGGTTTGGTAATAACCCAGTCTACTCGCGCTTCTTTTCTTTCCTCCGAGCCGACAGCTTCTCCCCACCCTGTAATAACGGCGATGGGAATTGTCTCATTCCGTCCACGGATCGCGTTTGCAAGTTCCCACCCACTCATTCCGGGCATCCCAACGTCAGTGAAGATGCCATCATATTGTTTGCGTCGAAGAGCCCCAGCGCCTCGCGGCTTCCGGGGGCCAGGTGGACTCTAAAGCCTTCGCTTTCAAGTAGGTCGCGCAACAACTCTCGCACGGACTCTTCGTCATCGACGACGAGAATCTTAGGTTTGTTCTCATCGAAAAGCCGGCCATCCTTGGCAATGGCAGTCTGTGATGACGGCCCTTTGTAGGCTCTGGTGTGGCTCGGAATAACTTCCTCAGTCACCTTTGCCTTTGGTAAGTCGGATCTTGAATCGGGTTCCGACGCCGACTTCTGAGTCGACTTCGACCGATCCTTCATGTCTTCGAATGATGCCAAAACTCACCGCCAGTCCTAGACCCATTCCTGCCTTGCCCTTAGTCGTGAAGAACGGATCGAAGATTCGTGACTTTACTTCCGGGGCCATTCCGCTGCCAGTATCGCCTACCGAGATCACGACACAGTCGTTATCATCTTCCGCCGCCAGCGTTAGTTGCCCGCCGTCAGGCATCGCATCAACGGCATTGAAGACCATATTGACCAAGACTTCACGCAGTTCAGATTCGTCTCCCATAACTCTGGATTTCGAGCGAATCTGTAAATCGAGGCTAATTTGAACGTTTGAAACTTCGGCGCGGTCCTTCCACCGGGGGCGTGTGATTTCGCTTACATCGAAAAGTATTTGATCTATCGAAACCGGCTCAAAGTCGTGGTCGCGACGTTGCCGTGCAAAGTCTTGTATGCGCTTAACTGTTTTAGCTCCGTCCTCGGCCGTCTTGATAATGATGTTAAGACCTCGGGAGATTTTCTCGGGGTCATCAGTCCGAAGAATTAACTGCGCCCGACCAAGGATTCCCGCAAGAGTGTTGTTGAAGTCATGTGCCACTCCTGAAGCTAGCTCTCCCAGTGCAGAAAGTTTTTCCATCTGAGAGAACTGTTCACGGATCCGCTCCTGCTCGGCAATGTAGTGGGACAATTCTTCAATGTGGCGTTGCGCTTGTTCAGCTTGAGCAGCGGAACTTTCAATGTTCTTGAGGTAGGTGCGGTAGGTGAAGAAAACTATGGCGATGATTGGGATACTAATAATTAGCGCGTAGAAGCCAAACTCCTGAATGAGTTTGGCGATAACGGCGGCGGCTGATGCACCCGCGAAATATGTGATGGAGGTCCACAGGTAATGCTTCTTCCAGGTTTGCCAAATAGGTCTTCCAGCCTGTAAGGCTCCACACACCGCTACTATTCCGGAGTTGGTCGCATATTGGATCAATGCCATCAAGGCTATCGCTGCGATGAATCGAGGTGAAAGTGGACTCGATCCGAGTGTTACCACGTCTCCAAAGATAAAGTGCAACGCGTAGGAGGTCGCACAAGCAGACCATGCGGCGCATCCCCAGTTGAAAAGGATTGTTGAATACTTCTTGCAAAATCGGAACGAGGAAAGAAGTGCTTCGGTAGCGGCTATCAAAATCGCAGCTTCATATCCGTAAAGTAGAGAGCGTGAGAAAAACGAAGGTGTCCGAAACTGATATCTGAGAATCGAACTGAGGAATCCGAATGCTTATTCTCGAACTTAGGAATACGGTAAGGATCGCTATGAGGGCGAATTGATGGTCTACGAGCGTCGTGTTTATGCGGTGCGCAGCAAAAAAATAGATTAGGACTCCAGACCCAATGGTTACCCAAAGGTACGTAGTAGCGAGCGTCTGGTTTTTAGGTAGATTTAATGCCATCGTTCGTAGGAAACGTCCTAGACCGCAAGCGCAAACTCAGGCAAGCGGCCAACATCCTGGTTTTGATACAACAAGGCAGCATCGTTTCGCTCTGCGTTCCACTCGGGTAGGCTTGGCACATAAGTACTGCGCGCGTCCGCGAGCACAGCTCGCATCTTGACTTGTCGCAAGAGGGTGTCAAGGTAACAAAGGAACTGATGTAATACGTGCGCTAGAGCTGAAGGATCGTTAGTAGAGACTTGGATTCTTTCACAGAAGCTCTCAAACTGAGGCCAATCTGAATACATGAGGAATTCAAGGCTTCCGTTCCGGAACTTCTCGAGACCAGCCGGCAAATCGGCGGATGCGCCGCACCGCTATCGATAAACTCCTGAACAAGCTCGCGAAGCTCGGTAAGGTCCGAACAGAGTTTGACAGATTGCTGATAACGCTTTTCTGAGTTGTTGAACAACTTCGTTCCTACGAGAGTTCGGTCGAAGATCACTGCCAAACTGATAGTTGATTGTTGGAGGCAGTTGGTGAGCACGTCATGGGCGCGATGCACCCGACCGAGAAGAATGTATGGAGGTTTGTCGCCCGTGACTTCATTCTCGCCCTCAAAGACGCGCCGCAGGTCGTGACTGAGCGCGAACGTAATTCCATCAAGTGTGTCAGCAAGTTCACCCGAGATTTGATCACAGTTGAGAGCATCAGTTCGAATAAACTCCAGAAGTGACTTCGCCTCATCCCGAATTAGTTGGAAGAAAGCCAAACTCTCTTCTGCGGTATGAATATGACGGAGGTGGCCCTCAATAATTGTTAGGCACTCCAAAAGGCGCGTCAAATCTTGAAATACAGCGCCGACCACTCGACGAACCCGCGCGGAATCAATTTGGCCGACCACTCGCTCTAAGTACAAACGGCACTCCGTTACGGAGGTCGTGTCCAAACTGGCCGGTGCTTGTGTGTGGACAACAAGGAAATCGGCTGAGTGCTGCTGGGTGACGTTAATCATATGATTAAGTGTTTGAAGGTTTATTTAAGGAAGACCGTGTCGTAGCTGCCGCGGAAGTGATAACCGCATCGCTTGTAGAAGGCTTTCGCCTCCTTGTTCTCATCACTAACGAACAGACAGATTGACCGGCTGTGCCACAGAAGCATCCGCGATAGCTGGGCCATACAATTGCGCCCATAACCTGATCGACGAGCATCAGGGTGGACCCATACACCTTCGACGTAAGTGGTCTGAGACGTCTCGGTCACAACATCGGCTTTAAAAATTAGCTGATCATTCTCCGTTAACACCCATGTCCTCCCCTGTTGAATGCGGCGCGCGTACCTCTGCGCAAACCCGTCGTTATCAACATCGCGGGGATCCACTCCACTCTCGTGATAAGCCATCTGCGCGTGCACTGGCAGCAGCATTTCAATTTCGTCGCTGGTCGCAAGCCTGAGTGGGGGACGGTTACGGGAAGCTTCCACCGGCCATCGCAATTCGAATAGCAATTCCCGGCGAGCGCGACGCACTGATTGGCGAGCGGTGGCGTATTGAGCCCAAAACTTATCAGACCAGTTTTCCTCACACATGATTAGGTGGGGGGTCGTAACGGTTTTGGCTGTCTCCGCTAATGCTTTTAGAGCTTCATCATTGACGCGTCTCGATTATGGTGGCGTGGCCAATGAGCGCAACGCCCTGGATTTCACCTAAATAATTCCGATGCGCGTAGAACGTGCCTCGGTTTAGAGGATTGGAAAGACCGTTTTCAATGATGAGACCGGACAAGTAACCGCAATGGACGGGCTGTCGTTGAAGGAATTGCAGCACCTCATCGGAGTGAGTTTCAGTAAGCTGCTCAACGTTGGTGATCCGCGGTAGGAGGAAGCAAACAGGCAGTTTCTATCGTTGTTAGTGGAATGGTCTGCATGGTATGGAGGGGGATATCAATCGCTAATTACGGTCAGCCAGAAGCACGCCATCACTTAGGAGCACACCGTCGCTCAGTAGAACACCGTCACTTATAAGTACGCCGTCCGCCAGCAGCACACCGTCGGAAAGTAAAACTCCATCTGACAACAAGACGCCGGTCGGTATTAGGTTTATTCCTGAACCGATGGTTGAACCATCGCTGACAAGAATATTATCGGAGAGCAATACGCCGCTTGAGATCATTATGAGATCGGCGAGCAACACTCCGTCCCGTTGGCGTGTGGCATCGGAGAGGAGTACACCAAGATCGTAGATCTGTTGATACTGCGTAATCAGAGGTAATCCCGTGGCAACTGCTTGGTCGGTGATAATTCCCTGGGCCCAAACGAAGGTGGTTCCGTCGATAGTCGATAGTGGTGTCGGAGCGGATGATCTTCAGCAGCGGAGCGCCAAGGAGTGTTGAGTTTGAGAGATCCGTTCGGACAACCTTCGCCAGCCGCACTGCACCCTCGATATTTAACTGACCCTGCTCCTTGCTCAAGAGTGTTAACGCCTTTAAGTTGCTGAGCGGTGTAGGAAAGAACCATCTTAACCATGTTCGGGGTCAATTTGGGATTAGCTTGGAGTACCAGGGCGACAGCTCCTGCCACGAGCGGTGAAGACACCGACGTGCCGCTCAAATACATCATCTTTTGGTTGTTCCGGCCTGGTGACAAGCCTGTTTCCAAAGTTGAATCGATGGCGGTGAGAAGGTTATTTGGCGACGCAGCAAAAACGAGCTTGTTCCCGGGAGCGACGAGATCAGGTTTTATGAGGTTGTCATGGTGTCGGACACCACTGCCATCTGTCCAGTAGCTTCGAGTTGGCCCACGCGAACTGTACGACGTCATCGCGTCGTCGGTACGGCCGTTTGTATTGAGAGAGTTCGTCGCACCAACCGTTATGGCCGACGGTTCATTTCCTGGACTATGAATCGCCCCATATTGCTTTCGACCGAACGGGTCCTTCCCGTCATTTCCAGCCGCCGCAACTACCACGATGCCTGAATCTACTAATCTACGTACTGCCAGACAGAGAGGATCGTCTTTGTAAGACGTTATCGCGGCACCACCCAAGCTCATGTTGACGACGCGAATGTTGTATGCAGAACGGTTTGAATATACCCAATCGAGGGCTGACAGAACGCTTGAAATAGAACCGCGACCTTCGGAATTTAGCACTCGTAAGTTGATGAGGTTCGCGTTAGGTGCAATGCCTGTATAACTGCCGTTATACAGTGAGCCATTGCCAGCAGCAGCCGCCGCGATGTGAGTACCGTGACCGAATGGATCGTCTATTCGGTTTTCCCCGGTGAAGTCTCTACTGAAGACAATTCGTCCATTAAATGACTTGTGATCGGAATAGATGCCCGAGTCCAGAACTGCGATACCGATTCCGGTGCCGTCGAGCGGAGTACTAGTCGTAGACTGTGAACGGACGTCATCAGCCCCAGTCGTCGAGCTAACATGTCCTAAGGACATCACTTCATCATCACCAGTGACGAAATGAACTTCATCGAAGTCTGCCAGCTCGGGCAATAATCCGACAGGCACTTCGACTAGCTGAGGAATCAAAGTTCTTAAAGTGCTTTTTAACGTGCACTCCGTGCCGATTTAGAAGGCTGGTGAGCGCTCCGCTCATATTGTTGCGGAGTTGTATTACCACCTGTACCGTGTCACCGTTAGATGTGTTTCTTGAGGCGCGGTCCAAGAGGCGAGCGGCAATTTTGCTTCCTTTTCGGTCGTTAGCGCCCGCTGAGACGTTTCGTATCAGCTGGCTGACTGAAAGCGAGGTCACCATCAAAAGGCTGAGGGCGATCGTTACTGGGAGGGAACTTGTTGGTCTCTTCTTCATGTTTACCTTCACATCTGTAATCGCAGTCGCCCCGCAGAGAACTCGGGCGAAACCCACTTGGCAACGGATGTGCCACCCCCGAAAGTCAGGATAAGTGCTTGTGGATTATGAGGTTACGAGAAGAGATACTATCGGACTCGCATTTTCCTATCAGGTTGACGTGTCAGCTTGATGACCTCATCATTCAGTTTGGTAGTTAGGCGATGGCGATAGACCGATTGCCGGAGGAGGTGGAGAGTTACAGGGACCGAGTTTGGTGTCGCGAACCGGACTTACGGGTAGAAGTAGTATCCGCAGCAAGCCGATTTATTGATCGAGTCGGCTTCTGCTCCGCGCTGACCGATGCACGACACCCTGGTCCGTCCTTGTACATTGCAGTATGCGGACGTCGAGATGCCTTTATGCCCCGAAACGTCCAAAAGGATTCTGAGGCTCGGCTGGCCTGGAAGCTTAAGGATGAATTGGTGCGGCTTGGAAAGGTCTACTACAGTAAACTTAAAGGCGGACGTTCAATGTTCATTGCACCGCGTTTGATTCCGCATTTCAACGCACTTTTCGGTCTTCGGCGAAGTCAAGAAACTTTGATCCTAACGCGGCCCGCGCAGAAGGTCTTAAAAGTCTTACGTAAAGAGTGGGAAATGGGTACACGCGATCTTCGAAACGCTAGCGGTGTCAGGGAACGAAGGGTATTTAATAGGGCAATGGAAGAGCTTCAGAGGTACCTTTAAGGTAGTCCCCTCCGAAGTGGTCTATAAGCCTGTGTTCACTTATATCTGGACAACAGCGGAGAGCCGTTTTGGAGACGAATTCGAGGTGAGACCTGGCAGGGAAGATGCTCTCACGGAAATAGCACGTGATTATCTTAAGGGCGCGGGGATGACACTGCGAGGAGAACTGGCCCGCGTAACGGGTCTATCTAAACCCGATGCAGGCTTGGGTAACTGGGCTTTGGTAGACGAGGGATTTGCTCAGCGGCTGAGTCCGGGTGTTTACCGTCTCATTGATTTTGATCAGAAGTTGAGGGGGAGGTGCTAATTGTTTGATGCAGCGCACGAGTTTTCGAAATCCTCTCGTGCCTCATGTTCCAGCCTCGTCATTTCAAGTGCCAAAGGGAGTTGATCTTGAGAGGCCGACAACCTCTGCAGCATTAAACGAGTTTCGGTCTGACTAAGCTCCCGTCTTGCTGCCGCTTCAATGGTTTGCAATCGCGCTTTAGCAGCATCGAGCCTCACCTTGGCTTCGGCACGAAGCATTTGCGCTTCCCGATGGTGGGCCGTTAGCTCTGTGATCAACGACGTAGTGTCGATCTCGCGAAGGTGTCGGGCGCGATTTATCTGCCGCTCTATACCCAATACTTCACCTCGGGCTCGTGCCCAAATTCGAGTGGCCGTAAGTCTTGCGGCCAACGTCTCGCAGTAAGCATCTGCAAGTAGGGGGTTCATCTGTTCAAGTTCGCGCCAACTTTTCTTCTCGTCAGATGAAAGCTCCGATTGGAACCAGGGGACTTCGGCCGCCGTTATACCGTCCAATGCAAGCCGATCACGTAACCTGCGGTTCCAGCTTCGCCGGTAGAGCCAGAAAAAGGATAAGACCAGCAAGCCGACAACTAAACCGAGCCCGAGTGATACAAAGGAAAGTAGCAAATAGAATGCAGCCGAATCAGTGCTAGCCGAAATAAGGAACAGAGCCAGAAAGAGACTTGGCAAAGCGATTGTTGCTATGCTCGTTAAAGTCCATGGCGCCCACGTTAATAATCTTGAAACCACTTGATCTCGACGGTCTAGTTTTGCGTGGGATTTTTCGAGCATGTTCACCAGTATGCGCTGTTAGACGCTGATCTTAACTTCGAAGCGGGCTGTTCGACAATTGGGCGACGGACAATGTTCTTCCCAGCTTGTATAATGTAGGTCCTTATTAAAGGGGAGCCACATATGAGTCGACTTAAAACGCGAAGATTGTTTCGTGCCGCCTTTGCCTTCTTTGTTTGCGCAACTCCCTTCGGCGTTGCCATTGACGTTGCTGCGGGCCAATCCAATGGGTCAGACACATCGGAGAACGGACGATCCGCGAGGCCCGTGACGATCCCATTAACGATTAGGGTGAAGGGTACACCTAAGGAAATTGAACTTCAGACAGTAGATCTGACGGTAGTGGAAGATGGGGACCCGCAGACGATACTGTCCATACGTGCAATAGGCACAAACTCACCTCTGAACGTTTTTGTGTTGATTCAGGATGACGTGGTGTCTTCGGTAGGATCGGAGATTAAGCCCCTCGGAAACTTCATCCGAAGCTTGCCACGGGGTTCGCGTGTCTCTGTCGGATACCTGAGGACTGGAACGATGCAAGTTCGTCAGAAGTTTACGACGGATCTTGAACGTGCTGCGAAATCGCTTCGGATTCCGGCTGGAGTAGGCGCCTCGCCATACAATCCTTATGTAGAAGTCATTGAAGCGCTCAAACGATTCGACTCCCAGCCAGCGGGACGACGAGCAATCCTTCTGGTGTCCGACGGATTGGATATTTCGCGAGGAGTGTCCTCGGCCGCAGGTGGAAGCCTGGATTTACAACGGGCGATAACAGAAGCTCAGCGTCGGGGTGTCGCAATATATTCATTCTTTGCTCCCACTACCACATCCCTTGGCAACAGCAGTTTGCTGAATTACGCGCAGAGTTCACTGCAGAGATTGTCTGACGAAACAGGAGGCCGGGCCTTTTTTCAGGGCCTTGGAATTCCCACGAGTTTTGAACGGTTTATTGAGGAACTAACGTCGGCACTAGACAGGCAAATCGCGCTTACATATCTTTCGACTCATCCGAATAAAGGTTTTCATCGGGTAAAAATCAGTTCGTCCCGACCAGATGTGGATGTCAATTATCCGGTTGGATATACGCGAAGATAGGATTCCGCATTGTGCTATTGAACCGAAGTGGGTAACAGTGAACCACGCCGATCGGTAGCAGTGGCCCATCCGTCTGCCAATATTCCAATCATCCCATGAAAATGGATTTCGCCGGCTGAAAGCACAACTACCACATCGCCAGCGTGAAATCGGCTGTCTTCCATCGGAAAGCGTATGACAGTTGCTTGGCCGTTAGTTTGTTCAAGCGTTTCATACGAAAAGTGGTCCGCGTCCACGACATACGTTTGCGAATTGTTCGCGACTCTTTGCTCGTCTGGCACTTTTGGCTCCTTAATTTTCCCGACTTTGGAACTTGGTCTGGTAATGATAGCACTTCGTTATTATTAAGCCCCCGCCAAGCAACCATTTTGAGGTAAAGGCGTGGAATGGGGGTCAACCGAGGGAATTCAGATATGCGACAGCAGATGTGGATTTTGTGTACTGCTTTTGTTGGTCCCACTGTGCGCTGCTCAACTCGTGTCTAGGCCAGACGAATGCGCAATCGATCGCGCGCCATTATCGTCAGACTCATGAGCATCAGATACTAGACGAGTTCATGAAACTGCTAAGCATTCCCAACGTTGCCTCAGACACCACCAACATACGAAGGAACGCTTCTTTCATAATTTCCATGATGAATCGTCGGGGGCTAAATCCTCGACTATTGGAAGTAAACAATCCAGACGCACCCCCCGCTATCTACGGCGAGTGGTTCACACCAGGTGCTACCCGAACGCTGGTTCTTTATGCTCACTACGATGGACAACCAACTGACGCGAAGCAGTGGACTGGAAGTCGTCCGTGGGAGCCCCTTCTTCGTTCTGCTTCATTGGAAGCGGGTGGAAAGACGCTGCCTATCACCGCCAAAACGAAACCGATAGATCCAGAGTGGAGAGTCTACGCGCGATCCGCTTCGGATGATAAAGCCGGAGTCATGGCCATTCTCGCGGCGGTTGATGCGTTGCGCAGTCAAAAAGTGCAACTAACGTCTAATATCAAAATCTTTTTTGACGGCGAAGAGGAAGCCGGTTCACCCAACCTGAGTCAGGTACTGCAGCAACATATGAAACTACTTGAAGGCGATGCTTGGATCATATGTGACGGACCAGTGCACCAGTCGGGATTAAGGCAAGTTGTGTTCGGAGTTAGGGGCGACACCAATGTGGATGTAACAGTTTACGGAGCCAAACGCCCCTTGCATAGCGGTCACTACGGTAACTGGTCTCCAAATCCGGCTATGGTCCTCGCCCGACTGCTATCGTCGATGAAGGATGACTCCGGGCGCGTTACGATCGATGGGTGGTACGGCGACGTGGAAACTCTTGGCGAAGCGGAGCGCCGCGCAATTGCTGAAGCGCCGGCATATGATGCTCAGCTTAAATCAGAGCTCGGCTTGGCGCGTAGCGAAAGCAAGGACCAAACCTTGCTTGAACTAATAAATCAGCCTTCGCTGAACATTAATGGCATGAGCAGCGGGGATGTCGGATCCTTGGCGCGCAACATCATACCGACAACGGCTACGGCAGTATTAGATTTAAGGCTGGTCAAGGGTAATGATTACCAGCGGCAATTCCAACGTTTGATTGCTCACATTAAGAAACAAGGATTCTATGTTACCGAGAACGATCCTACGGATGAGGAGCGACGTCTGCACCCGTTAATCGCCAAAGTTATTCATCGCACGGGGGGTTATAACGCTTCGCGGACTCGGATGGATCTACCGATCTCGTTGCGCGTCGTCGAAGCGGTTCAATCGACTACCGCCGATAAGGTGGTTAAATTGCCGACGTCAGGAGGAAGCCTGCCACTTTCGATCATTTCTGAAAACTTGACTACCGTAACGATTACTGTGCCGATCGCAAATTATGATAACAATCAGCACGCAGAGAACGAAAATATTCGTCTGCAAAACCTGTGGGATGGTATCGAGATATATGCCGCTTTAATGACGATGAGGAAATGACGTAAAGGTACCCCGGCCCAGCTAAGATCAATCCATGGCGTCAAGAAGATCAAAACCAATGATCGACCGCGTCTCTCTAATGGGAGATCCAATTGCTGGATGTAACCAGTCAGAATGTTCCGAAGATTTCGAGTTCTCGTCGTGTCCTAGCGCGAATCATTCGCCTCGGCTTTCCGTAAATCGGCAAATGTTTTTGGGTAACGAAGTGGATTGGTGAGGCGGTGTGGTCGAGAAATGATGGGGCGGCTAGTGGGGCTCGAACCCACGACCTCCTGATCCACAATCAGGCGTTCTAACCTACTGAACTATAGCCGCCATACCCTCTATGTATTGCCCCCGGCAGGACTCGAACCTGCGGCCCTCTGCTTAGCTTCCAGCATCAGGCTTTCCCTGACCGCCCCTTTTACTCGCGGGTTTGCTGGCTGGACTATATCTTGGACATCGCAGTCCCGGCCCGTATAGTCTCTGAGGATCCCTAAGTCACGCACCAAAAAAGATGGCACAATGAACAGGTTTCCTGCGGATTACCCAATCCTGCCGGTTTGTTACTCATCTATCGAGTACCGAAGGCTCTAAGGGCGTCCCCGCATATAGGACCGTCCACTCAATGAGTTCAATTCCTCATTAAGGCTCCAACAAGGCAGATGCTCTATCCGCTGAGCTACAGGGGCATATGCCTGAGGCGGGATGTTATCACGCCGGCAACTATTAAGGTCAAACTCGGAACCTTCACACAAAACAAGAGACCGCCGACGGACGGCGATCTCTTACTCATTAAGAAATACTTCGATTACGCTGCTTGGGTGTGTTCCGCAGTTTCTGCGAAGACACGACGGCCGTTCAGCGCATCGTCAATGATTTCTCTGACGGCGGAAGTGTCGGGATTTACATCCATTCGATCACACGCACGGAGATGGCGGATGATCCCTTGGGTAGCAATTTCCAGAGCGACACCCGTTAATTTCGAATAACGCCTGGCCTGGATATGATCGATTCTGAGAATCCGCTCGTCTAGCGGCAAGTGTCTGTCAAAAGTCACGGTTGATTCTTTACCCTCCAAAACCGCGATTCTGCGGTAGTTTTTTTGTTCAATCCTAAGATGCTTCGAGAACCTTTCGGGATGCAGATCCGTTGCATTTCGCAACAAATTTGCCTTCGGGAATACCTTCTTCCCAACATTGATAAATTTACGTGTTCAGCGAAACATTGGATTATAGAGGAAGAAGCGGCGAAACACCAGAACTTTTTAGGTCGACGATGTTGAGCAATGGAAATAGCCGCGGTGTGTCGGCGGGACACGCACGGGAGGTCAGGAGCTGGCCTAAATGTTGGAAGAGGGTAGTAAACGTAAGCGCCGCCCCGTGCGCACTCGACCGTGTGCATCGTGCGGCGCTTGAGCCGTTCGGTGAAACAATTGTATACGGATTACATTTATTTCTTTGGAAGAACTGTATCTTTCATGCCTTTGCCGACACGAAACTTTAACGTGGTCTTCGCTGGAATCTGAATGGTTTCCCCTGTAGCTGGGTTTCTGCCTTCTCTTGCCTTACGTTCCGATTTAACGAGCTTCCCGAACCCTGGAAGAACGAACTCGCCGTTGGATTTAACTTCGCGGGAAGCCAGGTTGTAGAGCTCGTCGAAGAACTCCTTTACTTGTGCGCGCTTCATTCCTGTCTTGTCCGCAAAGTGATTGAAGACTTCCGACTGAGTCATGCGCTTTCTGCCTGTCGCGGCTTTGGTCGCCATAGTCTGGTGTAACACCTCCGATGAGACTTAATTGAAAAGCTAATCAGTCACTCATATATCACACTCAAGCGGCAAAGTCTCCCACAAAATGTCGATTTTTCGAGGTTTTTATGAAAAATCTCTGTGCATGCTTTTGCGTTCATGACCTAATGAACTGATCGTTTCAAGTGGTTGTTTTGACCAATCCATGAGAGCCAACTTTGAGACCCTCCTGCCTGGGAGATAGGCCGTAATGATGTTGGATAATCGAATTACGCAAATGGACTTTCTACTTCAAACACTAGCTGGGACTTAGAGTATTGTTTTGGGCGTGCGTTATGAGGACCAGGTTCGAGTGCATCAGCGAGGTTATCTGAGTCGCGCCCGAGGCGAGACGAGGGGGATCCGTTCTGTATGTGCATTGGTCGGGGCGAGAGGATTCGAACCTCCGACCTCTCGGTCCCAAACCGAGCGCACTACCAGGCTGTGCTACGCCCCGATCCTTAATGGCTTTCAATTCAAGGTGAGCATTCTATGAAGCGTCAGATACGTGGTCAAGCTCACCGATCCAAGCTTCGATAAAATTTCTCATCTTCTTGAGTGCTTCTGCCCTGTGGCTAATACGGTTCTTGATCGGAGTAGACAACTGTCCAAACGTTTCTTGATAACCTTTTGGAATGAACACTGGGTCATAACCAAATCCATTTGAGCCCCGCACATATCGGGCGATCCTACCCTCACATACACCGCTAGTGATCTTTAGTACCTCTGCGTTCTTGGTGTTTTTAAGTGCGGGTCGGCCGAGAACCATTACGCTGATAAACCGCGCTGAACGTTGCGGCATTTCGAATGCCGCGAGCGCTGCCAATAAACGCTCCGTCCGTTTGTGATCAGAAAGCCCAGGCCCGCCATAACGTGCTGAATGAGAGCCCGGAAGTCCTCCGAGTGCAGCGACTTCTAATCCAGAATCATCTGCCAGAGCATAAACACCTGTTTGGCTCGAATAACCGAGCGCCTTAAGTGTGGCGTTCTCTTCGTAGGTTGTACCGACCTCGTCGACCGTTTGAAGTCCACTAAATTCGCTAAGCAAACGAAGTCGTAATGGCAAACCCCGTAAAGCCTGTCTGATCTCTCTTACTTTTCCTTCGTTAGTTGTGGCAATGACTAAATCGATTCGGCGGGTGGTTATTGTCATCTGCGGAATAAGTATTACGGAGTGTTTGGCACAGGAGAAGGAGGCTCGGAAGCGAAAAGAGGGATGAGAGTACTGAACTGCCCCATCGGAGATCGAGTAACACGCTCGACGCCTTGGTCGCTCAACGTTGTTTCAGTAACGGCGTAGGGCAAAGCGGCTATGTCAACTTCAACCTGAGAAGTGTTAGTAACCTTAACGCCGGAGAATTTAAGCATTGCAGCCAAAAAGGCGCTTACGCGTTCGCTATCATTCGTATATGTAGACACGTGACTCGAGTTGTTTGGAGTCGCAAAGTAGGCGATCTGTCGTGTCTCCTGACCGTCATTCGTTCCCCTTTGGTCAATGCTTAAGAAATACTGCTGGACGTCTGTAGGGTGACCAATGACAATCAGCGACATGCTTAATGCTGCTCCCGTGTTACCGTCCGAGCTCTCAAAGACATCAGTTCCTGCAGTTGCGGACTTTCGTTTTTTAAAGCCCATCTGAAGCTCAAGAAGCTCGGTTAGTTTGGAAACATCGCTGACGGAGGCGACTAGTAATTGGCGATCACCCTGGCGGTCCAGACGCATCGTGGTTATATCGCTTTTCACGGCGCCCAAAAAGACTTCCGGTTCGTCTATTCCATACCCAAGCAGTCCAGCCTTTAGTACCGAGTTGAAAATTACCGCGGCAAGTGCTTCAACATTCCCGGAGATAGTTGTCTTCATCGATTGCCAGGCTCGCAGAGGATCTTCAAACTTGTAGCGACTGATTGAATAGAAGCCTCTGGTTTGCGGTATCTGGTGTGAAGACTTGATTGAACCAAAGTTAGGCTTTAACTGCGTAATGACAGATTGTTGAAGTGAAATCTGGTATCGGTCTTCTATGCCAGACTTAAACGGTCGACAACTCCACGCCAGTCTACCAAGGAGCTTAGTAGCAGCTCTATCGATTAGTTTCTGAAATTCGACATCGCCGGAAGGGCGTCCCAGCATTATTGGGAGCGCAAAGGAAATTAGCCGCGCACTCTCGGACGCCGGAACATACCCAAATGCCAAGGCGTCTCCAGAAGAATGTTCGCCTCGTGTCCTGTGCAGATCGGGGTCCCCTTTGAGACTTGGTGCGCGCCGACGGGCGACATTCAAACACGTGTCGACAGCACGTTGCGAGTTCCCAACAATTACCAGGCTGCCGAAGAATGTCGCGATCACCTGGCGAGAGCCATCTTGATTTCTCCACGCTATCGACTGTACCCCGTCAACGGTACTTCGTTGCGGTTGCGAACTTCCGTATGCGTTCGTCACTAAGTTTTGTAACGCTCGTTCAACTGGCGCACGAATTCGACGTTCCGCCGTGTGGGTCTCCAGAATGAGCGCCGCCTCTGGCTTAACGTTAAGAGTCTCATCGTGTTGATTTGCCGCCAGATCGGTTACAACTACCGCAAGCTGCGACCTCGCCATGACTACCGAATCAATTGGCCCAATGCCAGTCACTCGAATCAATTTTTGGAGCCAACGTCCGCGAGAGGGAGCCTGAAGTGTGATTGGATGCTCATGTAGGAGCTGCCAAGCTTCCGTGCCCTGCAATGCTTCCAAAACTCCTAGTGGGTTGTTCGCCTCAAGATAAAGAAGGGAGTTCGCAGGCGCGTAACTCGTCATGTCAACAGGCTTTGGGTTGACCCAAAGGAGCCAAAGCACTCCAACGGTAAGGCAAAGGAAAAAAAGAACAAGCAATCGGGAACGTTTCATCGGGGCGAATCATAACCTAATTACTAATCTGATGATTAAGTGGTAGTGCCTCGTTCGCAATCCTGGAAGGCGACAACCCTGTTCCACAAAACGACTGAAATAATACCAGGACTGACTCCTTGATTCTCCCTAGTTGTTGGAAATCCGAGAGTTAAACACTGCAAAATAGCAGTTGACAATGTTTGGCGGGGTGGGTTAGTCTGCTTGGCGAGGCAGTGGCGAACGCCCGCCTCAGATGGGTTCCGCACCCATTTCTCATGCCCTTGCCGCCCGCCTTCAACTTGCGCGAGGCTAATTCCAAACTGAAGACATTTGGTTTCGACAGCATCGTGAAAAATGCGCCAATCTGCGTCCGCTGTCTCTGCTGCAGGACTTATGAAGCCGATTATTGAGGTACTAATGTTGAGAGAAAATAAAGAATCCCTGCCCCCAAAATCGGCGAAATGCCGGCATTCGCGAGCCATGAAAGCGCGGGCTCGTCTTCGTCAACTCCATAGAAATCGGCCGTTGTTCGTCGCGAGGAATAAATAAAATGTTTAAGAAAACTATGGGAAAAAAGAACCTCGTCGGTCTCGATATTGGTTCCAGTTCAATCAAGGCAGTTGAGCTGAGCAAAAAAGGGAATAGCTTTCAGTTGGTCAATCTCGGATTCGAAAACCTTCAACCCGACACGATTGTTGACGGACAGATCATGGAGCTCAACAACGTGGCTAACGTGATTACAAGCATCTTCACAGAACACCAGATTAAGACATTGCGAGTGGCGGCTGGCGTTAGCGGTCACTCGGTAATCGTCAAAAACATTGTGCTGCCTCAGATGAGCGAAGACGAACTTCAGGAGTCATTTAGCTGGCACGCAGAAGAGCATATTCCTTTCGATATCTCTGACGTTAATCTTGACTACCAGGTTACTAGCAGTTCTCCGGATGCGTTGAATGTCTTAATGGCTGCATGTAAAAGCGACAAGATTGCAAACGTCAAACAGGCAATTCAACTTGCTGGTAAGCAACCTGTTGTAATTGATGTTGATGCTTTCGCTTTGCAGAACTGCTACGAGTTGAATTACCAACCGAAGGCCGGCGAGGTGGTCGCACTGCTGAATATTGGATCGTCGACGATGAACATCAACATCCTCAATGGGAGTCGATCAGTATTCGCGCGCGATGCGTCCGTCGGGGGAAGTCAATACACAAGCTTGCTGCAGAAAGAACTGGGACTCACTTATGAACAAGCTGAGGTCGTAAAGCGCGGTCAACCGTTGCCTGAGGGCGTGGAATCGCGGCCCATTAAACCGATCATCGAGGCAGTATCCGATATTTTGGCTTTAGAGATTCGTAAGACGATGGATTTCTATCGAGCCACTGCAGAGGAAAGTGAAGAAGCTATTCAGAAGATTTTGATAGCAGGCGGTGGTTCGAAGCTTCCAGGGCTTCCTGACTATCTGGCCAGGCGCTTTGAGATACCCGTTGAGCTATTTGATCCCTTTCGTCAGATACAAGTCGATGGAAGAAAGTTTGACCCGGATTATATGAAAGAGATCGTCCCTGATATGGCAATTGCTGTCGGTCTCGCGTTGAGAGGAGTGGAATCAGCATGATCAAGATTAATCTACTCGAGTCCGTTTCGGATCGACCGACAGGCGCGGCGATGGTTGAGGCCAAGGTAACCAGTCCTCGCGTTCAAACCTTACTCATGGCGCTCACTGTATTCGGTCTCTTCTTTCTGGGAGCTGGTTACGATTATGTCAGTTCGCGCTCGGCTAGTGCGGCCGCCAAGCAAGAACTTGAGAATCAAAAACTCATTAACCAACAGATGCTGGCCGTAAATAAGGAACAGGCCGAACTGGAAAAGAAAGCCAAAGACATTCAGGGACGTATTGACGCTATCAAGAAGTTGCGCGAATCACAGCAAGGTCCAAGCTGCAGTACTGCGTGAGATCAAGGCACGATTTGATGCCGTTCCGGGCTTATACCTGAAGAGCGTTGAGCAGAAGGACGGCGAGCTTACAATTAAGGGACTCTCTCCGAATGAGGCGTCTGTTACGCGTTTCGGTCAGAGCATGGAGTTCTCGTCTGGTCTATTCAGTAACTTAAACATCGAGACGCAGCGGGAGTTGCTTCAGCCTGAGGCTGGAAATCCAACAAGTTCTGTAGCGGATAAGGTAACCCCTGCGACAGAAGTAGTTGCGTTTACTGTTAAGTGCAATTACGGCACCAAGCCTGAAACCGCAAAAGCGGCAAACCCCGCGCCTAATCAGGTAGCGAAAAAATAGCTCTCTTAAGTAGACCCACCGCTTGACACGGAAAAGGATAAAGAAATGAGAATTGGTAACGTGCAATCAATGCCCTGGTACCTAAGACTGGGAATCTTTGTCGTGGTAGTGAGTGTGATGTATGCAGGCTTTTGGTATTTCATCACGCGACCGACCAGAGCAGAGACGGAAACCTTCAACGCTGAGATAGCGCAACTCCGTCCCAAGAATGCTCAGGCTCAAATTGCCTCCCAGCGGTTGAATGAATTCAGAGCCGTATATAAAGCTCGCGAGGCTGAGTATGAGGAATTGAAAGCTCTATTACCGGAACAACGCGAGATCACAATGGTGCTGCAAGGGATCCAAGATCGCGCCAGAAGCAACGGTCTCGTCCTGAGAAAATTCACTCCCAAGGACGACGTGCAGCAGGATAATTACAGCGGTAAGAGAATCGAAGTAAGCGTAACGAGTTCGTTCGGTTCACTCCGGGCGTTCTTCGAACAGCTCGCTCAGTACCAGCGCATTGTTTCCATTACGAATTTCACGCTGACCCAAGCGGAAAAGCCAACAGGCGCTAAAACAGTGGATGCGACGTTCGATCTGACGGCTTATTACGTCGCCGCTGAAAAACTTCAGCCTGCCAGCAGTCAGCCGGCTGGTTCGGGACAGACCCCGGCCACAACCGCTCCTAAGCCATCGAAGTAAACGCAACAGCGCATAACAAAACTTTAGGAAAGCAATGATCATGAGGCATCAAAAGAAAACGATTCAACGTGGAATGGCCATTCTGGTAACGGCTGCGGTTTGCAGCCTCGGCCCGACATATTCAACGGTCCGTGCCCAGGATAACGAACAGATTAAGAGCCCTGCGAGAAGGTCGAGCGGAGGCCGCGATCCATTTGGTAAGTACGTGCCGCCAAAGCCACGAGTAAAGAAGAGCAACCTCGTATTACCGCCCACAATTCAAGAGCGGATCGCTCAATACAAGATACAAAAGCAAGCCGCTATGAGCGCTCGGGTTGCTGCTCCTAAACCGACAACTGCTTTCCTACTTAGCGAGTTGCAGGTGATGGGAATATCACGATCACCCCGCGGGTACGCGGCCATCGTGGAAGCGACTCCTATCAAGCTTGCCTATGTAATCTATCCAGGCGAGAAATTTTATGATGGCCAATTGGTTGCCATTGAAGATAACAGGTTGGTCTTTCGTCGCGAGACGGTATTCGGCGATGGGAAACGAGAACGGACTGTCGAAATGAAATCTCTGCGGCAGCCCAGTACTGTTGAAATGTTGTCAGCTCTAAAGGCGACTCCTGCTAGCGCGGGTGCTTCGGAACCCGAGAAGTCCGCGGAAGTTAAGACAATGACTGAGAAGCCCTAACCTGCATCTTCGAACCTCTCTCAGTGGTTCGAATTCCTACCTCGCGTAGTTTTCAGTGAGGCCAATCGGTAATCACGCTACGCAGATTGACAATCAACCCCGGACGAGGCCGCGTTGTGCGGCGCGCGCTTTTGCTACGGCAACGAGCGTAGTGCGTGGCGGCCGACATCTTGCAATTCCCTTAAGGAGGGAAAACATGTTTTATCAGTCTCGAACAACAAATGTCACAAAAAGGACCACGCTCGTCCTGTTATTGATGTTTGTCTGCGGCTCTAACGCGTTGGCGGCTGTAGATAATACAATATCCGTGGCGACCGGTCAGGAGTCTGTTGTTGCTAATTATCAGCAGCCTGCCCCGACCCCGACACCTATGCCTCAAGTGCAGCAAGGACGCAGTTACGGCCAGCCTGGCTTTATTGGTGAACCGATTAACTTGAACGTCGTAAACGCTGACATCCGCGACATACTGAACTACATCACTGAACAGTACGGCGTGAATTTTGTGATCGATTCTTCGGTTAACGCGGTGCCGGTCACAGTCAACGTTCAGGAAGTGCCGTGGAATGTTGCCTTGGATGCGGTGCTTAAGGCGAACCGTCTGGGTGTGGAAGCGAACGGCAATATTCTTCGCGTTGCGACCACGGAAGTACTGGCAAAAGAGTCTGAGACGCAGAAGGTAATAAACGATTCGCGCTTGGACGCTTCGCCGTTGGTTACTGAATTCATTCGCCTAAACTACGCAAGAGCCTCTGGAACGTTGGCCCAGGCGGCCGGTTCCACAGGTGCGTTTTCTGGTGGCGCGACCAACCTAAGCTTCAGCGGTGGAGCCGGTGGCGACGCGACTGGCGGAAGTGGCGATCAGGGCTTGTTACCGATAATCTCTCGCCGTCTGTCCCGAAGAGGTTCAATCGAGGTTGATGGACGTAGTAACACTCTGATCATAACGGACGTCAAAGAGAACATCGACGCAATTCGACAGCTGGCTGCCATTTTGGACCAGCCCGAACCACAGGTCGAAATAGAAACGAGAATTGTGATTGCTACTCGCAACTTCAGTCGCGACCTCGGTGCTCAGCTTTCGATGGGTGTCATAAATCTTGGTACCGGTGGTCTAGGAAACATCTCAACATTGCCGGCTACCTCAGGAACCGGTGGTAGCGGTTCGGGCGGGTCTGGGACATCAGGTGTGCGGAGTGGGCCCAATCCGTTTGGCGTCTTTGGTGGACTTACCGGGACCAACCAACCACTTGGTTCACTTGGCGCTGCGGCTGCAAGTACTGTTATCGGTTTAACGACGGGGCTATTTGGCACCGCGCAGCTTAGTGCGCTGATAAGTCTCGCTGAATCCAGAGGTGAAGCGAAGACTGTTGCCACCCCTCGCGTGACCGCACTAAACAATCGCCCTGCGCAGATTGAAAGCGGTCAACAGATTCCAGTGCAGACGACACAGGCTGCCAGTGGAACGGCTGTCGTAACAACAACTTTCGTTTCGGTTCCTTTAAGACTTTCAATTACCCCGCAGATTACTGACGTCGGAACGGTGATACTTAGAGTGACGGTGGAGAACAACACCATCAACACTGGTATTGCTGTTGGTGGCGTCCCGGGCATCGATACCCAGCGAATGCAGAGCGAAGTGTTGGTGCCGGATGGAGGGACCACGGTAATGGGTGGTGTCCTTGCTGATACGGAAGGCGTCACGCGTCAACGCACACCAGGATTGGCTTCAATCCCAATCGTTGGCAATCTCTTCAAACGTAAACTTACGACGCGTTCCAGCAGTGAGATTCTGTTCTTCATCACCCCGCGCATCTATCGTCCGGACTATCAGGGTAAGCCAACACCCGGAACAGTAAGTACAGGACAACGGACGACAACGATCTCGCAGCCGGTACCACTCGGAAATCCGCCGAGCAACACACCGACTCCAACGCAGTTGCAGCAGCAGCCGCAATCAACCCCAGGTTCATTAATGCCGGCTCCCGGAGTGGTGCCAGGCACTCCTAATGTTCCCGCGTCTGGTTCAACGACCGCGCGTCCGGGAGTTCTGGGTGGGCAGCGTCCGTAAGGGAAGGCAACCATGTTCAAGGAAATACTTGAAACAATCATTGAGCGCACCGAGGGAAGCCTCGGTGCACTCATCATGGGTGTAGACGGGATTGCAGTAGAACGTTCCTTGAAGCAGTCCGGTCAGGAAGCCAACCTTGACGTAGCAGCAGCCGAGTTTACTTCTCTGGTGCGTAATGCACAGCGCGCCGGAAAAGATACAGGACTCGGTAGTCTGCATGAACTCGTCATTTCATTGGACGGAGCTGTCGTTTTGATCCGTCTACTCGGCCGTGACTACTTTGTGGTTCTCGCTATCCATCCCGACGGAAACCTGGGCAGAGCACGTTTTGAGCTTCGAAAGGCAGAACTTCAGATGGCCGGCGAGTTTGCTCTGTAAAAACATACCTAAGCTTGGATTTGGGCCGCTTCTTCGGAGGCGGCCTTTTTTCTTGACTTGTTTCGCATATCCGAGACGCCAGGAAATTTATGGTAGTCGAACGTGTGGCAAACCGCGCAATATGATCCGCTGCCGCCTTGCAACGCGACGCGGATTCACGCGCGGGTTAAACACTGTCTTCGGATTAGGGATCATTGCGGATAGAAAAGCTGCCTGATTGGCTGTCAGTGCAGACGCAGATTTGTGAAAGTAGTATTGAGACGCGGCCTCAGCACCATAGACGCCATCACCCCATTCAATAACGTTCAGATACAGCTCAAGGATACGTTGCTTCGTCAGGGCGCTTTCTAACAAGGCGGTGAGGATTGCCTCTTGTCCTTTGCGAAAGAACGATCGTCGCGAAGACAGATAGAGATTCTTTGCAAGCTGCTGCGAAATCGTTGACGCACCGCGTTTGAATTCCGGAATGTTCGGCAGCCAGTCGTCGTTTTCACCTTCGTTTTTTGCTTCACGTGCCGCATCGCGCAGCGCATCGTCCCAAGCTTTTTGAATAGCTTTGTAGTCAAACCCTCGATGGGAGACAAAGTTCGTGTCTTCGCCTGCGATCACTGCTCGTTGCAAGTGCGTGGAGATTCTGTTCAATGGGACCCATACCTGAAATCTCTTCGGTTGTTGCCCCTGCGCTTGCGCTTCGGACACTCGCGCCTCAATTAACGAAGTCGATACCGGATTCTCGGACCGAAGCTGCAATATTCGGGTAAACATGTACCCTTCAAAGACAAGAAGGCCGAGAAGAATGCCGAGAATCAAACGAAACAGTGTTCTAAAAATTCTTCTCATCGTGGATATGTGTTGATCTCAGGATTGTGCTGCGGGCGGCAATCGGTCAGCGAGCTCGTTGCTTTGGATCCAAATACTCCCGCAAGCCGTCGCCGATGAAGTTGAAGGCAAGTACTGTTAGTGCAATTGCGATCCCCGGAAATATTAGAGCGTGAGGAGCGGCCTGTAGGGTCGAGAGGTCACGCGCCTCTTCAATCATAACGCCCCACGATGGGGCGGGTGGCGGAACCCCAAGTCCCAGGAAGGAGAGGGAAGCCTCCGACAGGACGGCGCCTGCCATTCCAAGGCTCGCTTGCACAATCAAAGGCTGAATAGCATTCGGAAGGATATGGATGAGAAGGATGCGGGCATCATTGGCGCCTAATGCTCGCGCCGCCTGAACAAAATCGTATTCGCGAACCTTTAAGACTTGACCACGAATCAATCTTGCATATCCGACCCAGCCAATAATGCACAAGGCAAAGATGAGCTTATTCAACCCGGCGCCAAGAAATGCGACCATTGCGATCGCTAAAAGCAGGCCAGGAAACGCCAGGAAGACGTTAAATACATAGCCCGAGATAATTCGGTCGATCCACCCTCCGTAGTAACCCGCAAGCGCACCAAGTAACACCCCAACAACTGCCGAAACAGATACAACGATAAGCCCGACTTCAAGTGATATTCGCGCGCCGAACACGACGCGGGAAAAAATGTCCCGGCCTGTGGAGTCAGTGCCAAATAGGTGTTCCAGCGACGGTGGGAGATACCGAATCGTTAGATTGGTGGCACCGACATCGTGCGTGGCAATCCAGGGCGCGAAGATCGCGACTACTAGCAACACGAAGACAATGATTAATCCAACTACGGTTAGGCGGTTCACGCGACTCGAATCCTCGGATCCAACCAGCGATACAACGTATCCGTAAGCATGTTCGCGACAATGTAGGTAATGCTAATAACCAGGACGCATCCCTGAACGACTCTATAATCGCGCTTTCCTATCCCATCTTCGACGAGCAAGAGACCGAGCCCGGGCCAACCAAAGATTTTTTCCGTGATAATCGCCCCGGCCAAAAGGATGCCCAGTTGCAGGCCAAGGATTGTGACTACTGGAATCAATCCATTCTTGAGCACGTGCTTGTAGACCACCTGCGTTTCACTCAGCCCTTTAGCTCGAGCGGTGCGTACGTAGTCTTCTCCCAGTTCTTCGATAACCGACGAACGGACCATGCGAGTCAGAATTGCCGATAGCGCGGCGCCTAGTGTGAACGAAGGAAGAATAAAATCGGTCCAATCAAAACGACCCGAAGGAGCCAACCATCCCAGCTTTACTGCAAATACATAAACGAGCATTGGGCCAATCACGAAGCCAGGCAAACTTATCCCGATCAACGCGACTACTGACGCCACATTGTCTATCCAGGAGCCGCGATTTTTACCCGCTATCACGCCCAGCGGAATAGCTATGAGAATAGCGATGAATAGAGCAGCAATGGCAAGTTGAATGGTTGCGGGATAGCGCTCGAGAATCAATTCGATGACCGGCCGGTCGGTCCGAAAGGAACGACCCATATCCCCACGAATAAGTGCTGACCAGTATTCTGTGTAACGATTGTTAACGCCATGCCATTCGAAGTGGCGGCTACCTTGTGCATCTCGTGGGAATGAGAAGAAAAAGGGCGGACGGTCCAGCCCATGCTTTTCCCGAAACTGCGCAAACTGCTCCGGAGTGGCCTGCTCACCTAACACTGAGACTGCTGGATCGCCCGGCACGAGTTCGATCAGAAGGGTGACCAACGAAACAACGGTCCATACAACTAACAGAAAGATTGCAAACCGGCGCACCACACCAAGAGCTTTGTACTTGAACGATGAACGCACGTCGGCGAGTCTCTGAACTATTGGATTGGGATTTCGTGGGGATGATATCACAGCGACCAGGACGTCGCCGTTCAAATGCAAACGAGAACGTAGCCCGAAAGGAAACCCAAAATGATTCGCGAGGCCCCGACAACCGCACGATACTTTAAGGGAAATCCTTCGGGCTGCGTTCTCATGGTTGCCCGCGATTAAGCGTTTGCAACCAATACCGTATTAACGTGGACGCGTGCCGAAGTGCAACGCTGCAATCCCACCGGTCAGGTTCTCAAACTCAACTTCAACAAAACCGACCTGCGTCATTAACGACGCCAGCTCTCTCTGATCCGGGAAGCGCTTCACTGAGTCTGGTAAGTACTGGTAAGCACTTCTTGATCCGCTTATCAAACCCCCCACCATGGGCAAAATCTTCGCGAAATAGATTTGGAAAATCGATCGAAACACAGGTAGCACGGGCTTTGAAAATTCCAGTACCCCAATCCGCCCACCCGGCTTTAACACCCGGAGTAGTTCCTCGAAGCCGCCCTCGATGGTAGAAAAATTTCTCAGTCCAAAAGCAATTGTGACAGCCGTGAAAGAACAATCGGCAAAAGGAAGACTCAACGCATCACCTTCGATAAACGGCAGTTCGAGACTTTGCGCGTTGGCTTTCGACTTTGCTATTTCAAGCATTGGGCGACTGAAGTCGATCCCAATTACTTGAGCTGCACCGCCCTGGTGCAACGCAGCAGCAAGGTCGCCCGTTCCGCATGCCACGTCCAAGACTCGACCGTCTCTGGACTGAATTTCAGGAGCGGTTGCAAACAGCTTTGCCGTTAACGCTCGTCGCCATCGCTTATCGATGTTAGCTGAGAGAACATGATTTAAAAGATCATATCGAGCGGCGATACCGTTGAACATGTCGCGCACTCGACGCGCATGCTCCGTGTTCGTGGCGCTTCCGATGTCAGACACAGTTAACCGGATGTAGATAGTGGTATGGTTGCAGGTAGATTGCGAATGATTTGTGATTACTCAGGCTTCGAACCCGTTGACGCTTTAGGCTTCGTTGGAATCTGTTCGCTCTCAGGCTTTGACTCCATCGCGCCCATGATCTCAACCTTCCTATGAGCCCCTAGTTGGGCTTTCACGAGATCAGAATTACCGACAACAACAGAGGCAAAAGCACCATCGGAAAAAAGACGTCCCGCCGTGCGCTGCAGATCTGCGGGTGTGATGTTGTTTATCATGCGAATCATCTCGGCGGAAGGCTGCACTCCATAGGTGTCTACATCAAGCCAAGAGTCGGCAAGACCTTCAGGCTTGGCAAGTTGCTTGTTTATCTCCGCCAGTAACTCATTTCTCGCCTGTTCTAATTCTGCCGGCGTTACGGGATTGGCCGCTAGCGCCTTAACGGAGCCTTGTGCGCTTGTTAGCGCTTTTTCAGCCAGCAAGTGATCGATTGTCGTCCCCATTACAAACATGCCTGGTAGGGCGAACGCATCATGTCGCACGAAAACAGGACTGCGCGAAAGCTCCGGAAGGGTAATCTCCCATCGTTGGCGCGCAACGTTCGCCAAGAGACTAGCGATCAACGCATCCGGATCGCGGCGAGCAAGTCCGCGAGCAGCAAATCTTACTTCTACACTCTGGTCGCCAGGGCCGTTGACGATAAGTGTTCGGCCGTCCGGCTTAATCGGTTGACGAAACGTGGCTGGAATAATTTGTTCGCTTTTCCGCCAAATGCCGAGCAGCTGTCGCAATGCGCGTATTGCGCGACTAGGAGGAACCCCGCCAATGATGGTCAACGTAGCGTTATTCGGGTTCAGAAATCGCTCTCGGGCTAGCATCAGATCAGATCGGTCGACCCGTTCGAGCGATTCCGGCGTGCCGCCGTAGGGTCGACCATAGGGGAAGTCCCCAAAAAGGCGAGTGGCAATTGCTCGGTCGGCCACGGCAGCCGGAGAAATGCTGGTCTCCTTGACGATCTTGATTCGACCCTCACGGACCTTTATTACGTTCTCGGGAGTCAACTGCGTGGTTACCAATGCCGTCCGCAAAATCTCAATCATTCGTTCGAACTCGCTTGCGCGACCCAGCATGGTGATGGTCACCGCGTCGTAGTCCGTCTTAATGTTCAGACGCCCTTGCATCTCCTCCGTGAAGTACTCGCGCACGTTAGGGTCCGGAAAGAGAATGTCGCCCAGGAGCGCCAGAGTTCCTTCCTTACCCGCGAGGTCAAAAGCAGCGCCGCTGTGAATACGGAGTTTGATAAGAACCTCCGGGTCGCCCGTTTTCTGTAGATGAACAACACGCAGGTTGTTCAGGAGCTGAGTTCTCTGTGGTTCTCCGGGGACCTGCGACCTCGCCGACGCTTCTGGGCTAAATAGAGGGCCAGCGAGGAGCGACAGGACCAGGCCCGCGGTAAAAAGGCTGTTTCGTACTGAGGTCTTCATAGGTTTACAGACATTGACGCGTGGCCGCGTTCGACCAAATGAACGGGGAATAGGGGTCAAAAACATCTTAGATGGCTGATATTTCTCCGTCAACCGTTTGGCTTCTAAATGCATCCAACGCCATGGTTTGACTAGAGTTGCGCCCTGTCGGAACTGGTCACACTCAGATTTTTTAGCCAGTTTGCCTGTATTTAAGTATCAGAGACGGTGTTTGAAACCGCGGTAGCCGCAAAAAACTTTGCTCAACCAGCGTATCCTTTAGCCGTTTACAGGTAATACTAGTAGGAACGATTCCTACAGAATCGAGTGCCGCTTGCCAGACAGAATGACAGACGAACTTTTGCTTGAAAGGGCAGGGGCTGGCGAATCGGCGGCTTTCCTTCAAGTGTACGAACGACATCGGGACCCGGTTTTTCGGTTTGCATATAGGCTGTCGGGCAGCGTGGAGACAGCTGAAGACATAACGCACGATTGCTTCCTGGGTTTGTTAAGGAAGCCAGAGAACTTCCGACCGGGGCGGGCCACGTTACGCACTTATTTATTGGCGGCTGCGAGAAACCTCTGGTTTAAACAGCTTCGAACGTTGGACCGAGAGACAGAACTCGACGACGTAACGGACCAGAGATTTGAGTCAGTCGGGCGCGGTCCTCTGAGAGAGGTTCTGGACGTTGAGCTGGCCGCAGCGGTGAAAAGGGCAGTTTCAGATTTGCCGCCGATGCAACGCGAGGCTTTGGTGCTTTTTGAGTACGAAGGACTCGCTTTGCAGGAGATATCGGAGATCGTTGGAGCCGATGTGGGCGCAGTCAAAGCGCGACTTCATCGCGCGCGACAAGGACTGAAAAGCTCATTGTCCACATATTTGAATAGTAATCGCGAAATTGTTACTTTGGAGAAGGCCTGAAATGAGCACTTATGAGCCCGGAGAGCAGTTTATTTCGGAAGAAGAGCTTAAAAGTTTGCTCGACCGCTGGGTCGCTCCGAAGCCGTCAAAAGGTCTCGATCAACGAGTCGCAAACAGTTATTATACGGAGCTTGAAACCGCGGATGCTGTGGCACGGTCAACGCCGTTCCCCCTAAGCCAAAAAGAGGTAGTTGCAATGAAGTTTTGTTCCACATGTAGGGAAGAATTCGCCGACAAATTTAGTTTTTGTCCGGTCGACGGTACACCCCTAAATTCAGTTGTCTCAGAGCCTGAGCCGCAGGTCGTACAGAAGGCCGAGTATACCGAGCCAGTCATAGCCAGCGCTCCTGCAATGGCTGCAGCGGGTTCAACTGCGACGGCATTCGTGCCGCGTGGCGAGTTTCATCTGACTTTCATGGATGACGCTGGGTTGACATCGCGATTGATCGACTCGCTGAAGGGAGTTGCGCATCAGTCAGAATTGACGTGGCCAGAGTTCAAACGTGATCCGTTCGGTTTCACGAAGCGCGGCGTGGTCGGCTATGGACAAGCGACGTGGCGTTTTCTTTCTCAACCTAACGTCGCCACCGGCGTCCTGGCATCGCTGTTCATAATGATCACCGCGATTTTTGCGATTGTCTGGTTGGACAGGGTGCAGACGCAGAACGCGCTCGACGCACAACAGGAAGAGGCGATGGTCGTCGAGAATTTTCTAGACATTCCCAACGAACAACCGACTCCCGATGAGGGAACGGCTGGGCTAAACAAAGGCGACGGCGGCGGCAGCAAACCAAAGAAAGAAAAGCCAGGGGGCGGCGGTGGTGGCGGTCGTGAAGATCCCAAGCCGGCGTCTTTTGGCAAGACTCCGCAAGCTTCTTTGACGGTGCCTCAGGTAGTTGCACCGGATCCGAAGCCTCCCGTAATCAAAAATCCTTCATTGCCAGTGGCCGCTACAGTGGTCGCAGATCCACTGTTGGTTCCACCTGATGCTCGGGTTCTCCCGTACGGCGACTTCAAGTCGAAGAGCACTGATCCATCGTCCGGTCCAGGCGTCGGCAACGGCATTGGCACCGGCAAAGGCGGCGGCATCGGTCCCGGTGAAGGCGGAGGTATTGGACCCGGTCGCGGTGGCAACATCGGTGGCGGCGATTACCGCGAAGGCGGTGGTGGTCCCGGCGGCGGCGGCGGCGGCACGGACTACAACAAGATCTTCAGTGGCAGGGACGTGACGTCAAAAGCGCGCGTGCTTTCCAAGCCGGAACCGCAATACACGGAAGAGGCGCGCAAGAACCAAATAACTGGAACTGTGGTCCTTCGCGCTGTGTTTACCTCCGGCGGTGCGGTCACGAACATCCGCGCCGTGTCCGGTCTTCCTTACGGTCTTACGGAACGCGCGATTGCCGCGGCGCGACAGATCAAGTTTGTTCCTGCGACTAAGGATGGACGGCAAGTGTCGATGCACATCCAACTGGAATACAACTTCAACCTTTACTAAGAGCTTGTCTCTTAAATAGGAAAGGCGCCCACTGCATTAGTCGGCGCCTTTTTCCTTTTGAGACTCGCTGCCTATTTCAGGCTCTCGACAAACCGCCGAATGCGCGTCACCCCTTCATTCAATTGGTCCATTGAAGTTGCGTATGAGATGCGCAAATAACCATCGGCTCCAAAACCCGCGCCGTCAGTAACAACTGTGTGTTCGTCTTCCAGTAACCGCCGAGCGAACTCATCGGACGTCCGGACTGTCCCGCCCAGGCAACCACGTACGCTGGGGAACGCGTAGAAAGCACCTTCGGGTTCGTTACAAGTTATGCCTGGTATTTCCCTGAGCGCATTGAGTAGCCATCCGCGGCGCGCGGTGTATTCAGCGAGCATTGCCGGCACCGATTCTTGAGGCCCAGTCAACGCCTCCAAAGCAGCAAATTGCGCAATAGAATTTGGGTTGCTGGTCGAGTGGCCCTGGACCTTCAACATGGCCTTGGTCCACTCAACGGGCGCGAGTGCGTAACCCACGCGCCAACCCGTCATGGCGTAAGTTTTGGAGAAGGATCCCGCGATGCAGAGCCGTTTGCGTAGCTCGCCCGGTAGGCCCGCAGCGCTAAATATCTCTGCCGGCGGGTAAACAAAACGAAGGTAGCACTCGTCTGAAATGACGAAGATGCCGCGTTCCGCGAGGACCTCCATGATCTTCTGAAACTCCGTTGGCGGGATGACACGGCCTGAGGGGTTACAAGGGGAGTTCAGAATGATTAGCTTTGTCTTCGGTGTAATCGCGCGTTCCACTTGCTCCGCACTCAAGACAAACCCCGTTTCCTCGGTGTCGATATAGACTGGCGTCCCGCGCGCAAAAACGACAACCTCCGGAAACGTTACCCAATATGGTTTGGGAATCAACACCTCGTCGCCGGGATTGATCAAACTAACTACCGCATTAAAAATTGCTTGTTTGCCACCAGACGTTGCCATCACTTCCGCTCGCGAGTATTCAGTAGTGAACTGACGCGCATAGAAGTCGATGATGGCTTGTTGCAGTTGGGCTATGCCGCCCGTCGCCGTGTATTTAGTTTTCCCGGCACGCATCGCTTCCGCCGCTGCAAGCTTAATGTTTTCAGGAGTGTCGAAGTCTGGCTCGCCCGCGCCGAAGTCAACCACATTGGCGCCTTGCGCGCGTAAAGCCTCTGCAGCCTGCATTGCAGCCAACGTAGACGAGGCCTGCATGCGAGCGACGTTTTCGGAAGGTTGGAACAACGATGGTGCTGGTTTAGTGGTCATCCTGTTATTAATACCATTGAGCTATGCGTTCGAAACTTTTTCCTTCATGCGTTCCTCGACGATCGACGGAACGAGTCCCTGAAGGCGGCCGCCCAACTGAAACACTTCTTTTACCAGCCGCGAGCTGACATAGGAGTAGGTCTCAGCCGGCATCATAAATACGGTTTCAATACTCGGCTCGAGCCGGCGGTTCATCAGCGCCATTTGCAGCTCGTATTCGTAGTCAGAAATTGCGCGAATCCCGCGCACAATGGCATCTGCTTGCTGGGCAACTGCGTAATGAACAAGAAGCCCCTGAAAGCTATCAACACGAACGTGGCAGGATCCTTTGTCGATCTGTTTTAAAACGTCCGACAGCATGTCCCGACGTTCCTCAATCGTAAAGAAGGGCTGTTTCTCGGGGTGGACCAGGATGGAAACGATTATCTCGTCGAAAAGTTTACAACCCCGCTCAATAATATCGAGGTGACCATTAGTGACGGGATCGAATGAGCCGGGGTAGATTGCGCGTCTCATGAGAAACGTTCGTCATCGACACTGACGTCCGAAGAGACGCAAACTTAACATAGGCGGTCGAACGGCACAATCAATGGTCCATTATATTGCAGTAGAATTGGCCCGTAAGCCCGCTTGACACCTGTGGACCTCGGTGCTTCAATACGGGCCAGTAGAAACGTGGTGAGTTAAGGCGACTTGCGGCCACGAAAAACAATCCGCTAAACAGCTCGGCGAGTCTTTCCCGCGAGACTAATCGAATAGGGTTCATTGGGAAGCCCCGCGTTGTTTAGCGCGGGGCTTTCTCATTAATGAACAGTGCATGGTGGTAAGAATTGGCGTTCGGCTAACCGGCTTACACCATCCGAGTTAACATCAGTTATGACGACTTTCCTTGACGCTCTAAAAGAACGCATCGTCGTTTTCGACGGCGCGATGGGCACTAATCTTCAGGTGCAAAACCTTACCCCGGACGACTTTGGTGGGCTGGACGGGTGTAACGAATACCTGGTCGTAACCAAGCCTGAGGCCGTCGAGAAGGTTCACGCAGCTTTCTTCGAGGTCGGTTGCGACGTTGTGGAGACGGACACCTTCGGCGCGACTTCCGTTGTGTTGGCCGAATACGACATTGCTGATAAAGCCTACGAACTAAATCTCAAATCAGCTCAACTCGCAAAACGTGTGGCCGCCGATTTTTCGACTAAGGACAGGCCTCGCTGGGTGGCAGGCTCGATGGGGCCCACAACCAAACTGCCTTCACTTGGACACATCTCGTTCCTTGATATGAAGGGCTCTTACTATGAGCAGGTGCGTGGTCTGATTGAGGGCGGCGCTGACTTGCTGATCGTAGAGACGTGTCAGGACCTGCTCCAAACGAAAGCAGCACTGACAGCCATCTTCGATTACTTCAAGGAAACCAGGACCCGCGTTCCGGTGATTGCGCAAGTCACGATCGAAGCGTTCGGCACAATGCTGATGGGGACTGAGATAGGGGCGGCGCTGACTGCCCTCGAACCTTTTCCGATCGACGTGATCGGAATGAACTGTGCGACTGGTCCCAAGCAGATGAGCGAAAACGTTCGCTACCTTTGTCAGAACTCAACATTGCCCGTTTCAGTCATTCCCAACGCCGGCATTCCGGAAAATGTTGGTGGACACGCGCACTACAAGGAAACTCCAGAATCGCTCGCAGCTGACCTGGCCCACTTCGCACGCGATCTCGGCGTGAATGTTGTTGGAGGTTGTTGCGGTACTACTCCTGCGCACCTTTCAGCCGTGGTTGAAGCAGTCCGCAATGTGACTCCCGTAAAACGGAATGTTGAGCGTCTGCCGGCGGCATCCTCGAATTTCATTCAACAACCCTATAGGCAAGATACGTCGTTCCTAATTATCGGTGAGAGAGTCAATGCCAGCGGGTCAAAGAAGATGCGCGATCTTCTAAATGTGGAAGATTGGGATGGCTTAGTTTCTTTGGCGAAGGATCAGGAACGCGAGGGCGCTCACATATTGGATGTGAACGTCGACTTCGTGGGCCGCAACGGCGTCGATGATATGCATGAGCTCGCCTCGCGGCTTTCTACGAACATCAAAATTCCGTTGATGTTCGATTCCACGGAGTGGCAGAAGATGGAAGCCGGACTGCAGCACGCCGGCGGTAAGTGCATTCTTAATTCGACAAACTACGAAGACGGCGTCCCAAGGTTTGTAAAGGTAATTGAGCTCGCTAAGGAATACGGCGGCAGCATCGTGATCGGAACGATAGACGAGGAAGGAATGGCGCGCACGGCCGACGGCAAGTTCAAGATCGCGAAGCGCGCGTACGATCAAGCCACAGGTGAGTTAGGACTTTCGCCAGATGACATCTTTTTTGATCCACTGGCGCTGCCAATATCTACAGGTATCGAAGAGGATCGCCGCAATGCAGCTGAAACCATCGAAGGCATTCGGCGAATCAAGCAGCACCTTCCTGGTTGTTTCACAGTTCTGGGCGTCTCGAACATTTCGTTTGGTTTGAATCCCGCATCACGCGTCGTACTCAACTCTGTCTTCCTTCACGACGCAGTAGAAGCCGGACTCGATGCAGCGATTGTGAACGCGAGCAAGATCGAACCTTTGAATCGCATCGGTGAAAAGGAACTGAAGGTAGCTCGCGAACTGATTTACGACCAGCGCAAGTTCGAGGGTGATGTCTGCGTTTACGATCCGCTAACCGAGTTCACCAAACTGTTTGAAGGCGTGAAAGCGAAGAGCAGTAAGAAGGCCTCAAAAGGTGAAACGGTCGAGGAGCGGCTGAAGAACCACATTATTGACGGCGATAAAATTGGACTCGAAGACGAACTTAAGGCCGCGCTTGAGAAGTATTCAGCGTTGGAAATCATCAACAACATCCTGCTTGAGGGTATGAAGGTGGTGGGCGAACTTTTCGGGAGCGGTCAGATGCAATTGCCGTTTGTGTTGCAGTCTGCTGAAGCGATGAAGGCCGCTGTGCGTTTTCTTGAACCGTTCATGGAGAAGAAAGGCGGCGCTACGACCAAAGGCACGATGGTCCTTGCCACCGTCAAGGGAGACGTTCACGACATAGGAAAGAATTTGGTCGATATAATTCTGACCAACAACGGTTACAAGGTGGTAAATCTTGGAATCAAGCAGCCCATTGAAAGCATTCTTCAGGCGCACGACGAACACAAGGCCGATGCTATTGGAATGAGCGGACTGCTTGTGAAGTCGACGCTGGTCATGAAAGAGAATTTGGAGCTGATGAATGAGCGCGGCATTAACGTGCCCGTTGTGCTCGGAGGCGCCGCGCTAAACCGGCGTTACGTCGACGAGGATTTAAGGCCGCTATATAAAGGACAGCTTTTCTATGCGCGTGACGCGTTTGCCGGTCTGCACACCATGGACAAACTCGCTTCCGGCAACGGCACGGTCGCAAAAGCGTTTGCGGCTGAAGTGGAGCTTGTTGAACCGGCGGAAGACGTTGAAGATCTGGTCGGCGAAGAAGCGAAGCTCGGAATCAAAAAGATCACGACCGCGCGAGCGTCAAGTAACGGGAAAGGGGACACAACTCACACGACGCGGTCTGGAATTCGACAGGACGTTCCAATACCTGCTGCGCCCTTTTACGGCTCTCGAGTTGTCGAAGATGTCAGTCTCGACGAGATATTTTCATTCGTAAACGAAACCGCGCTTTTCAAAGGCCAATGGCAATTCAAGCAGGGACGTTCGAAACCCGAAGACTATCAGGCGCTGGTCCGCGATAAGGTTCGTCCTATATATAACGACCTAAAGGAGCGGATTAAGCGAGAGAGGCTGCTGGTGCCGCGCGTTGTCTACGGTTATTTTCCGGCACAATCATCCGGAAACGACCTTGTCATTTATCACGAGGACCAAGAGACGGAACGACTTCGTTTTACGTTTCCACGCCAACCGGCGGGCAAAAACTTATGTTTAGCTGATTTCTTTGCCTCGAAGGAATCGGGAAGAATGGACGTTGCCGCCTTCCACCTCGTGACCATGGGCCGGCGCGCAACCGAGTATTCGCACGAGTTGTTTAAGTCAGACAACTATGCGGATTACCTCTACTTCCATGGCCTCAGCGTTGAAGGTGCCGAAGCACTCGCGGAGCTTTGGCATAAACGCATTCGCGAAGAATTAGGCATTGCAGGCAACGACGACCCTGATGTGGTAAAGCTGTTTCGTCAGCAATACCAGGGTTCACGGTTTAGTTTTGGTTATCCGGCCTGTCCTGATCTTGAAGACCAGGCAAAACTGTTTGACCTCCTCGATCCGTCCAGAATTGATGTCGAGCTGACAGAGGAATTCCAACTGGATCCGGAACAGTCAACGTCGGCCATCATCGTTCATCATCCTGAAGCGAAGTACTTTTCGATTGAGTGATTCACGTCTCCAACACACAACGTCCGACGTCGAAGAGCGGCATTCTCGCTCGTCGGTTAATTCGACGGTTAATAAGGACGCGTTGCCCGCAGAGGCTCGCATCGTACGGAGTACGGATAGTGCAGAACTTCCAGAACCCACCTCAGAAGAATTTGCGGTCTTAACAACGTTTGAACGCTTTGCGTTCCGCCTGGTCCACAGGATGAACCAGGGCAAGTGGAAGCGGTTTTGGACTGGCTGTCAGGAAATACTCGGCGCCGGTTGGATTCATCTTTCGACCTACAACCTCATGCAGGTCTACGGACTCGAGCACGTCGATGCCGTTTCACGCGAGCGACCAATACTGTTGGTTGCTAATCACCGTTCGTTTTTTGATATGTACACGGTGTCGACGGTGCTTTTCCGGAATACGACGTGGCGCAAGCAGCTTTTCTTTCCAGTGCGCGGGCGCTTCTTTTTCCAGCAACCGCTGGGACTGTTTGTGAACCTCGTGATGGGGTGGTGGTCCATGTATCCACCCTTTTTCGCCTCGGGTGAGAAGCCGCTGATTGAGAAGCGTAGCTTTGATAAATATTCCTTTCGTCTGTTAACTGACCTGACCCGACGCGGTGCGGGCAATGTTATCGGCTTTCATCCAGAGGGAACACGTAACAAAAGCCCGAATCCGTATTCGTTTCTGCCTCCGCAGCCCGGTGTCGGTAAACTAATTAAGGACGCGGCGCCGCAGGTGATACCCGTGTTTATCGCGGGTCTCGGTAACGATCTTCCGAAGCAGGTGTTAGGAAATTGGAGAGGTGGCGAGAAGATTCGGATTCATTTTGGCAAGCAGCTCGACCTGTCAAACTATCTTTCAAAACCGGATCGCGCGCGAACGTACAAAGAGATTTCTGAATTCGTAATGAGCAAGATCGCCGAGCTAGGTGAACAGGATAAGCAGTTGCGGGGGAGTAGACAGGAAACAGTAGTCAGTAGACAGTAGCTGTTTCGATCGTGCTGAACTAACGTCTGCACTGCACTGCCTACTGCCTACTGCCTACTGTTTAGATGCCCCTACCCGTCGTAATAATCAACCCTCAGTCAGCCGGCGGAGCGACGCGCGACGCGTGGCCGAAGATTGCCAGCGAACTGACGACCCACTTCGGAGCATTCAAGCCGGAGTTTACACGCGCGCCTGGTGAAGGGAAGCAGGTAGCCGCGGAGGCCGCACGAAAAGGCGTCAAATTAATCATCGCTTGCGGAGGAGACGGAACGATTTCAGAGGTAGCCAACGGAATCCTGTCGTCAGGAACTGACGCTGAGCTCGGTATCCTGCCGAGCGGAACTGGCGGCGACTTTAGAAGAACGCTGGACATACCATCACGAACGGCCGACGCGGCCAGCATCCTTCGTAACGGACGTACCCGGCAAATCGACGTTGGGAGCGTCATGTTTACCAACCGCGACGGCGAGCACGACACCCGCTACTTCCTGGGCGTCGCGTCGTTTGGTATGAGTGCCGATGTGATCGCTCGTGTGAAAGATAGTGACGGCCGTTCGCAGGCAACAAGACTACCTAAATGGCTGTCAGGTCGTTTGTCATTCGGAATGGCTATGGCTGAGACAGCTGTAAAAAACAAACCAAGCCGGATCGTCGTTCAACTTGACGATGATACCGAGCGCCACATGACGGTCGCGAATCTCTGCGTTGCGAATGCGCGTTATTTTGGTGGCGGAATGAAGATAGCTCCGAACGCCAAGCTGGACGATGGAAAACTCGATGTCATTAGTATAGGCGACATCGGCGCAGCCAGGATTTTAGCCAACGCTCCACGTTTATATTTCGGTGCCCATCTCAGCATTCCGGAAGTCGGACACGCGCTGGCAGGCAAGGTGAGTGCTCGACCCGTCAATATTGATGACCGAATCGAGCTGGAAGTGGATGGTGAGTTGCCCGGTTACCTTCCTGCGACTTTTCAAATCCTACCAAAGGCGCTGCGCGTCCGTTGTACTTAGTTCATAGTACAAGCTTTAGCTTGCTCTATTGGGAACGCCTCAACCTAAAAGGTTGTACTCTGAACAACTAGAATCTTCTTGCCAGCAATTTGAGAAAAAGGTTATAAATACGGCCACCGAGCCCGATTTTATACTTTGATTGGCCGGCGCTCTTAATGTATAGACGAATAACGCGTTGGTGCGCAGAGAGTAATCCCTGTATTGCGGGGAGTTGTATGATCTTCACTCTACTGCAGCGTTGAAGTGTATCTGACCAACCAACTAAGACGACGGAGGGTTTCATAGTGGATACTCCTGCGAACGAGTCATCCGCCAACAGCACCCCGACTCCGAAGCCCGGCGAAACTGTCGCCGCCGGTGCGCCGCCTGCCACTTCTACGCCTGTGAAGCAGCCTTTGCCGGCGGTCGCCAAGACGCCACCCGCCGGTAATGTCGTTGAAAGTACGCCCGATCCGCCCGTCAACAAGATGAGGCGCAGGATCGTTTGGGCGAGCATCGCCGGTTTTCTGACAACCTGCTTCCTGATGTTTCTGCGGTTCTTTCTTCCGCGCTCAATCCTGGAACCACCTAACGTTTTCCGAATTGGAGCGCCAACTGACTACGCGCTCGGTGTCGATACAAAGTGGCAACAGCAATATCGCATCTGGGTCACCAGGACTTCGGATCGCCTGTTTGTCATTTACGCGCGCTGCACACACCTCGGTTGCACGCCTGACTGGAAGGCAAGTGAAAACAAATTCAAGTGCCCCTGCCATGGCAGTGGCTACGACAGCGAGGGAATAGCGTTTGAAGGACCGGCGCCGAGGCCGATGGATCGCGCTCACGTAGAACTGGACGCTGAAGGTCAAATAGTGGTGGACATCGGCAGACTTTACGATTGGCAAAAAGGCGCTACGAATGAGTTTGAAGAACCCGGCGCTTACATTCCGCTCTAGAAACTGACATGTAATCGCCAGTTGGACGCATGGAAGAGACGCCAAAGAAAGACGAAACAAAACAGCTGACCACCGGCGACAAGACAGAAACAAGTCTTGTTGGAAAGGTTAGGGAAGGCGCGACTGCGCTCAAAGAACGCGCAGTTGAAGAAGCCAAAACCTACAAGGATCCTCAGGACACCCAACTCTGGAAATCCATCTTTCGCGTTTCCCATGATCGATCGGATCCGCGGAATCGTTCGCTGGCAGTTCTCTCAAACGTATTCCTTCACCTTCATCCCGCAAAGATAAATCGAGATGCAGTTCGATACCCGTTCACCTGGGGAATGGGTGGCATCACGTTCTATCTGTTTATCGTGCTCACGTTCACCGGCGTTCTCCTGATGTTTTATTACCATCCGACGAAGGCCGACGCGTTCAAGGACATTCTGTATCTGGAGCACGACGTTCCCTTCGGAAAGCTTCTTCGGAACATGCACCGCTGGGCCGCTCACTTGATGGTGATCACCACGTGGCTGCACATGTTTCGCGTAGTGTTGACGGGCTCGTATAAGCGTCCGCGTGAATTCAACTGGTGCGTTGGCGTGGTCCTGCTCGTTCTGACCCTGCTCCTTTCGTTTACGGGCTATCTACTTCCGGACGATCAGTTAGGTTTCTGGGCGGTCACAGTTGGAACCAACATGGCGCGCGCCACACCGATGCTCGGTTCTGAAGGACCGTTTGGTGTTCAGTTAGGAATGACACCCTTCAACGACGTTCGCTTCGGTCTGCTGGGCGGCTCGATAGTGGATTCGAATGCATTACTGCGTTCGTACATATGGCACTGCATCGGTATTCCGCTCGTTGCGTCAATATTTATGGCGGTGCATTTCTGGCGCATTCGGAAGGATGGCGGTATTTCAGGCCCAGCTCCGGTCATGCTCGAATCGGAGATGAAAGCAGTTAAAAAGAAATAGTGCGGATTTTCTGTAACTGATGGCAAAGGGCAGATTCAACTTTAGTCGGGGAAGACTAATCACGCTGGGCGTGATCGTGGTTATCGTTGGTCTTTCAGCCTGGGCAGTCCAGGACTGGGGACAACTTTGGAAGATTTCTTCAGCGCCGGACAACGTTCCGATTGTCGCGATGTTGTTTCTGGTGCCATTCTTCACGTGGCTCGGCATCAAGCAGTCGAAAGCAAACGATCGATTAATCCAGGATCTGGAGCAGGATCCGAAACTCGCAAAGGCGCATCACCGCAAAGTTGAACCGTGGCGGCCCGGTTGGGCGAGGGAAATCCATGTTTGGCCGTTTCTTGTAAGAATCGAGTTTCTGGCCGCGGTAATTGTCACAGTCATTCTCTTTGTCTGGTCCATCACGCTCAACGCGCCCCTTGAAGAACCCGCAAATCCCAACCTCACGATGAACCCATCAAAGGCGCCCTGGTACTTTCTCGGGTTGCAGGAGATGCTCGTCTACTTCGATCCGTGGATTGCAGGCGTCGTAATGCCGTCGCTAATCATGGTGGGCTTGATGGTGTTTCCTTACGTCGATTCGAACCCGCTCGGCAACGGTTACTACACCATACGACAGCGTCGTTTTGCGGTAGGGATGTTTGCTATAGGTTTTCTGCAGTGGATCTTATTGATTGTTATCGGGACCTTTATTCGTGGCCCAGGTTGGATTTGGTTTTGGCCGGGACAAACCTGGGACCATAATGCCGTCGTCTACGATCGGAATCGTGACTTGCACGACATCGTCGCGGACATGACCGGGTTTACGTTGCTGTCGACCGAATGGTGGTTGAAAGCCTTGTTCGGTTTCATTGTCGTGTCTTTATTCTTTGTGGTCGGCGCGCTCTTCTTCCATTGGCTGATGATGCGTGGTGGCTTCGACAGGATCGATAAGTCATTGCCGCTGCACAGACGCATCTGGTTATGGATGACGACGCCGGATGAGTTTGAGAAAAAACTTCTGCAGCGACACAGTCTGTTGCAGTACGTGACGTTCCAGTTTTTCGCCATCACGGTTCTGCTGGCGATGCCGGTAAAACTTTTACTGCGCCTGGTTTTCACAATTAAGTATGTATGGGTGACTCCGTGGTTCAACATCTAATGGGCGGAGGAGTGTTCTGAGTGGCTGAGCCTTCTGACAGCACAGGGCCGTTGGTGAAGAAGGAGCCGGACGTACCGGCGCACGATCCTATAGTTAGTCGTTCAACGAGCGGCTGGATGCTGATCTGCGCGTTGCTCCTGACGCTGTCGTTGGCCTGGGCACTTTGGGATGAAGCCTTCGGCCAGCGTCCGTGGAAGGGAATTCAGCAGGAGTTCGTCGGCCGATACACTAATTACCTTAGGAGCATTAAACCGCAAGCCGGTAAGACTGAAGCCGAAGTTAAAGAAAGCCCGGAGTATCAGGCGCTCGATGCGGAAGCCCAGGCAGCGCTCGAGACGGTGAAACCGGAAGCGACCGAGATCGATCAGAATGTTGCCCGCCTTCAGAAGCAACTTGACGCGGTGACGGAGCCGTTTCAAAACCAGCGCGGTCATCTCACGGTAATCGCCTACAACATTGAGACGGCGAAAGATTCTGCTAAAGAGAGTCACCGAAAAGAAGCTGAAGAGAAGCGTAATGAAAAAGTAGAAGTGGATCTACCGGCCGCCGACAGTTCAAGTAAAACGACTACTCAGGAGATGAACTACTATCAACTGGAGAAGTTGTACAACGATCTGAGAGAGGAAAAAGCACGACTCCTGGGTCGCAAAGCTGAGCTTTTAAAAGAACCTGCCGAAAAGGCTAAGAAGCGAGACGACTACCTAAAAAATCACGTCATTGGATTAGGCCCTGCGCAAATAGATGGACTGATCCGGAAGATGGAAGACTTTGATTACTCCATCCTCGGACACCAGATAAGCGTGAACACCGCTGGTATTGTAGACCGCTGTCAGGTTTGTCACGTCGGAATACGCGAACCCCTCGACATCAAAGCCGCTGATCTCGCTCCGGATGGACCAGGGAAAGCGCCCGACGCTTTGGCGCGCGCATTCGTTAGCCATCCCAGCAAGGAACTTCTTCAGATTCACAATCCTGATCGGTTTGGTTGCTCCAGTTGCCACTGGGGTAATGGTCGCGCAACCACCAGCGAAGTGAAGGGACACGGCCGGCATAAGTACTGGCTGTGGCCGTTGTTTGCACGCGAAAACATCGAAGCAGGTTGCCAACAGTGTCACGCGAAAGACCGCGTCACCCAGGGAGCAGAGACTCTGAATCTCGGTCGCGATCTTTTCTACGAACGTGGTTGTGTCGGATGTCATCGTTATGAAGGGTTTGACCGCGAGACAGACGCGCTTACAGGTTCACGTCAAAACACGACTCAACTAGAAGACCAGATTACAGCCAACGAGAAGCAGATTCGCGAAGACACTGAGGCAGCTAATCAGGCAGCCGATGACACCGAAGCTGCAAAGCTGCTGGCCCACGCTGAGTCTCTCCGCGTGACAAACAGCCTTCTGGCAGCGCGCCGCGATCAGTTGAATCTGCAATCGAAGTACTTGATGCAGGATCAAAAGAAGATTGGTCCAAACCTGAAGGACGTGCGGTTGAAGTTGAGGAAAGAGTGGCTGCCGGTTTGGCTGCAGGATCCGCAGAGCTTCCGCCCGGGCACGAAGATGCCCACCTTCTGGCGATTCGCAAATAGTAGTAACGGTCATGGCGTAAAACCGGATGCAGATGCGGAAGACCAGATTAAGGCGATTTCCGCGTACCTGTGGCAGGAGAGCTTCAACGGAAAAGTTCCGACCCAGGCCCGCGGCAATGCTGCTCACGGAAAAGAGTTGTTTGAAACGCGCGGCTGTCTTGGGTGTCACTCGATCGGCGATGCAGAAAGCTCAATGGGAGGCACGTTTGCCGCGAACCTTCAGCGCGTCGGGGAGAAGAGCAATTTCGATTACATCGTGCGCTGGATCCACAATCCGCGCGAACGTTGGGCGCCGTATTGTCCTAAAGAGAAGCGCGACCTTACGCCAGAAGACTACAGCAAGAACAACAAGCCTTACGTCTTCGATACTGAACTTAATTCGCGCTGTCCGAATGACGGCACTGAGCTTCAGGTTCAGAACATGACGGTAATGCCGAACTTCCGGCTGAGTGATGCAGACGCGCGCGACATTGCGACATACCTGTTTTCAATCTCAGGCCCGCCTTCATATCCGGATGCGTCATACATGGACGACACCAATTTGAAGGACAAGGGCTTCGCCTTGATTAAGCAATACGGTTGCGCGGGTTGTCATGAAATCAAGGGCTTCGAAGAAGAGCAGCGCATAGGTAAAGAGTTAACCGTAGAAGGAGCGACTCCGATCGAGCGGCTGGACTTTGCGTTACTCACCCACGACGCCGAAAAAGGGCACGATCCACTTGAGCTGCACGGCGAGCATTCAGAAAAACCCTGGTACAACCACAAGGGCTTTTTCGAACATAAGCTTGCGGAGCCATCGATTTACGATGTCGGTAAGGAGAAGGATCCGAAGGACAAGTTGCGCATGCCGAAACCCTATCTGACTCCGGAGTGGCGCAATGCATTGACGACATTCCTGCTGGGCAGTGTGGGAACCGAAGGATCGAATGTGCCGCGTACGCTGTTTTACGATCCGGAGGATCAGCGCCGTCAGGATGTACAAAACGGATGGTGGGTGATCAAGAAATACAACTGTGTCGGCTGCCATCAAATTCAAGTGGGACAGCGTTCAGACTTGATGAATGTTCCCCTTTATCAAACACCCGAAGGCAAAGATTTCCTGCCTCCGCGACTGACGAGTGAAGGGGCGCGTGTCGATCCAAATTGGCTCTTGCGCTTCTTAACCGATCCGTCGTTGAGTGAACAGCGTTCGCCGGCGACGACTGCTGCTGTTCCCAGTGCATCGCCGCGAGCCTCGCCGGCTGCAGCTGCGCCAGCGAACGGTGCGAGCGCGACCGGAAACGCGCAGGCGAATGGAAACGGTAATGGAAATGCTGGAGCGAGCGTGGCGAGCGGTAGGTTAAAACCGCAGCCTGGTCAGGATCGCAATGGTGTGCGGCCATACTTACAGGCGCGCATGCCGACGTTCAATTTTTCGCCAAACGAGCTTCAGATCCTGGTCCGGTTCTTCATGGCCCTGTCAGGACAGCAGGAGCCGTACATAAAGGAACCTATTCAACCGTTGAGCGAGGACGAGAAGCTCGTTGCCCGGCAGATGTTCACATCAGGCACGCCTTGCCTGAAGTGTCACATTACTGGTGACCCGGCTCACGATGCGTCGGCGATCGCGCCAAACTTCTTACTTGCGGGAGATCGATTGAAACCTGATTGGACATTTCGTTGGTTGCTTGATCCCGCGCAGATTAGTCCGGGCACGGCGATGCCGACCGGCCTGTTCAGGAAAGAAGGCGAGCGTTGGGTGATCAACGTCCCCAATCCGCCGGCCAGCGCGAATAATTACCATCAGGACCATGCGGCGTTGTTGGTTCGTTACATGCTTCTGATGACGCCGGACGAACAGAGACGTTTGTCGGCGACTTCACCGGCTGCACCGGCAACGAATGCGACTCCGGCGACGACTGGAAGCGTTCGTCCGGGCAAAAAGAGTCGTAACAATACAAATGCTTACAAGCGCCGCCGCAATAAACGTGGAAATACCGTGGCGCGATTTGGCCGTGTGCGCGATGGCACGCGCGTGCGCGGGTTGTAGTTGCGGAAGGGTCCGTTGCGGTCTACTTTCTGCAATACTCCGTGTTAAAGTTTAGATGTTAGTAAACAATTTTGGAGGAAAGACTATGTTTAAGCAGATCAAGGTCTGGCTTGTCCTGACCGTTGTTCTTTCGTTGCTTGCAGTGGCTTCATCATGTAGCAAGTCGCCAACGAATGACACAGCCGCGACGAATACCGGTACCGCGGGTGGCGAAACTTATCAAAGCAAGGGTGACGAGGGCACGGTATCCGGCGCCATCGCATTCACAGGGGCTGCACCCGCCCCGAAAAAGATCGACGCTTCAGCTGATGCCGTTTGCGGACAAAGGAATCCGAACCTGGCTACGGAAGACACCGTCGTAACGGATGGCAAGCTTGCCAATGTCTTCGTCTACGTGAAAGACGGCACTACCGCGGATGGGAAAAAGATCACTGCGATCGCGTTCCCGGTTCCTACCGAGGCCGCCGCTCTCGACCAGAACGGTTGTCAGTACAAACCTCACGTTATGGGTTTAATGGCCAACCAGAAAATCCGAATCACCAACAGCGATCCGACGCAGCACAACGTACATCCGACGCCGAAGGTGAATCCGGAATGGAACCAAACGCAGGCTAACGGTGCGCCACCGATCGAAAAGACGTTTGCGCGTCCCGAAGTACTAATTCCGGTGAAGTGCAATCAGCATCCCTGGATGAAGGCCTACGTAGGCGTTCTCAGGCACCCCTTGTTCGCCGTCAGCGGCGCGGATGGCACGTTCACAATCGCGAAGGTCCCACCTGGTAAATATACGATTGCCGCGTGGCACGAAAAGGGTGGGCCAAATGGAACCGAGAAAACTATGGAAGTCACGGTTCCAGCCAATGGCAGCGGCAAGGCTGACTTTTCTTTTGGAGATGCAGCTGCTGCGTCAACCAATCCTGGCCTCAAGATGATGCCCGCAATCGAATTTCCGATGCTGGGCAGGCACTAAGTTGATTTAATTGTCGATTGCCGACCTGCGAGAGTGGATCGGCAATCGACACGGTTCTCATGAACAAGGGCGTGCACCGTTTCGCGTTGCTGGTCGCCGGCGCAACGTTTTTTCTTATTATTGCCGGCGCGCTGGTTACCAGTCACGACGCTGGACTGGCGACCGCGGATTGGCCTTTAACCGACGGCCATTTCCTGCCGAAGGTTACGATCTTTGGGATTACTACGACAGGCGTCAACATGGTCGGCAATCTCTTTTGGGAACACGGCCACCGGATGATTGCCACGACGGTCGGCATGCTTACGATCGTCCTGCTGATTCTTCTGCTTGCGCGCGAGAAGCGCAGGTGGGTTCGTCGATTAGGCGTGGCGGCCTTGATAGGCGTCGTTGCTCAGGGGCTGCTTGGCGGGCTAACAGTAAAACTGATGCTGCCGCTCGCAGTGTCGAGCGCCCACGCGACTCTGGCGCAATTATTTTTTTGCACGACGGTGGCGTTGGCAGTGTTTACTTCCAGCAGTTGGATGCAGGAACGTCCAACAATTGAAGAGCAGGGAACTCTGTCTTTACGATACCTCTGCGCCGCTGCAGCAGCGACAATCCTGGTGCAGTTGGTCATCGGCGCCACGTTGCGGCACTCGGCTACGTGGGACAAGCCATTACCAACACATCTTCTGTTGACGCACATTGGAGGAGCGATTGCGGTAACCGCGATCCTCGGCACTGCCGCTGTTCTGGTCTTGCGACGGCATCGAGGTGAGATCTTTCTGACTCGGCCCGCGGGGATTGCACTGGGTCTGCTAGGCCTACAGTTGATGTTGGGTGTCGCTGCCTATCTCACGCGCGCTGCGTCGCCCAATGACCCGCAACCGCTTAACCCGATGGTCGCGATAACGGTTGCACACGTTGCCTGTGGAGCGTTGGTGTTCGCGACTACGATTGTTTTGACGCTGCGGTGCTTTAGAGTTTTGCAGTCGCGCGAGTCCGTAGTTCGAAGTTCAGAGTTTGTAGTTCAAAGTACGTAGTCAGGAATTGCGAGCGCAGAGGTTTGTAGTTCAGAGTACAAGCTTTAGCTTGAGTCGTTCGAAAGCGCAACCTGAAGGTTGTACTCTGAACGCGATGAGTGTCGTTGTCTTATGGAAGAGTTTGCAATAGATCTCAATCCGAGCGCAGTGGGGCCGTTAGCGCGCCTGAGCTTACGCGAGCGATTGGCAGCCTACGCCGAGCTGACTAAGCCGCGCATCACTTTTCTAATCGTGCTGACGTCGGCAGCAGGATTCGCTCTCGCATCGCCGGGTGCTGTCGATTACTCCGCAATGGCGACCGCCATGTTCGGAATAGCCTTGCTGTCGTCCGGTATCGCCACACTGAACCAATATATCGAGCGCGATCTCGACGCTCTCATGAGACGCACTGCAGATCGCCCTTTGCCATCAGGAAAACTGCACCCGACTGAAGCCTTAGTTTTTGGAGCCGGTTTAACGATAGGCGCGGAGGTGTACCTGGCGCTTCTGGTTAATCCTTTGACCGCACTGCTTGGGTTGACTGTTATCTCGGGATACCTTTTCGCGTACACGCCATTGAAGACGCGCACCAGCTTGTCAACCATGGTCGGAGCTTTCCCGGGGGCCGTGCCGCCTCTTATCGGTTGGGCTGCTGCGCGTGGAGAGATCGGTATCGAGGCTTGGGTATTGTTCGCCATACTTTTCCTCTGGCAGTTTCCCCATTTCCTGGCGATCGCATGGATGTATCGCGAAGACTACAGCCGCGCCGGCATTCTCATGTTGCCTGTGGTCGAACCTGAAGGTCGCGTCACCGCACAACAGATCGTCGTCTACACACTTCTGTTGTTGCCAGTGAGTTTGCTGCCGACAGTGCTCGGCACGTCCGGGAAAATTTATCTCGCCGGCGCAATAGTTTTAGGACTCTTGTTTCTCTACAGCAGCGTTCGCGCTGCGATATCTAAATCTCGACAAGAAGCCAAACGTTTGCTGCTGGCTTCGGTTATCTATTTGCCCCTCTTGTTTATTTTGATGGTGGTAAACCGGTAATAGCAGTCACTGACCTACAGCAATTGGAAATAATCTGATCCGGACAGACCAGACATCTGTCCTGCTAAGGAGATCTAACCGATGGGACGAGCTCTTGCGGTTATTATCTGGATCCTGACTCTGGGTTCGGTGAGTCTCTTTTTCGTCAAGAAATGGTGGTTTCCGACCGGCATTTCTTCTCACGCCCCGGCCCTCGATCAACAGTTCCTGCTGACAATCATCGTCGTTGGCGTAGCTTTCACGGCTGCGCAAGTTGGCCTCGGCTATATGGTTTGGAAATACCGGGACCGTGGCCAAACAGATCGAGCCGTCTATTCACATGGCAGTAATCGGTTGGAGGTGATTTGGACAATCGTCACTGCCGTGATCTTCATCGGCCTGGCCGTTATGGGCCAAAGTGTTTGGGCCTCACTCCACTTTAATCAGGCTCCCGCGGGCGCGTTTCAGGTCGAAGTTGTCGCTCAACAGTTTCAATGGAACTTCCACTACCCCGGACGCGACGGCGTGTTTGGTCGCACCGATCCAAATCTCATCGACGACTCCGCTCTCAACTTTATCGGTCTGGACGAGGCTGACCCGAACGCCAAGGACGACACGACACACAGCGTGATTGCGATTCCCGAAGGCCGACCTGTCGAGTTGATCCTTAGATCGCGTGACGTGATTCACAATTTCTGGGTTCCTCAATTGAGGTTCAAACAGGATCTGGTTCCCGGAATGGCTATCCGGGTTCACTTCACGGCGAACCGCCCTGGCAAGTACGAATTAGCATGCGCGGAGCTTTGCGGCCAACTACATTTCAAGATGCGAAGCAACATGCTGGTCTTGCCGGCTGACGAACATCAGGAGTTGATGTCGCTGCCCCAGGATCAGTTTCAGACGCGCATTGGCGAACTGCTTAATAAGTATCCCTACCCGACTGATTAGTGTTGTGTTTTTGATCAGCGGTTTGTCGAGAGCGAAAGACCGATAGTTTGGTGCAAATCTACGAGGAGACAAAGAATGTCAACTGAAACTCACGAGGTACATCGGCACCCCGCGCCGACCGGCTTCATTCGGAAGTACATTTTCAGCCTCGATCATAAAGTCATCGGCATCCAGTACATCATTCTGGCGTTGGCAGCGGTGCTGGTTGGAATGACGATGTCAGTGCTGATGCGCCTGAACCTATCGTGGCCGGGCACTAGCTGGCCGATCCTTGAGACATTGTTTCCCGTGGGCGCTCCCGGCGGTGTGATGAGCCCGGAGTTTTATCTGTCACTGGTAACAATGCACGGAACGATCATGGTTTTCTTCGTCCTCACCACGGCGCCGCAGGGCGGGTTTGGCAACTACTTCTTACCGATTCAGATTGGCGCGGAGGACATGGCGTTTCCTGTCCTGAACATGTTGTCCTTCTGGGTTACGCTTGTTGGCTTCCTTGTGATCCTGGCTGCGATCGTCGTGGAAGGGAATACAACGATTGCCGCTTCCGCTATCGGGGTCGGGCTAGGTGGGGCTAGCGGCGGCACGGTGGGTCCGATTGGAGGATGGACAGGCTACGCACCGTTGAGTGCGGTTGGTTTGCCGGCGGGCCCTGGACAGGGTGCCGGCATGAATCTCTGGATCGTTAGTATCGCGATCTTCTGCATCGGCTCGTTGCTTGGTGCGCTGAACTTTATTACTACCTTGCTCAACATGCGAACGCGCGGGATGTCGTTGATGCGTATGCCGCTCACTTGCTGGGCGTGGTTCACCACGGCCGTGCTTGCATTGCTTTCATTCCCGGTACTCCTTGGCGGCGGCATTCTCTTGTTACTCGATAGGACGGTCGGCACCAGCTTCTTCGTCCCGGGTGGACTCGTCTTCGGGTCTACCGTGCTTAACACGCACACCGGCGGCTCGCCAATCCTATGGCAGCATCTCTTCTGGTTCTTTGGTCATCCCGAGGTCTATATCGCGATTCTGCCGGGCATGGGAGCAACGTCACACATTCTTTCGACTTTCGCTCGTAAACCGGTTTTCGGATATCGCGCGATGGTCTTCGCTCTCTTCGCTATCGGCCTACTTGGGTTCTTTGTGTGGGGCCATCATATGTTCATCAGCGGCATGAGTCCGTACTCTGCGATGACTTTTTCTATCTTGACGCTTTCCATCGGCGTGCCATCGGCAGTGAAGACCTTCAACTGGCTCGGCACTTTATGGGGCGCAAGGATTCGCTTCACGACGCCGATGCTATTTGCGATAGGGTTTGTATCTTTATTCGTGGCAGGCGGAATCACTGGTCTGGTCCTGGGCCAGACATCGCTCGACTTGCCAATGCATGATACTTACTTTGTACCTGCACACTTCCACCTTGTGATGGGCGTCGCTTCAATCTTCGGGATGTTTGCGGCTACCTATTTCTGGTTCCCAAAGATGTTCGGCCGATTCATGAACGAAGGGCTGGGCAAAATCCATTTTTGGATAACTTTCGTCGGCGTTTATTGCATCTTCGTTCCCATGCACACAATGGGGATGGTAGGCATGCCGCGACGGTTTTCGCAGTTTACGGAATACGAGTTTCTGAAATCGTTGCACCCACTCGTGGTGTTCGTCTCCATCGCGGCCATCATCACAGTGCTGGCGCAGTTTCTTTTTTACTTCAATTTGGTTTGGAGCGTATTTAAAGGTAAGAAGGCGGATGACAATCCGTGGGAGGCCACCACGCTTGAATGGATTACGGCAAGTCCGCCGCCGCACGACAACTTTGCCGGCGTGCTGCCGACTGTTTATCGCGGTCCGTATGAATTTGCAGTGCCGGGCGCACCGAATGATTATCTAATGCAAACTGACGCCGATGCAGAGGTAGGCGGCGGTAATGGCCACAACGGGCACAAGCACTAAGCCCGCTCCAAAGACGGGACGACGTGTATCCGGGGGGCCGGGATTCCCAGGCCCGAATGGCAAGGGTCCTGGGGGCAACGGAAACGGCCGACAACATCAACGGCCTCGACGGTTGTCACCGGAGGCATACAGCATCACGGCCTGGATAGTAATTGCGGGAGTAGTGATGATGTTCGCGGCGTTATCCAGCGCGTATATCATTCTGTCTAGTGGAAAAGAAGTACCTAAGGTCTCCGTGCCGCGGATGTTTTATGCGAGTACGGTGCTAATTCTGCTAAGCAGCTTATCGTTTGCGAAAGCACATCGATCTTTGAGACAACAGCGGGTAGCCGAGAACAGCAAGTGGCTGTTGGTAACCTTGATTCTGGGATGTCTATTTCTTTCCGCGCAGTTAATGGGGTGGAGAGAGCTAGCAGCGCAAGGCGTTTTTTTTGCCACTCACCCGCACAGCTCGTTTTTCTATCTATTCACTGGCTTGCATGCCGTGCATTTGATGGGAGGAATTCTGGCGCTGATCTACCTCGTCGTTATGATGCGTGGTTCAGAAAAACGGACTAGTGAGAAGAAGATGACGACAACAAGATTTGTTGAACGTTACTGGCACGCAATGGATGGCATTTGGATCTGGCTATTCGTTCTGTTGTTGATTTGGGCTTAAAAGGAATTAATAAATGGTAGCAGCAGTTGAAACTCAACATTTACCGGTGCGACTTAAAGGAAGCAGCTACCGGATTGGCATGTGGGTGGGAATGGCTGCCATTCTAATGATGTTCACCGCACTGAGCAGCGCTTACATCGTGCGTGCCGCATCGTCGAACGACTGGCGACCCTTGGCCATGCCGCGAATCCTGTTGCTGAGCACAGCGGTACTCCTGCTCAGTAGCGTCACGCTGGAGATTGCTCGACGCAAACTGAAGAGCGCAGTGGACAGCTCCCCTAAACTATGGTTCTCCATAAGCGCTGCGTTGGGTATCGGGTTTCTCGTTTCGCAGGTGCTTGCGTGGCAGCAGTTGCGCAGCAGGGAATTTACGTTGCGACTAATCCGCACAGCTCGTTCTTTTACGTACTGACGGCGGTGCACGGGGTACATCTTCTTGGTGGCCTACTGGCGTTGTTGTATTTGTCAGTCCGCGCCCGAGCCACCGAAGAATGACAACCTTGCGGTCGCTAAAGGACAGGCTGCCGCGGATGTAGCAACGCTTTACTGGCACTTCATGGATGTGCTGTGGATTTACGTGTTCTTTCTTCTGTTCTTTTGGAAATAGACAAACGCACGGGCTTTAGGCCTGTGTATTTTCTAATTAACTCATGCGCAGACTGAGTCTGCGCCACTTACCGCTTCTGGAGGTGACTGGTGAGTACTGAAGCACGCGCAGTGCATTTTCCGGCAGCCGATTGGGAGGGTGGAACACACCCTTACCGCGTCGGTCATCGCAAGCTCGGAATGTGGTTGTTCATTGTTTCCGACTCATTGACGTTTTCCGCGTTGTTGATTGGTTACGCTTATCTGCGCGCGTCGAACGTCTGGCCCACGCCATTTCCGTTTTATCCCAGTATTGTTTTCGCCTCGGTCATGACGCTGTGCCTGCTGTCGTCCAGTTTGACAATGGTGTTTGGCGTATCGGCCTCGAGTCGGGGTGAAAAAGCCAAAGCGCGGAAATGGATACTGGCGACTATTTTTTTCGGCGTGGCGTTCATCGTCCTGCACTTGATTGAGTGGAACCATCTGCTTCATGAAGGACTTGGACCCTTCCGTCTTCCCGAACACTGGGTGTCAACGTTTACCACCACGGACGGAAAACTCCCGTCACCACTATTCGGCGCGACCTTCTTCACTATCACCGGGCTTCACATGTTTCACGTTGCCACCGGCGCGATCTATCTTTCCGTGGTAGCTGCGCGCGTAAACAAACTGAAGCACGAAGACGTGGAGATTAGCGGGCTGTATTGGCACTTCGTCGATCTCGTCTGGATGTTTGTGTTCCCATTGATTTACATCATGTCCGTGGACGTAGGCGGCCATCTGGCTAAATAACCGGAGAGGAATGAATCATGAGCACACACGAACATGTTGAGGAACATTTCGCCGGCAGCAACAAGCTGTTCATTTCGATCTGGATTTGGCTCGTAGTGCTGACAGCTATCGAAGTCTTTCTGGCATACAAGCCAATGTCCGTGTTTTTGATGCTAACGATCCTGCTGGGTCTGTCGATCATAAAAGCTGCGTTGATCGTGGCTTACTTCATGCACATGAAGTTTGAGCGTCTGAGTCTGGTGCTGACGATAGTGCCAATGCTGGTAGTCTGTATCTGTCTGTTGTTCGTGTTCTTCCCGGACAGTTTCAGATCGGCCGGACTTCGTTATCAGTTTAAGGAGACGCCACCACCACCGCCCGTTGAAGAGGAGCACTGATGAAGATCCGTTGGCGGCCTCTATGCCTGACGATTGCTGTTGTGATTGGTGCAGTTCTTTTGTTTAGTCTGCCCGCTGTCGCGCAGTGCTCAATGTGCAGGACGGCGCTTACAAGTTCGAATAGCGCTTTCATTCGGAACTTCAATATAGGCGTGCTGGTGTTGCTGATTCCGCCCGTGACGATATTTTGCTCGATTTTCGTGGTGTTGAAACGCTATCGCGGGCCCAGGGAATAAAACAGTTTAGAGTTTGATGTTTAAAGTTTGAAGTTGACAGGGGCGTTCTTTATTACGGCCGGAAGGGTTTAACGTCGAACTTCGATAACTCTAAACCTCAAACTCCGAACTACAAAGTTGTTATGGCTGAAGAAAACCTGCTCCGAATTGATGTTGACAAACGCACGACGCGCGGTCGTGTGTGCCCGGTGTGCGGGGGAAAAATAATTCCTTCAGATCGCGCCGTTTATCAAAGCACCGCCGATCCGAAAGCAGTGTTTCCGATATGGCAGTGTGAACGCTGCGGCTACGAGGAAATGTCCGAACGGGCGACGCCGGCGGGCAAAGCGAAACATTAGGAGCTGGTGCAGTGGAAACTACAGCAGGTGAAATGAGGTCCATGAGCAGGGAACTAAAACTTCTTAATCTCGTCTGCATCATAGTGGCGCTCGGGTTCGTAGTCTTCGCTGTGCTGAACGCGTTGTTTTCCCCGCAGTTGTTTACTACTGACAATTTATTTGTCACCGTAGTTTGTTTGGTGATGGCGCTGATGTTTGTTGCCAGCCCGATGCTTCATCTGAAGTCGGAAGGAAAACTGCCCATCCCTTTTCAGAAGCGACTGGCGCGCCGGGCGGCAGCAAAGGAAATGGCAGCATCAAACCCCCCGTTACTTGATGCGAAAGGCCGGGCCGTCCCTCCCGATGTGAGATCGATGATGGCCCAGATGAAACAGAAACGGCCTTAGTTTACGTCTCTCCGGTTTAATCCCACCGTGAACGAAATCGAAAAACGCGTCCTCGGAAGTTTTGAATACTGGGGCCAGGAAACGCTCGATCTGCATCAGCTATTTGAGGCGGGAGGGAACGACCCCGAGCAACGCACCGCGGTGTTTTACGCTGTCGAAAAACTGGTAGAAGAGGGATTGCTGCAGGAGGAAGGCAACGATTTTTACTCGTTGACCGAAAAAGGAAGAGAGAAGCTGAAGATCACCTAGCAGCCATGCATGCCTGATTACATTTCCTACCTGCCGCACGTTAACGCCTTTCTTAATACAACGAGTACGGTGTTTTTGGTGATCGGCTTCATCATGATTCGCCAGCGACGAATCCGAGCCCACCTCAAATGCCAACTAGCGGCCGTTATCGCTTCTACGCTCTTCCTTATTTCGTACCTTACTTATCATTACTACCACGGCGACACCCGGTTCTTAGGGCAGGGAATCGTTAGGCCATTTTACTTCACGATATTGATCACTCACGTAATTCTGGCGATGGTTATCGTCCCACTAGTACTAATCACGCTTTATCGTTCATGGCGATCGGATTTCACCAGGCACAAACGAATCGCGAGATGGACCTTGCCAATATGGCTTTATGTTTCGGTGACGGGCGTGATTGTCTACGTGATGCTGTACCATCTTTATCCGTCACCGTGAGATGCAATGAAGGACAATGGCAACGACCCCGATATCAAGATTGAGACGCCGGCGGCACAACGAGTCCGCGCGTCTGGCCCGATTCTTATCCTGGCAGTCCTGTTTGTAATTGGCGCATTTCTCACCTGGTACTTCACCTGGTTTGGTCGCAACCTTTCCGACGCTGATATCTCTCAATACCTCGTTGACGAAAAACATCCGCGTCGGGTGCAACACGCGCTGTTGCAGATTCAGCACCGAATCGAACGAGGCGATTCCAGCGTCAAACAGTGGTACCCCCAGATTACAACCATGGCATCGCACCCTGAAACGGAGTTTCGTTTAACGGTCGCGTGGTTGATGGGCTTCGACAACAAGTCACCAGAGTTTCATCAAGCTCTACTAAAACTAATTAAAGACCCGGAGCCGATTGTCAGGAGAAACGCTGCACTAGCGTTGGTGAGGTTCAACGATCCGGCTGGCCGGCATGAGCTCGTATCTGCGCTCTTGCCATACGAGATCAAGGCGACTGCAGACGGTGTGGTCGCAAGTGTTCTACAGGAAGGCTCCGAAGTAGTTCGAGGTACGCTGGTCGGCCGTATCAGCCAACCTGGAGGAACGATTATCGAGGTAAGGTCGCCCTTACCTGGGCGCATCGAACGCGTGCTTGCGCCCGCCGGATCGACCGTGAATTCGCGGACAACCCTGCTAAGCATCATTCCCGACGAAGATAGTATTTGGGAAGCATTGCGCGGGCTGGCATTTGTTGGTCAGCCGGAAGACCTGACCGTAGTCGAGCGATACGCGCAGTCAACTTCGCAACCGGATCGAATCCGGAAACAAGCGGACCTGACCGCAAAGGCGATCAAGGAGCGCGCGGCGGCATCTCTAAAAGTAAATTAAGGAGTTGCGGGGGTTGGAGGGGAATCCGGAAGTGTGATTCCATGTACCGCTTCCCAGTCATCCGTGGGCACCATCTCGATTGCATCCCAGGGACAGCCGTCGAGGAACGCGCCATCGGGGCCCTTGCTAATACACTTCTGACAACCGATGCAGAGATAAGGATCAACTTCAATGCGTCCGAAAGGTGGATGGTCTTCGTCGGGGACCCAAAACATGCAGGCTTCGATCGGGCAATACTCAATGCACGCCGGCGAACCTGCGCAGCCCGTACAACAGTCTGTCGTAATCGCCAGGATACGCGGCCTCTTCTTGCGAGTCGCCTTCCCATCTCCCTCCGACATGGGCCAGTGTTTCTCTACGATGTCATACATGCTTGGCGTTCGCTCCGTGTTTTTACAAGTTTGGCGGGCCATGATGTGCAAGACCCGCCTTCTTGAAACACATTCGTTATTGAGGTGACTCTAACATAGCTCTGCCAATTTCCTCAACGATTTGTGTCGCCGCCATCACGCACTTGCCGATACCGCATCGAAGCGTTAAAAAGTAAGCGTAAACCACAGGAGGAAAACACATGGAAACCGTTGCGGGAATTTTTCGTTCACGCGCAGACGCGGAAAAAGCAGTTCAACAGCTTCATTCAAATGGGATCCCGAATGACAGGATCGCGCTGCTGACTCCACGCATGGATGACGAGCAGATCGAGAAAGAGGTGCTTGTTTCAGACACCGAACAACCCGGCATGGGCCAGGCGATGGGCGGTGCGGTGGGAGGCGCCATGGGCGCTGCGGGAGGCGCTACATTGGGAGCGGCGGCGGCGAGTCTGCTGGTGCCCGGCGTTGGTCCGGTCATCGCCGGCACGATCCTGGGAGCTGCGATTCTCGGAATAGGCGGCGCGGTTACTGGAGTTGCGGCCGGCGAAGCTCTTGAGGAGTCGCTCGTCGAAGGACTGCCGCGTGACGAAGTTTACGTGTACGAGGACGCGCTCGAAAAGGGGCGTTCCGTGGTTATTGCTTTCGCTGAAACAGAGGATGCGGAAGAGGCTGCCCGTAAGGTGCTGAGAGACGCCGGTGCGGAGACTGTTGATGCGGCGCGCGAGGATTGGTGGGTTGGCCTTCGCGATGCCGAAGCAGAACATTACCACGCAACCGGCGGAAGATTCGAAACGGACGAAGCTAACTATCGTCGTGGTTTTGAGGACGCGTTGAGCCGTGACTCTGAAGCGAATGCGGCGGCTGATACAAACGAGGCATATAGCCGTGGTTTCGCACGCGGGCAAGACTACAAAAAGAATCTGCGAGAGAGATACAGTCGTTGAAATATGTTCTGTTGAACCTGGCCGTGTTCGTGGGAATACTCGGCTTGAGCTGGATCGTTACAGCCTGGTTTACGCGGACTATGTATCTTCGCTGCGTCGCCTGCGGCACCCTTAACGCGAGGCGACGCACGCAATGTCGCTCCTGCGAGAAAGAGCTGCGAGCTTAGTCGAGTCCGGCCGAGGTGATGGACTAAAGCTGCGCCGGCTATTAATACGAAAAGAAGAGTGACAGTTCGTGCACATTTTGCTCTGGCTCTCTCAGTTATCTTCGGAGCTCTACTACTCTTCCAAACTAAAACCATGTCGCAAAACACATCTCAGGTTCCGCCCGAGTGGCTAACCCACGCCGAGAAGACTGATTACCGCGAGACGCCACGCTACGATGAGACGATTGCGTATTCACGCCGTTTGGACCAGGCCTCACCATTAATAAAATTTGAGACCTTTGGCAAGAGTGGAGAGGGTCGAGATCTTCCGCTGCTGATTGCAGCTGAGAAGGGAACGTTTACACCCGAGGCGGCTAAGCGCGAGCGCAAGCCCGTGATTTTGATTCAGGCGTGCATTCATTCCGGAGAACCAGATGGAAAGGACGCCGGCCTGGCCCTGCTACGCGACATCGCTATAACAAAGACGCGTTCCGGGTTGTTGGACAAGGTAGTCGTCTTGTTTATCCCAATCTACAACACAGACGGTCACGAGCGCTCGAATCCCTATAACCGGATCAATCAAAATGGACCTGCCGAGATGGGATGGCGAGCTACCGGTACAAATCAGAATCTCAACCGTGACTACATGAAAGCCGACACGCCGGAAACGCGGGCGTGGCTGGCGTTGTGGAACAAGTGGCAGCCTGACCTGTTTATAGATTGCCACGTCACAAATGGAGCCGACTATCAATACAACATCACGTACCAACATGAACACCACCAGGGAGTGCCAGCCAGTGTGCTTGAGTGGGAAACGAAAGTGGTTGACGGTCGGGTTGGCCCAGCTACTGAAGCCGCGGGAAACGTCGTGTCCTGGTATCTGGAGTTTGTCGACAACCGGGACTTCTCGAAGGGCATCCGCGACTTCAATGGCAGCCCACGCTTTTCCACAGGATATACGCCGATAAGAAACCGGCCGGGTATTCTGATCGAAACCCATATGCTCAAGCCATACAAGCCGCGCGTAATCGGCACCTATGACTTTTTGCGCTTCGCGCTGGAAGAAGTTAATAAGGATCCCGAGGCGCTTGTTGAATGCGGTGAAGCAAGCGGATGAGGAAGCACAGAAGATTGGTTCGTCTTATGATCCGGACCAACGTTTTCCCGTGGATTTCGAGCTGACAGAGAAAGCGGTGCCTTACAAACTGCGGGCCCTGGAGTCAAAGGTCGAGCTAAGTGAAATTTCTAATGCTCCCTACGTGACGTTTGGCACAAAGCCGATTGAGGTGACGGTGCCGATGTACAAAGAGCTGCGCGTCAAAACCGCAGTAGCGCCGCCTCTGTCTTACATCGTGCCGGCGCAATGGACTGATGTGATTGACGTGTTGCAGGTGCACGGAGTGAAACTACAAAGAACAACCGCTGCCGTAACCATCGATGTCGAGACGTATCGTTTTCATGACGTGAAGTGGCCCAGCGGATCCTTTGAAGGCCATCAAATGCCGTCTTATAGTACCGAGATGATTCGCGAGCGGCGCACTTTCGCGCCGGGATCCGCTGTCGTCCCGGTCGCGCAGACGCTGTCGCGGCTGGCAATCAACCTGCTGGAGCCGGATGCCCCGGATTCGTTGGTTCGCTGGGGATTCTTTAACGCCACCTTTGAGCAGAAGGAGTATGCCGAGAATTACATTCTCGAAAAACTTGCGCGCGAGATGCTGGCGAATGACGCAAAGCTGCGGGAGGAGTTTCAACGGAAACTTGCGACCGATCCTGCGTTCGCTTCAAGTTCGCGCGACAGGCTTCTGTTCTTCTATCGCCGCTCGCCGTACTGGGATCCCTCCCGCATGAATCTGTACCCGGTGGGACGAATTGTCAGTCCAGTGAAACTGCCCTTCTAACGTAAAAGAAGACATCCTGTTGAGTCGCCGCATGAAAAGTGCGTTGTCTTTACCTCGACTAAACAAAACAATCCATGAAGGATCACGAAGCCTTTATTTCGTGTAAGTTCGTGTGTTTGGTGGATTGTTTTTCCCCGAGATTCGGAAAACGCATGAAGGCCCACTCGGACACCAAGAGCGTTAATCAGTGTGCCAGCGCTTCCGGGTGTTCTGAAACTTCGTCTACCGCCCGGCTTCGCCCGAATACCGTTACCACCGCCACGCCGGCAAATATCAACACACACGCCACGACTGTTCGCGAATTCAAACTCTCACCCAACACCAGCGGAGCTAAGCCAAACGCCAATAGCGGCTGCAGGTAAATGTAAATGGCGACAATGCTCGGGGAGACACGCATCAGCGCCCACGCGTTCAGGTAATACGCTCCTACGGTAGGCACCAGGATTATGTAGATAAGCGTCAACCACGCGCTCAGCGGCACTTTATCGATCTGCACCCCGCTCCACGAATAAATTGTGATGGGTAGGGTCACCACAGTTCCAATTACGAATAACCAGGTGATTACATTTAACGCGCCGTAACGTTTTACAAGATCCCTGGACAGCGCGATGTATGCGCCATATGACAGGGAATTAACGACGATCAGGAGGTTTCCAATTGTAGTTTCAGCGGAGAACGTAGCGCGAAAAGGATCGACCAAATAGGCGACGCCCGCAGCGGCCAGCGCAATGCCCAGAATATGACGCCACGACGCCCGGTCGTGACCCAACATGATGCTGATTGCCAATGTGAACACCGGGATCGTAGTTGTGATTAAGGTGGCGTTGATGACTGTGGTGAGCGACAGCCCTTTCACGAATATCAGTTGATTGATCACCACGCCGAGCAGACTGCATAACACCAGTGACCCTAGTGTGCGCCTCGGCAGTTTCCGTAACTGGCCAGCCTGGCGATGCAGAAAAGCAAAAATGATGGTTGCGCCGAGAATGCGAAAGCCGACCAGACTAGTGCTCGAAATTGAACGCAATACAATCTTGCCGAAGATCGGCCAAGAGCCAAACATCACCTGAACGGCAATCAGCGCGAGGTGCGGAGCAACGTCCCTCTCCTTCAGTGAATATAGGGAATTCATAGCAAGCTAAACCGCATGCAACTAGAAAGCATCAGCCAGTGGCGCGAACAATTGTTCGCGGCGGAATCGGACGAATTTTATTGTTTTGATGAATGGCAGGTGGAGTTGCACTAAACGATGAGGAACAAAGGGTTCTCGAGAATCTTCTTGAAGCTTTGGAGGAACTTCGCGCCGGTTGCTCCGTCGATGACGCGGTGGTCGCACGACATCGTGGCGTGCATCATCTGTCGCACAACGATTTCGTTATCCCGCACGACAGCTTTCGGCGTCATCGCTCCGATGGCCAGGATGGCTCCCTCCGGCGGATTAATGACTGCAGTGAACTCATCGATTCCAAACATGCCGAGATTGCTTATCGAGAAACTCGCTCCCATATATTCCTCGGGACGCAGCTTTCGGTTGCGTGCGCGCTCGGCAAGATCTCGAACCTCCATTGCAATTTGGCTGAGTGACTTCTGATCCGCGGCACGGATTATTGGTGTTATCAATCCGTCTTCAATCGCTACCGCTACACCAACATCGGCGTGATCGTAGTACCTCACGACTTTGTCCTGGAATGAAGCATTGACCTGTGGATGTTGCATCAATGCGGCTGCTGCAACCTTAATGATGATGTCGTTGATACTGATTTTGAGGTCGGGTTCGAGCGCTTTTATTCCCTCGCGCATCTCTGCGGCGCGATCCATCTCGATCTCGACGGTAAGGAAGAAGTGCGGAATTGGCCCAAGCGATGTCACTAAACGCTTCGCAATTGTGCGTCGCATTTCGCTTATCGGCTCGTCGTGATATGTCGAAGGCTGGCCCGGCACTGCCTGCGGCCTCGTGCCAGGCTCGACGGCCCGCAATTGGCGCTGCGGTGCGGCTTGCGCCGCTGTCGCTCCGCCGCTAATCAGGCCTTCAACGTCGCGTTTAATGATTCGACCCCCTGGGCCACTGCCAGTAATAGATCGCAGATCGACTCCGGCCTCGGCTGCCATTCGCGCTGCTAACGGTGACACGATCAAACGGCCGCCCGAGGCCGCAGGTGCAGCCTGCGGTGCCGGTTGCTGTCCGTTGCCGCCTGGCGATTCCGTTGCTTGAGGTTTAGGCGCAGCTGGAATCGGCTGTTCAGCCGGTGGTTCTTGTTTCGCTTCGGGAGCCTCGGCAGCTTTTGGAGTTTCGGCGGGTTTAGCTGAAGCTGCTTGATTTGTTAGCGCCGAGATGTCTTCATCGGGCTCGCCAATGATCGCAATCGTCTGTCCGAGCGGCGCTGACTCGCCTTCCTGGATCAGTATCTTGCGAAGCACTCCGTTACCAAGCGCCTGCATCTCCATCGTAGCCTTGTCGGTATCAATCTCGGCGAGAGGTTCTCCCATCGAAACCGTGTCGCCCTCTTTTTTTAGCCAACGTGAAAGTTGGCCCTCCTCCATCGTGGGAGAGAGCTTCGGCATGATTACCTGAGTGGCCATTCAGTTTGATCCTTAGTCAGTTGTTCTCAGCAGTTCCAATGGCACTCGCACAGGCGATCAGGCACTGCTATGACACCCGACAGCGTTTATAAATAGGAAACTTCTCGCACGGCTGCGACAACCTTATCAACACCAGGTACCGCAAGATCTTCAAGGTTCTTCGCGTAGGGCATGGGGACATCGGCGCCCGAGACGCGTTTTACGGGGGCATCAAGGTAATCGAAGGCCCGCTCCGTAATCTCCACACTGATCTCTGCCGCGACTCCGCAGAAAGGATGCGATTCTTCTACTACAACGACCCGATTAGTCTTCTTTACCGATTCGACAATCAGATCAATGTCGAGTGGACGGATGGTCCTCGGATCGATTACTTCACACGAAACACCCTGCTGTTCGAGTAGCTCGGCGGCCTTTAGTGAGATCGGCACAGTTAAAGATCGCGCAACGATGGTCACGTCAGTGCCTTCGCGTTTAATGTCGCCCACGCCAAGGGGAACGACAAAATCAGGATCATCGGGAACTTCGCCCTTATTTCCGTACATGCGCTCTTGTTCGATGAAGATTACCGGATCGTCGTCGCGTATCGCCGACTTCAAGAGGCCCTTGGCGTCGGCCGGTGTCGATGGCATTACGACTTTCAGCCCGGGGAAGTAAGCGAACCACGATTCGAGCGCCTGAGAATGCTGCGACGACACCTGATACGCCGAACCGCCGGGACCGCGAAAAACGATGGGTATGTTGAACTGGCCACCTGACATATAAAGCATTTTGGCGGCTGAATTGATAATTTGATCGGTCGCCAGAATTGAGAAATTAAAAGTCATGAACTCGATGATCGGTCGCAGGCCCACCATGGCCGCCCCGACTCCGAGTCCGGCAAATCCGAGTTCAGTGATTGGGGTGTCGATGACGCGTTTTGCGCCCAACTCATCGAGCAGCCCTTTGGTGACCTTGTACGCGCCCTGGTATTCAGCGACCTCTTCACCCATCAGGAAGACGTTTTCGTCGCGAAGCATCTCCTCTCGTAATGCCTGATTGAGTGCCTCGCGAATGGTTACGACTGCCATCGATATCCTTTTTCTATTTGCCCGTGCCGGGCACGATCGGATTTGCGTAAATGTCGGTATAGAGTTCTTCAGGGGCCGGAAGCGGGCTCTCATCCGCAAACTTAACAGCTTTCTCGACCTGAGCACGCACTTCGGTATCCATCTGCTGAAACTCTTCGTCGGAAACTACACCCTCTTCTTTAAGGCTTGCCGCAAAAAGTTTGATCGGATCGCGTTCCTGATGCTTTTCAATCTCGGCACGTGTCCGGTAGTTGCCGGGATCGGACATCGAGTGGCCCATGAAACGATAAGTGCGCACTTCCAGCAGCGTAGGCAAGTATTCTTTGCGGGCGCGCTCCACAGCACGCATCGTGGCCTCTCGTACTGCAAGTACATCCATACCGTCGACAAACTCCGAAGCGATTTCGTAAGCGCAGGCTTTCTCAGAAATATCTTGATACGACATCGCGCGTTGCAAAGATGTGCCCATGCCGTACTGATTGTTTTCGCAGACATAAATGCAGGGCAGTTTCCAGAGCTGGGCCATATTTAGGGATTCATGGAACGCGCCCTGGTTGACCGCAGCCTCCCCGAAGAAACAAAGCGTGACTTGATCTGTACCTTTGTATTTTGAAGCGAAAGCAACGCCGGTGGCGAGTGGGATCTGACCTCCGACAATCGCATGCCCGCCAAGGAAGTTAACTTCCTTGCCGAACATGTGCATGGACCCGCCCTTGCCCTTCGAGCAGCCGGTGGCCTTTCCGTATAGTTCCGCCATCAGCGACTCAGGAGTCATGCCTTTTGCGATTGCATGTGCATGCTCACGATAACTAGTCAGCACATAATCGTCTTTGCGGATCGCGGAGATGGCGCCTATTGCTACAGCTTCCTGTCCGATATACAGGTGGCAAAAGCCGCCAATCTTTCCGGCACTATAAATTTCAGCGGATTTTTCCTCGAAGCGGCGAACGAGGAGCATCTGGTGGTAGATGTTTACCAGCGTATCTCGATCGAGGTCGGCAATGCGATTCTTTTGAGCGGCCTTAACTGCCTGACGGTCTACTGCGGGCGCTTCAGATTGCGGGCCACCATTGGAGTCCTCGTCCAATACACCAGTGGCGCTCTTCTCTTCGGCTCCCACGCGCGACGGCTCGGGTGTGCGTTTTCTCACTTCGGAATTTGATTTTGCCACGGTCGACGCTTTGACTAATCAACCACCGACTTTACTCCGGCGGCTTGAATCAAGTGGACGAATTTTAGCTTTCGATTATTACGAGTGGGATTATACGCGAGGATTGTTGAGAGGCGCAAAAATGGGCCTCCATAACGCAAAAAGCGCGCACCGCCCAAGCGATGCGCGCTCCTTTTGTTAAGAGGGTCCCGTTATCTAAAAGCGTCAAGCGTCGTAACTGGAGTGCTGGCCAGGTGGATCTGGGTTTTCCGCGCGTGCTTGTCGCTCTGCATCTTTCGGGCTGCCGCGGTCAGCAGTTCTTCAGTCGTATCACCTTGTTCCGGGAAGCAGGCGACGCCCATGCTGATACCGAGCTGGACGACCTTGTCGCCGCGTACTGCAAACCTTTGACACTCAACTGCGTTGCGAATTCTTTCGCCCACCATGGCGGCCATATTACTCGAAGCCATGGGCATGATGGCCACGAACTCGTCCCCTGCATAGCGCGTCAAAATATCCATTTGCCGCAACTCTTTCCGTATCACTGAGGCAACGGCCGCCAGTACGCGATCTCCCATTGCATGTCCATACTGGTCATTAATGCTCTTGAAGTCGTCGACGTCCATGCTGATCACCGCTAGTGACTCATTACTCATGCGTTGGCATTCGGCGATTCGTTGTTCGAGCATCATGTAAAACCCACGTGCGTTTGGAAGCTCGGTCAGTGGATCGACCAGGGCGCTTTCTTTCGTCTTCTCAAATGTAAGGGCGTTGTTCAACGCGCTGGAGGCGTGCTGACAAACCGACTCGAGCAAACGAACATGTTCAGTGGTATATGACGTCCGGCTCTTGGAATAGAGCGAGATAGCCCCGAAGGCGCCATCCTGACGTAACAGTGGGGAAACCAGAACTCCCCGGTAATTTTTGGCAATCTCGTCCGAAATACCAACAAGATCCAGCTCGGGGGAAGCGTTACACATTGAGCGGTTATTTGCGATTACCCAACCAGTAATTCCATCGCCTACGTTCAAACGCCGGTCACAGAAAACATCCGTATGCTCGCCAGCGACATGCGCAGCAACAGCCTTACCCGATTTTTCATCGACAACAAAAATGACGCATGTGTCAAAGGGAACAATCGCTTTAAGTTTGTTCGAAACCAGGGTAACTGTGTCGTTGAGATTCAAGGACGAACCGATTGTCTGCGCGATTTCGTGAAGCGCAAAGACTTCGCGTTGGGCCTCAGTAATCGATCTGAAACCCGAATCGTCGTTAGGTGTTCCCATGACATTGGAAGCAAGCCCGGCATCCGGTTTCGTCTGGGTCAGATAATCGTGTTCTGCTATTTCGGACGCGACCTGCTCCTGTATATCTTCGGCATCGATCAACTTATCGAACTCTTCAACGTGTTCAATGAAACGTGTAACTACGCGAGGATCAAAGGCGCTGCCGGCCATACTCTTGAGTAGCGACAGAGATTCTTCGCGCTTCATTCCTTTGCGGTAAGGACGATCGCAGCGAGTCGCGTCATAGAAGTCCACCACCGATATTATTCTGGCAACAAGTGGAATACCTTCGCCTTTAAGGCCCTTTGGATATCCGCTTCCGTCCCACTTTTCGTGGTGGTACCGGACGATGTCTTCGACCGGGTAAGGGAAGTTGACGCGTCGCAGGATGTCGCCGCCCGACCGTGGGATGGATTTTCATCTTGGCAAATTCGGCTTCCGTGAGTTTGCCGGGTTTGTTGAGGATGTATTCGGGAACAGCCAGCTTGCCGATGTCATGCAGCAACGCTCCTGCGAACAATGCTCTTAACTCAGGCGTTTCACATTCAAATATCTTGCCCATTTCGGACGCGTAGATTTGCGTTCGACGAACGTGACCATGCGTGGTCTGGTCCTTCGCGTCGATCGCGATCGCGAGCGACTCGATGGTGTTCATATGGATCGTCGCCATTTCCTCGACGTGCTTTCGCTGCTCTACTTCAGCCCGGCGGACCTCATTCAAGCGCTTCTCATTAAACCGGTAGAGGAGGTGGACCATACCGATGATCAGTAGCCCGAGTAATACCGACGTAATGCCAGCGCCTTCAATAGCGGAGTAAAACAAAACGGCCGCAGCGGCGCCAGCGACCTGCGTCGTAAGTGTCCACACGAGACTTTCCTGAGACGGAAGCACCCGTGGCCGCCCATCCACAAGGTTGAGGAAATGTACTGTGGCAAGCGTACTTAAGAAATACTGAAGGACCGCGAGGACACATATAGGTACAAGGAAGACGTTCAGCGGGAGGCCCCGGCCGGGTTCGCCGTTGGCGAAAATGGTGGCCAGGAATCCGTAGCAGGATGCAGCAATAAAAGTAGAGATGATCGAGATGGCGGTAGTGGCGATTAATTCTCTGCGACTCGACAAGCCATGACTCGCAACAAATCCTACGATCGCCGCTAACAATGTAGCCGGGCCAGCGGTATCGGCAGGCGGCACCGCATACAGAATGACCGCCAGAAACACGAGTGCGTCGGCGACTGACTTGCGACTCTGGCTCACGCCGATCGCGGTGGTAATTGAGACGGTGAAACGACTGGCAACAAGCGTAAGAACTAAAAGCACCATCCACGCCAACAAACCTGCCGTAGTAAAGAATGGTAGTTGAGCTGTTGACACGAGCGCTGAACACAACAGCAATACGGCCATTGAGGTGATGGCAATTAGAAGGAGGTGACTCCCCCAGTTTCTTGTCTCAGTCATTCCATTTGATCCTTGTTGCAGCTGCTGCATTTGGCGGGCTATCCGGACGGAAATTTTGCGAGGGGCGGTGGCGCGAGTGCGCGAGAATCTTAACGACGAGAACTGACATGTGTTGGCTAGTGACCAACAGCGTTTAGCGCTAGTAAAGATAACCTTTTCAGTAGGTTGGGGTCAAGAAAGACGTTTTTAAGAGAGGCGCTGTGTATTGTTTGGCGATAATCGTTGAATATGCGCAGCTGAGGGCTCCCTTCAGGTAGCGGTGGCCACCCGAGCAGAGAGCTGGCTCGCCAAGTCTCCAGCGTCCGTCGCGGGTTGACTACAAGTGAAGTTTTCACACACGTAGACAGTGGATTTGCCGTCGACCTGAGGGCGATCGCGCAGTAGCGGGATGAGGCTAGTCGACCGCGTGTCCCCCGGCGCGGCCTTCGCTACCACCTTGTTCGCGAGGTAAAGACGCCAGATCTCATTCGTCAGCAGCCGAGTTTGCTCTGAACCGGCAGCCCCGATGACTGCAATCTCTTTCGGACGCCCCAGATGAAAATCGAGGGCGCACAGCATTCGGCCAAAGCCCGCCGGGTATCTATGCATCATGTTCGCGGTTAAGCGGAGGATAGTTGCGGCGCGGCGCTGGTAGTCGGCATTGTCACAAAGCACGCCGAGACGGAGTAGCACCTCCGCGGCGACAGAATTCCCCGACGGCGTGGCGTTGTCGAACAGGTCTTTGGAGCGAACTATCAATTCTTCATGGCTGTTTCCGGTATAGAAAAAGCCGCCGTCCTGCTCATCCCAAAACTCTTTAATCATTGTTTCGGTTAGGGCGAGTGCCTCTTCGAACCAACGCAAATCGCCTCCAGTTTCAAACAGCGTCAAAAGGCCATCAATCAAAAATGCGTAGTCATCGAGATAAGCGTTGAGTTTTGCCTGGCCGTCTTTGTAGGTTCTCAAGAGCAGGCCATCACGTTGGAGGTTCTGGAGTAGGAACGCTGCATTACGGCGCGCCACCTCGGCGTAATCAGCACGATTGAGGATTACCGCTGCTTCGGCGAAACTGGCCAACATTAAGCCATTCCAAGCTGTGAGGACTTTCTCATCCCTGGCTGGTTTGATGCGTCCTTCGCGAGCTGACAATAATTTGGCTCTACCACGTACGAGGACCTCGTTGAGCTGATCGGGAGTAAGTTTTTGTGCCCGCGCGACTTCAGTTACAGGACGCGTGACATTGAGAATGTTCTTCTCTTCAAAGTTCCCCGATTCTGTGATGTTGTAGTACGCGGCAAAATGAGCGGCATCCGCTTCACCAAGAATCTGATTGACTTCACCCAGACTCCAAACAAAAAACTTGCCCTCCTCACCCTCAGAATCAGCATCCTGAGTCGAATAGAAGCCCCCTTGAGGACCCGTCATTTCGCGAACAACGTAATCGAGAATTCCTTCAGCAACCGCACGGGCCGTTTCATCGCCACTCAATTGATAGTAGTGAAGGTAAAACCTCGAGAGCAGCGCATTGTCGTAGAGCATCTTTTCGAAATGCGGCACCAGCCATCGTGAGTCGGTTGAATAGCGATGAAAGCCTCCACCGAGATGATCATAGATACCGCCATGCGCCATCATCTGCGACGTGTGCTTCACGATCTCCAAAGCCTCTGGGTGCGCGGTGCGATAAAAATGATGCAGTAAAAACTCCAGGGACATCGCCGGTGGAAATTTAGGCGCTGAACCAAAACCGCCGTTGGTGGGATCGTAATTTCTGACAGTACCGCGATAAGCGGTATCCAACAGATCGATTGAAAGTCCCTCCTGCGATTCCGTCGTGGCAGTGGATCGTTGCAGCTCAATAAGTACCGAAGCAGCGGTTTGCTCGATATCAGCCGGACGATCGCGAAAAGCATCGGCAAGGCTGATTAAAACGCGCGGAAAGCCCGGCATGTTGTACCGGTCTTCAGGCGGAAAGTATGTGCCGGCATAAAAAGGAACACCTGCAGGCGTTAGAAACACTGTCATGGGCCAGCCGCCGTGATGGGTCATCATCTGGACAGCGCTCATGTAAATCTGGTCCAGGTCCGGCCGCTCCTCTCGATCAACCTTTATATTTACAAAGTTTTCATTCATCAACTTCGCTATCGCTTCATTTTCAAACGATTCGTGCTCCATTACGTGGCACCAGTGACAGGCTGAGTATCCAATGCTCAGCAGAACTGGCTTCTTCTCGCGCCGCGCCGTTTCGAAGGCCTCTTCTCCCCAGGGGTACCAGTCGACGGGGTTATGAGCATGCTGCAGGAGGTATGGGCTAGTCTCTTTGATCAGACGATTAGTTTGAATCTTTTCACTCACTTTGTAAGACACCTTTTGTTCCGCGGATTTAGCTTCATTCTACAGTTCCGCCAAGCAAACTGTTAGTTTGCTTGCCGCTTTTGTTATACTCCAGCGAAACTGAATAGCCATTCATTTTTGGAAACAGGATTGAGTTGATGGAACGTGAAACTCTGGAAATGGACGTAGTGTTTGTCGGGGCTGGCCCGGCAAATTTAAGCGGTGCGTTGCACCTGGCACGCTTGATTAAGACTCACAACGAGGAAATACAAGCTGGTAAACGCGAGGGCAAACCGCTTGGAGAAGTAGAGATTGGCGTTATTGAAAAGGGCGCCTACGTGGGCGCGCACATTCTTTCGGGCGCGGTAATGGATCCGAAAGCCTTGCAGGAGTTAATTCCAGACTTCGTGGAGCAGGGCGCGCCACTAGAGTCTCCGGTTAATGAAGACTACTTTCTTTACCTGACGAAAAGCCACGCGCTGCGTTCGCCTATTACGCCCCCACCCCTGAAGAACCATGGTTACTATATTGTCTCGCTTAACCGGCTGACGGCGTGGCTCGGCGAGAAGTGTGAAGAAGCGGGCGTCAACATCTTTCCGGAGTTTCCTGGCGCAGACTTACTTTATTCAGTTGACGATGCCGTTGTCGGAGTGCGTACCGGCGACAAAGGCATCGATAAGGAAGGGAAGCGCAAGCCAAACTTCGAACCCGGCGTTGATCTACGCGCGAAGATCACCGTCCTGGGAGAGGGTCCGCGCGGCTCCCTTACCAAGCAATTGATCCAACGCCTCAACCTCGATGCAGGACGCGAACCGCAGGTCTACAGTATCGGCGTCAAGGAACTGTGGGAGTTGCCGGACGATCGCTATCCAACGGGGCGAGTAACTCACACGCTCGGATTTCCCTCCGATTCTCAAACCTACGGAGGCGGCTGGATTTACGGAATGCAAAACCGCATTTTGAACATCGGATACGTTACCGGGCTCGACTACAGAGATCCGCTGTTGGATCCACACGCAGAGTTTCAAAAGTTCAAACAGCATCCTCACGTGCGTCGGTTGCTGGAAGGCGGCAAGATGATTCGCTATGGAGCGAAGACGATCGCGGCCGGAGGCTACTTTGCCATGCCGCGGATTTATGCGGACGGCGTGCTGCTCGTGGGCGACTGCGCCGGCTTCCTGAATTCTCAACGTCTAAAGGGCATTCACTCCGCTATCAAAAGTGGAATGCTCGCTGCCCAAACAATTTTTGAAGCACTTTTGGCGGGTGATTCCTCAGCCAATCAGCTAAAGCGTTACGAGCAACTCGTAAACGAAAGCTGGATTATTCCCGAGCTGCGGAAGGTTAGAAACTTTCACGCCGGATTTAAGCACGGCCGGTGGATGGGTATCTTCAACACCGGACTGCAGTTCATTACCGGCGGGAGGTCATGGGGGATTTTCGATCGGGCGAAAGCTGAACCTGGTCACGAGGAAATGAAGAAGCTATCGGCTTACGGATACCGCGGGGACAACATCGAGCAACGGTATAACGGGCTAAGATTCGACGGAAAGATTGCATTCAACAAACTGACCGACGTCTATCATGCCGCAGTGGGTCACAGTGAAGATCAGCCTTCGCACTTGCACGTCCTCGACACGAATATCTGTGCCACACGCTGTGCTGAAGAATACGGAAATCCTTGCCAACGTTTTTGTCCGGCGGCAGTTTATGAAATGGTTGACGACGGTGGAGGACGACGCAAGTTGCAGATTAACTTTTCAAACTGCGTTCACTGCAAGACCTGCGACATCATGGATCCGTACCAGATAATCAACTGGGTTACGCCAGAGGGTGGCGGCGGGCCCGATTACAAGGGAATGTGAGGCTCCAAACGGCCGACTATTCAGAGTCCTCATCACCATTCTTATTAACGGTGAATTTTACGCGCCCACGCATAACTTCTTCGAGCGCCACGCGCGTATTCTTGTGTTTTAGAGTGTCGATATCGATCCGCGGATGTGCTCCGCGCTGAAGTTGTTTACTTCTCTTGGCGGCAAGAATAATCAAGCGGTATTTTGAATCAATCTCCTGGGCCGGCGTCTCTTCCGTTACTTCTTCTAATTCTTCTTTGGTTGCCATTATTGCTCCTGCTCCTTCGTCTGCACTGATAGCTGTCAATTGACTGTTCTCTTACTATTAAAGGCTTCTACAACATTCCGCACTTCGGTTTCCTGTCGTACTAGTCTGGCGCGTTCCGCGTAAACGATTGCCGCTAGTTGATCGGCTGCCTGGTCCAAATCATCGTTCAGGATCATGTACTGGAAGGCCGAGTAGTCTTTTAACTCGACCGGCGCGTTTCGAAGTCTCAACTCGAGCTCCTCGGGCGAATCTGTACCCCGCGCCACCAATCGCTGTTTTAATACTTCGAACGACGGCGGCAGGATAAATACGCTTACCGAATCCGGCACGAGCTGTCGAACGCTGGCTGCTCCCTGAACGTCGACTTCGAGGATGATGTCCCGTCCCGCTGAAATCTCTTCAAATACCTGTTTACTGCTGGTGCCGTACAGCTTGCCGTGAACATTCGCCCACTCAAGAAACTCATTGCCAGCGGCCATTTGCTCAAACTTTTCCTGCGAGACAAAGAAGTACTCCCTGCCATTGACTTCTCCGCTTCTTGGCGTGCGCGTGGTAAACGAAACAGAATAGCTAAGGTTAGGTATCTTCTTCAACACGCGCTGAATTAACGTTCCCTTGCCGCCACCGGAAGGTGAACTGACGACAAACAGAATTCCCCGACTCTGCGTCGTCTTCGCGCTGGATTCGGAGCTTGTTTGCGACTCCGCGATATCACTTATGTCACTCAACATTCTGGACCTGCTCGCGGAGTTTCTCCACTTCAGCTTTTATTGCCAATGCCGCCTCTTTAATAGCCAGATCGGTCGATTTGGACAAGGTTGTGTTGGCTTCACGGTTCAGCTCTTGTAGCAGGAAGTCGAGCATCTTGCCCGTTTCGCCACTGGAATTCAATGCGTCGCGAAACTGCGAGAGATGACTTCGCAAACGCACCATTTCTTCGCTGACGTCACTGCGGTCCGACAGGTAGGCTACTTCCTGCGCCAGCCTCGCCGGATCGATCTCAACAAGTTGTCCATTTCGACTTAACAACTCACCGATACGTTTTTGAAGTCGAGCACGATATGCATCAACTAGTCCCGCCGCCGCGTCTTCAATTGTCGGCACAAGTGTGTGAATTCTGTCGATGCGCTCAGACATCTCCTGACGCAACGCTTCGCCTTCGGTCGCGCGCATCTGTTCCAACTCATCCAGCGCTGCCGCCAAAGCTTTATCAATTCCTGCCACCATCGCGTCGCTAAGTCCGTCGCGAGCAGGTTGAAGCGCACCAGGCAAACGCGCAAGCAGATTGATATCCAGTTCGCCCGCGATACTGAACTCGCCCTGCATTTCGCGCAGGGCAGTCACGTAACCGGCGATCAATGGGCGGTTAAGTTCGTACGACGCCTGGCCCGTCTTCTCGAGATTGATATTGACGTCAACTCGGCCGCGCGATAGCCGCGAGCTGATTTGTCTTTTAATCGACGGCTCCAGAGCTGACAGCTCGTTGCCCAAACGCAGGTGCACGTCCAGGAAACGATTGTTTACTGTCTTCAGATCAACTGAGACTGAAAAGTCTTCGCCGTCTGCGGATCCCCGCCCATATCCGGTCATTGATTTCATATCTTGGTTCCGATGCTTCCGCGACTATTGGCTAACCAGTTCTTCCTCTTCCGCAAACTGAAGCTCGTACAGTCTGCGGTACTGCCCGCCCTTCGCTAGTAATTCTGAATGGGTTCCTGTCTCGATAATCTTTCCCGCTTCCATGACTACAATCGTGTTCGCACGCCGAATAGTCGAAAGCCGGTGCGCGATTACTATCGTCGTGCGATTACGCACAAGGTTAGCGATTGCCTTCTGAACAAACCGTTCCGATTCCGCGTCGAGGGCAGATGTGGCTTCGTCGAGAATTAAGACAGGCGCGTCAACCAGCAGCGAACGCGCGATGGCCAACCTCTGTCGTTGTCCCCCCGACAGGAAAATTCCGCGTTCACCGACAATCGTGTCATAGCCCAGCGGCAGTTCCTTAATGAAGTCGTGCGCGAAGGCGATGAGGGCCGCCTCTTCAATTTCTCTGTCAGAAGCCTCAGGCTTTCCGTATGCGATGTTGTGTCGGACCGTATCGTTGAAGAGAACTGTTTCCTGCGTCACCAATGCAATATGTTTTCTAAGACTTGAGATCTGCGCATCGCGTATATCGGTGCCGTCCCAGTACACACCGCCCGAGACGGGATCATGAAACCGCGGTAACAGTTTTGTCAGCGTTGACTTTCCACCACCGGACTCTCCAACCAGCGCAACCATACGTTCCTGCTGGAATTTTCAAACTGACGTCGCGCAGCACAGAGCGCTCTTCATTGTCATAGCCAAATGAAACATTTCTTAATTCGATTGCGCGGGAAAGGGGATTCAGCGCGACTGCGTTGTCTTTCTCAGGCAGTTCTTTATGCTCGTCCATTATTTCCCAAACATGCTGAGCGGCGGCCAGTGCCTGTTGCCATGTTGTTGTGAAGCCGCGAAAGCTTCCGCATTGGATCGTAACTACGAAATAGAAAAAACAGGAAGCTCAGAAACTGCGCCGCGTTCATGCGGCCGGCGACAATTTCCTGCTCGGCCAAAATAGAGCAGGAAGACGATGAAAACTATGCCAATCATTTCGATTACCGGAGGTGCGAAGCCCGAGATCCGGGCAGTGCGAAGGTTGGCGCTGACGATACGTTTGGCGACTTCAGTGAAGCGAGCCGACTCTCGTGCCTCCCCTCGATAGGCCTTTACGATCGTCTGATTGGACAATGCTTCCTGCGCGGTGTCTGTAAGTTCCTTGTTTCCTTCGAAGCTTTCTCGCGACAGATTGCGTAGCGCAGTTCCAAACTTCGCGGTCAGGACAGCGACGATCGGAGCGATCGCAAGCGAGCCCAGCGTTAGTCGCCAACTGTAGTAGAAGGACGCGGCAAGAAAAGCGATCAAAGTAAAGCTCTCGCGCAGCATGTCACGCAGCGTGCTCGCGACAGCTGCTTCAATCGCTGCCGCACTCGTGACCAACCGTGACACTAGGTAGTTTGTCCGGTGTTTCTCAAAAAAACTGGCGGACTGCGAAAGCAGATGACTGTAAAGGTCCTGACGCAGCTTTAAGACGGCTGATTGGCCCACCCGGGCCATCAAGAAGGTTGAAAAGTATTCCGCCACACCCTTTGCCAGGGTGAAGGTGAGCAGCAGTATCGAGATTGTCTTCCACGCTGCCAGGCCTGATTCAGGAATTATGTGTTGCAGTCCGAAAAGCGTCTCGGTGCGGCGCCCGTCCTCCGCAAAAGCCTGATCGAAAATGGGAACTATCAATGCGCCAATCGCGATTTCCAGGAGGCCGACGAGGAGCATCGCGAAGGTCGCCAGCGCGAAGGTTCCTGAGTGAGGTTTTAGATAACCAAGCAGTCTTCTGAGGTCGCGCATCGTTACTTGTTTAGGGCCCTGGTCAGTCGGTTCAAGGAAGGAAAAATGACGGCTGTAAAACTAAAGGGCAACTATACTTATCCGCGCTTGAATGCGTCAAGGCAGAGTAAATTAAAGGGATGGGAACGGTGGAAAGTTACCAGTCGGCAAGCTGCAGAGAGGTATGAGCGAGCCTTCGCAAATTCGCAGGTTGGGAAGGGGGCCCGCCCCCGCTCTTGCAGGATGACCAATGACCTTTTGCATTTCCCATTTTTCCGTCAAAACCAGGAGCGGGGGCAGGCCCCCTTCCTAACCTGCGAATTGTTCCTGTGAAGTCAGCCTTCACCATGGATGATTCACGTCCTTCACATCTATTCTCCACGAATTCTTAGACCACATTGTCGAACTAGGCTATAATTCGCCACGCCTTAAAATCCCAGCAGGAAAAACACGTGGCAGAGTCGCAACAAGGAACCAGCAAGTACGCCGGAAAACGGCTCTTAATCGTTGACGACGACGCTGACATGCGTCTTCTGTTGGCGGAATATTTTCGCCGGCTTGGCTTTCAGGTCGAAGAACGCGACAGCGGAGTCGCGGCCCTCGAGCCGGCAACCGCCGGTAGATTTGATTGTTTCATTCTGGACGTTTCAATGCCTGGCATGACCGGGTTCGAACTGCTTAAACGCGTTCGAGACCGTGGAGTGCAAACACCCGCACTATTTCTGACCGCCCACGATGCACTCGATTACAAGGTGGCCGGGTATGAAGCGGGCGCCGACGATTATCTGGCGAAGCCGTTTAGTCCGCGAGAGTTGGAATATCGTGTCGAGGCGTTACTGCGCAGGACCGGCACGATCCAGTCGGGAAACGACGGCGACCGTGTGGAGGTCGGAGATCTGATCATTGATAAGCGGCGTCACGAAGTGATCAGGCAGGGAGTTAGGGTGGATCTCACGCCGCTCGAATTTCAAATTCTCGAACTGCTCGCCTCAGAGCCAGGTCGTGCGTGGTCCCGCAACGCGTTGCTTGATCGAGTTTGGAGCACCGAATACGAAGGCTACCAACGCAACATCGATCCGCACATCAATCGCCTGCGCAAAAAGTTAGAGACTGATCCAAAGAACCCGCGTTACGTACTCACCGTGCGCGGCGTCGGCTACAAACTCAACGAAGCGCCTTAATTCTTCGACTCGCAGTAGGCCATCCCGTGGCTGCCCATCAACTGTTCCTATTTAACTTTGAGAGAACTTTTGCAGTTAACGGCTTCCAAATTAGTCGAGATGCTTATGGTAACGAAACGCGTCCGCTGGGCAGCCCCTGACGTTGAGCGTCAGCTCCCGGATTTACAGTCGCCTGACGAAGAGGCGCGCGGGGATGCAGTCCGCGGCCTCTGCCCGTGCCATGCCGGCTGGGAAGCGTTCGAGGAACACGTCGGTGACGTGTTGCGAATGTTAAAAGACCCGAGCCGAGGAGTGCGCGCTCATGCGCTGCATGTGTTCGAAGACGCTGCCCGAATGCAGATAGCGGCAGACCTCAGCTATCACCTCGAACCCGGAGAAGAGCGTATCGGGGAGAAGCGCGCGCAACGCTTCAGATCCATGGAGGAGAGGCTAATAGCGAGGAGGAATCGCAAGACAACCAGAAGACGTGATAGGCGTCATGGAAACGCGCCCTAAAAACGGCATGCACCGATGCCCTTCCGCGTGCCTCTCATGATAGTTGAATGGAGACCAAGGATGCGCCGGGCGGTATTCTTCGAAGGATGGCAATTGGAACTTATCGCCATAAAAGAGAGTGGGGCGCTGGCGAAGCCGGTACCATCCGCGCCTGATGTTGCAGCGGAGGTTGTGAAGGCCATGACTCAGCTGTATCGTGCGGTCGCGTACGAACCGCCCTGGATTGGCTATCTCGCAATGGAAAACGGCACCTGCGTCGGCACCTGCGGTTTCAAGTCACCTCCCCAGAATAACCGCGTCGAGATTGCGTACTTCACATTTCCTGGACACGAGTCCCGTGGTGTAGCGACGCGAATGGCGTCTGAACTCATCCGCCTTGCCTTTGACAAGATTCCCGACATAACAGTGGCAGCGCAAACGTTGCCCGAAGAAAATGCCTCAACTTCCGTTTTGAACAAACTGCGGTTTCGCTTAGTGGGCACCGTCGAACACCCCGAGGATGGGCTGGTTTGGGAGTGGCAGATAAGTAATACTGCCGAAGCATAACGAGCGTTTTGCACCTGATCGCGCGGTAGCGTGCTTCTCAAATATCCTTTCTTCGCGGCTTGAATGCTGATTCGCGCGCCGCAGGTGAAGAGCAGCGTTCGATGCTTTTACTATCCGCGGAATGAAAAATGAGCATCTTTAAGAAACCATTTGGCAAGCAGAGAGCTACCGTCTCACAAGACGCTCAAAGCCAGCGCGACGACATGATTCGCATGTATGACGGTGATGGCAATGAGATTCTAATAGCGAAGCTAGAATACCGAAAAAAGGTTCTTCCTGATTCTTTTGAAAGGTCGAAGAGTCACCCTGATGAATTGTATGGGGCAATCGTTCTGGCGTTGCAGGATGGCTTCTTTGAGGAGTGCTTGTCACCTGCAAGACGGCTTGTCCAAATAGACCAAGACAAGGAACGTAGTACGACTGTTCTTGGAATTGCGCTGATGAGCAGTGGCTGCCTGAATGAAGCTCAAGAAGTGCTGGAGAGCTATTTGGGGCAAAACGGCGACTCCGGTGTGATTCTTACCAACCTGGCTAAGGTCTTCGCTGAGAAAGGTGAAGCTGATAAATCTTTCCAGACCCTTTGGAAAGCTTTAACTGTTGACCCGAACCAAGACAACGCCCTGGAATGGTGGGGCGCAATCCATCGTGAAGTGGAGGGAGAGGATGGCTTTTATAGGGCTATCGAAAAGGTAGCGCAAGTTCCCGACAGTTGGCGTCCTCAACTCTGGATAGCTAGAAAATTACTAGAGCAGAAGAAGATTGATTCGGCAATCACACTCTATCGTAAGGCCTTAGAATCCGCTCCAGAGGCGGGAGACGCCGTGATGATGATTTCTGGGGATTTGGGGAACAATGGTTACCTGGTGCAAATGCTTGATTTAATCTTGCCATTTTATGTACCTGAGAAGCATGGCCCTCAGGCCGGGTTGAATTTGATTCAGGCCAGCATTCAGCTTGGAGAAAAAGAAACAGGCTTAAGGCTCTGCGATTCCGTTGAGCGACTACAAAGATATGACCTAAAGCAATATCTCGCATCATTGAGAGAGCAGTTGAAAGAACTGCGATAGCGAACAAAGCCGTACAGCTGACGGCGCGGTAACATGATTCTCGAATAACTTCTTTCCTTCGGCTTGGATTCTGATCGGGCGCTGGGCTGAAGGCCAGCGTTCGATGCTTCGTGCTCATTTTGTAGAGGGTGGTCAAATGCCGGGCATTGCAAGGATTTTACTGAGCGGTTTAACCGGCGCAGTAGTCTGTGCCAGTCTCAGCTTCTTAATATTTTTTCTGTTGACGGTGTTTGATAACCAAAGTCTCGTTGAGGCATTCGCTTTCGGTCTCATCGTTGGTGTTATCGGCGCCTTCGTCGGCGTGGTCATTGGGACCGCAGTCGGAGTCGGTGATTTAGGCGTGATCGGGGGTGGAGTTGCCGGCTTATTGGTGACATTAATTGTCGTGGTGATTTACGTCACGTCCTCGGCAGGCAGCGCTGGGTCGTACCGACATTTCTTGAGTGAGTCGAAGATCATTTTCGTCGTTCTGTCTCTGCCAACGATAATGACTGGGATCATCACCGCGTTGGTCAAAAGATTGATTTCTAAGCCTCAGGACAGGCCTCTTGGGTACCGTCCGAATTGATGATCCGCGTACGACCTCAAACAGGTCATTGGAGACCGACCGGAGATAAGCCTTCGTATCGTGAACGTGCTGTCAACGCTGTCCGCGCGGCGGTTCAATTCCAGCGTGAGGCTGCTTACGGCTTACGCTGAATGCTAGAAAAAGGGAAACGTGAAGCTGGCAATTTTCGATATTGATGGCACGTTGACGAATACGAACAACGTTGATAATGAATGCTTCGTCAAAGCCCTTTCTGAAGCTCACGCTATCACTGAAATCGACACAGATTGGGCTGCATACCCGCACACTACCGACTCAGGAATTACACTACATATTTTTCAAGAGAGATTTGGTCGAAATCCTGATGACACTGAGTTAGACAAATTCAAATACTGCTTCGTAAACATGCTGACTGAGCAATACCAGACCAATTTATCGAGCTTTGACGAAATCGTCGGTGCTTCTACTGCGCTAAGTAGGTTGAAGCGAGAAGCGGATTGGGCTGTGGCTATTGCGACAGGTTGTTGGCGCGAATCTGCTTTATTGAAGCTGAGAGCAGCCAAGATTGATATCGAGGGGATACCGGCCGCCTACGCTGAAGATGGGTTGTCGAGAGAGGAAATCTTACGGGCGGCAGTATCGCAGTCTTTGGAGCAGTATGGGCTGAGCGCCTTCGAAAAAATTGTCAGTATTGGTGATGGGCTTTGGGATGTCCACGCTGCTCGTCGTCTTGATTTTGCTTTTCTAGGTGTCGGTTATGGGGAATCGGCAGCCATGTTGCATCAAGCGGGAGCAAAACATGTGATTGAGGATTTTTCAGATTACGGTCAGCTAGTCAGTTTCCTGAACGAAGCAGAGGTCCCACAATTAACACGTTCCGAATAAACACGCCGCCGAACAAACGCTTGCAGCGGTCGGGGATGGTCGTACATGTGATGGAGCTTCCTAACCTAAAACACGACTTCCATCACGCGTTTATTGATAGCGTACAGCTCGGACCACGTCGTGAAGTGACGATGACAATCCAGGCCCTACTGTGGGAGGGCCAATCTGGACACAGAAGCCCAAACATATATTTTCGTTGTGGCGGCATTACCAATTTTGATGAAGTAAAGGCGTTCTTCGGTGAGTGTCCAAGTTTAGAGGTGGCTTGGTTGGGTTATGCTGAATCTCAGAAATCGAAGCCGGGCAACCTATTTATTGAATTGCAATCCGAGCGGACTGACAGCAAACTCATCATCCAATGTAGCAGCATAAATGTCACTGACAGTGAGTAAGTCCAGCGTGCGTTATGTGGGGGATCCGCATAACAAGTCTTCCAGCGAGGTAGCAGTGCATCCAATAACCTTGGGAGAGGTCAAGTGAACCGGTATCGGATTATCGGCGCAATCGCTCTTGTTTGGGGAGCGGCCTTGCTGCTCTCAAACTTGTTGGGTTTTCGCCGCGTCGAAGGCAGTGGCGCTTATGCTTTGGGTCAATATGCCGCGCTTGCATTCGGCGTCTTACTATTTGTTGCTGGTTTGTATGCGGTCGTAGTAGGTGGAAGAAAGAAGGGCTCCTGACCTTCCGCCGGCTTCCATGCCACGCCTAATCGGAATTCTTCTGTTGAAGGATCTGTAGATGCACTCTGCACTTGACCAGCGAGACATGCTGCTTGCTGCCTGGAGAACTAACAACCGCGTCACAGAGTTTCTACTCGAAAACTTACCGGCCGAGCTTTGGGGAGCCAAAGTGCCGGGCGCTCCACGACGAACTGTTCGGATGATCGCCGGCCATATTCACAACGCGCGGTGTATGTGGATCAAGACGTTAGGAAAGGACCACGGCATCGCAGTGCCACGAGTGGTCAATCGACATAAGGTTGGACCGAAAGAGCTGCTTCCGGCGCTACGCCACAGTAGCCACGGGATCATCAGTTTGCTTAATCTCGGTTTCGACCGAGCCGGTGTAATTCCTGTTTCGTCCTCCTATGCCTGGCGCAATCTTCCCCTCGACGTAGGCCACGTTCTAACCTATTTCGTCGCGCATGAAGGTCATCATCGCGGACAGATTGTAATGCTGGCCCGCCAGTTGGGCCACCGCTTGCCCGTTGAGATTACCGGCGGTCTCTGGCAATGGTCCAAACGCGCCATCGAAGCGCGGAACTGAATGTCGCCACTCATATGGAGTAACTTTGTGAGCAGAATACTTTGGGGCGTAGTTGTTCTTGTCTGTGTGTTTTCGCCTGCTGCTGCTTATTCGCAAAGCAAAGGCAAGGCCGGCAATCCGTTCATTAGATTGGTCAAAGCCTTACCGCCGATCGATAAGGTCGAAATCGTTGCCGTCACCCCTTTCGTAACGGATGGCATTGCAGGAGTGGATTGCTCACGACCTGGCTTGGTGTGCTCTCCCGACACGTTTCCTTATCAGACCGGTGCTGTAAAGACTTTGATCGGAGAAGACGCGCACAGAATTGCCGCCACGTGGAGAAAGCTCGAACGTGACTATCTACACAATGATGACAAATGCCTGGTTCCGGATCGGATACTGCGTTTCTTCAAGGACGAACATCTCTTAGTTGAGAGTCAGGTCTGCACTTTGTGTCGCAAGATAACGCTGCCTGGCATGGGCGTCGTGAGTGTGGCTGGAAGTAATGATGCTCCGTATCATCATTTCCAGAGTTTCCTGGTTCCTGACTCAAGCCTTGAGCAGAGGCGAGATGCATTTAGACGCGAAATGCTCCCGAAGGTCGGTCAGGAGTTTACCGTTAACGGACTACTCTTAAGCGGGTTGAAAGCTGGGATGGCGGTTACGTATGAGGAAGGAGCAATCTATCTCCGTGACGTCAAACTCGCGCGTACGAACGAACTAATCAACCTCGGTTGTCATACAGCTATCAAAGTCACCGGCACACTTCGACACCATCCAGAGCCGCCGCCTCAGACAGGTTCTGCGATTAATGCAGTGCTTCCTGAGCACTTCTATCTCGAGATGGCTAAAATCCAGGTCCTGCGTGTTGATAGTCCAAGTCGGCCAAAACGATCAAAGCGCCAATGATTGACCGTCAGATCCCCCGGCATGCCTGCAACACACAGGCTCGATAGCATTGGCACGTACTTTTGCTCACTAAGCTAGAATGCACTCGGTTTTAAGCAGAGGAATCAACAGCAGGGGAAATCGTTCACTAGAGGAATTAATATGTGGCCGGCAGTCGCCATTCTGATCATCGTTTGGTTGGTACTCAAATTCGCTATGGGTAAGGGCGGCTTCATTCACATCGTGCTTGTGACCGCACTTTCCGTTGCAATAGTGCAGATAATTGCCGACCGAAAGACGCGCTATCAGAAGAAATCCTCCGGCCGATGACCTTGACCCTTTTCGCGAGGCTCGGCAACAATGAACCCAGTCGTTGCATCAAGTAAGGGATGGTCCCCAACGGAGCCCGCGATTTAAAAGAGACAAAGGAGTAGTTTTCTGATGTTACGCCCTGTTCTGGTCCGATTTTCGATACTGGCCTTCATACTCTGTGCCGTACTCCCAGTCACCGTTTTCACGCAAGGTGATTTGGCGCGGACGACGACAGCCATCACCTATCCCCTCGACGAAAGTGTGGAAGTAAAGTTTAGAGGTACGACGCTGCTGCCACGCTTGAAGGGCGAAGCCAAGGTGAAACGCGCGGGCCGTCGTGGAACCAGGGTCGAACTTTCAATTGATAACCTGCCGCGCGCGCATGAGCTGGGGGGAATTTACACCACCTTTGTCCTGTGGGCCATATCGCCGGATGGAAGGGTAGATAACCTCGGCGAAATCAAAAGAGGCGGCAGTCCATACATTGCTTCCAAGCTCGACGTCACAACCCCGTTGCAAACGTTTGCATTGGTCGTGACTGCGGAGCCCCACTTCCTAATGAAAGTTCCCAGCCGCATGGTGGTGCTGGAAAATATTCCGCCGCGTCGTCCAGGTAACAGTCAGGCTGAAACCGTGAACGTGCAATACATCGGCAACTCAAGCGACTATTTTACCGACCGTCGAGTTCCGCAGATTGCGACATCGGATTACCGCGACATTCCAGTCTCCTTACTGGGCGCGCGTCAGGCTGTAAACCTCGCGCGGTTCGCGGGTGGACGACAGGATGCGCCGCAGGAGTTGCAACAGGCTGAGGATGATTTGCAGGCGGCTGAAAAGGCTTTGCGCGTCGACGAGCCAGAAGCGGAAGTTGATCTGTTGGCCCGCAAGGCCACGTCCTCTGCCGCGCGCGCCGAGGAGATGGCGGTATCAAGACGCGCAGCACGTTTGCGTCGTGAGGAGATTCGACAGCGCGACGAAGCAATACGCACCGCTGAACGGACTGCGGAATCTGCGCAACGCGAGATCGAACAACTGCGTGGTGAGCTGACGCGAGAGCAGCGCGCTCGTGAGTTAGCGGAAAGAGACGCCGCTACATCAAGTGAGCAGGTGCGCGAACAGCGTATTGAGCTCGCGCGTTTGCGAGATGAACTTCAAACCGTCCGGGCCGAAGGCGAAACCGCAAAGATAAACCTTGCTCGTCTTGAAGGGGCAAAGAATGCTGAGGACGATCGCCGAAACGCCGAAGCGCGTGAACAACAGAGACGGGCCTCCGAAGCTACATTACGACAGTCGTTGGGCAAATACGGCACGTTGAGGGAAACGTCTCGCGGCTTGCAGTTGCTGCTGCCCGAATCGATCTGGGGTGGTCCACGTGTAGCTGATCTCAACTCGAGGGCGGCCGCGAGATTAGAGCCACTCGCGGCGTTGCTCGCTACCAATCCTGACTATCAGATAGTGATCGAGTCGTTTACCGATAGCCGCGGCGACGAAGTGACTCTGCAACAGCTAACGCAGGAACGCGCCCGGCAATTATCAGATCGCTTTCAATCTGCGGGGGTCGAAGCCAGTCGCATTCAAGCTAACGGAATGGGGGCCTCCAACCCGCTGGCCAACAACAATACCGTTGCGGGTCGCGCGAAAAACCGGCGCATCGAGATCACAATCGTTCCTCTGCCGGCACGCAGCGCGGCGAACCAATAGTGTGCAGACGGCAGGAGGCAGTCGGCAGGTGGCAGGAGCAGGAGTCCTTGGCCAGCTCTCGAATATAGCGGTCTGTCCTTTGAGGAAGAGAGTGAAAATCTTATGCTCCTTCTGCGATTAGTGTCCTGCCCCCTGCTCCTGCCGCCTGCCTCCTTCTGAAAATGTCTCCACTCGAAGTCCTCCAACTCGTTGGGTACTCAATCGGGGCCGTCTTACCGCTCTGGATGGGAATCCAACTCTTTTCCCGCCGGCGCAAACTCAATTCAATCGAACGACTGCTGTTTGCCCTTGCACTCACCATGTGCGGGTGGCACGCGAGCAACCTGTTCATAACCCTGCACGGGCTGTTCGGCTTCACTTACGACAACTGGGCGCCGGTACTGCGTGCCGGTCGATACCGCTTGCTGTCATTAGCATCACCTTTGCTTATTCGTTTCTGCTGCACATTCACATCCTGCTCTGGGCCAACTCGGCAGATCGTCCGTTAAAACTCTCCGAGAAGATCCGGCTGTACCTCTCGTACGCACCGCCGTTGTTCCTTCCGATTGCAATTTACAAAATCTGGGCTGGTCCATATGCGCCAATGATGTCGGCGGTGAACTTCCTGGTTTTGCCGATGGCGGTCTGGATCACTTACGTGCTGATAGTGATTGCAGTCACCGAGCTGTTGATTGCTCGCAAGAGCGTCAACCGAAGCGAGCGGAGAATTATGCGAACGCTCGCCGCTTCATTTCTGGCCATTGGGGTAGTAATCCTGGCGGCGTTGGCGCTGGGGCTGGGCAAGGGAACTCCGCTTGGCTTGTACTTAAACACCCTGGCTAATTTGGGTTCGTTGTTGCCGTCTGCCTTACTCGCTTACTACATCTACCGTTATCGCTATCTGGAATTAATAATCGAAGAGAGTTTGATCGTTGCTTCGTTTGCCGCCGTGATCCTGGCGGTTTACCTCTACGGAATACGCACGGCCGGCGATTGGGTTACCTCGCGTTACGGCGTGCGCGCGGGCGTAGTCGAAGCCCTGCTGATTTTGGCGCTGGCGCTCGCTGCAGCTCCACTTCGAAGGTGGTTGGAAACGCGTTTCCATAAGTTGTTTGAACGGGAAGCGACTCTTTACCGGCAAATTGTTTCCCGCATCAGTTCGCATGCGGGGCAATACCGTGAGTTGCCGGAACTCCTTGATTTCGTTGAGCAACAGGCTACGACCACGCCTGGCATTGCGCAGGGTTCGAATTGCGGTCAGGAACGATTCCCGTTCAAACGGAGCACCGGAGAACGAGCGATTGTCCGCGGGTGACGACGGCTTTGTCGGAGGATTGGATAAATCAGATCCTCGATTTGTCTCAACGCGAGAGATGGATGCCGGTTGAAGAGGAACCAACGCTGGAGGCAAACGGTTTTACAATCGCATACCCACTGCGACGCGAGGACAGAGTTTCCGGACTTTTATTGGTTGACGCGGCGTCTGGAAGCATGACGCAGGACACCCGCGCGATTCTCGAAATACTCGCGGACCAGGTAGCTATCGCCATTGATGATTGTCGTTTAGTTGAAGAGAACGTGAGGTTGGAAAGGAAACTGGCCGAGCGCGAGCGGCTGGCGACGCTGGGTCAAATGGCCGCCACGGTGGCCCATGAGATTAAGAACCCCTTGTCTGCCATTAAATCAATCGCGCAGGTGATGGGTGAAGATAAGAGCCTGAGCGAGGAATACGCACGCGACCTGAGTCTGATAGTCGGAGAGACCGATCGGCTGGGACAAAGCGTGACTCAACTGCTGACATTCGCCCGGCGTGAAGCTCCTGCTGAATTGCCTTTGCGTGCAAACCAACTTGTTGAAGCAGTGGTCCGATTGTTTCAAGTAAGCGCGGAAAAAGAAGGCGTCAGGCTCAACGCGAGGGTCGAAAGTGACGAGGAACTTGGGGGCGCCGCGGTGTCAGCGGTGAGAGTAGCGCTTTCAAATCTGCTTTTGAACGCGTTGCAGGCGACGCCTGCCGGCGAAGAGATCTCAATAACCGAGCGATTGGACAATGGGCATCTTGTAATCTCGGTCGAAGACAGTGGGGCAGGAGTGCCACAAGAGTTGCGGCAGCGTATTTGGGAACCTTTCTTTACGACCAAGCAAAGGGGCACCGGTCTCGGTTTGGCTATTGTGAAGAAGCGTATGCAAGAGGCAGGCGGCACCGCGCGATTAGTTTCAACGGCGAATGGAAAAGGCGCGAGGTTTGAGTTACGCGTTCCTTTGGCGAGTAACGAGGGAGTTTTAGCATCTCGTTAGCACGTCGCCGGTCCAATCTATAACCCGGACTTAACACCGGGCTTCAGGTACAACGCGGTCGATTAACTTGCGCTGCGGTGCAATCGCGGAACCGAGTTGCACCTGCCGAATAATTGCCCTTGCTTGGTGGAACTTTGCGCGCCGCGGCGCGTGTTAGCCAACGATTGCTGGCCCATCCGCAGTTGTCGAGTCGCCTACTAATTCAACTTTGATTGAAGGAGATATGAATATGCGTGTGTATAGAAATCTGTCCGCGATCCTCTTGTTACTGCTTGCACTGGTGGTCGCTACCGGGCAACAGGCGATGGCCCAGGACTCAACCGAAGCTGCGCGCAATACTCCAGCTTCCCAGACAACTCAGAAAGACGTTGAAACGAATCTGGACACTCAACTTTACTTGCTCGTGGCCACTAATCAGGATATCGACGACTCGAGGCTCCCTGCGGTCCTCGACGGCGTTGTGAAACAGCTGCGTGCTTCGCTGCCGTTTAAAAACTATCGACTGGCAGCCACCCTCATCAATCGCGTGAAAAATGATGGACGCCTGAATCTTAAGTGGATCGGTGGGCCGTTATTGGGATCTCCGTCGGCTACGACTGCGGGAATAACGCCGAGCTTCAATGAGTTTCGCGTGAACAATGTAAAGCTGGCCGTTGATACCTCCGGAAACCAGATCGTCAAAATGGAAGGCTTCGCTTTTGGCGCACGCATACCCATTCAAACGGCCACCATGGTTGCGTCGAATGCGCCGGCTGGGCCGATCATCAATTACGAGCCAACCGGCCTGAACACCGATATCAGCATGAGAGAAGGCGAGCCGGTGATTGTAGGTACTCTGAATGTTGGACCATCCGGAGACGCGATCATTCTGGTGATGTCAGCCCGGCGGACCAATAAGTAACTTATTCCTGGATGAGACCAGGCAAATGAAAAGCGCCGACAGGTTTTTACGCCGGTCGGCGCTTAGGCGCCCAAATTTTAGCCGAACACCGAGAGAAGTCTGGCTAAGTAAGCGCGAAATCCTGTCGGTTGCGATCTCGCTGCGACAGTGAAAGATGCGGTAGCTTGCGGCTGCTGCGTCGGAGCGGCAGAAGCAACTAATTGCTCTCCCCCGAAGCACAGTTTGAAAGCTGCATCGTTTGGGCAACTCGTAGCATTATCCGTCACCACGACAGTGTAGATGCCGGGTTTAGTCGGGGTGATCGCCGCTGCGTCGAGTGGCTGTCCTTGTCCGTCGAGGATGGGACCATCTGGTCCAGTCCAACTATACGAGTATGAACCGCTCGGGCTTACAGTCGCGACCAACTGCGTTGGCGTGGCTCCTCCCTGTTCGGGTCCGTCCCCGTTCTCGCATAGCAAGTTCAAAGCGAGTGTTACGGTTGGTGGGTCGTCTTTCGCGTCGGCCGGGCAGCTACCGACGCCGTCGCAGTTCTCCGCCACGTCGCACCCACCCGTATCCGGGCGGCATACCGTCGTGGACGGCTCGTTGTTGTCGTTCGCACACTGCCCGATGGCGTTGCAGGTGTCCGGGTTGTCGCACACCGTGTTCGTCCCATCGCCGCATAGCGTGCCCGCTGACTCGAAGCCATTCGCCGGACACGCACCCGCGCCGTCGCACAGCTCGGCTACGTCGCAATCCCCGGCGTCCGCACGGCACGTCGTCGTCGCTGGCTCGACCTCGTTGACGCATGAGCCGTCGGTCCCGCTGCAGTGGTCGGGGTTGTTACACGCGTCGTCGGTTGGGTCACCGCACGCCGTGGTGGCAGCCTTGAACCCGTTGTCCGTACAGCCGCCCGTGCCGTTGCAGAAGTCCGCGTTGGTACACGCGGCATCGGCATCACCGCAGGCCGTCGTCGTCGGCTCGACCTCGTTGACGCATGAGCCGTCGGTTCCGCTGCAATGGTCGGGGTTGTTACACGCGTCGTCGGTTGGGTCGCCGCACGCCGTGGTGGCAGCCTTGAACCCGTTGTCCGTACAGCCGCCCGTGCCGTTGCAGAAGTCCGCGTTGGTACAGGCGCCACCGGCATCACCGCATGCCGTCGTCGTCGGCTCGACCTCGTTGACACATGAGCCGTCGGTTCCGCTGCAGTGGTCGGGGTTGTTACACGCGTCGTCGGTTGGGTCACCGCACGCCGTCGTCGCGGGCTGGTAGATCGGCTTACACACGCCGTCGGCCGGGTCGCAGGCATTCGTCGTACACTGAGTGTTGGCCGCGCAGGTCACGCCGGCACAGCGGTCGAGGAGCCTATTCGTGTAGGTGCACGTGAGCGTCTCGCCGGCGTGCAGGGTAACCATACCGTTACCCGCGAACGGATTCTGGGCTGGACGCGGGACGCCGTTCACGCTTTGGTCGCTGACGCAGGTGGCGGTCGTTGCATACCCGGTGTTCGGCTGTTCCGTCACCGCGTACTGCGTACCGGCGCCTGCGGCGGCGTTGAGAGACGGGCTTTCGTGCACAGCGCTCGCGTTGGCGAGCTGGAAATTATCGGGAAGGTCGCCGTCAGGACCGCTTATCGAAAAGTTGAAGAGGGTCGGGTCATTAAGTGGATTGCCGTCTGGATCCTTCGTCACCTTGTCGACCTTGATGATGCCTGGGACCGGAATCGCGATTCCGGGCAGCTGCCCGCAATTGCACTTGGAGGTCGTGCCGGCCGTGGCCTGGATCGGGCTGGTGCAAGCGTCAGCAGATTTCTTGGTGGCATTCTGAGCCCAACTCAAGCAGGTGTTGATATCCAGGTTGCCGTCGCCATTGGTATCGACGCAAGCGACTTCAATGTTGTTGATACTTGAGTACACATCTGCGGCGCTACTGATGTCGCCACAGACGTCGGCCGGAATGCTCGATTCTTGGTTGAGCCAAGGTGGAGTTGGCGCGCTCGGGAAGTTTGCGACCGAGCACGAGCCACTCGTCCCTGTTAACGCGCTGCCGCCATTCTGGGAGGTCCATACGCCGACGTCATATCGCGCCGTTGCGGTCGAATGGAACTGCGCCACGAAGGAGACTGTGGCGCTATCGCCGGGGAACAGACAGCCCTGGACGCCGTCCGCGACGGGATCCTTGTCCACAACTCTAAGATTGGTTGTCTGGGCGACGCTGACGTCGTTCGCTGTACATCCGCCTGCGATGCCAGAGGCCTGGGCCAAACACGGCTGGTCACCCAGAACTGTGCCACCAGAGGTCGGGATTCGGCAGGTGCCTCCCGCTGGGCAGTCGGCATTTATGCCGCACGCCGTCGTCGGGCTGTTGGAACAGATGCCGGGGAGCGGCGTCGGCGTCGCCGTCGGCGCCGGCGTCAGCGTGGAGGCGTTGAAGAACGGCGTGGTTACCGTGGAAGGTAATGACGATAACGACCTCAAAAAGCTCGTTGGTTCACTCGCCGCATTACCGCCGGGAAACGTGGTGTAGTCTTCGGCCAAAACCCCAACGGTCGCAAAGAAGGCGACCAGCGTTAACGTCAGTGTTAGCGCCACTCGCCCCTTGGTACAGACCACTTTAGAGATGTGCCTGGAGGGAGTTCTACTCATGATTACTATCCTTTCCTTCAGCAAAAGACAGTCTGGGCGACTGCCGGGGCGCAACGCTGTCCAAGAGGGTTTCCGGAGAGGTTGCTGCCGGTGAAAAAGTCACAAGATAATTTCGCACCGGCGGAATCGAAACGAAGAAGTCTTTGAAGCTTGACCGCCACTGCTACGCCGCTCCCCACCTTCACGTCGCTGCATCTTTGGTAAGCGCCTGCGGAGCGGATGGGTCGAACGAATCCACGTTGATTGGAAGACCCACAAGAACGCTCCAGCTCTGACGGGGAGAAGAGCGGGCTGATCCGGTCAGCTCTCGCACTTGATTAGCTCGGAAATGAACACAAGGAACGCGGCGCCTGCTTTGAGGTTCCTTATCGAACTGGTTCGTGCAGTGGGTCTGCAGAGGGCAATCTGCAAGTTATGCAGAGATTGTAAAGGTGTTGCGGTTTTATTGCATCGGGATTGCGTGCCCTTTTAAATGGCACGATTCTGCCTTTTTTGGACGTCTCGACATGGCAGACTTACAGAACCTGCCGCTGCTCGCGGTGACAAATTTTTGGTGTTGACAGGCCTTTATCCCAGGGAGTAGGTTGAGAAATACAACGATTTTTACGCGCAGCAGGATCGTAGCCTAAATGAAAAGTTGAACTGACCGATAAGGGCACACCGGCGGCAACGAGCTTTGTAGTCAATTAGCAAATTCAGCGACAGAATCGGCCGCCAAATAGATTTTTCGACCGCTGGTGGTCCGGCCCGTTGCAACAGAAAAAACTAGGGAGACCTAAAAAGGTCTCCCTAGTTTCTGTTTGGATCGTAGCTGCGATTGATTGAACGCCCTTCCCGAGCAACGCCCGGCCGACTATTGTCGAGCAGGCACGGCCGCGGCCGGCGACGGCCTGGGCAGTAGCTGCCGGCGGTACTGGAATGTTGAGGCGTTGGAGTTCGGCGTTGATTACCTTGGCGAACTCCGCGAATGGCTTAGCTCCATTGAGGAAACGACCGTTTACGAAGAATCCCGGCGTGCCGGTGACCGCGAGAGCGCGCGCCTCCGCCATATCGTCATCCACACGCTTTTTCTTTGCGGGATCAAGGAGGTCCTTTTCGAATTGCGCCATGTTAAGGCCGAGATCTTTTGCGTATTGCTTCAAGTCGTCCGGCCCGAGCTTGTTTTGATTAGCGAACAGCTTGTCGTGGTACTCCCAGAACTTGCCCTGGTTGCCTGCCGCCTCCGCCGCCATTGCTGCCGGCCTGGCATTCTTATGCATTTCGAGCGGAAGGTGCTTCCAAACAATGCGTACATGGTCACCGTAGATCTTGCGAATCTGTTCGAGGGTCGGACCGACCCTGGCGCAGAACGGTCATTGGAACTCAGAGAACTCGGCAATCGTGATTGGCGCCCCGCTCGGACCCTTGAAGGGCGCTCCCTCGAGTTTCACGGTGTAGACTTTTTCAGGGTCAGGACCACTGGGTCGTTGCGGCGGCGTGGCAGCCGGTTTTGTACTGATCGCCGTGGCCAACTGCGTCATTCGATCGTTTAGCTCGGTCCGCTGCCGGCGCGTCTCGTACAGGTTCAATCCTGAGATCCCGACCAACAAAACCAACCCCACCAGTATCGCGACACGTATCAGTCCGTCGGAAGACTTGTTCGGAACCTGCCTGGGCGGATCGGGCTGTGGGCCATTGTCACGTCTGTGCTTTGCCATACTTTCGAATTCCTCCAGCGTAGCAAGATTTTAGCACGCTATGATCATGTCAGTCGCTAACCCGGCTTACCTAAAAGCTTCATGTGGGCCGAGTAAGCAGGCGAAAGCATAAGCCGGCATTGCATCTTAAACCGAGCGCGAACTCTACTTTTGCCCGCCCTTTGGCGCAGGCGCTTCCGGTTCGGCGGTTAGCAGCTTGTCGATCTCGGCCTTAAAATTTGCAAACGGTTGCGCGCCCGTCAGCCTGCGCACAGTTGTGACGTTCGAGCTCTTCGGGTCGGTGTAGGCCAAAAAGAATGTAGGCGTGCCCGTCACCCCGGCCTTTCGAGCTTCGGCCATATCCTGCCGGACCGCTGTCGCCTGACGACCGCTGTTCATGCACTCCTCGAACTTGGGAACATCGAGACGGATAGCCTCTGCGTGAGGCGTCAACAACTCAAGTTTATTCTGGTTTTCAAAAAGCCGGTCGTGCATCTCCCAATATTTCCCTTGCTCACCAGCGCAATTGGCAGCTTCTGCCGCTTTGAAGGCGACCTTGTGGATCGCTTCCAGAGGCAAGTCCATGAAGACATGTCTGAGCTTTCCGGTCGAGATGTATTCCTTATCGATCTGCGAAGCAGTATCACGGACGTGCCTGCCACAGAATGGACATTGATAGTCCGAGAACTCGATTAGTGTTAGTTTCGCCGTTGCCTCTCCCTTGGACGGGTTGTTGCTGAGGTCAAGGACGACGTTCTGTTGAGGCCCCGCCGGCGCGCGACTTACCAGGAGCGCTTTGATCTCTTGAAGATCCTTCTGCATCTCCTTCACCGTCTGTGTGAGCGCTTTAATTTCGCTTCGCAAATCATCGGTCGATGACTGCTGCTGAGCCGGCGACGGCGATGCCGAGAGCAGCACGATGAAGAGCGATCCAACTAACCAACTACAAGTGCGATTTCTCATATGACCATCCTCTTATTTTCAAGGCGCTCCGCCAGTGTTCACGGCATTGCGCAATCCGGTTAATGATGAAGAGCAAATCCGCAAACTAAGCGAATTGAAGCTCGTAGTCAACAGCGATTATGCAGTACACCACAATGTGCAACTGTCCGTGTTCAAGGCCGCCAGAGTCGACGCTCATCGCGGCGGATCCGCGGCGCACCGGAACCCGAAATCTCCTTCGCGGTAGCCTGTGTAGGCAAAATTACGGCTCGAGGCGCTCAGCACCGTGGGGCGGCTGTCCCACGAGCCACCCCTTACAACGCGTGCCCTGCCGATCTTTGGACCCGCGAGATCCTCCGTGGGCTCGATGTGTAGTAGTCGGGGCTCCACCAATCCTCGCAAAACTCCCACATGTTTCCGCCCAGTATCCAGGAGACCGTAGGGGCTGGCGCCGGCCGGGCGAATGCCGACCGCATCGTTGCCTTCCAGACCCCAGTTGCGGCGGAACACTGCGCGCTCGGGGCTGGGCGGCTCGCTTCCCCAGGGCCACATGCGGCCGTCAGTGCCACGTGTCGCCTTCTCCCTCTCTGCCTCGGTTGGAAGTCGCCCGCCCGTCCATTCACAGTAGGCCTTCGCCTCGTCCCACCTTACAAAAGCCACAGGAAAATCGTCCTGGACACCCCAATAGGGATCCGGCGGAAGTGGACGTGCGGTGGCAGCTGCAAAGCGTTTGAAGCGACCTCTCGTCAAAGGGAGCTTGTCCATTAGAAACGAAGAAACGTAAACGGTGTGAGGCAACGGGGCTCCTTCTGTTTGCAGATTCCCCATCAGGAAATCGCCTTCCGGGATATGGACCATGATCGCTCCGTCGCGCACTCGGCGGTATTCCTGAAATCCCTGCGAGTTCTTGCCGGCGGTGGTGAGCGAGGGTTGAGGCGGAGAGCCCCCGCCGCCGCCCCGGGCGTCACCAGAATAGTTCTTCCCATCACGACGGACACGATACGAGAGACGACTGGCCTCGACGCACCGCGGATGCGCACCTCACGCTGGCCCACCGGAACGTTTGAAAGCAGAAGGCTTCCGTCTGGCCTGGCTCGACCGGCAATGCCTCCATCCAGAACAATCTCCGAGCCCGGCGCTACCTCCTCTACGGCGAGAGCGCCATCTTCGGTGGCCCCATCGCGACTGGCCCAACCTGCCCGGATGCGCAGCACAATTTCATGAACTGCCCAGCGTCTCGGGACCGCGAGGATTCACCAGCGACAGGCACAAGATACTCCTCTCCAGGTTCGAGCCGGGTGGACCGGAGGTCTTTCACGGGCGCGCTATAGAGCGGTTTGCCCTCGTTGGAGGATCCAGTCAGTTGCCGTGAGCTGAGCGTGAGTGAAACCCGGAACCCCCTGCCAGCGCCAGGGTCCATCGTACCGGAGTCCCATCCCACAGTTGCCGAAACCTCCTGGATTAGAAAAGGAGAGCCGGAAGGCACCGGCGAGATGCCAGGGAAAGACCCGACTCCACAGCGACTGGCGGTACGTCGGAGAAGCGACTAGCGCTCTTCTTTCCCGCCGGCTCGGTATCTGCACGTTGGGCCGCACCAACTGTGCTCCAAAAGGCAAAGGTTAGAGAGGAGTTTGCATTTTTGACCTGTGTGACCTCGCAGCGCTCAGCGCCTCCACCTTCGAGATTTGCAAGGGTCTCGACGCGTACTTCGATGCGCGTGGACGACGGAGTATCGACTATTGACTGTGCGGTGGACATGTCAGAAAACGCCAGCATGATCATCAGCAACGAGACCATGGCGCGGGTCACTTTTCCTCCTCCTTCTGATCGTCCTGAACGCATCGGAACCCCTGCATGGGACCGTGCCATGTCGGGTCAATTCCGGCTCGGGATACAACACGAGTGAATTGTGACGCGGTCATCCAAGCCCCGCCGCGCGACACGCGGCTAGTCCCGGTTTCAGGACCGGTTGGATTCTCGAGCCGGACTCTTCGAATAGTAAGCGTCTTCGTACCAATCCGAGCACCACTCGGCTACGCTTCCTGCAAGATCGAGAACGCCGTAAGGGCTGACACAGTCCGGGTATTCACCCGCTGGAGTAGGTGCATGCGGACCGCCGTCCCTCGTATTGCAGCGCCAGGGGTCAAACGTATTACCCCACGGGTATTTTCGACCGTCGTCGCCCCGGGCCGCGCGTTCCCATTCGGCCTCGGTCGGGAGCCGGCCGCCGGCCCATGCACAGAAAGCGCCGGCCTCGCCCCAACTGATGCTGGAAACCGGTAATGCCTCGGGCATCCCCCACACGGGAGACTTCGGAGGAGGCTGGCTCGAAGCAGCGAGGAAGCGCTTGAACTGGCCCCAGGTCACTTCCGTCTTGTCCATCAGGAAGTCCCGGACGCGCACTGCGTGCTGAGGATGTTCGTTCGACTCGCCCTCTCCTTCTGCACTTCCCATACGTAACGCCCCGCCGGGAATGCGCACGACAAGGGCGCTGTCTTTCTCCCGCCAGAACTCTTCGCTGCCCTGCGGGTTGCTTCCGATTGGCCGTAGTCGCCGGGGGCCGGACGCCGCTGACATGTTCAGGAGTGAAAGCGAGACGCTGGTGCGGCTACCTTTTTCGACCCGCGCCACTGTCCGCGCTTCACGCCCCGAAGGATCCACGACGACGATCTCCCGCTTGCCAGTCCGTACCGCTCCCAGCACGAAGGGACCGTCAGACGAGGTGCGGCCGACGAGGCCGCCGTCGAGGAAGATCGTTAACCGTGGCACATCGGCTGTAACTGCGACCTCGCCGTATTCGACCCCGGGGGCTCGGACCAGCGACGCGAAACCGCAGTAGCAGCTCGCGGACGCCGAACGCTTCTGTCTCCTGCCGGCTGGCTACCAGGATAGGGATTACGGCACTGTTTCGCGGCGGTACTCGCAGCGTCCGCGACTCCGCGTGCTGTTCGTAGACCGGCTTGCCATCCTTTCCGAATGCGCTCAGCCTGCGGATCGTTAGTGAGGCCTGAAACCGTACCTCGTTATCGGAAGTGGCTGCGCCCTCCAGCGTTACGCCCACCAACAGGTACGGCGAGCCGCGAAGGTTCCATGGGTTAACGGCACGCTCGGAAGCTACCAGCCCGCATCCACTCTGAGGGCGCACCGGCTCCCAACGTGCTCCCGCGCCGGCCTGTGCCTCTCCATAGAAGAAGCGCCAGCCACGCACGTCACGGGACTTCAGAGTCCCTTCGATCTCACAACGGTTAAATGCCGATCCGTCGGCCGTATTCTCGACCAACTCGAGGCGAACCCATACGGGCGCAGCCTTGGCCACAGCCTTTGCGGGTAAGCCGCAGACGATCACAACCAGGGCTAGGAGTGCGAGGACCCGACCGGGCGAGCGCACGGCGGATCGCACCGTTCCAGGCGTATGACGTTTCGTTACTGACGCCATCCCTGCCGGAAAAAAGTGCGCGATATTAGCGCCTTGTGCGGCGTGCAAGGCGCGGGGACTTTGAGAGGGAATTCGTAAAAATCCGTTCACGAGGTTGGCAGTTTGATAACACCGAGATTCGGGAAAAAATGGGAGGCTCGTTGCCGCGCCTCCCATTGGTTTTTGTTGATAGTTGCTTGTTGCGTGGTTAACGTTTCAAAAGGGGCTTCGTGAGCGGTCTCGTTTCCGCCTTTACTTCGAGTCACTGGCGGATCGGAGGCCGCTCTCGACGCATTTAGCTTTTAGCCGCAGGACCGCAGGAACTCTCCCAGACCGGAGAGTTCCCCTAGGTCACTTAAGTCCTACGGCTTGGGATTCACGTCGATGTCATCGCTCCCAGATCCGACGCCGCAAGTATCCACCGTAAACACGAACGTCGCGCTGGGATTCGCTCCGGGAGTGAACCCTTTGAGCGTAGTCGGGTCGTACTTGATCCCCAGTACGTAATCGCCTGGCGGCACGCCCGTGATGGTCACATCACCAGTTGAACTAATTGACACTGTCCCAACGTTGAGTCTGGTGCAACTCAGGCTATAGAGAACGACCTGACTCTGGTGCACTCCCAGGAATCGCGGTTCCCATGGACCATCGGTCTGGACGACGTTGATGGTACTACAAGCCGCATCCAGGTGGACCGTGTCGTAAAGGAACAACACTCCGGGGCTAATGGAGTTGATCTTACCTCCTTTCAGCCCGTACAGCAGTTCGTTTAAGTCAGCCGCCGTGCCGCTTGTGAAATCCTCGCAGCTCGTGGCCGTTGGTGCGATCTGCGTGTCGGATGGGCAGGCCGGATTGACATCCAGCGGGCAGGTGCCTTCCGCCGTACAGCTCTCGGGTAGGTCGCACCCTCCCTGGAAGGGTCGGCAGATTGTGGTTGCTGGCTGGAAGCCGTCCACGCAGGCGCCGGAGCCGTCGCAGGAGTCAGTCCCGTCGCAGGCGCCACCGTTGGAGGTGCCCGTACAGGCAGTCGTCGCTGCTGCGAAACCGTTCGCCGGGCACGCGCCCGACGAGCCCGTACAGCTTTCGGCTGCGTCGCATTGCCCCGCCGAAGCGCGACACGGAGTCGTCGCTGCCGCGAAGCCATCAACGCAGGCGCCGGAGCCGTCGCAGGAGTCAGTCCCGTCGCAGACACCACCGTTGGAGGTGCCCGTACAGGCAGTCGTCGCTGCTGCGAAACCATCCGCCGGACACGCGCCCGACGAGCCCGTACAGCTTTCGGCTGCGTCGCATTGCCCCGCCGAAGCGCGACACGGAGTCGTCGCTGCCGCGAAGCCATCAACGCAGGCGCCGGAGCCGTCGCAGGAGTCAGTCCCGTCGCAGACACCACCGTTGGAGGTGCCCGTACAGGCAGTCGTCGCTGCTGCGAAACCATCCGCCGGACACGCGCCCGACGAGCCCGTACAGCTTTCGGCTGCGTCGCATTGCCCCGCCGAAGCGCGACACGGAGTCGTCGCTGCCGCGAAGCCATCAACGCAGGCGCCGGAGCCGTCGCAGGAGTCAGTCCCGTCGCAGACACCACCGTTGGAGGTGCCCGTACAGGCAGTCGTCGCTGCTGCGAAACCATCCGCCGGACACGCGCCCGACGAGCCCGTACAGCTTTCGGCTGCGTCGCATTGCCCCGCCGAAGCGCGACACGGAGTCGTCGCTGCCGCGAAGCCATCAACGCAGGCGCCGGAGCCGTCGCAGGAGTCAGTCCCGTCGCAGACACCACCGTTGGAGGTGCCCGTACAGGCAGTCGTCGCTGCTGCGAAACCATCCGCCGGACACGCGCCCGACGAGCCCGTACAGCTTTCGGCTGCGTCGCATTGCCCCGCCGAAGCGCGACACGGAGTCGTCGCTGCCGCGAAGCCATCAACGCAGGCGCCGGAGCCGTCGCAGGAGTCAGTCCCGTCGCAGACACCACCGTTGGAGGTGCCCGTACAGGCAGTCGTCGCTGCTGCGAAACCATCCGCCGGGCACGCGCCCGACGAGCCCGTACAGCTTTCGGCTGCGTCGCATTGCCCCGCCGAAGCGCGACACGGAGTCGTCGCTGCCGCGAAGCCATCAACGCAGGCGCCGGAGCCGTCGCAGGAGTCAGTCCCGTCGCAGACACCACCGTTGGAGGTGCCCGTACAGGCAGTCGTCGCTGCCGCGAAACCGTTCGCCGGGCAGTTACCCGCACCGTCGCAACTTTCGGCTGCGTCGCACTGCCCCGCCGAAGCGCGGCACGTGGTTGTGGCCGTGGCGTTGTTGTCCTGGCACACGCCGTTCGCGTCACAAGTGTCTGGGTTGTCGCAAACGCTAGCGGTCTGGTCGCCGCACACCTGGCCGGTTTGCGGAACGTGCTGGAGGTGAATGTCGTCGCACGTGCCGCCCGCCCCGCAGGCAGCATTGTTTTCGCAGAACGCGCCTGGCGTAGGTCCACCTGAGCAGGTACCTGCGCACACGTCGCGGGTACATTCGTTCTCGTCCGGAAGCGCGATGCAGAAGCTGGGCAGCGTGCCGCAGTTGCACTTCGACGGTGCACCGGCCTTGATGTCGTCAGAGTCGGTGCAGGTAGTGTCCGCGCCGGGCTGGTTCCACGTCTCGCAGTGGATCAGATCGACCTGGCCATCGCCGTCGTTGTCTACGCAAGCGATGGTGACGGGTCCCAGCGGAGTGCCCGCTTGCTGCGTGATGGGAGAGTGCTCATCGTCTATGTCGCCACACGTGTCTCCATCGAGGTTGACATAAGGCGGGTCAGGCGTGCTCGCGATGCTGAACCTTGTGCACGTACCGCTCTTGGACAGGTCCCCGTTGGGGTCGCCATCGGTCGATATGAATGTCCCGACGTCGTAGCGGTCCTGGGCCGTAAGCTCGTATATCCCCTGAGCCGAGAAGGTGACCGTATCGCCAGGCGTGCCGTTGCACCCGTCATCATGAATGATGACTGAGCCCGGGACGATGTCCGTCAGAGCAACGTCGTTGGCGGTGCAGTTCGCCTTGAAGCCCGATACCTCGGAAACGCAGCCACCGGTGGTGCCTGCCGCCGGGCCCTGTGGCTCCGCTGGCTCCGCCTTCAGGCCCGATGACGGGCTTGGCGCGTGCGCTTTCTTGGCGGTTGATACCGAAGGTTTGGCTCGAGAGGATTTGCGTGGAAAGAGTTTATTCTTTATCCGTGAAGGTAATGACGATAACGACAGAACAGAGTTTTTTGCTCCGCTCGCTGCGTTACTGCCAGGGAAACTGCTGGAGTCTTTGGCCAGGACGCCGGCAGTTGCAAACAGGGCAACCAGTGCTAACGCCAGCGTTAGCGCCAGTCGCCCCTTGGTACAGGCGCAGGCGATTTTGGAAATAGGGTTAGAGGGACTTTTATTCATGATCTTGGTCCTTTCACTCAGGAAAGACAGTCTGGGTGACTGTCATGAGCCGAAGGCCTTTCCAAAACAGGCATGGCGTGGAATGCTTTTCGGGCTTGCTGCTCTTGAAATGCAACCCTCGCTTTGCGTGACATGTGCTGCCTCCGATAAACAAAGGCAGCGCCGCCCCATCCAAAATGAATGAGACTTGTGGAAGACCTGGGCCAGAAGTGAATCCAGAAATCACACCGATTCCTGTCACTCAGCAGGGAGTTGCCGATTGACCCCTTTGAACGCCGCACAATGTGAGTTCGGTTTTAAACTGGATTGGATGTACCGACTCGACCGAGGGAGCATTTGGGGCGACTCCTCAAGTATTGGTTGTTGAGCCACCGCCACACTCTGCATTAAGATGCGGGTTGCTAGACGATGCATCTTGCCACCCGAGTGTGGTGGAAGCTGTGTTGTTTAAGTGACCCCGTTACCACACGCCAGTGGATAACGGGGTTTTTATCGAATTGGTTTAGATACTTCGACCAATCCGATTTATCCAGTCGGCCGGAAAACCTCACTACTGAGAATTCGATTGCCCAGGATGTCGTCTCGGCCTAGGCACTTCACACAAGCGGACGCAGCACGATTCGAGGCTTAACCTGCTTCAGGAAGATCTGAAGCGCAACCGGAACCTCAGGCTGAATTTGATCGGCATAGTATGTAACTCAAGGAGTCATAACAACGGAGTTGCTTGCCTTTCTGTTAGGCAGGATTCTCCAAATTGTGTGGGGTCGTTAACGGCAGGTTACTGCCAGAAGACTAACGGCGTGAAACAGAAAGAACTCGTTCAGGAAGGAGGGAGATTGCCTCGTCGAGTGGCTTTCGCAGGCATCTTTGCAAGGTTCCGGCTAAAGGCATAGATCACAAGTTCGAGGCGATCAGAAACCTCCAACTTTGAGAAAATCGAGCTCAGGTGATGAGTCACCGTGGTTTCGGTAATGAAGAGTCGTTGTCCGATCTGCTTGTTCTTGAGCCCTTCAGCGATCAGTGCTATGACCTCGCGTTCGCGGTTTGTGAGGCTTGCGATTTTCGCTTCTTCCGGATCAACCTCCGGCGCTTGCGTCATTTCATCGAGCAGGCTGCCCATACTCAGGCGATCGAGCCAAACCTCGCCTTCGTGCACTTTATTGATTGCCTTGATAAGCACCTCGGCCGCGTGCTCTTTCAACACCACGCCCATTGCTCCTGCCATCATCGCCCGACGCTGGCTCTCGGAGCCGCGTAATCCGGTGAGAACCAACACACGAGCGTTCTCGGCGGCTTCGCGCAACTCCGAAAGAATTGCTAAGCCGTCTTCATCGCCAAGCAGAATATCGAGGATTATAAGATCCGGTTTTTCTACAGCAGCCATGGCGAGTGCTTCCGATCGGTTGCCCGCCAGACCGACAACTGTCATCGATGGATTCTGATCGATCAGCATTCTTAGTCCTGCCCTGACCACGGCATGATCGTCAACAATCAAAATCCGAATTGGCGAATCGGAATCACTCATAATAATTAGAGAGGAATCTCCACTCTTACCACTGTATCGAGTTTCTGGTCTGACTTTTCTGTGTACACGAAGGTCTGACCGCCTAACGCAGCCGCCCTATCTGTAATGGAGCGCGGGGTAAACGACGCCTCGCCCAGTCGTTTCAAACGCTCATTCCGCAATTGCATTTCCAGATGACCATCATTGACGGCTATATCAATCCGCGCATAGCTCGAAGTACTGTGACGTCTCACATTACTTAGTCCTTCCTCGATCATCTGGAACAACTCGGCTGCCAGGCGGTCATAGATAGGCAAATCATCGCTGCCGCGAATCTCCACGTTAAGACCGGTGGCGGCAGAAAACTTCGAAGCAAACCGTCGAACTGCCGGTAAGAAAATGTCTCGCGGGGTTTCGCCTCTCCTTAATCCACCGACGTAACTCCGCAGATCAGCAATCTCACCGCTCGTCAGCGCCAGCAGCTCTTCAACTTCGCCTCGAACATCCGCTCCGGTGACGAGTTTCTGTTTGACGGCCGCCAAACCAAACTGCAATCCGATGTAGGGCTGAATAACGCTGTCGTGAATGTCCTGAGCGATCTTCCTGCGCTCCGTTCCGGCGGCGTCAGACGCGAGGCTGTCAACGAGTCTTATGTTTTCCAGAACGCGAGTCACTTGTTCCATCACCTGCAAGACGAAGTCGACGTCTGCATAATCAAAGCGGTGCTTGCCCCCAATTATATAGAGCCGGCCAGCCGGCTGGGCCCGGTAATAAACCGGGACGGAAAAACAAGACTTCTCGTCGAATGACGGAAGAAACCCCACACTAGTTGAGTGATCCTTAACTTGAAGTCCCGTCTTCGTATCATACAGAGCCAGGTCGCGGCCACTACTATGAATAATCGCGTAAGTGCGGGACGAGGTGAGAAAAACTTCGGCGGCCTCTTCGGTAATCTCGCTTGATGAATACCGGACCTCCTTACCGTAATCGACGCGATGCAGGATATAAGGACCCTCGTTGCTGCTCCCGTACAATCTTATGGGTTGGTCCGCGTCAAATTTAGGAAGAACCAAAACGCAACTGTCGGCTGTATAAGAAGAGCGAATGCTTTCGAGAACGGATTGAATCGTCCTGGCAACTCCAAAGCGCGGATTGGAGAGAACAGAAACTTTTTTCAATAGCTGGAGCCTCGCGATCAACTTGCTTTGGAGTCCGCCCCAGAAGGCGATCATGTAACCCAAAACTAATAGCAGGATAGGCCTAAGCAAAAGACGATTGAGTTGAAAGTCTGGTTCATCAGGGGCCGTCGCATAACCAACCAATGTGAACACGACAGCGGACACGAGAGTGATACGCAGCCCTGATGTAAAGCCCCAACCGAATGAAGCAACCAGAATCGCAAAGAAGAAGAAGTAAAAGAAGATGCTACTCGTACCGTTGCTGAGTGCAATTAATGGGATATACCACGCGATATCCAGCCAATGCAGAATGCTCAATGGTAAGAGCTTCGGGTTACGAATAGACAAAACGTAGAGTATGAGGCTGTAGATTCCATATCCAATTAGTGCCAGGTATGTGAGCTCTACAAATCGATTTGGTTCGGACGGGTCGACGTAATTAACGGTGAGCGCTGACAGTGCCAGCACCAGCCGCATCGCACAGATCAGCCGTAGGTCGATCCAGCGCTCCGAAACGTGAGCGGGCATTGTTACTTGCTTTTTTGAGGAGCCCGGGTTCAAAAGGTGTTCTCCTGACGAGAGAATCTGGAATCTCTTACGAGGGTCGAATTCGATCCGTCGCGATCAAACTGATCGACGGCAGATCGTCGCGGTTATAGCGATGTAGTTCCTCTGCCAGCCCCGAAGCAGGAAGTCGCAAGGTCAAACAAAGTGTTGCCGGGGCTCGGTAGCAGTTGTTGGGCCGGATTATATTCCACGGTTAAATCGATCCCAAACACTTTCGCGTAGGGCAGTCAGGCTCCAGATACCTAACTCCGCCTCCAGATGCCGATCCCAAGGTCCCGAACCGTACACCTCCTCATAGCCACTCAACAACTGTTATGGACAAACGACCGGGCAACAGATTAGGTCCGGGATTGTCACGTCCGGGTCTGGCACGCGACGCGCTAGGGAAATCCACTGACAAGGTTCTAAACTACGCGAAAGGTGAAAAAAGAGAAGTTGCGATTACTGATTGTGGACGACGAAGAGGCCTCGCGCTACGGCATGCGGCGGGCCCTCACTACGTTTGGCTATAACGTTACCGAAGCCGATTCCGCCGAGGCCGCCAGGATTCTGTTGAAGCAGCAACAGCACGACTTGATGCTGTTGGACGTTAATCTTCCCGGCATCAGCGGGCTGGATTTTCTTCGCGAAATCAAGGAGACGAATGGCAACGGCCCGCTCGTCATTATCATCACTGCGCATGGCTCGGAGCGCATGGCGGTCGAAGCCGTTAAGTCAGGGCGCTTACGATTATCTTTCGAAGCCGTTCGAGCTCGACGATCTCCGACTGGTAATCAAGAATGCCGCCGAGACCCTGGAGCTGCGGCGCGAGAATCTTTCGCTGCGGCGGCGAATAGAAGTTGAGCGATCGCAACGCGGTGCGCTGATCGGAAATTCCGAGGGAATGCAGCGCGTGCGCGCGATGATTGAGAAGGTTGCTGAAACTGACGCCACGGTGTTGGTGCGCGGCGAATCCGGAACCGGCAAAGAACTGGTTGCGCGCGAAGTGCACGAGAGAAACAGCGAACGAAGCCAGGGTCCATTTGTCGCGGTTAACTGCGCGGCATTGCCTTCCGAGTTGATTGAGTCGGAGTTGTTCGGCCACGAAAAGGGCGCTTTTACAGGGGCTGCGGCGCGCCGGCAGGGAAAGTTTGAGCAGGCAAATGGCGGCACGCTTTTCCTGGATGAGATTGGAGACATGAGCGCAAACGTGCAGGCGAAGCTGCTGCGCGCGCTTGAAGAAAGACGTATCGAACGGCTCGGTGGAAACGAATCGATTCCGGTTGACGTTCGAATTGTCAGCGCCACGCATCGTCCGCTCGAACAGGAGATTGCGGCCGGAAACTTTCGCGCCGATCTCTTCTATCGTTTGCGCGTAGTGACAATTGATATTCCGCCTTTGCGCGATCGGCGGGAAGACATTCCACAACTTGCCGAGACTTTCACACGCGCCGCGGCTGAGCGTTACGGCTTGCCGCTGCGACAGGTGTCGCAGGGAGCGTTGCGGCGTTTGGTGGAATATCAATGGCCAGGAAACGTACGCGAGCTGAAGAACACAATCGAGCGCGCGGCTATCATGGCTGAAGGCGAAGAACTGCGGTCTGAAGATTTGCCGGAAGAGATCATGCCGGGACCGCAGAAAAGCATTGCGACCGATGCAGCTTCGAACGATGGGGGACTGGCTGTTCCGTTTACAGCGGATTTTCGTGAGGACCGGCGCGAGTTTGAACGACGCTACATCTCCCGCTGTCTCGAACATACGCAGGGCAATGTCACCCGCGCCGCGGAGATTCTGGGCATGCACCGCCAGTCGCTGCAGCATAAATTGCGCCAACTCGGACTGGGCCGCCGGTACGTGACCGTGGGCGGTGACGCGCAAGATAATTCCGACGAGTGAAAGAAAGTCATTTTCGTGTGATTTCGTGTAATTTCGTGGATAGTTTTTCGTGGCGTACACAAAGACGCTCCACGAATTAACACGAAACCAGGCGATACTTCCTGGGTTGACCTTTACTCGTTGACGGTGACTTATTGTGCGATCGGATCCGCTATCTACTGGTGAGCGAGCCGTACTGACTACGGTCAACTGAAAACCGTATGAAAGCACGACTTGACGCCATCATTCATCGCGAGCAAGCGGAATATCTTGAACGCGTAACGCCGCAAAACGATCCATTTCTGGCAGAGATGGAAGCATACGCTGCCGAGCATCGCGTGCCGATCGCCGATCGCGAAGTAGCTCTATTTCTCGAAATCACAGCCCGAGCAATCAACGCAAAACACATTCTGGAAGTTGGAATGGCTATCGGATACTCAGTGGTCCATCTGGTTCGCGGAATGTCCGAAGGTGGAGTATTGGTAACCATCGATCCGAATGATGAAATGATTCGCGCGTCCGAGGGCTACCTCGAACGCGCCGGGCTGCGCAATCGCGTGCGCATCGAAAGAGGAAAAGCCCTCGACGTAATACCGCACCTGACCGAGACTTTCGATTTATTATTCATCGACGCCTTGAAAGATGAGTACGTCGGCTATCTCGAGCAGGCTTTGCCGAAGTTAAGAACCGGTGGCGTCGTGATTGTGGATAACCTGCTATGGGGTGGACGAGTTGCAAGTAATGGCGAAGCCGATCGCGATACATCCGCGCTTCGTCAGTTCAATGAACACTTCATGGCCCATCCGCAACTGCGTGCCGTCATACTTTCAGTCGGCGACGGTTTGGGTTACGCAGTGAAGATCTGATGGAAACTCGACAAAGGCCCGAAGGGCCGGTAGTCAATAGCCATGGCCGTAAGGCCGTGGTTAATCGAGAGAAAAAGAGGAGAGGCCCGAAGGGGCCGGCAGTAAGAGGGGTGCCGGTCCTTCGGACCTCAAATGTATTCGGGCACATTATGCACGGCCTTACGGCCGTGGCTATTAACTGCCGGCCCTTCGGGCCTCCTTTATCTACCGTGGCTATTGACTGCCGGCGCTTCGCGCCTTGGGTCTTTGGGCACATTAATAACAGATTGATTCAGACGGACACCCTTGAAACTCGGGTTGAAGCCGCCAGGATAATACGTGCCGGCGGCATCATCGCGTTTCGCACAGACACGTTTTACGGTTTTGGCGCCGATCCGCTCAACGCTCACGCGGTTCAGAAAATCAAACAACTAAAGGGCAGGGAAGACAACAAGCCGATCCTGCTGCTGATCTCGGACATGGACCAGGTCGATCGATTTGTCGCGCACGCAGGTCCTTACAGAGAAATCGCCTCTCAATACTGGCCGGCGCCACTGACGCTTATCGGACTCGCGCACGCTGGGCTTCCTGAGGATCTAACAGCCGGTTCGAATTCCATTGGACTGCGCTTACCTGATGATGAAGAGTACGGCATTGGTTCGTGCGTGTGGAGGCGCGTTGACAGCGACGAGTGCAAACACTTCCGGAAGCGAGCCTGCGCGCACCGCAAAAGAAGTGGAAAATTATTTTCCACGGGAGTCGATTTGATTATTGATGGCGGCGCGGTCACTGCAACAGCGCCATCAACGGTTGTGGATATAAGTGGTGAAAAGCCAAACCTCATCCGGGAAGGTGCGGTTAAGAGAACAAAACTTGTTGGGTTGTTGTAAGCCGAGCAGGCCCGAAGGGCCGGCAGTCAATAGCCACGGCCGTAAGGCCGTGGTTAATCGAGAGAAAAAAGGAGAGGCCCGAAGGGCCGGCAGTAAAAAAGGGGTGCCGGTCCTTCGGACCTCACAATAAGAGGCATGGGATCCACGGCCTTACGGCCGTGGCTATTAACTGTCGGCCCTTCGGGCCTAACCAAGCTTGACGCCGCATCTTCTAAAGGCTGCGACAGGTCGCAGCCTAACAAAGCGCCGACAGGTCGGTGCACTCCAAAGAGTTGAGCTTCGCAAAGAACTTACTTCTCCACTTGGATGTGCTTCACAAAACCCCAGTCGCCGCTGGCGTCGACCTTGATGTTTTTCACATTGTCTTTCGCGATGACGATGTTGGCCTGATACCACAACGGCAATCACCGGCACGTCGCGACTAACAATGTCCTGAATTCTGCGATAGAGATCCTTCGCTTTCACACGGTCAAAAGTGTTGACTGCTTCATCCAGCAAAGCATCCAGTTCCGGATTGCTGTAACGACTTCGATTGCGTGACGCACGCGCTTCGGTTGGTATCTCCGAAGTCGCAAACAAGTCTTTGAAAAAGATCGGATCCTGATTGCCCCCTACCCATTGGCCGTAGAAGATTTGGAAGTTCCCGCGACGCAGCTCATCAAATAGCGTGTTCAGCTCAGCCGTCTGAATCTCAACCGGAACGCCCACATTCTTCAGATAATTCTGAATCACGCCCGCATAGTTCTTTGCCGCCACACTGCTACCCGAAACTTTGAAGACGACTGGCTTCGGAAACCGCATCTGTGGTCCATCGCCATCCGGGTCGCGATACCCGGCTTCATCAAGTAACTGTTTCGCGCGCGACGGATCAAACGTGTACACCTGCCCCGGATGGTAGGCCCAGGATTCCTCCGGCAGGATCGAATGGGCCAGCTTACCCTGACCCAACAGCAAATCTCTAATCAGGCCCTCGCGATCAATGGCATAAGCCATCGCCTGTCTGACGCGCACATCATTTAGTGGCGCTGCGCTGCAGTTGAACGTCAGCAGGTTTACATTGGAACCGGTGAACTGAAGCACCTGCAGGTTTCGGATCTTCTCCCAGAAGTTTCACGGCATCCGGCGACAGACTCGTCGGCAAAGGAGCGATATCAACACGACCGGAACGAAGCTCGGCTTGCAGCGCATTCGTGTCCGCAATTACGCGCACGCGCACGTTGCTGCAGATGCGGAGGACCTTCCCAATACTCGGCATTCGCTTCCAGATCGACGACTTGTTGCGGAGCTATCGTAAGACTTGAACTTGAATGGACCAGTTCCCAGTGGATGTGTCTTCTGCGTCTCGTAGCTGTCTTTCGGAATAATCGCCACCGGCACCAGGTTGCTCAGCAATCCCGTCCAGGGTTTCGTCAACGTAACTATCAGCGTCTTCTGGTCCGGCGCCTCGACGCTCTTGATGTAGCTCCTCTTATTCGCGCCAACACCCTCAAAGAAGCTGGCCGACTTGGCAAATTCACTGGCGAACACCAGATCAAGCGTGTACTTGGCATCGGCTGAGGTAAGCGCCCGGCCGTCATGAAACTTCACACCGTCTTTGATAACAAAAGTAAATACTGTTCCATCGGCTGAATGCGTAATCTCCGCCAGTTCGCCGACGTAATCAAACTTCTCGTTCTTCTTGACCAGGGAATTGAACATCAACGTGCGCACGCGTTCGCTGGCGGCATCGACAGACGGCGAGCCAATGGGATCAATCGTGCGAATGTTATCGCCAAGTGCGATGACAAAAACTCCGCTTTGTCCGCGCCGGCAGCCGGCTGACATTGCCGCAACCACAGCGATACTCATAAGCAGCCAAGCCACTCGCGACACACGCATCAGATTGTTCCTCCGTATCTGTAATTCAATTTCTCGTTAAGTGTGACCGTCTCGGCGGATAGCTCTTTCAATCTGTCGGCGTCGAATGCGGGTGGCTCTTTCACGATCGACTTCGTGGCGGCAATTCGTTTCAACGAAGCACGTATCCGTTCTTTCGGAAGCTTGCCGGCGCGAGCTACGGCGAGCAATGCCTGGTAACCACGCCTGATTGCCTCCGGGTGCGCGCAAATCAGCAACATGTCTTCACCCGCCAAAAACGCGCGCACCACCGCCGATTCAATGTCGCAGTGTTTCGCGATCGCTCCCATCTCGAGGTCGTCAGTGACCACCAGATGTTGGTAACCAAGTTCTCCGCGAAGGAGGTTGGTAACGATGTTGTGACTCAAAGATGCGGGCTCGAGCAAACCACCCGTCACGCCCTTTCTGATATCGATATTAGGAAATCCACCGTGACTGACCATTACACAACGGACGCGATCATCTTTTCGTTGAAACAGTTCGATGTAAGGGGCCAGATCCTGGGCCATCAAGTCTTCCTGCGACAGAGTGACCATTGGCATCTGTTCATGCGAATCGACCTCACCAGCGCCGATTCCGGGGAAGTGTTTCAAGCACCCAACCATGCCCGTTTCCTGTAGTCCTCGCAGGTACACGGTTGTGTAACCAAGCACTTCGCCAGGCGAGCGTCCAAACGAACGAGAATAGAGTCCGTTGGAAAGTAGATCGCGCTCTTCGGTCATGATCGACATGACTGGCGCGAAGTTCATATTGAAGCCAAGTATTCTTAGCGCTTCGCCGGTGATTCTTCCGAGGGATCGCGAGCCTGGCAAGATCCCCATGTTGGCGGATGGTCCGTGCCGACGGCATCGGTGTGAAGATCTTTCGCAGCCTGTCAACCAGCCCGCCTTCCTGGTCCACACCGACAAGGGGACTGACCGGTAGCATTTCGCGCGCGCCATCAAGCAGATTTCTTAGCTGTTGGGGCTCAGCCACGTTGCGGCCGAAGATGATGATTCCGCCCGGCTGCACTTCCTTGATGAGCGCACGCGTCTCTTCATCAAGCTCAACGCCAGGTAAACCGATGTAAAAGAATTGTCCGATCTGTTGTTCGAGCGGGAGTTCGTAGAGTGAGTCCGATGTCATGTTTTGCCCAGGCAGTCGCTGAAGCGTCAGCTTCTGCCTATAAGTTCTTCACAATTCAAAATAATGATGAAAGCAGGTTCACTATAAGACAGATCACTCCTCGACCAAACAGACAACTAGCCGCGGATGAACGCGGAGAAACGCGGAACAGATTTTCGCCGAATAACATGAGGGTGCGTAACACGAAAAACGATCCACGAAACGACACGAACTAGCACGAAGAAATCTTTCGTGTAGCTTCGTGTGTTCCTGGATCGATCCGCGTTATCCGTGTTCATCCGCGGCTTAGTTCTTACATCAAGCGCTCACGGAGTTTTCGTAGCAGGTCCTTTGCTTCGTCGGCGGAAATATTTTCGGGGTTGAGGCGGAGAAGTTCCTCAACCACTTTCTGGTTTGCAAGATCAAACAGGGAGGCCTGCGCCGCCGCTTTCCGACGGCCCGCTCGGCGCGCGGCAGCTTCTAAGGCGTTGCCTTCAGTTGATGAGGTGGGAGACGACGAATCCTGACGCGCCACTTGAGAAGCAGCTTGAGCGATCGCGCGTGTCTCCACGGGTTCTGCAACACCTTCGCCTGTCTTCCTCCGCAAACACTTCGAACTCGTAACGCTCCAATCTCGCCAATACTTCGCGTGCATTTGCCAAGACGACCGGAGGCATGCCTGCGAGGCGCGCGACCTGAATACCATAAGACTTGGAGGCCCGACCGCGTTCGAGTCGATGAAGAAACACGACTTCGCCCTCTCGTTCAATGGCAGTGATTTGATAATTCTGTGCGCCGGGTAAACGCTCCGCGAGTTCAGTCAGCTCATGGTAGTGAGTCGCAAAAAGCGTCTTCGCTGCATGCTCCGGTGAATCGTGAAGATATTCGGCAACCGCCCATGCGATGGACAATCCATCAAACGTGGCGGTGCCTCGGCCGATCTCGTCGAGCAGTATCAGCGAGCGCGGCGTCGCGCTGTGAAGTATTGCCGCCGTCTCCGTCATCTCCACCATGAACGTGCTGCGCCCGCGCGCCAGATCGTCAGACGCGCCGACACGGGTCCAAACGCGATCAAGCAAAGGCAGTCGCGCCTTCTCCGCGGGAACAAAGCTACCCATCTGGGCCAGAATGCAAATGATTGCAGTCTGTCGCAGTACTGTGCTCTTACCGCCCATGTTTGGGCCGGTAATAATCAGCAGGCGATCGGTTGAGTTGTTCAGGTAGATACTGTTCGGAACAAACGGTTCGTCATTGAATACTTCGATCACGGGATGACGTCCCTGCACAATTTCAACTTCGTCGCCATCGTGCATGACCGGCCGGACATAGCGCCGGCGCGCGGCAGTCTCTGCAAGCGACGCCAGCGCATCGAGCGCCGCCAACGCGCGCGCTGTTCCCTGAATTCGTTTTGTCTCCGCTGCAACCTGGCGGCAGACGTCACTGAAAAGCTCCGCCTCCAATTGAATGATTCGTTCTTCGGCTCCCAGGACTTTCTTTTCCCAATCGCGCAGTTCGGGAGTTGTGAAGCGCTCGGCATTCGTCAGCGTTTGCCTGCGTTCGTATTCAGGAGGGACGCGCCCCGCGTTACCTTTCGAAACTTCGATGAAGTATCCGAATACGTTATTGAATTTGATGCGAAGGTTGGATATCCCGCTGCGCGTTCGTTCTGTCGCTTCCAGAGTAGCGATGATCTGCTTAGCGTTGCGGCTAATCGACCGCAGCTCGTCGAGTTCTTCGGAGTAACCGTCGCGAATTGCGTCGCCGTCACTAATCTTTGCCGGCGGCTCATCGCTGATGGCTTTAATCAGTAGCGCGCAAATCTCAGGAACGTCGTCGGCGCTTTCGGAAAGCACCTGCAAGAGCGACGACGGCATGCTTGCCAGGTTTTCGCGAATGGCGGGAACCTGATAAAGCGAACGCAGGATGGCGTTAAGATCGCGCGGCGTGGCAGAGCCGAGACTGATTCTTCCGATCAATCTTTCAAGATCGGAAACTTCTTTGAGCAACGAACGGATCTTGTCGCGGCTGATTTGCGACGCGAACAAGATCCTGCACAGCTCCCAGTCGCGCTTCGACTTCGCCGCGCTTGATCCGCAGGCCGCAGCAACCACGTGCGTAGCAACCGTCCGCCCATTCCGGTAACGGTCTCATCGATGACACTCAGCAGCGTTCGTCCTGACGCGCCACTTAAAGGTTCAGTCAACTCGAGATTGCGAACAGTGACGTTGTCGAGAACCAGTTGGTCCTGTGGTTCGAAGTAGGTGAGATCGGTAATGTGCGATGCGGAGGCACGCTGCGTTTCCTGTGCATAACGAAGGCAGGCCCCCGCTGCGCGGATCGCCTCGTCTTTTTTCGCTATGCCATATCCATCGAGTGAGCGGGTGCCGAAGTGGCGTAACAAAAGCTCGGCGCATTCCTGCTTCTGCCATAGCCAATCGTCAAGTGGCGTAAGCGTCGCGTCGATGGAGTGCTGACCGGTTTTCGCCGTTGCTGCGTGTTGATTTTCCGGAGCGTCCGCGCGTGTTTAGTGGCAACGGCGCAGTTTGGGCTTTTCCGGTCAGGCCAGCATTTATTAAAGGAGTAAGCGAAGCAGGGAAGAGGAGCTCGCGCGGGGAATACGATTCGATGTCGGCGCGAATTTTGTCCCACGCGTCGGCACCGTTTTCCTGAGTCGCGCGAAATTCGCCGGTTGAAATGTCGAGGAAAGCCGCTCCCACAGTGTCTCCGGATGAGCAAACAGCCGCGAGAAAGACGGGTTCGCGCGCTTCGAGGAGTTGCGGATCGATCGGCGTGCCGGGCGTAACAATTCGCACAACTTCCCGCTTCACCAGTTTCTTTGTTTTGGACGCATCTTCAGTTTGTTCGCAGATGGCGACGCGATAGCCCTTGCGCACCAGGCGAGCGATGTAATTTGCAGCGGAGTGGTGAGGGACACCGCACATCGGGATGGCATCGCCGCGTTCTTTGTGGCGTGCAGTTAGGGTTATTTGCAGCTCGCGCGCGCCGGTTATGGCATCGTCGAAAAAGAGTTCGTAGAAATCACCCAAGCCGAAAAAACAGGAGTGTGCCCGGATGTTGCTGCTTGAGTTCCTGATACTGCCGCAACATTGGAGTGGGGGTGGCGTTAGTCATAGCGAACCGTGAATGGTAAATGCGCCGGCGTGATTAGTAAATCGAATGGCTGCCGCAGGTGGGTTTTATGTGCAGCTTGAAAATTTGCATGCGATAAGGCCCGAAGGGCCGATAGTCAATAGCCACGGCCGTGAGGCCGTGGATCAGGTCTGTCAAAAAGATCCGAGGCCCGAAGGGCCGGCAGTACAAAATCTCTGGCTAAAGCGCGAAAGCCACTGCTACGACACCGCATCGTTGGTGATGAAGCTCAGGTGTTAAGTTCTCCAAAACCCAGGAGGACTAGAATGGCCGGCAAATATCTCAGCCTACTCGTGCACTTTACCTGGAGTACTCAAAACCGCGAACCATGGATTGAACGAGCGATGCGTGATGATATGTACGCCTTCATCGGCGGAATCATGAATAAAAAGAAAGCCAAACTAATCGCTGCGGGCGGCATGTTTGATCACATTCATCTTTATGCATCGCTCCCGTCTATTATCAGCATTGCTGACTTCGTAAACGCAGTAAAAGCAAACTCTTCTCGTTGGGTTCACGAATCGTTCTCAGGCTTGCGGGCGTTCGCGTGGCAGGAAGGTTATGGTGCATTCAGCGTGAGCAAATCTGATGAACAACGAGTAATCAGATATGTGCGCGACCAAGAAAAGCACCATGCTAAACGAACGTTCAAGGAGGAGTTTGTGTCGCTGCTTGAAAAACATGAACTTCCATACGACCCAGGACAGATCTGGAAGTGACTGAGATTACTGCCGGCCCTTCGGGCCTCCCGACGTTTACCAGCCTTATTCCACGGCCTTACGGCCGTGGCTATTGAATGCCGGCCCTTCGGGCCTACTCGCTGCGTTAGTCGACCCAAGGAATAAGATTCCCCTCCCTCCGAAATTCCTCTCGACCCAATTCTGTGGTAATTTCCAGCACCATCGTGGCAGACCCGTCGCAGACAGCAAAAGACGTCTATCGAGCCTCTCAGGCGCTCTCTCGAAGAGCATATTCAAGCCATCCAGTCATTACTTGATTCCCAGCTCGACGAAATCGAGCGGACCGGGCGCGTCATATGCCGGACACTTGCCACCGGAAACAAGATCCTGCTTTGCGGCAACGGTGGCAGCGCCGCAGACGCTCAGCATATTGCCGCCGAGTTGGTTGGCCGTTACGAACAACAGCGAAAAGCTTTTCCAGCAATTGCCCTTACTACAGACAGCTCAGCACTTACTGCACTAAGCAATGACTATGGCTACGAAGAGGTATTCGCCAGGCAGGTGATGGGTCTAGCGCAATCCGGAGACCTCCTTATAGCCATCAGCACCAGCGGTAAGTCTCCTAATATTGTTAAAGCGGTTGAAACAGCGAAGGGCTTGGGGTGCCAAACCCTTGCACTGACAGGGTGTTCAGGGGAGCCGCTCGCTTCATCCTGTGATTTCGCGCTCGTCGTTGCCTCAGATAGAACGTCTCGCGTACAGGAAGCCCACATCACTATCGGCCACCTTTGGTGCGAAATGGTGGATCGGGCTGTCAGCACCGGATTTTCCGACGTATTAGGCCTTTAGAACTAACTTACAGAAGAGATGAAAAGCCGCCCAAATTCGGGGAAATTGCTTGACAGAAATAATCGATCCCTTTAGGCTCTGGGCAATTCAGCCCGGGAGCCAGTCAAGGTCCAGCTTTTCAGTTTTCGTGTCCCACTCTGACTGTCGTTTGGAAGCTAAAGGAGTTTGCCCAATCGCCCCTGCAAGCGTTCCTTGTTTTGCAGGCAACAGGAAATAAGTTACGCGGCCTCGCAAAACAGATCTTCAGTTTGAAGTTCCCGCCGCAGTATCAACTCTGAGACAAAATAATGTTCCCCCAAAAGAGTCCGATCGTCGTCGAGATCGATTCAAAAACCTACCCTTTAGGCGAGAACGCTGGTCGTATAACCCAAGGCGCAGCGCTGTCGCTTGTCACTCTCAGCCACACCGCGCTTGAAAGCAGGCTATACGCCGCGATGTTGTTGGCTACCGATTCTTCGAGAGCCGGCTCGGAAATATTTACTGTACGGCGTCTCATGGAGATGACCGGCATCAGTAGTTTGAGCACGATCCGGCGCGGCCTTGAAGGACTTGTGGCCAAGCTTAGCGTTGAGCGCGGCACAAGATCTAACGGCAACGGCTCGCGCGATCACAGTATTGCCTATCGAGTGTTCACCCCCGAGCAAGTAATTGCGAGACGGGACGAACGCGGCGTGAAGACGTATTCGAACGGGATCGACAACACAACGGCCGGCCGTTCGTTTGAGCGAGTGGTGGAAAGAGTGCTCGAAAACAAGAACCTGAGCCGGCGCGAAGCACAAGTGGCTCTTTGTTGCGTGGAAGGATTGACTAACGCGCAGATCGGCGAACGGCTGACGGTTACTGAGCAGACGGTGAAGTTTCACCTGCGCAACATCTTTATCAAGTTTGGCGTCCGACGCCGGGCCGAATTGATATCGCGATTGTTGATGTGAAGGCGAGTGAGCGTTGCCGATACAGGAAACGCCACTCCAAATTGAAAATTAAACGCCGCCTCGCTTGAGAGGCTTCCCTTCGGGGTACTGTGTGCTTCCCGCCACGCCTGCAATTTGGCGAGCGCGAACCATACCAGGGCGGAAGTGTGTCAACTCCGAATCAAAAGAAACATGAGCGCCAACAAAGACAAAAAGAAAAAGAAAAAGAAGAAAACAGCGCTGATTGTCTGCCGCGACCGTAAGGAATTCTGGACCACTCAGGCGCAGTTTTGGCAGTGGGTGAGAGACGGCGTCGTCGTTAAAACCGAAGACAGCCCCCTTACCGGAACATTTAAACGCGATCACGAAGAACTAATGGTTCTTTTGAGTAACACCGTTTTGAACCTGGCCCATCCTAACCACATGCGTGAAGCACTACTGTCACGGAGGATTGGTCTGAGAAAGTAAACATCATGAGAATAACCAAGCTTACGAGTCTTTTGTCCGTTGCCCTATTGCTTGCCGTGTGCGCCGTTTCAGTAATGGGCCAAACGGCGGGGCCTGACAACGTCGCGACGCCCCCAGAAAGCGGCGTGACATACGCCGCTGACGGTGACAACCGGTATCGCATCGGACCTGGCGATGTTCTCGATATCCGAATCTTGAATCGACCTAACCTGTCGCGCGAATCTGTTCGCGTGGAAGGCAATGGCTTGATCCGAATGCCGCTGATAGACCACGAGATCATGGCGGGGTGCAAGACGGAAGGCGAGCTGGCGAAAGAGATTGCGGAAAAATACACAAAGTTCTATCGCAACCCGCAGGTCGACGTCTTCATTAAGGAATACAAATCCAAGCAGGCCGCAATCATCGGTGCGGTAAACGAGCAGAGCCGGTTTGAATTGCAGCGACGCGTGCGTTTGCTCGAACTGTTGACTTACGCAAAGGGTCCATCAGCGAAGGCCGGCCAAACGATCAACATCGTACATTCGCCACCGACGCTCAGTTGCGTCTCCCCAGGTTCTGAGCCATTGGACCTCGCTTTCTCCAGTTACAAGCTGAGTGACACATTGATGGGAGTACCCAATGCGAATCCCTGGATCGAGCCTGGTGACATCATCACGCTACCTGAAGCGCCGCAGGCGTATGTAGTTGGCAACGTCTTTTCCCCGTTGACGATTGCGTTGAAAGAGCCAGTGACCATTTCGCGCGCGATCGCGATGGCGGGCGGCTTAAAGCAGGACAGCAAGAAGACGAAGATCCGAATTGTCAGGCAGGAGCCGGGCAGCGCGACCAGCACAGAACTGATTGTGGATCTTTCCGCCATCGAGAAAAAGCGGGCAGAAGACGTAGCGCTGCTGCCCAACGACATCATTGATGTGCCGACGTCCACGGGCAAGAGTCTCTTGAGAAGTCTACTGGGAACGGTTGTGCCTTCAGTCGCACAGTTGCCAATCAGAGTCGTTCCGTAAGACGACGGGCGACCGGAGACCGAAGACCGGAATTTCGGATGTCGAATTTCGAATTTCGAATTTTCTTAGTGATTCGTCTGAAATGAATAAGCAAGAACTTGAAAGTCAAACCAAGCGGTACGCTTTGAAGGTTATCGAATTCGTTGCAACGCTGCCGCGCACGAAAGCCGGCGCCGTTATCGAGTACCAATTGGTGAAAGCAGGGACGGCGGTTGGTGCGAATTATCGGGAGGCAAACCGCGGCGAATCCCGCGCAGACTTTATCCACAAGATTGGCATTGTCGAAAAAGAGGCATCCGAAAGTTCATACTGGTTAGAGCTGTGTGATGAAGCCGGTATGGGAGACGCGGCATTGCTAGCTTGGCTTTTGCAAGAATCACGCGAGCTGCTTGCAATCTTTACCAGCATTGGGCGAAGTACGAAGGCTAACCGCGCGCACGCATAAACCCTAAACCTTTCGTGAAACGAAATTCGAATTTCGAAATCCGAAATCCGAAATTCCCAAGGTGAAACATGAAACCCTCGAATGAATTAATCAAACGAATGCCGCAGCCGGCTGCGATTGAACGCCAGAACGAGTACACGGGCATGCCAAACTCGTACAACTACGGCGTTGATCCGAATGCGGAAACCGAAGTGCACCTGCTCGACTACTGGCGCGCCGTGCGCAAGCGCCTGTGGTTGGTGTTCAGTATCGTCGTGCTGATCACCACGCTGGCGGTGCTTTACGTGGCGCGCAAGCCGGATATCTATCAGGCGAACTCGCGTGTCCAGGTGGACCTGGAAAATAGTGCCGCGCTGCTTGGCAAGACACCCTACGTCTTCGGGCAGGCGAACGATCCGGTTTACTTCAACACGCAGTTGCAAATCCTGGTCAGCCCGGGACTCATGCGCCGCGTCGTCAAGTCGCTCGACCTGGAACACAACCCCGATTTCTTTAAGGGCAACTCGACGCAGAAACGCTCGACATGGCAGACCGTTAAGGAAATGGCAGGGGTTGGCAATAAGGCTGCGCCGCCGCCCAACCGCCGCTCCAAAGGACCAACTGCCATTGCGAACCCAGGTGGCCGAGGCTTCGGCCAAGGAAGATTTAATTGAAGCGAAACGATTGGCGCCTTTCGTTTACGCGATTCTCGCGGGACTTAAGGTCGATCCGGTTAAGGAGTCGCGCGGCTTGTACAAAGAAACACGGCTGATCGACATCACCTATACACATGGCGATCCGGAAGTTGCGTCGAAGGTTGTTAATGCAATCGCCGAAACTTACGTCGCGAACAACGTAGAGAAGAGAAGTGACACAAACGTCAGCACGGCAGATTTTCTGCAGAAGCGCATCGCCGAGCTTCAGGAAAACATTCGCACGGATGAAGAGCGGCTCCTGAACTACGCTCGCAATAACAGCATCATTTCACTCGACGCCAGCCAAAACACGGTCGTCGAGCGTCTTGCCGGACTCAACCGCCAGTTGCTCGAGGCAGAGAATGCGCGGATCGACGCTGAGTCGAAATTTAATGCAGCCAAAACCGCCGGCGCGGCGGCGGCGCTCGCTGAAAACGACAAGGCCACAATCGATGCTGAAGGAAAGCTCGCCGAGTTGCGACAACGTCGCGCCCTATTGTTGGTGGATGCCACTGAAGAAGCGCCAGAGGTGAAAGAGGTCAACCAGCAGATAGCCGAGCTTGAACGACAAGTTAAAGAAAGTCGCAGCCTCAAGACCTCGACAATCCTGACGAACCTGGAAACTGAGTATCGCCAAACCCTGGCACGCGAGCAGGCGCTGCGGAAATCGTTTGCTCAGCAGCGCGGTGAAACGGTGACGCAAAATGAAGCTGCGATCAACTACCGCATCATTCAGCAGGAAATTGAAACTAACAAGACCCTGCTGGACAACCTGCTGCAGCGCTCCAAAGAGAACGACGTCTTGATGGCCAATAAGCCCAACAACGTTTCGGTAGTTGATTATGCGGTTCCGCCTACTGGACCAGTTGGGCCAAACCGCCTAAGAACGGTATTGATGGCGATGTTTCTATCGCTCGGTCTCGGCGTCGGCTTCGCCTTGTTCCTCGAGTATCTCGACGATACGGTTCGTTCAACTGAAGAGGTCGAACGTCTGTTACACCTGCCGGCTCTCGCCGTCATTCCTTCGGCCAGCGGCGCATCGGGTAGGCGGCTCGCAGCCGCACCAGGCGCATTGCAAAAGCGCAACGGTAACAACGGCAATCCGGAGCTGCTAATGAACGTCGACAGCCATTCGCCGCTAGCGGAGTCGTATAGGCACTTGCGAACGTCGGTGCTGCTATCAACTGCCGGACGCGCTCCGAAGACGTTGCTGGTTACATCGAGCCTGCCCGGGGAAGGCAAAACAACAACAGCCGTGAACACAGCCGTCAGTCTCGCCCAAACAGGTGCGCGCGTTGTCATTATCGATGCCGACATGCGACGGCCCCGGTTGCGATCAATTTTCGGTCTGTCGGACGGCGCCGGACTCAGCTCGATTCTATCCAGCGAAGTTTCGGAAGAGGACATGCTGCGTCTGGTAGTGAAGGAAGATGAAACCGGACTTAACATTCTTACATCGGGCCCGATTCCGCCGAATCCAGCCGAGTTGATTGGCTCGGATCAGATGCGACGACTGCTGGAGGTGCTGCAGCGCGAGTTCACACATGTGGTTATCGACTCACCGCCGATCACGTCGTTCACGGATGGCGTGCTGATCTCAACCATGGTCGACGGCGTCTTACTAGTTGTTCATGGCGGCAAGAGCTCGCGGCATGTAGTTAAACGCTCGCGTCAATTGCTGCACGATGTGGGCAGTAAGATTTTCGGAGTCGTACTCAACAACGTCAGCATTCAGTCGCAGGACTACTACTACTACCAGCGTTACTACAGCTCGCGAAACTACTCGAGTGATGTGGACGAAGGTCCAGTCGTGCCGCCTCCGGCATCGGGCACCACGTCAAGCGCCGGTACCACCTTAGGGCTCTAATGTCGACCCACGCTGAAAATCTCCCAACGTTCTCGATAGAACCGCCCACTGGCTGGTCATCAATTGGGTTGCGCGAACTTTGGGAGTATCGCGAGCTGCTTTACTTCCTTATCTGGCGTGACGTTAAGGTGCGCTACAAGCAGACCGCGCTGGGAGCTGCATGGGCGGTCATCCAACCGTTTTTCATGATGGTTGTGTTCAGCCTCTTTTTCGGGAAGCTCGCCGGCATACCTTCGGACGGCATTCCTTATCCAGTCTTCGCATTCTGCGCGTTGTTGCCCTGGCAACTGTTTGCACACGCGCTTACGGAATCGAGTAATAGCCTCGTCGCCAACGAACGGCTGATCACGAAAGTCTATTTCCCAAGACTTGTTGTTCCGCTCGCCGCAGTACTCGGCGGCCTGGTTGATTTCGCGATTGCCTTCGTCATTTTGCTGGCGATGATGATCTATTTTGGAATCGTACCTGGATGGCAGGTCGTGACGCTTCCCGCGTTCATTTTGCTCGCTGTGATGACGGCGCTGGCAGTCGGTCTTTGGTTGTCGGCATTGAATGTCAAGTATCGCGACGTGCGCTACACCATGAACTTTCTGATCCAGTTCTGGCTGTTCGCCACGCCCGTCGCCTATCCCAGCTCGTTGATTCCCGAACAGTGGCGTTGGCTTTACGGTTTGAATCCCATGGCCGGGGTTGTGGAAGGCTTCCGTTGGGCACTGTTGGGAAAGACGGATCCCCCGGGTGCGTTACTCGGCGTTTCAATCGCCGTGGTAATCCTGTTGTTAGTAGGCGGTCTCTATTACTTCCGAAAAATGGAGCAGGAATTCGCTGATGTAGTTTGACCGGAGGTCAAACTACCGACGGAGGACCGGGGACGGAAGACCGCCGAAAATCAAAATGGCCCCGCCGCTGCACCTTAAGACCGACACATGACTATAAGTTTCAAAAGTTAGAGATTTATCAACTCGCTCTTGAATATATTGATCTTATTTATACGCTGTGTGAAAGATTGCCGCGAAGCGAAGACTTCAATCTCAAGTCCCAAATTACGCGTGCAGCTACCTCAATCGCTTTAAACATCGCTGAGGGTTCAACCGGTCAAAGCGATCCCGAACAAAGTAGATTTTTGGGCATGGCTTTGCGGTCATTAATCGAAACTGTTGCGTGCAAGGACGTCATTGAACGCCGAGGATATATTCCTGCTGAGGATCTCCATCCGTGTAGAGAGCTTGGGTCAAAACTATTCGCCAAGATTCAGGCGATGAGACGATCGCTGCTGCATGTCTAAGCCAAACGCAACTTTGTTTCGCCGGTCCACGGTCGGCCGTCCTCGGTCGCGAATGCCAATCATCCTTTGCCTCGATGTTGAGCCGGACGATCGCGAGATTGATCCTCAGTCTTCGGAAAACTGGATCGGCTTTGAGTCGACTGTCGAATTCTTCAACCGCGTTCGGCCACAGCTCGCAGAAGCTACCGGTTCACCCGCGAACTTTAATTGGTTCCTGCGTATGGATCCGCAGATCGAACAGGTGTACGGCCGCGCGTCCTGGGTGGTCCAACGCTATCGCAAACTGATTGAAAAGCTCGAGCAGGCGGGCGATGAACTCGGATTACACACACACGCCTTTCGTTGGAATGCAGAGGAGCGACGATGGGTAATCGATCATGGCGATCAGGAATGGGTCGAGCATTGTGTTCGCAGTTCATTTACCGCCTATGAGGAAGCGTTGGGACGCAGGTGCCGTTCATTCCGATTTGGCGATCGCTGGATGAACAACGAGACGATGCAGTTATTGGAATCACTAGGCACCCAGTTTGATCTAACGATTGAACCGGGAATAAGGGATACCGAGCAAGTCAATAGCAAAGAACGAGTGACGGGGCCACTCCCAGACTATGTTCTCGCGCCCAAAACGCCTTTTCGACCTTCTCGAAAAGATTTCAGAAGGAGCGGCAACGGTAACAGCCTGCACCTATGGTCGATCCCGCTAAGCACCGGGCAGCGACTCATAATCAAGGCCGGCCCGCTCGCGACCATTCGACAAGCGGTTTCTAAATTCAGGTGGCGGCACCAACCGCTTTCTCTCAATCTCGGCATCCCGAATATCGAGTTCACAACGATTCTGAATCGTTTGTTGGCCGAGGACAGCACCACGTACCTTGCGCCAGTAGCGCGAACGGATGTCGGCACCAGACCTGAGCTGACCGGGAAACTCAAGCAAAATGTCGATGCTTTGCTTTCACATCCGCAAGTCGCGCGCTTTGTCTTTGTGAGACCAGAAGGGGCGATCGCTCTGCTTAGGTCGGAGGCTCTACTACAAACAACTACACGTTCGGTATCAAACCTGGAGCCGGCGCAGTTCTGACAATGTCCGACGTAGCCATCAAATGTGAAGGCATTAGCAAGCGATACCGCGTCGGAGAAGCCGAGCGCTATCGAGCCTTGCGCGACGTAATCGCCGACGGCGCAACGGCTCCGTTTCGACGCCTGCGAACAGCGTTTGGCCGCAACGGTTCCTCCGCGAATGGCGAGGGCTCCCGACTGATAGATTTGAATTCTGAAAGCCGGGATTCGATCTGGGCGCTTCAAGACGTTTCATTCGAAATTGCGCGCGGTGAAGTTGTCGGCATGATTGGGCGGAATGGAGCAGGGAAGAGTACGCTGCTCAAAATTCTTTCGCGAATCACCAAACCAACAAAGGGTCAGGCAAAGATTCATGGCCGTGTCGGTTCATTACTGGAAATCGGCACCGGGTTCCATCCTGAACTAACCGGACGGGAAAACATTTATTTGAACGGCGCCATCCTCGGTATGCGGAAAGCCGAGATTGAGCGGAAGTTTGACGAGATAGTGGCGTTCGCTGAAGTTGAGAAGTTCGTCGACACGCCAGTGAAGCGCTACTCGAGCGGCATGTCTGTGCGGTTGGCATTTGCCGTCGCGGCCCATCTGGAGCCTGAGGTGTTATTGGTTGATGAAGTTCTTGCGGTTGGCGACTTCGCTTTCCAGGAGAAGTGTTTGGGCCGCATGCAAGGATTAGGAAAAGAGGGCCGCACGATAATTCTGGTTACGCATAATGTACAGGTGCTGCCTCGCCTGTGTAGCAAAGTGATCTACATCGAAGCGGGACGTGTAAAAGAAGAAGGGCCGCCCCGGCAGGTGATTGAGAATTACGTTAATCGGGCCACAGATGCCAAGTCGGAATGGCGTCGCAACGGCGCGCCGAAGTCGGACGGACTGAGCATCCAGCACGTTATGGCATACGGACAAGCTGGTCTATCGAGTGAGTTTCCGGCGGACAAACCTTTCTATATTGAAGTCAACTATGAAGTGACGACGCCCAACCTACGCACCCGAATTGTTCTGGAAGTAATGACCGCCGACGGCATGGTTGTCATGATAACCACCGACTGTGACAAGAATGACGGTGTCGACGCCGAGCGTTTACCAGGCAACTACACGGTCCGCTGCGAGTTTCCGGGCCACTTGCTTGCGCCGGGAAAATATCATGTGAATGCGGCGGCCTCCTGGGCCAGGCGTGTGGAGTGGGATCGCGTGCCGCAAGCGGTCGCCTTTTCTATTTCTAATATCGGCAGTTTGAATTTGATTGATAGCCGTCGTGGCATCGTGGCTCCGATTCTGACGTGGGAGCCAAACACAGCTTCGGTACTTATATAAGTGAAGATAGCAATCTGGCATAACCTTCCGAGCGGAGGTGGTAAGCGAGCGTTTTACTATCACGTGCGCGGGTTGGTGGAGAAGGGTCACACCGTTGAATCGTGGTGTCCTTCCACCGCGGATCAAGACTATTTGCCGGTAAACACGCTTATCAAGGAACACGTCCGGCCATTGAACTGGCAGGCGCCCGCTCCCACGAATCGAATTTCCGCATTCAGGGCGTTCTCACGCGGGCCTATCGAATTGCTGAGAGCGCTCGACGAACACTGTCGCAGGTGTGCCGACGAAATTAACCGAGGCGGGTTTGATTTATTGTTTGCCAATACCTGTCAGGTGATGCATGTCCCGTACATCGGCCGCTATGTGAATCTTCCGAAGGTGATTTACCTTCACCAACCCAACCGCGCGTTGTATGAGGCGCTTCCGAGCCTCCCCTGGATCGGAACACGATCAGAAACTCCTTCGTGGACCATACGTGGGATTAAGGCGCGCGCTCTTGACAGTGCGCATTTGAAGGTCATCCGCACGACTGCCAGAGAAGAGTTGGTGAACGCCCAGGCATTTCACGAAATACTGGTCAATTCCTTCTTCAGCCGGGAGGCTATCCTTCGCACTTATGGTATCCGTGCAAAGGTATGCTATCTCGGAATTGATACATCGCTGTTCCGGCCACTGGGGATCAAGCGCGAGCGATTTATCGTTGGTCTCGGTGCGTTTTATCCAACCAAAGGCGTTGAACTCGCAATCAAATCAATCTCACGTTTGAAATCTCCGCGCCCGCGGTTTGTCTGGATAGCAAATGATTCCAACCCAGCGTTCGTCGAAAAAATGAAGGCGTTAGCGGAGTCTGTCAACGTGCAACTGGAGATTAGGTCACTCGTCTCCGATGAAGATTTGGTCGAGACCTTAAATCGCGCAGCCCTGATGCTGTACACCCCGCACCTGGAACCGTTTGGACTGGCGGCGTTGGAGGCCAGCGCCTGTGGCACTCCCGTCGTAGGAATTGCCGAGGCAGGATTACGTGAAACAGTAATTAACGAATTGAACGGCCTGCTCACTGACCCGGAGCCGCATAGCATCGCTGCAGCGATTGAAAAACTTCTCGACGATCCCGACCTGGCGGAAAGATACGGAAAACAAGGTGCGGAGTACGTGAAGCGCCAATGGACTCTCGAGGCCAGCATTGACCGCCTCGACGAGCAGTTAATGGGAGCCGCTAACGCTGCGGTCTATTCGGGAACAACCGAACGAACATTTCGCCCCCAGACAGTCCGCCTCCGCAATCAAGTCATCACGTCCTGACAAGTAATCTGTGTCGCGCGTACCACTAATCAGCCTAATCATTGCTACGCACAACCGCGCCGATTGGCTGCCGGGGGCAGTCAAAAGCGCGCAGGAAGCCGGCACCAACGTTGAAGTCGTAGTAGTGGACGATGCTTCAACGGATCAAACACCGCAACTATGCAAGACCTTCAATGGCGTGCGCGTGGTGCGACTTGAGCGAAACGCTTACCTGGCGGGCGCGCGTAACGCCGGAATTGCTGCAAGCTCCGGTGAATACCTCGCGTTCATGGATGACGACGATCGGCGACTCCCTGGTTCTCTTGACGTTCAACTGAGTGTTCTGGAAGCTGAACCGGACGCCTCGTTCATCTATGGACCAGTATTGATGGGTAACGCCGACCGTTGCGAACCGACCGGTGAGATTCGGCAATCGCATCATGAGGGCGATATTTTCTGGGAACTACTCAAGGGAAATTTTGTTTACGCTAACACTGCACTCGTGCGTCGCCGGTGCATTGAGGAAGTTGGTCTGTTTGATACAACTTTGAGAGGTCTTGAAGATTGGTATCTTTGGATCAGTCTGGCCGAACGATATCGCGTCCTGCTGAGCCGGGATCCAGTCGGTATCTATCGCCTGCCCTCCCGAACGTCAAATCAAATGTCCAACGACCGCGTAGAGATGTGCAAGCTGTCTGCGCGAGCACAGTTGATGGCGCTGAATCTTCCGCGAGCGCAGGCGGCCACCCCTACTGAGCGCCGGGCTATCCGGCGAACATTCCTTAATTACTTGTCATACGATCTACTACACGAAGCGAGGCTAGCGGCTTCGGAATCCAACTTCAGGAAGGCGGCGGCGCACGCGCTAACAGCTCTTCGGCTTAATCCACTGGAGCTGGTTCGTCCCAGCAATCTGATGCGCCTTCCGGCCAGCGTAGTGTCATTCACAAGGACATAGATGGCGAACGCTCTTCCAACTCAAGCTACGGTTGAGGATACCGGCGAGCGCCACATGCCGAATGAGTTCAACTCGGAAAGCTTGCAACATGTGCATCGATACGCCGTGGCGCAAATGTTCTGCAAGGGGAAGGATGTAGCTGATGTCGCATGCGGTGAAGGGTTCGGATCAAATCTGATCGCTCAAGTCGCACGGCAGGTTACCGGTGTAGACATATCTGACGAAGTAATTGCTTACGCCCGAGCAAAATATGGCAGTCAGAATTTGTCTTTCATGACCGGCGGTGTAGCGAATCTCCCATTAGCAAGTAATTCGCTCGACGTGGTGGTCAGCATGGAAACGATTGAACATCACGACCAGCACGAGGAGATGCTCAAGGAGATCAAAAGGGTCCTCCGGCCGGCCGGCGTGCTAATCATCTCAACTCCTGAAAAACTGAATTACTCGGACCGTCCGGCTTATGCGAACCCTTTTCACGTGAATGAGCTCTACCTCGAACAGTTTCGCGCCCTTGTCGGATCGTATTTCAAAACGACGGCAATGTTGTTCCAAAAACTTACCTACGGATCCGTAATAGTTCCGGAAACACCTGGTTGCGGCTTCAAGGAGTTTTCAGGAGACTTCGACGCGATCGCCGCAGCGCCGACTCTGGAATTTCCTATCACGAATATCTGCATCGCTTCTGACGCGGAGCTTCCAGTCATGGGCCCGAGCCTCTTTGAGGGAATGCGCGTGATCAACGATTCCATGATGCAGACGCAGCAGTTGTTCCTAAATTCCACCTCCTTGCGGATCGGACGTCTTATCACCTGGCCGTTTCGAAAATTCGCCAGTCGTTAAGGTTGTGAACAACAAAACAACACTGTCCGTTGCAATGTGTACGTATAACGGGGAGGCTTATCTTCCCGCGCAGCTGGAGAGCATTGCCTCGCAAACGCGATTACCCGATGAACTGGTTATCAGTGACGACTGCTTCGAGTGACAAGACTCTCGACATTGCCAAAGAGTTCGCGGCCTGCGCGCCATTTCCCGTCCGGCTGAATGTGAACGAGAACAATCTCGGAGTGGTTAAAAACTTTGAGAAGGCAATCGCCCTCTGCGAAGGATCGATCATCGCCTTGTCAGATCAGGACGACGTCTGGCTGCCTCACAAACTGGGCCGGCTCGAACAAACAATGAGCTCAAACGGTGCGGCGTTGGTCTTTTCAGATGCTCATGTGGTGGACGATGAATTGAATTTAACGGGGCAGAGACTGTGGGAGTTTACTTTCAAGAAAGCCGACAGAGCACTGATGGCTTCCGGAAAAGGTGTTCAAGTGTTGCTGAAGCGGTCCGTGGTGACGGGCGCTACGATGGCGTTTTCGTCAGCACTCCGAAAGATGCTCCTGCCTATTCCCGCGATGGGACATCTTATCCATGACAACTGGATCGCTTTGTTGGTGGCCGCCAGCTCGAAAGTAGCCTTTATTGATGAACCATTGATGAACTACCGGCAACACTCCAACCAACACACAGGGGTTTTTGAACCACGCGTCGCGCTCGCCCCGATCCCTGAGGCTGTTAAAGGGGGAATCGTTGCGGAGCATGGCGGATTTTTACAACACTCAAGTCGCGCGATATCAGACGGCCATAAGCAGGCTGGGGACGCTTCCGCACGATCCGCACATTCTAAAGAGCCTTGCCTTGATCGAAGAAGAGGTCTCGAAGCTCAAACAGAAGGCAGCTCATTTTATGTGTCGGGCCGAAATCGCGGAATACGGCGCGCGGCGCGTGCCTGCTGCGATTAAAGAGTTATGTCAGCTTGGCTACCATCGTTATTCAAACGGCTTCTTAAGTTTTGCGAAAGACGTCCTGCGTTAGCTGCTGGTCCTAAAATGCCGCGCGTCTCAGTAATCATCAGCACATTCAACGGGGAACGTTACATTCGGGAAGCTGTCCAGAGCATCCTTGATCAAACATTTCACGACTTCGAGCTCATCTTGGTAAACGACGGCTCGACGGACGCCACTCTCGAGATTCTTCGCGGCTTTGACGATCCCAGGATTACGATCGTGAACAATCCTGGCAACCAGGGCATTGGGGCTTCACAGAACAAAGCGTTGTCAGTGGCTACCGGCGAGTATCTCGCTCTTATGGATCATGACGACGTATCGCTGCCTGAAAGACTGCAGATGCAGGTTGCGTTCCTTGACGACCACCCCGAGGTTGGAATGCTCGGGTGCAACTGTATTTCGGTAGACGAAAAAGACCATGTCGAGTCAGTCAGCAGTCATTTTCGTGACGATGCGTTTCTAAAGTGGCAGCTGCTTCTCTGCGGATGCCCGTTCTTTCATACCAGCTTGATGGTGCGACGCTCGGCGATGGAACGAGTGGGCGGGTATGACGGCAAGTATCGGTTTGCGGGCGACTATTACGTTATCTCCAAACTCACTGATAGCTGTGGCGTCTCGAATCTCGATCAACCTCTAGTGAAGTGGCGCGTCCATAGTTCCTCAGCTTCTTCGATCAATCGGCAGCAGTTGTCGGATGAAGCCGTCGAGATCGGACGAAGGAACATCCAGGCAATAATGCGAAATAGCAAGTTAGATGACTACACGTGGGCGGGGATGCGCACGTTGGTGATGAATGACCCCTCGGCCGAAGTGAATATCTCAGCTGATCTGGTCAACACTTCTGTTTTATTTTTGTTGGCGCTACAGAATAGTTTCTATGAGAGACACGGCTTCTCGGATGTAGTCCGACGGAAACATCGCAGGGCAGTGTATCGGCTTTGGGGAAAACATTTCATGGCGTTGGCAACCCGCGGAAACGGCCGGCGCGATGCCAAGTGTCGATCTGCTCTGTTGCTCTGGTCTGCGAGGTTTATACTGGGCGCAGTTGCAGGCACACAGATTCAACCTGCAACTGCTGCCAATCCGATCGCAAATATTTCCACTCAGCAGCCCCTCTAGTAAGAGATGTCAACGGCTCCATTCAGTACGACTATCAAGAACGGGCTCAACGCCGTACTCAGACCGGTTGGGCTTGAAGTTGGCACTACTCTGAGAAAACGTATTGAAGACGACAGGCTGCGGAAGTTACAGGATCGTGCTCACTGGAACCAAGCTCGCTATACCGAAGGATTGGAATTGGACGAGCAGAAGCTT
>CAWAZW010000004.1:0-257473 GCA_963786645.1 Blastocatellia bacterium
GCCGCCGATCCCCGGCAAGGACGCGACGCCCGAGGAGATCACGCGGCGGAGCTGGGAGCCCACGCGCAACACCTGCCCGTTCAATACCACCGGGCATCCGGCGATCAGCATTCCCTGTGGCCTGACGGACGACCGGCCGATCGGCTTGATGCTGGTTGGCCGCCACTGGAATGAAGCAACGATCTATCGCGCTGCTGCCGCCTTCGAGCGTGCGGGAGATTGGACGAAGTTCTGAAGATCAGAGGACGGACGACAGCGGTCAAGTTCGTCCGCTGTCATCCGCTGCTACGGCGTGATGCCGTCGCGACCAACATTGACTCGCGCGGCTTCGAGCGATCCGTCAGGCTTCTTCACCGCGCCGAAGATCGCGATGGCGGCGCCGGGTTTGAGCTCGCCGCGGCTGCCGGGCACATAGGCGCGGATAATCGCCTCCGGAGGAACGATGATTTTCTTCTCGCCGTCCTTGTATTTCACCAGCAACTCCTGACCGTTCACGCCGGCGACCGTGGTGTCGACGGTGGCGTTGGTCATGGTGCTGCCCGGCCGCGTCCATGGCCGATGACCTTCGCCGGTGCCGCGCATGGCCTCCGGAAAGATCGTCAGCTGGATGGCTTTCTGGCTGCCGTCAGCCTGCGGCATGGCGCCGACGCCTATGAACGCGCCGGGCTTGATGTCCGCGAGCGTGGCCTTGACGACAGCAAACACAGTCACGTTCTCCGTGACGTTCACCCGGACCTCGCCGCCCTCTCGCGTCTTGATGACGAGGGTCGCGCCATCGACCCCCTCGATCGTCCCGGCCACGCGTTGCGTCGGCGCCTGCGCCCAGGCCGAAATCACGGTGAAAGCCACGGCGCAGGTCGCGGCGGTGAGGACCCGCAACAACGTCCTGATCATGATCGCCCCCTTGGAAAACAAGGTGCGCGCCGTCGAGCCGCGACGGCGCGCTGATTTCAGGCCATGCCTTGTCCGTACTTGCCCGCGGCGGGAAGCGGACCCAGCGCTGCTCACTGCGGCGGATCGATGTCGCGACCGACCGCGATGTTCGGGGCGGTCAGCGATCCGTCCGCCTCCTTGCGCGCCGCGCCGACGAAAATCTTGGCGCCGACCTTGAGGTCCGCGGCGCTGCCCGGCTCGTAGCGGGCAATCGGAATGCCGTCGGGCACGACGACTTTCTTCTCGCCGTCCTTGTATTTGACCAGCAGTTCTCTGCCGTCCTTGCCGGTGACCATGGTCGCGACATTGGCGTTGGTCATGGTGCTGCCCGGCCGGCTGTCCCATTCCGAGAACCGATCGGCCACCACGCCGCGTTGCGCATCCAGGAAGATGTGAATGGCAAACGCTTTCTGCGTCCCGTCAGGCTGCGGCATGGCGGACACGCCGATGAACGAGCCTTCCTTGATGTCGGCGAGGGACGACTTCACCATGGCGTTGATCCGGAGCGGCTCGGCGAGCTTCACCTTCAGCTCACTGCCATCACGGGCCTTGACGGTCAGCGTCGTGCCGTCGACTTTCTCGATCTGGCCGCGGACACGCACCGTCTGCGGCTGTTGCGCAAGAGCCGTCGATGCGGCCAACAGGAGCGCCAATCCTGCCCCCGCCAGCGCGCGCCTTGTCACTTGGTGCATTGCTACCTCCCAGAATTTCGCGGGGCCCGGTTGGGTCCTCACGATGGACGTAGAACCCCGCGACGCTTGGGCCTATTCCTCGCGTAAGGGGAGGCGCAGATCGGATTCAATTCCTTGCGAGATCGGCTTCCACCAGGGCTCGCAGCTCCGCGGTGACAGCCGGCTGCACACCGAACCACAGCGAAAAGCCGCGCACCGCCTGATGCAGCAGCATGCCGAGCCCGTCGGCCGTGCGCAGCCCGCGCGCTTGCGCCGCCGCGAGCAATCCGGTCTTGAGCGGGACATAGACGATGTCGGCGATCACCGCGCGCTCCGGTAGCTTGGTCACATCGAGGTCAGCGCCGGCTGACCTTTCATCCCGAGCGACGTCGTGTTGACGAGCAGGCCGCAGCCCGGCAGCAGCCGCTCAAATCCTCCCAGCCTGCCGCGCGCACCTGCGCGCCGAGCCGCCGGCGGAGAGCCTGCGCGCGCGCCGCGGTACGGTTGACGACATCGATGCGCGCGATGCCACGCTCGATCAATCCGAACACGACCGCACTGGCGCCACCGCCCGCGCCGAGCACCATCGCGTTGTCGAGCCCGTTGTCCCAGCCGGGTACCGATGCGTCGAGGTTGCCGAGGAAGCCTTCGACGTCCGTGTTGGTCGAGCGTAGCCTTCCGCCGTCGAGCCACAGCGTGTTGGCGGCGCCGACGGCGCGGGCGCGGTCGTCCGGCTGCGAGGCCGCGAGCGCCGCCTCCTTGTGCGGCAGCGTGACGTTGGCGCCGACATAGCCGCGCTCGGCGAGCCGCGCGACGAACGCCGGAAAGTCTTCCGGACGCACCGCCTCGCGCCGATACTCGGCGGCGAGGCCGTGTTGCTTTATCCAATAGTTATGAATGAGCGGCGAGCGCGAATGCTCGACCGGCCAGCCGATCACGCAGGCAGCGCGTTGCGTCAATAATATCCCACCGTAGAGCCGCCATCGACGGCGATCGCGGTGCCCTGGATGTGGCGCGCACTCTCCGAGCAGAGGAACAGCGTGAGCGCGGCGATATCTTCCGGCTGGCCGAGGCGGCGCAGCCCGTCTTTTGCCGTGGCTTCGGCGCGCAGCTGCTCCACCGTCTTGCCGGAGGCCTTCGAGCGCATCTCCAGCAGTTGCTCGAGCCGCTCGGTCTGCGTCACGCCGGGATGGATGGCGTTGACGTTGACGCCATCCTTCTTGCCGAGCTGCGACAGGCCCTTGGAGAAATTGCCCATCGCGGCATTGACCGAGCCGCCGATCAGGAAGTCCTGTCCGGGCGAGCGCGCGGCGCCGCCGATGATGTTGACGACGTGTCCCTGCGCCTCCCTGAGCATGGGCCAGAACAGACGGCACATCCGCACACAGCCGAAGAATTTCAGCGCATAGCCGTCGAGCCACGCATCATCCGGCAGGTCGAAAAAGTTGCCGGCCTTGGTCGCGCCGGCGGAGTTGACCAGGACATCGCAGCGCTTGAAGCGTTCCTGCACGCGCGCGAGCACCTGCTGGCAGCCTTCGAGCGTGCGCAGATCGGCGGTCACCGCGAGCGGCGCGGCGCCCGCTTGCGCGATGGTCTTGCTCGCCGCCGTAAGATTGGCCTCCGACGAGGAGGCGATCACGGTCTGCGCGCCCTCGCGCGCAAACGCCACCGCAACGGCGCGGCCGATGCCGCGGCTGCCGCCGGTGATGACGGCGACCTTTCCCTGGAACTGACCGGCCATTTCCTCCCCCTATCCCTGCGGCAACGCTTTCTCGTCCACGACCTTGTTGGTCAAGGTACCGATCTCGGGCACCGAGATCTCGATCACGTCGCCGGGCACGAGCCAGCGCGGCGTCTCGTTCTTCGGGCCAAGCCTGACCGGCGTGCCGGTCGCGATCACGTCGCCAGGCTTGAGCGTCATGAAGGTCGACACATAGGCGATGAGATCGGCGAACGTGAAGATCATGCTCGCGGTGGTGTCGTCCTGCGTCACCTCGCCGTTGACGCGACCGTCAGGTGCAGCGGCTTGTCGAGATCGATCGCCGCGTCACACCACGGCCCAAGGCTGCCAGTGGCGTCGAAGTTCTTGCCCTGGGTGACGTTGAAGCGGCCGTGCCGCAGCCAGTCGCGGATCGTGCCTTCATTGCACAGCGTCAGCCCGACCACGTAGTCGTGTGCGTGCACCTTGGGGATGCGGCGCCCGAGCCGGCCGATCACCAGCGCGATCTCGCCCTCATAGTCGAGCTGAACCGATTCCGGCGGGCGGATGATCGGCCGGTTGTGGCCGACCAGCGAATTGGGCGCGCGGAAGAACATGCTGGGATATTTCGCGTTCTCCGTGCCGCCGGTGAGCTCGGCGTCGCGGTTCGCGTAATTGACCCCGATGCAGAGGATTTTCTCTCCGCCAGGCACCGGAGAGAGCAGTTCGGCCTCGCTGAGCGCGAAATCCGCGCGCACGCCGCGCAGGATGGCCTCGACCTCGTCGAGCGCATCGGCGCGGATCAGGTCGAGAACGGAAGCGAAACGCGGCGCCATTCGCGTGCGCAGGTCGACGATCCCATCGCCGACCACCACCCCGAAGCTCGTCCGCCCGCGGATATTGTAGCTCGCAAGCTGCATGGGCCCCCTATCCGGGCCCGTGCGGAAGCTACGCCGCGAGCCGCTTTCCCATTGATATTGAACATGTTAGTGGTCGTCCCCGAGAGCGTCAATTCGGTTGCGGGAGGAAGCCATGCCGCATGTCATTGCTGAATATTCCGCCAATATCGAGGAGAAAATCCGGATCGACGCGCTGCTCGAAACCCTGCACGACGCCATGATGCGGACCGGGGTCGCCGAGCTTGCCGGCTTGCGCACGCGCGCCGAGCGCCGCGACCAGTTCCGCATCGCCGACAACGATCCTGCGAACGGCTTCGTCAACATCACCATCCGGTTGGCACAAGGCCGTACGCCGGAGGCGCGCAAGCACGTCGCCCAGACGATGTTTGATGCGGCGTCGAAACACCTCGAGCGTGTCTTCGCGACCACGCCGTTCGTGCTGTCGGTCGAGGTGCAGGAGATCGATCCGGAAATGCGCTTGCACCACAGCAACATCCGCACCTTCATGAAGGCGCGCGAAACGGCGGCATGACCGCCTGACCGATGCCCGTCCGCAAGCCCGTCTTCGATCCGCCGTTCAACGTGGTGCGTGCGAGCCACGTCGAGCTCGGCGTGCGCGACCTCGCGGCGTCGCGTGCGTTCTACGTGGATTGCCTCGGCTATCTCGTTACCGAGGAAACACACGAGGCGCTCTATCTGCGCGCGGTCGAGGAGCGCAACCATCACTCGATCGTGCTGCGCGCCGGGCGCGAGCCGACTGCCCATGCGATCGGCTTCAAGCTCGCGAGCGAAGATGACCTCGATCGCGCGGCATCCTGGTTCGCGCGCAAGAACCTTCCGACCTCGTTTCCCGAGGTGCCGTTCCAGCGCCGCACTGACAATGGTGCGCCCTTCGCCTCGTTGGCTTTGGGCGGCATCAGCCAACTCTCAAATGGTGGATCAAGCTGGGCATTAAGCCGGAGCGAATCCGGCCGGGAAAGCCCAACCAAAACGGCCGTCACGAGCGGATGCACAAAACTTTGAAGGAAGCAGTGCCGCCGCAAAGCAATCTTCGGGAGCAGCAACGCCACTACTATCCATTTCAGGAGGAATATAACTGGGAGCGCAGCCATGAGTCGCTGGGAAGAAAGATGCCGGGACGTGTCCATTGCACATCTCAACGCTCCTATCCGGACAAACTTCGGGAGGTGGAATACGAGTCGGGAATCACGGTTCGGCAGGTACGTCAAAACGGCGAGATCAAATGGCGCGGCGAGTTGCTTTACGTCTCGGAAGTCCTGGCGAAAGAGCCCGTAGGACTCAAACCCATCGACGATCACAGTCGGGAATTGCGTTACAGCTTCCATCTGCTTGGTGTACTCGATGAAAGAACCAAAGCCATTATTCCAGCTACAGGCTGGCATAGACCTAAGTGCTCAAAAGTGTAAACGATGTCCCCGGTCTGAAACGTAAAGGATGTCCGGCTTGCACAAGAGGGTTTAGGAGCGAACAAGATTCCTTAATTTGTTGGTAGCGTCAGCTCTGGTTAGGTTGCGCATTGTGCAAAAATTGATTTGGAATCCAAACGTTGACGCTTCCCAGATGACAAAAAAGGGAATCATTCGCAGGCCCTCCCCCCTCCCAAAGGGAGGGGAAACTTTCGTTTCCTCAAATGGGCTGCCCGTGCTATTTCCTTTTGTTTCGTGGATCGTTCTTTGGCCATGAAGAAAAAACGATCCACGAATTACACGAACAGTCACGAAACGAAGCGTGTACCACCTGCGACAGCGGAAGGGTTCGCTCGCATTTCACGAAAGAAGGAACGCTAAATGAAAATCTTAACCTTGGTCGCGCGTCTTTTACTTGGGCTGATCTTCGTTGTGTTTGGCCTGAATGGTTTTCTGAATTTCATTCCCATGGGACCCATGCCTACGGGATTGGCAGGTCAGTTTATCGGCGCACTCGTGCAGTCTCACTACATTTGGGTCGTGGCTGCGCTACAACTCGCAGGTGGCGCGCTGCTGCTGGTTAACCGGTACGTGCCGCTTGCGCTTGTGCTTCTTGGCCCAGTGATTGTGAACATCATTCTGTATCACGTATTCTTGAATGCAAGCGGTTCAGTGCCGGCAATCGTGGTAACAATTCTGTGGGGGATTGTCTTCTACGCCCATCGCCAGTACTTCTCCGGGATATTTGTCCAGCGGGCGTGAGCTCAAGAGTGGTGAGGGATGGCACGGATATTAACAGAGACCACGCGGTCGCTCTCGGCTGACCGGTGACATTTCAACTATCAGCGCAAGGTCAGACCATCCGCGGTAGCTGATGGTTCCCTCGCATTTTTAGGAGTGACGGGACTGGGGAACCTCGGATTTAAAGCGCCGGTCGCCTCAGGATTTCCGCCAGCGCCTGCAAACGACTTGAGTCAGCAGAATTCTTACTCTCCCCAGCGCTCTTTTCCACCGACGCCGCCAGGCCTTTAAGTTTTGTTACCGCTCCTCGATTCAGACGCGAACTCTCAGCGCTTTGAATCGCTTGCCGCAGCGTTGTAATTCGATCTGCCGCCAGAGCTTGCGACCGCTCTAACTGATCTACGTAAGCCTTGGCCACGATCAGCTTTCGCGGCCACTCGATTCTTTGCTGGTTCTGAACATTCAACTCGCTTACTCGGACCGTTTTGGCGGCGTCGATCTCGTTCTGCGTAATGAATTTCGTCGGCGTCAACTCAAAGATATCCAGGCCGCGGGCAATTTCCGATGCGTAGATGTAGCCGTTATACCAGTACGAGGACCAGGGGCCGCCGAGCACAAGCATGTCTGGATAGATCGGCCCGCGGTCGAAGTAGCCAATCTCAGTCGGATGCTCCGCGTCGGTAAAGTCGACGAGCGAGATGCCGCCCTGATACCACGCTTGCACCGCAATGTCGCGGCCCGGGATCGGAATGAGCGAGCCGTTGTGCGCGACGCAGTTCTCGCTGTCACCCTGGGCCGCTGGCAACTTGTAATAGCTCGCGAACTTCAACTTGTTATCTTGCAGGTGAAAGATCGCATCCGCGCCCCACTTATTCGGATCGGTCGCACGGCAGCGCGCACCGAGCCCGCCGCCCCATTCATCGGTAAACAAAACTTTCTTCCCGTCATTCGAAAATGATGCTGAATGCCAATACGCGTAGTTTGGATCGTTGACTGCATCCATGCGCTTTGGATTCACAGGATCTTTGATATCGAGCAGTATTCCGTTTCCAGAGCAGGCTCCGGCCGCCAACCCAAGCTGTGGGTAAACAGTAATGTCGTGACACTGGTCGCTGTCCTTCGGTTCTGGCTCTTTGCCGTGCGTGCCACCGCTACTCAGCGCGTTGAGAACGCCGGTTCGCGAATCCATAAACAGGCGAGGACTTGAGACGACTGCCGCATCCTGCGGCCTCGCCAGCGGCACCTTAATTACTTCAATTCGAAACAGGGCCGTGTTCGGATCCTTATCCGGTTTCTCGCCGGAGCACCCGGCCAACTCTTCGCTTTGGCGGACGAAAGACGTTCCCGAAACGTAGATGTAGACATTGTTCTTGTCTTTCGGATCGACAACCAGCGTGTGCGTGTGGGAGCCACGGCAGGTTTGCACCGCTGCCACCTGTCTCGGTTCTTTGACGTTGGTGATGTCAAAGATTCTCACGCCGCGGAAACGATCTTTTTGCGCTGGCGGCGGAGGAGGGTTCTTCTCTTGTCCTGCCGGCGGCGGTGGTGCAGGCGGAAAGCCTTGTGTACCGCAATCGAGCCGGCCGTTGGGCATTTCAACGGACATAAACATCAGGTTTTTGTAAACCGACACATCGTTCTGTCCACCCGGACAAATCATTGAAGTCAACAATTGCGTTTGCGCGGGGCTCGAGATGTCGTAGATGTTCAGGCCATAGAAATTTCCCATAAACAGGCGATTGCCTTGAAATGCCAGGTCGGAGTTTGCAAACGCGAGTTGCGCAGTAGGCAACTGGGCTGATTTTTCAAGCTTCGTTGTGTCGACGCCGAGTAGGCCCAGGGTCTTTTGCACTTTCGGATCGGAAGGATCGGTGGCGTTTAGTTGAAAGGCGTCAGGCTTTTTGACCAGCAGCACATGCCGTATGCCCACCGCTGCTTCTCCCGCGTCGTAAAATCCTGGAGTCAGTTTGGCGCGCGGGTCCTCGACATCTGAACCTGTCATTCCCGGTGGTAGCGGCTCCGCCTTTTCGGGAGCAAACGGATTTGTCTCCTGCGCCGTTTTTGCGTCAGGCGTCTTCGTGTCGTCCTGTGACGGCGAAGGCGATGGAGAAGCCGGGGGCGTTTGTGCAAGCGTCGTGACGGCTAGACAAGAACACAATACAAATGAGGTCAGTATTCCCACATGGAGGGATCGCAGGGGGACTGTAGTTTGCTTCCTCTCCCCTTGGGAGGGGACTGAGGGGAGGGCCTGAGCGCCATATATTTTCCTGTTGTTGTAGGGGGCGTCACCCGCCACATTAGGCCCTGCAACTCGACGACGCTCACTACTGGACCAAGTTTGAAGGCTGCGCTCAGGCCCTCTCCCCATCCTTCGGCCAGTGGGAGAGGGCGCGATTAATAAGCGGGAGATAATTTCGTTTACGTGGTTCATGATCATCCTCGGTTAATTTGATTTTCTTCCCCTCCCTCTGGGAGGGGTTAGGGGAGGGCCTGAGCGTCAAATCCTTCATGCTCGATGACAAATGACAAATGATTTCAAGGTCTTCTGATTCAAGGTCATGGGCCCAGCATGTTCTGCATAACCCTAATCTCCGCACGCTGGCCGCTATCGACATCTGACGCGAAGTTGAAGAGTTCAGCATCCTGACCTGCGCCGGGAGTATCAAACAAATCCTTCACCATAACCAAAGCACCATTATGGTGCTGAATCATTCCAGACAAAAACAGACGGTCAAACTCTTTTCCCTTCGCCGTTTTCAACGCATCCATCTGCTTTGCAGTAAGCATCCCGGGCATGAGCATGTGTTGATCGTCCGAGCTTTCCATTGTCGGTGGATGCCCGGTGTGGCTGCCTCCTGCCTGCTGCCTCTTGCTTCCTGGCGCTGCCTCCTGCTTCCTGCTCCTGCCTCCTGCCCCTAACGTTAGTTGCCCCCGTGCCTCCAGCCAACGATTCATAAACTTGATTTCGTCTGCTTGCGACCTGCTGATTCGCTGGCCCAGCGTTTGAATCTCCTTGTTCTCCGTATGCGAGTCGATTAGCGCGGTCATCTCAACCGCCTGGGCATGGTGCACGATCATGTGCTGCATAAACTGCACATCTGCCGGCGACGGTGGCGGCAATGTGGCCCTCGTCGATGACGGCAGCGTGCGCGTCGGCTCGCCTGGCGCGCCGGGCTGGACCACCACCGGGCTTTTAGGATCAGCTTGCTGTGCAAGCACTGGCAGGGATATGAGACAGGCAAGAATAAATGCCGCCAGGAAACCGCTTCGCCACGATGCAACGCCAATCAACAACAGCAGCGTAAACCTGTTGCTATGATCCAGAGTCATCACTATTTAAACTGCCTTCTGCATTCTGTCTTCTTTATCTTATTACACAGCGACGTCAAAGGTTCAATCAGGCGCGAAGCGCCGGCAGTCCTATTGACTGCCGGTCCTTCGGACCTATTAGTTTGGTTCGCCGATGGTCCACGACCTTACGGTCGTGGCTACTGACTCACAGCCCTTCGGGCCTTTCGGAACGCGGCTTTGCCGCAACCGGTGCGGTCAGCCTCCGGCTTACCGTGTCAGTTTCAATGCTGATTAGCGCGAGGCTCAGCCTCGCGCATATTAAAGGGAGAGGTTGCGGGTCGGTGAGGCAGCCTCACCGCACAGTGCGGCGGCAAAGCCGCAAGAGTTCGTCGCTGCTCTTTCACTCAAAGAGTCCGTATCGTCACGTCTAAAAGACATTGGACATTGGACTTGGACATTGGACTTTGGGCTGTACTACTATGACCGCCCAATCAGTTACATCATCCCCTGTCCTGGAGTTACCTCGTTGATCGGTCGAACGATTTCGCACTATCGCATTATCTCGCAGCTCGGCGAAGGCGGAATGGGTGTCGTCTATGAAGCCGAGGATACGAATCTTGGCCGGCATGTCGCGCTGAAGTTTCTGACACCCGCGATGGCCAACGACCAAAATCTACTTCAACGCTTTCAACGAGAAGCGCGCGCGGCGTCCGCACTCAATCATCCAAACATCTGCACGATCCATGGGATTGAACAATTTGAGTCGGAACACTTCATCGTCATGGAACTGCTGGACGGTGAGCTGCTTGCGGATCGGATTCGACGTGGGCCGCTCGATAACGAGTCGCTGGTAACCCTTGGCGCGCAGATCGTTGATGCTCTCGAATCCGCACACTCAAAGGGCATTGTGCACCGCGATCTGAAACCGGCAAATATCTTCATCACCTCGCGGGGCGTGGCAAAGATCCTCGACTTCGGGATTGCCAAGATAGACCACCAACAGAAACCCGACGCTTCCTCGATGATCGAGACAATCCGCAAGGAGGAGTTGACTTCAGCCGGCACGACCATGGGTACGGTCGCCTACATGTCGCCTGAACAGGCGCGTGGCGAGGTCACAGATGCGCGTACGGATCTCTTTTCATTCGGTAGCGTCCTCTATCAGATGGCGACTGGCGCCCTGCCATTCCAGGGAGACACATCCGCCGTCGTATTCGACTCGCTGCTCAATCGCGATCCGGCGCCGGTGAATCAACTCAATCCGTCGCTGCCGCAGGAGTTGGGGCGTGTTTTGGACAAGGCGCTCGAAAAGGATCGATCACTCAGGTATCAGTCAGCCACAGAGCTGAAGACGGATCTCCTTCGGCTCAAACGCGATCTCGATTCCGGCCGTAAGCGCGCCGCTGACACAACCAGCTCCGGGCAAACCTCCGCTGCGAAATCTGCTGAGCGTCCGATTGCCGTTTTGTATTTTGAAAACGGCGGTGGGCACAAAGAGGATGAGTATCTCCGCGACGGCATCACCGAAGACATCATCACCGAGCTTTCGAAGATTAAGGACCTGCACGTCTTCTCCCGCCCGACTGTGCTCGCGTTTCGTGACAAGCAGGTGACACCCGCGCAGATCGGCCAGCAGTTGTCAGCAGCGTACGTGCTCGCCGGCACGTTGCGTCGTTCAGGATCGCGTTTGCGCATCAGCGCGCAGCTGGTCGATACGAAAACTGACTTTCCGCTCTGGTCAGAACGTTATGACCGCGAGATGCAGGACATCTTCGAGTTGCAGGACGAGATAGCGCGCAAGATAGCGGAAGCACTGCGCGTCACCCTGTCGCCACAGGAACAGGCAGATCTGGCCGCCAAACCAACCGATAACCTTCAGGCATACGATCTTTTTCTACGCGCCAAGAGTTATGCACGGCGTGAATCGCGGCAGGATCTGGAGCTCGCGCGCGAGATGTTTGAAGGAGCCGCGTCGCTCGATCCGCAGTTCGCACTTGCGTACGCGCTCGCGGCGAATGTGTGTGCGCTGCATTACTACCGCTATGGTCACAGTGACGTATGGATGGAGCGCGCGAAAGCGGCCGCCGAAAAAGCATCGGCGTTACAACCACAACTCCCTGAGGCTGACATCGCTCGTGGATGGGTGTGTTACGCGGATGGACACTACAATCAGGCGGTGGAGTTGGCGCGCGGCGCCCTCGAGCGTAAACCGGATTGCGAGGGTGGGCATTACCTTCTGGGCCGCGCACTCTTTTCCATGGGGCGCTTTTATGAAATTGTCGACATGGCGGAGACCGCGGTGCGGATGGCAGTTGAGGATTACAACATTTACACGCCGATTGTGAATGCCTTAGGAGCGCTGGGCAAAACAGATCTTCTGAGGCACTGGAGACTGAGGCGGGTGCAGGTGCTCGAGTCGCATCTGCAAAAAGTGCCTGAAGACGTGCGCGCGCGTTTGGCGTTGTCGACTGACTACGCAAGCCTTGATCGTATGGATGAAGCGCTGCGGGAAGTTAATCTGGCGGTAAGCCTCAGACCTGATGATGCATCAGTGCTTTACAACGCCGCCTGTTCATTCTGCCTGTTGCACAAGAAATCCGAAGCGCTCGAAGCGTTGAAGAAGGCACGCGAAGCCGGCTTCCGCGATTCAGACTGGGCTCGCCGCGATCCCGACCTGAAGCTGCTCGAAGGCGACCCCGAATTCGATCCGACTCTATCCACCTTCGAACGCCTGATTACTCACCTTCTCACGACGCTTAAAACGATCTTCTGCGCAGTGAAGTCAGTACCACCCGCAGTAGCGGGTGGGTCTTCTTTCCTCGCGCAGTGAAGTCAGTACCACCTGCGGTAGCGGGTGGGTCCCCTACGAACATCGTTGCAGTAGCCCGACCGTGGCGAGGGCACTGCTCTTGTTTTCGAAGCCTGCGGAGCAGGCGAAAGCATAAAGCCTGGGCCGCAAGCCCCAGGAACAAGGCCGACGTACAGAAGTCAGAATTCAGAATTCAGAATACAGAATTCAGTAGTTCGTGGATTGTTCTCTCATGCTGGTTAGAAAACGATCCACGAAATAACACGAAGTATCACGAACAAAAGGACTCAGCCACCGCTGCGTCCTGCTGCGTCCTGCTGCCCTCCTGCGTCCTGCCTGCTGGCTACTGACTTCTCACCGTGAGCAGGACGATTTCTGGCGGCACCCCAAAGCGGACTGGAATGATGCTGGTGCCAATTCCTGTAGTTACGAAGAGATGATGATTGTTTTCGAAGACGTGTCCACGTACGAAACGCTCGCCGAAGCGTGACGGTTCGATCAGCGTCCCGATGATCGGAAAACGGACCTGCCCGCCGTGTGTGTGACCTGCCAACATTAAAGGCACCCGCTGGGGAACACGCGGAAAAATATCGGGGTTATGCGTAAGCGCAATTACCGGCTGGCCTGTTGGAACCTTCGCGATTGTCTCGTCGATGTATTGGGGACGCGTCCACAAATCGGCGAGACCGGCCAGCCACACTGAACTACCTCGGGCTTTGACTTCCACGACTTCATTCTCCAGGACCTTGATGCCATTCGCCTCCAACCCGCGCCTTACCCTTGTCCCATCCCACCACCAATCATGGTTGCCGAGGACCGAATAAACTCCCAGCGGAGCTTTCAAATCTTTCAAGACAGCGCCGAACACCTCGGGCTCGATCCTCGCGTCTGTCATGTAGTCACCAAGTATGACTATCATTTCCGGCTGAAGTTGATTCGTACGTTCAACGATCAATCGTAGCTTCCTGTCGTCGATGAAGTTAGCGCCGACATGAATGTCTGAGAGCACGGCGATCTTCAGACCGTCAAGTTCTTTCGGCCAGTTGTTGATCGCAATGGCCTCTTCATGAGTGACCAGACGATTAGGTTCGACTAGGAATCCCCAAAAGAAGGCAAAGGCGATTAAGAATATGGTTGCAGCAAAGGTGACACGGATTATCTTTTTCCAACGAGGCGTGTGGCCCCACTTCTTTGGGCCAGGTAAGCGGCGTATTTCGCGATAGAGGAGATAGGCCAGTCCCAGGAGAACGGCTATGGAGATGATGTACGCGAGGATCATTGGTTTTCAGTCGGTGCCACGGGGGATACAAAAACATTTTCCATTTATCATTTCAAATTTTTCATTTGTCATTAAAGAAACGACCAGCCAGCTACGGCCGGTGCTACTGACTTCCTTTCGTGAGTGTTCGTGTAATTCGTGGATCGTCTTGCTCGCGGATTGTAAAGAACGATCCACGAAATAACACGAAGTAACACGAAACAAAAACAAAGAGCGGGGGTAAACCACCCTTCCTAACGTGCAAATTGTCGGATCTTGAATGGTTGGCTGAAAAGTGAAGGTGAAAAGCACATCCAATTTCGTGAGTGTTCGTGTAATTCGTGGATCGTTTTCTCTTTCATGGCTAAGAACGATCCACGAAATAACACGAAGTAACACGAAACAAAAACAAAGAGCGGGGGTTAACCTCCCTTCCTGACCTGCAAATTCACTCACCTTAAATTGTTCATTTCAAGAAGCCTCTGAACCCTGAGCACCGAGAGGTGAGAAGTCAGAGGTCGGAGATCAGAGGTCAGAAGTCAGAATTTTGACGGGATGCGATTGGCGATGCTTTTCGAAAGGCTTAAAGAGAAGTTAGCCACAGATTCACACGGATGAGCACGGATCATACGGAGGCAGTAAGCAGGAGGCAGTAAGCAGGAGGCAGGAGGCGGGAGGCAGGAAGCAGGAAGCAGGAAGCAGGAAGCAGAAGGCAGTGTTTTGCCGCCGCCGAACCCTAATTTGAAATGGGTGCTTCTTCTACACCTATCAGTTCAACGATAAAGATTAACGTGGCATCGGGAGGGATCACACCTCCGGCCCCCTTCGCTCCATAACCGAGATGCGGCGGTATAATCAGTGTTGCTTGCTCACCGACACGCAGCTTCGCGATCCCTTCATCCCACCCTTTAATCACACGTCCCGCACCGAGCTTAAACTTAAACGGCTGTCCGCGGTCGAGAGAGCTATCGAATTTCGCGCCACTGCCCAACAGCCCGGTGTAGTTAACGACAACTGTTTCGCCGGCCCGCGGTAGCTGCCCGGTACTACGCCGCGTAATCACGTAAATGAGGCCCGACGGTGTCTTAGTCGCGGCCGGGGTGCTGAGGGCTTTCACCGGCGTAGCTGGTTTTGTTTTTCTTCCGGCAGGAACTCTGCGCTTTCTTGTCTGGCCCTGCGCTAAATGGCCGGTGGTTGTGCCCAACAAAAGGGCAATCAAGAAAATTGTTACTGGCTTCAAAGTTAGCCTCCTGGCTCGATGGATGATCATTTTCCACTATCATTTCAAATTTTTCATTTGTCATTAGCGGGGCGGGCCACCCTTCCTTACCTGCAAATTTAATCAGCTTGAATTGTCCAGGGCTCCTGAGCTTATCGATGGATCGTTTTTTGGGTTTGACCTAAAGCGATCCACGAATTAACACGAACTAACACGAAATAACTGCAACCCACCCGCTACCGCAGGTGGTACTGACGGCATGACACCGTGTTGAGTGCCGATGCACCGTGAAGAAGTCAGAGATCAGAGCCCAGAGGTCAGCAGTCAGAGAATGGGAAATCAGGGGTCATTACAAAATGGTTTTGTAGTGCTCCCACTGCTGCTTCTGCTTTGCGAGGAACGTTACGAAGCGAGCATCTTTTCTTAGGTTATCCAGATTTGTATCACTCTCGAATAACGGGTAGCAGGGAAACCCATCGTCAGCAGCTGCCTCCAACCACTTTATTGCCGGCTCAGGTTTATTCATGAGGGCATAGGCGCAGGCAATGTGATAGGCCGTATGATGAAAGTGACCAAACCCTTTTCCCTTTTCTACAGCCAGCTTGATCTTGTCTTCTGCAATTCGCTCCTGCCCGGCTGAAGCGGCCAACACTGCCTGCACACTGGTAAACACTCCGCCCGTGTCTCGTGGATAATCCCTCAAGAGTTGGTCCAACATGGCGGACGCTTCGTCTCGCTTCCCGAGATTGAATAGAGCCCAGGCATTCTGGTAACCGAGCAATGCTGGATTCACTTCCTGAGGTATGTTGCGCAGGACGGACAGGGCGTCTGAGTATTTCCTCTGGAAATTTAAGGTCTGCCCGATGCGGAATTGTGCGAGGTTATTGTTTGGATTAGTAGCAACTGCTTCGTTCGATTCCTGCAGCGCCTCGTCAAAAGCGCCGATGTGGCAATAGACGAGCGCCAGCTGGTTTCGCGCCTCATCCAAAGTCGAATCCAAGGTCAGCGCGAGCCGATATTCGCGAATGGCCTTCTCATGAGGGAAACGGTTCGCCGGTGTCCAGAGAATGCGGCCGCGGGCCAAATGGGCGACAGCCAAATTCGGGTCCAACGAGAGCGCTTTCTCTGCCGCCACAAAAGCCTTCTCCGCCCACTGCTGTTCATCCGGGGCGAATAAGAACAACTTCCATACGTATGCCTGGGCCAGCTCTGCGTAAGCGGCCGCAAAGGCCGGGTCTGTAGCTACCGCACGCTCCAATGCCGTGATAGCGGCCTCGTTATCATCTTTATTTTGGCGGTTGAGATAATACCGCCCGCGAAGATAAAGATCGTAAGCTTCAGGGTTGACCGCACGAACGCTCCCGGATTGCACTTGTTCCTGCGGCCTGAGTTGGATCCTTACTTCGCCGACTATGTCTCGTGCCACTTTTCTCTGTAACGCCAACACGTCACGCAGGTCGCCCTCGTAGCTGTCCGCCCACAAATTTCTCTCCGTGGCAGCGTGGACCAACTGGACGGTAATCCTCACGCGCTCACCGGCGCGTACCACCGAACCCATAAGCACTGCATCAACTTTTAACTCGCGCGCGATCTGAGGCAATGGCTTGCGCGCGCCTTTGTATTGCATTACCGATGGCCGTGACATCACCCGCAGCGCGCTGATCTGGGCTAATTCGGTTATCAGCGATTCTGTCATTCCATCGGCGAAGTACTCCTGTGACGTGTCGCTGGAGAGATTCTCCAGCGGCAGCACCGCCAGCGACTGAATGCGAACAGGATTAACTTTTCCCAATATGCGGTCACGTAATCCGCCTACGTTCAGCCCCAGAAACAGAAGCGGGATCAAAAACAACCCGACCAAGACAAGCGGCCAGTGGCGAAAAAGTGAGCCCGAGCGTGCGGCGGCCGCCGGTGACGAAGTTGACGCCGGTCGCCCGCCATCAGCAACCGATCGATTGTCATGGTCTTCTTCACCTGATTCACGGGTTGAGGATTCATTGCCGTGATCCAGTCGTTCCTTTACGCCGGCTACAAAGCGGTAACCGCGGCGAGGCACTGTTTCTACGTATTGATGCTCATTCGGGCCTTCGCCCAGCGCTCGCCTCAACGCAGACATATTCACTGACAGGTTAGCTTCCTCGACGAAGCTATCCGGCCAGATTCGCTTCAACAACTCACCTTTTTCGATCAGGTGTCCGCTGTTTTCCACAAGGACGACCAGCAGGTCGAAAGACTTGGGTGTGAGGGGCACAGGCTGGTTATCACGCAGAAGCTGCCGCTCCTCGGGAATGAGCCGGAAAGGACCGAATTCATAAATGCGCCTGGCTTTCCCCGCCATAAGTTCTATTTCGCAGTCCTAACGGCTTTCCTTGGAAATCTTTTGGAGAAGTCTTGGCGGTCTTTAAGGACGTCAAAAATCCACTTGATTAACCTCACCGAAGACTAAATCTTCGCAGGCCCCAGCCATCATCCGGATCTGCGAGTTCCCAGCAAAACAAACGCTAACCAGCTTAATAAAAGGAGTCCCAAAATGAAAATCAGAACAAGCAGAAGAATCACGGTTGCAATAAGTTTCGGCGCAATGCTTTTAGCGGTGACCGCATATGCGGCCGTCTGTGAAGCGATGGGCGGAAACTCTGGAGCCCTTTCAGGATTATGCAGTGGGCCCACCAGGACGGCCCAGTCAACAGATTCGGGTGAGGTCATCATGGAATGGAATCAGCAAGCTGTCACGCTGACTTTATTACCGGCATCGGCTCTGGCACCCGTTCAGCAAACCCGAGCAATGGCGATCGTTCAGGTAGCCATCCACGATGCAGTCAATGGCATCACGGGCGAGTATGCGACCTACCTATCGCCCGGCCCGCCGCCCGCAAACGCATCGCCGAAAGCCGCGGCGATCGCGGCGGCGCACCACGCGCTGATTAACCTTTTTAACGGGCACATCGGATCGCTTAACACCTTCTATGCGAATTCGCTCATTGTGCACGGCGTATCCGAAGACGATCCGGGCATCGAGTTCGGCCGATCCGCAGCTGCTGCAATCCTTGAATTGCGTGCAAACGATCATGCCGCGCAGGCCCAGTTTAACTACACCGCTCCCGGAGCCGGCACCCCCGGCGTTTGGGTACCACTCACCAGCGCGCCGGCGCTGCTGCCTGGGTGGGGGAACGTCACTCCGTGGGTGCTGCGGAGCGGCTCGCAGTTTCGGCCCGAAGCCCCGCCGGCACTCAACAGCGAGCAGTATGCGAAGGACTACAACGAGATCAAAGAAATTGGAAGACTGAACAGTTCCACGCGTACGGCCCTGCAGACCCAGATCGCCACATTCTGGCGCGCCTCGCCGACCGCCATCTGGAACCCCGTCATGCGACAGGTGGTCACCGCACGCAATCTTGACCTATCGACGACGGCCCGAAGTTTTGCGCTGTTCTATCTGGCAGCGGCTGACTCGAGCATCGCTTGTTGGGAGTCGAAGTATACCTACAACTATTGGCGGCCAGAGCCGGCCATCCGCAACGGCGCCCTCGACGGAAACGATTTGACCGCGGGCGATGGAGCATGGACACCTCTCTTTGCGACGCCCCCGCACCCTGAATACGCCTCGGGACATACTACGAACAGTAGCGCCATGGCCATGATCCTCGGGTTGCTGTTCGAGGACAATCCGGGCGTGCCGATCGCGGTCACAATCTCGGGTATCACGCGGCAGTGGAACACGTTCAGCGAAGGCGTTGGAGAGGTTATTGATGCGCGGATCTATTCCGGGATTCACTTCCGCACTGCCGACGAGGTAGGCGCCCGACTGGGCAGCAAGGTTGCACGCTTCGTCTCGACGCACGCCCTGCGACCGTGTACGAAAGGGAGATGTAGCTGAGTTTCATTACGACGAATTAGCGACTTTCAACTGTGAATCAGCAAACGCCTGGGCCAACGGCGGCCAGGTATGTGTGAACTAACACGGGCGAGGCGCTGAAGGCGCGGGATAGAAATGAACATTCTTACGATTATTTCGCACCTTCAGCGCGAACAGCCCACAGCTATGCCGCCCTGTCGCGATCTGACTCGATGACACTGAGAGAAGACGCGAGAGATAAAAAACGATCCACGAAATAACACGAAGTAACACGAAACGCCCTCCCTCACGGTCGGGCTACTGCCGCGGAAAGCACGAACTAACCCGAAACACCACCCCCTATCCCAACATGTTGGGTAGCCCCACCTTTTGCATTCTCTCGACATCACGTATGATTCGCCGCGTCCGTTAATTGATGGTAGTTAAATAACATGAGCGACCGCAAATACAATCAGCGCGGCTATATGCAAAGCGATCGTGAGTCGCAGCGACCACGACAGCAATCAAAGCAGCCAGCAAAGCCTCCGGATCGAGAGGGCCCGCGCTCGCCGCGCATGATGGCATTTGGCGAGTCGTCGAAGTGCACAGCTTGCGGAGAAAAGGCCCCGCCTAAGATCAACCTGGACAGCTCTTGTCCAAAGTGCCACGCTGACCTTCACAGCTGCCGTCAGTGCACATATTTCGATCCGGGTGCGCGCTTAGAATGTAGTAAAACAATCTCAGCACGGATAGTGAACAAACACGGGCGCAACACCTGCGAACTGTTCGCCGCTCGAATTGTAGTCGAGCGCCAAACTTCGTCAGGCCCTCCCACGGATGCTCGTGACGCGTTCGCAAGATTATTTAAGAAGTGAAATGTCTCGCCAAGATTGATTCGGTTCTTATATTTCGCGCTTCACGCCGAACCCACCCGCTTCCCCGACGGCGAGGTGCGAATTTGGCGTACCTCAAACAATCCATTCGCGCTTGGTAAAGCGATCCACGAAATACACGAACTAACACGAAATAACTGCAACCCACTCGCTACCGTGGAGTGATACTGACCCCATGCCCACGAAACGGCGTGTGGTTAGGTGACAGTCTTTCCCAGCGAGTCTAGTAGTGTTGCGTTTGCGATCAGGATCTCGCCGTTGTCGGCGAGTGACAGGAATCCGCAAGCCACCGCAGGTGTTACTGACGTCATTCTGTGTCCGTTCGTGCTATTTCGTGGATCGTTTTCTGTCCAGTTGAGATATCTACCCATCCGTTACCGGACATGTTGGGAAACTGACTTCATGATCACCATCCTGGAATGCTGATGAGTCTTGAGGCGGGGGTAAACCACCCTTCCAACCTGCAAATTTACGTAGCTCGAATGGTCCACTTCTGCCTTACGCGCTCATAATGCCATCCTGGTCAAGGTCTCAGTTTAAGTAGGATCGCCGGTCTTGTTTCCGAATAGAGAAACGTTACTGAGTGACTTGACGGAACCAACTATACCGACACCATTGAAAACCACTGCCACATCAGCGATTCCGACCTGACCTGCCGTTACAGAGATACCGGCAGTGGCGTTGTTACTGATTGTCGAGTTTCTGACAAACACCCGGCCCGCGCCAACCCTGATTCCGCTCCCTTTGAATCCGTCGATTACACAATCCTCAATCAGAACGGAACCCGCAGTGTTGATGTTGATTCCATTCGCACCTGTGCCGGCTCCGTTTATCGACAGACCACGCAGGCGCACTGCCGAGGTGGACGGGTCCTTGACCTCGCTAATGTCAATCGTGATACCAGTGCTGTTCGTTGTTGCAAGCGAGCTCGACAACATTCCAGTCCCATCAATGGTGATTGATTTTCTGATTATCACGGCGCCGTACCCGCCCGGGTCTAAAACACTAATTTCTCCTCCGGCCATTGTCTTGGCCATGGCCCCTGCAAACGTCTTGCAGGGAGCGGTGCGACTGCACGGATTCACATCATCCCCAACTCCGGATACCCATGTTCGGCTTGCCTGCGCCTGCGCTGCCGAGGAAATAAGTGCGATCAAAAGTGAAGTGTAGAAAACCTTACCGAAGTTTTTCATTGTGAGTCTCCTGAAGTTGTTGGAATGCGTTTTGACGGGTGCTGACCGAGCATCGTTTAGCGCCGATACTTACGAGAGGTGCGATAGGCAGTGACTCGCGCCTGCGGCGCTTTGTATCACAACTTACCGCAGCGGTCGAGATCAGAAGTCGGAGGTCAGAGAACGAGGACAGAGGTCGGAGATCAGAGAGCAGAGGTCAGAGGGAGCCAAATCAAAACGATTCACGAATCAGCCGAACCTTCACGAAATATCATTCGCCTTTTTGATGTTTTTCGTGACTTCTGACTTCTGACTTCTGACCTCCGCTTGCTGTTTACTCCCAGCATATTTCTATGGCGCGATTTTGAAGATCCGGGATCGCGTGACCATGGACCTGGCTTTATCCGGTTCGGTCGATTCAAGGAAAGCCTCAGTTATTTCGTTCCGGTCCTTTTCTGAACGCCGGGCGCGATCGGCAGCGAATGCCGGCCCAATCTTGTCTGCGGCAGCCATGCTTGGAGTTGCAATCCAAACGAAGTGAGTCCAATCACCGTCAGTCTTCACTTCTTCCGCAGCCAGACCATAGGCCAACACAACACCATCGGCGACGAGCTTGTCGAAGACCGGTTTGTTGTACTTTTCCCAGGTGCGCCGGTAGTCAGCGCCTTTGCCTGGTTTTGCACTTTATAAAGTTATAGCGGATGAAGGGAAGTACTCCGGGCTTTGGGGGCGGGCCAAAGCGGCAACAAGATCGCGTATCAGCCAATCGCGCGTCTTGCTCGCATCAAACACCGAGCGGCTGCGTTCGGCCGTGGTCATTGCCGGGCGCGGTTTACCGCGCGCCGCCAGGGCTTCTGCTGCGGCCAGCGTCGCGAGCCGCGCTTCCATGGCATTCAAAACTTTTTCAACGCCCTCCCAGTTTGCCACGGTAAACCAGATGAGATGTGTCGTGCCGCCAGGATAACGCAGGATCGGGGTCTCTACGCCCCAGGCCATTACGACGCCTTCCGCCATTAGCTTGTCGCGGACTGGCGCGCCGACGGTGTTGATTAGAGTCGTCAGTTCCTGTTCCTTTCCAGGGAAGATGCTGTAGTCGTAGTAGAAAGTAAGAGCGTCCGGGAGTCGGTGTTGGCTGTTGGCCTTGTAGGTCGCTGGCGGCTGCAAAGCAGAGTAAGAGAAGTGTTAGGGAGACAAGAATTAGTTTGCGCATTTTTTCTCCTATCGGCCGGAATGATCCGGCTCGGTTTGAGGGGTGGAAAACTTGAGTTAGACATCTGGGCGACCGTAGGTAGTTGACTTGAGAACTGGGTTGGAACCTAGTGCGAGGTTGGAAAACTAAACGGAAGTAGTGCTTTTAATTGATCCGCCGTTTTCAGTCAAGGGCTTGTTGGGTGCTGAAATGGGGAACTTTGTGCGCGAGTCGAAGCGGCGTAAACTCTGCGGAAAGATTTAAGAGGTAACTGAAGCGATGGTTTGCTCTCATATAAAGGCGGTTACAACTATCAAACAGCCCTCGCGACATGAGTGCGAAGAGTGCGTAAAGATTGGCTCGCATTGGGTCCATCTGCGAACCTGTCAAACTTGCGGAGCGACGTTATGTTGTGACAACTCACCTAATCGCCATGCCACCAAGCACGCACACGCGACGACGCATCCGGTTATCGCCTCCGCAGAACCAGGAGAACGCTGGCTGTATTGTTATCCCGACGATGCCGTTGTGGAATATTGAGGATCGGCGATAACGGCAGGCTGGTCAATAAGACTGAGCTTCCGCGCGTTGGAGGCTGGGGCATTTAGCCCCGCGGGAATTCATTCGCATTTAATCGGCCTGGCTTTTTAAATTCGTTGACGCTTGCGCACATCAGTGATAATTTTTCTCCCACGAAAACCCTACTAAGGTCGCTGCTTATCAATTCGACATGAGTGTCCAAGCGCCCCAGGTGACCTTCAAACCGTAAAATATTTGTTCCATCCCGACGGAAAAAGAACCACCTAAAGAGTGCCGATCAGGCGGGGTAAGTTTTGAACCTTGCACTCTCATTGGTCACGAGAAAAAGGAGAAGAGATGCGTAAATTGGTTCGACCTGCCTTAATGATTTTTGCACTGATGGTCTCTGTTATCCTGGTATCTCAGGATGCATTTGGTCAGCTTATCATCAGCGAATTCCGCGTGAGAGGTCCCAATGGGGCTAATGATGAGTTCATCGAACTTTATAACAATAGCGGCGCGGACCACACGGTGGCAGGTGGCGGCACTGGCTATGCTGTCGCGGCATCGAATGGAGTTGCTCGCTGCGTAGTTCCAAACGGAACAGTGATTCCTAATCGCGGCCACTATCTATGCGTAAACTCGGTTGGCTATTCGCTTGCTTCCTATCCTGCCGGAAATGGCACTACTGCGACCGGGGATGCCACCTACACCACCAATATTAACGATAACCAGGGTATCGCGATCTTCAACACGAGCGTGGCCGCCAGTTTTACGCTCGCGAACCGATTGGACGCCGTAGGTTCTACTTCTGAGGCGAACACACTCTACAAAGAAGGTACCGGTTATCCAGCCTTAACTCCGTTTTCGATCGATTACTCTTTCTATCGCGACAATTGCGGGAAGAGTGGATCGATAACGACCTTTGGTCTGTGTCCAATCAGTACGCCCAAGGACACCAACAACAACGCTGCCGATTTTATATTCGTCGACACCAATGGGACATCCGCAGGCGCCGGCCAGCGATTGGGGGCTCCTGGGCCTGAAAATCTATCCTCAGCGATTCAACGAAACGCGAGCTTCGGGGTAGCGAACCTGGATCCGTGCGTCGGCACTGCGGGTCCGCCCAACCGGGTACGAGACTTTACGTCTGATCCGGCAAACAACTCGACCTTTGGAACACTAGACTTCAGGCGGACAATTACGAACAACACGGGTGGTAACGTAACGCGCCTGCGCTTTCGCGTTATTGATCTGACAACCTTTCCGGCGCCTGCCGGCATCGCGGATTTGCGTCCCCGGACTTCAACCGCCGTGGTGGTTACGGTTGATAGAGCTCCATGCGGCGCGGGAACCAGTAACGTAACTGTACAAGGAACCACGCTTGAGCAACCGCCTTCACAGCCAAACGGAGGCGGATTCAACAGTTCACTTTCTGCGGGAACCGTTACACTGGCGACGCCAATCGCAAACGGCTCCACGATCGATATAAGATTCCTGGTCGGAATTCAGCAGACCGGCAGTTTCAAGTTTTACTTCAACATCGAAGCGTTGCCGTAGATAATTGTGAGGCGAAATAAAAAAGGAGAGGTGAAATTTCACCTCTCCTTTTGTCGTCTGGAATTACTCAATTCTTCGCAGTCGAAGCCGGTTTCTGGAGTTCAGCCAGGGCGGCCAGTACTTCATCGCTATGGCCCGCTGGTCCAACCTTGAGAAACACTTTCGCGATTTTGCCTTTGGGGTCGATGATGAAGGTATTGCGGGACGATAGTTTCATGCCGTTGTATTCCATTACCGAACCGTATTGGTCGGACACTTTGGCGCCGATGTCCGCGAGCAGCTTGAAGTTTAGACCTTCCTTAGCGCAGAACTCCTTGTGCGACTCCGCAGTATCGACGCTGACGCCGAGAATGACAGCACCTGCCGCCTTATACTTTTCCAAATCTCGCTGGAAGTTTCGCGCCTGAAGCGTGCAGCCACTGGTGAAATCCTTGGGGTAGAAATAGAGCACAACCCACTGGCCCTGGAAATCCGACAGACTTGCTTCCTTGCCTTCGTTGGTAGTGAGTTTAAAGGCGGGCGCAGCAGTCCCTACAGCCGGGGGGTCCGAAGGCATGGCGGAGGCACTCACGGCGAGGGCGCTCAGAATTAGTACTGAAATTGACGCGAAGTACTTACGCATTGTTCTTCTCCTCAGTGACAAAAGATTATTTGATACGGAGTGGGGAGCGCTTTTACCAATGTTACCGTTGAATGAAACTCAAATTGTTGAAGTCGCCAATTGCTTGGTTCGGTGCTCTCAGTTTACTCCACCGGAGATGTCATTAGGAAACATAGGCAGGCGATCTTAGTACCGGTCGATCCTATCCTATCGATAACAAATTCGCAGGTTAGGGGGCAGCGAAGCGTGCCCCCTTCCAAACCTGCGAATTTGCGACGCTTCGGTGTTGCTGTCCGCGCAGGGCTGCCCGCCCACCTCATTCGGGTTTTACTGCGAACTCTCGCAAGCGCCGACGCAAATCGTCTCGCACCCGGCGGAATACGGCGAGTTGCGCTTCCTCGCCCCCGGGCGCGACAGGATCTTCAATGCTCCAATGGATCCGTTTTGATCTGGCAGGGAACTGTGGACAATGCTGCGCGGCATGATCACACACAGTGATCACGTAATCCATCTCTTCGCCGGCAAACTCATTGACTGACTTCGACCGGTGGCCTGAGATATCGATCCCAATCTCTCGCATCACCGCCATTGCGTGCGGTCTCACGTAGCTCGGATGCAGCCCGCCACTAAACACTTCAAACCGATCGCCGGCGTCGTGGCGCAGCAAACCTTCCGCCATTTGGCTGCGTGCCACATTGCCGGTACAAACAATCAGCACTCGTTGTTTCTTCATTCGTTCGTTTCTGCCAGTAGTGGCGTCAGCTCAAGACGCTACCAAACTGTTACCGGCTAAAGAAAGCAATCCAAGCCGGTCATACGTTCGTGTAACGGTCATCACGCGGAGGGTGAACGTCGGTGAACGTCAAATTTTTTGCAGTGTCCTACCTTAAGCGGCAGGTTGAGTTGCGGGTGAAGCGGAGTGTTCTCATTAACACCGGGCTTCAGCCCGGTGATCAGGCGACTTCGAATTCCAATTAACCGTTTTAACGGTTTACCAATACAGACATCGGTGAAACGGTTCGACCTTCAAAATCCCGTCCCGCAGTCACCGGGCTAAAGCCGCGGTGTTAATAGAAACGCTCCGCGTAGCCCCGCAATCAGACCTTTTGGGCAAAGCCCACTAAACTTTGACGCTCTTAGCTCTGAGCCTTCTCTCCAGCCGCCGACAGCGCAGCTTGCGCTGCGGCTAATCGAGCGACGGGCACGCGGAAAGGAGAGCAGCTGACATAGTTCAGACCGATTTCGTTGCAGAAGGCGATGGAGCTGGGATCGCCGCCATGTTCGCCGCAGATTCCCACCTTCAAATCCTTCTTAACACTGCGGCCGCGTTCTGTCCCTATCCGAATCAGCTGGCCCACACCTTCACGATCCAGCACCTGAAAAGGATCGTCAGGCAGGATCTTGTGCTCCACATAGTTTGGCAGGAAGCGACTGGAATCGTCCCGGCTCAGTCCAAAAGTTGTTTGCGTCAGATCGTTTGTACCAAACGAGAAAAAGTCCGCATGGGCCGCGATACTGTCCGCAGTTAGCGCTGCCCGTGGCAACTCGATCATTGTGCCTACGCTGTATTCAATGGTCATTCCGTGTTCGCCCATCACCTGTTGGGCCACCTGATCGATGAGCTGCCGCTGCTGATGAAGCTCTTCGCTGAGCGACACCAGCGGTACCATGATCTCTAACTCGGTCTTTCGTTTTTCTCCCTGGACCAGGCACGCGGCCTCGAAAATTGCCCGGCATTGCATGCGCGTGACTTCGGGAAACAATAAGCCGAGGCGGCAACCGCGAAAGCCCAGCATCGGATTAGCTTCGCGAATGCGAATCACCTGCTTCAGTAGACGTCGCTTCTCGTCAATTGCGTCAAGCAGGTTGTCCATATCGCCTAAGGTTGTTGCCAGGCGTACGGCCATCTTCAATTCGCTCAGTTCGCTGAGTAGCTCTTCGGCGTTCGGCAAAAATTCATGGAGTGGCGGATCGAGCAAGCGAATCGTTACCGGGAGGCCAACCATCTCGCGGAAAATTCCTACAAAGTCGCCGCGTTGCAGAGGCAAAAGTTTTTCCAGCGCCTTTTCTCTGGCGCCAACACCCTCGGCGAGGATCATCTCGCGCATTGCCGCCAGCCGTTGGTCACCGAAGAACATATGCTCCGTGCGACACAGTCCAATACCTTCGGCGCCAAATTGTCGCGCCACTTTTGCGTCGCGCGGCGTATCCGCGTTGGCGCGCACACGGAGACGTCGAAACTTGTCCGCCCATAACATCAACTCGTGAAACTCCGGACCAAGTGTGGGCTGAACAGTAGGTACCTGGCCCAGGAAGACGCGTCCAGTTGAACCGTCTACGGTGATCCAATCACCTTTAGTTACTACGGCGCCGTCAACCGTGAACTGTTGTTGGCTGTAATCGATTTGGATCGAGTTGGCGCCACTGACGCAGGTCTTGCCCATGCCGCGTGCGACCACTGCTGCGTGACTGGTCATGCCGCCGCGCGCGGTGACAATTGCCTGCGCCGCGACCATACCGTGGAAATCGTCGGGGCTCGTTTCCTGCCGCACCAACACCACTTTGGCGCCCTCGCGTGCGAGTTCTTCCGCTTCATCAGGACTGAAAACTACCTGACCCTGCGCCGCGCCCGGACTGGCCGGCAAGCCCGTTGCCAACACTGTCGCTTTTGTTTTGGGATCGACTGTAGGATGCAACAACTGATCAAGTTGCGCAGGACTAACCCGCTGCACTGCAGTCGCCCGATCAATCAACCTTTCGCTGACCATCTCTACAGCTACCCGCACGGCCGCAGCGCCGCTACGTTTGCCGGTACGAGTTTGCAGCATCCAAAGCTTGCCACGCTCAATCGTGAATTCGCAGTCCTGCATGTCGTGATAATGCTGTTCGAGCAGTCCCGCGATTGAAGCAAACTCTTCGTAAACCTGTGGCAGCTCTTTCTTAAGTTGGCTGATGGGGTTGGGCGTACGAATGCCGGCAACTACGTCTTCACCCTGCGCGTTCAACAAATACTCGCCATACAGCTCTTTTTGCCCCGTCGATGGATTGCGTGTAAACGCGACACCGGTGCCGCTTCCTTTTCCCATATTGCCAAACACCATTGCCTGCACATTTACCGCTGTGCCGAGTGAATCCGGAATGCGGTTCACGCGACGGTAGTCAATCGCGCGCCGTCCCATCCACGAATTAAAAACTGCGGCAATTGCCACACGCAGTTGTTCGTAAGGATCTTCAGGAATCGGTTTTTGCTCGGTGCCGATAATCTGTTTTTCAGCGGCGATGATCTCGCGCAGGTGATTAGCTTTTAGATCAGTGTCGCGTCCGCCCGAGGTTTGTGCTTTGAAACGATCCATGACGCGTTCGAACTTCTCATGGGCCACGCCCATCACGATCTCGCCGAACAACGAAGCGAAGCGACGATAAGCATCGAGAGCGAAACGCAGATCACCTGTCTGGGCCGCCAGGCCCTGGACAGTCTCTTCATTGAGGCCGAGGTTCAACACGGTATCCATCATCCCCGGCATGGAGAAGGCGGCGCCGGAGCGTACGGACACCAGCAACGGATTTTGCGGGTCGCCGAATTTCTTACCGACCTTTTCCTCGATCTCTTGCAGTCCTTCTTTGACCTGGTCCCACATCCCTTCGGGAAAGTTTTTGTCGTTTTCAAAAAATGCGTTGCAGGCTTCGGTAGTAACGATGAGACCTGGAGGGACGGGCAAACCGGCGCGGGTCATTTCACAAAGTCCGGCGCCTTTACCGCCGAGCAAAGTCTTGTTCTGACCGTCACCTTCTTCAAACAGGTAAACCCACTTGGTTGTGGCCTGTGGATTTTGGGGTTTATCGGAAGCTTCAATTACCTGGGCCACTTCAATCACCTCGAGGGAACAATCTATCGGCGCCCGGAATAATACACCGATATTCCGAGGCTTGTAACGCGCGGGCCTTTGGGCGACTTTTCATAAGACGTTAGAACGTGGGGCGACGCGGGCGTTCTCATTAACACTGTGGTTCAGCCCGGGGATCACTGCTGGAGACATAGTGGCCAACCGTTTCAACCGGTTTCGTCGTCCCGGTAGATCGTCAAAACGGTTAACGGGAAGTTGAAACACTTCTTTATCACCAGTCCGAAGGCACGGTATTAATGAGAACGCTCCGCGTGATCGGGTGCAGTACAAAACCAGCCCGCCAGCGATGGCGACCTTCCTTTGCAAAGGACCGCCAGGCTGTAGTAACGCGCAAGTACTTTGCTATTGCCCTGCGTTCGATGGTAGATAGAGCACTTTGTTAACAATTGCAGGAGACGCCTAATGTCCGACTATAACCGCCAAATTCGTTGGTGGGCATTGCTGGTTGTGACCGCGATCGCGCTTTACCTCTGCTGGCTCATGATCAAGCCCTTCCTGGGCGTGCTGATGTGGGCCGGCCGTGCTGGTTATTGTTTTCTATCCCATTCACCGGCGCCTGGTCCAATACACGAAAAAACCTTCGCTCAGCGCATTGCTGTCCTGCGTTCTTGTCATCCTGACGATCCTCGTGCCTGTATCGTTAGTCACAGTTGCGGTCTTGAATGAACTCTCCGGCGCCCTGCAAGGCGTGCAGGGGGCCATCAACTACGTGTTCGATCCCAACTCACCGGTGACAGGCCGGTTGCTGCGTTGGGCCAGCAAATACATAGATGTCGAGCGACTTCGTTCGGGGGAATATCTGGCGCAACAACTTGGCGGAGTCAGCGGTAGCCTGGCGGGACAAACACTCGGTGTCATTGGGGGACTCATCGGCGCAATTGTGCAGATGTTTTTTGTCATCTTCACCATGTACTACCTGTTTCGCGACGGCGATCGAATCTTCGAAACAATCAAGAACTCACTTCCACTCAACAGCAAACAAGCGTTGGCGATCATGGAACGAGCAAAGGAGGTCGTAGGCGCGAGTGTTTACGGAGTCCTGGCGATAGGGGTTATTCAGGGAACGTTGGGTGGGTTGGCTTTTTGGGCGCTCGGTGTCCCTTCGGCAATTGTCTGGGGAGTTGTGATGACGTTTCTCTCGATGATTCCGATGTTGGGAGCGTTCCTGGTGTGGGTGCCTGCGGCTATTTACTTAGCGCTGACTGGCCATTATGTAAAAGCGATCTTACTCGTTCTGTGGGGAACGCTGGTCATCGGCATGATCGACAACTTCCTGCGACCCATATTGGTTGGAGGAAGAACGCGTTTGCACGAGCTTCTGATCTTCTTTGCAGTGCTCGGCGGTCTGCAGGTTTTTGGTGTGTTGGGAATCGTGTTAGGGCCAGTCGTGCTGGCGCTGGCGATGTCTCTGCTGGAAGTGTTCCGCGCGGCGGATTCAGCCGCCGAAGTCAAGGGTGTCGGGGATAGGGCGTAGGAAGAGGAAAGGGTGTGGGGGATAGGGCGTAGGGTGTAAAAACTGCAACCGTATTCATCAAGAGTACCAAGATTCCACACGCGAAACCCTCGCACAAACACCCTACGCCCCACTCCCTACACGCCTTCTTAGTTGACCGTAGCTCGCGGGGCGGCGCGCGGTTTGTTAAATGGCGAGGTGCTTTTCCACGACGGCATGGCCTCAGCGTTTGCTACTCGCAGCCCGATAATCATTCCCACCTGGGCCAATGTACGTGGTCCAGTCCAGTCCCAATCGGGTTTCACTGTGTCAGATGGTGAGTGGTAGTCAGTCTCCAACCATTTCTTCATCCGCGGAATCCACTTGGCCGGATCATCTGCCGGCCCACCCATCAGCATTAGCGCGGGCACTCCCTGCTTCACAAATGAGTAATGATCAGAACGGACAAATGCATTCTCTTCAGGCATTGGATCTGGCGTTACGATCGTTCCTGTGGCCGCCGCAACTTCTTCAAACACAGCGCCCAGATCGGAATGTTCGGCGCCGAAGCCGACTATGCGTTTCACAGGCGCATAAACCTCGGTCCCGATGCCATCGAAATTAATGTCGGCTGCAATCTTGGAGAGAGGCCAGGTTGGATTTCGCACCCAATGCTCTGTGCCAAGCAGCCCATACTCTTCGCCGGTCACTGCCAGGAAGATGATCGATCGCCGCGGGCGCGAAGCCGGTTTCGGATAAGCCTTAGCGAAAGCCTCGGCGATCGCGATGATCGTCGACGTGCCAAGTGCGTTGTCCGCGGCTCCAGGATAGATCGTTCCGTCTCCCTCAATTCCGTACGCATCGTAGTGTGCGGTGTAAACAACCGCCTCTTCTTTAAGCTTTGGATCTGAGCCTTCGAAGACAGCGACAACGTTGCTACTTGGCGCCTCCACCAGCTTAAAGCGCAGAGCCAGCGTTCCGGTCTTTCCCAGATCGCGTGACACGTTCTCACCGCGCCTGGCTTTCTCGAGCGCCTGCGCAAAGGTAGTGTCTGAGCCGGTGAATAGTTTCTCCATAGCTGCATCGCTCGCGAGTAACAAGGGCGGAATCTTAAAGTTCGCAGATGAAGCGGAAGCCAGGGACACGCGGCGTCGAGAGATGTAATTCGCAATGGTCGAGTATGGCTGCGCCGGCGTGCCGCCATTACCGATAATCATCCCCAGCGCACCGCGGCCAAAAATATTCATGGCACGTGCCTGCGGGTTACTCGCGCGCGCCCACGCAGCCGGGTCAACACCTTCGGGCTGTCCGCCCATGATCACCACGATCTTGTCTTTCAATTCCAGTCCCGCGAAATCGTCTCGCTTTAACTCTGCTGAGGCAGCTCCAAAACCGGCGAACACCAGACCGCCGGTAACATCCACTTTCTCCGAGGTGTAAGGCGGCAGCACGATATAGTCGTCACGGTGTTGAAGTGTTACATCTCCTACCTTCACAGAGGTTTCCGGCATCACTTGTGCCGAACGAAATTTGATCGCTTGCAGATAGGTACCATTATCGCCCGCGGGTTTCAGGCCGAGTTTGGCGAACCTGTCCGCCATAAACTGCGCGGCTTTGTCTGCGCCCGGTTGCGCGGTTCCGCGTCCTTCAAATTCTTTTGAGCTGAGCGTGGTTGTTAATTCGCGAATGGTCTCGAGCTTGACGCGGTCGGCGGCTTTGCGCTCGGCGGAAGTCAGCGTTGACGCCGCCGTCTTTGCGGTTGCGGGTGCGGAGGCTCCCTGCCATGCAAGAGCGCTGGGCGACAGAAGCGCGATCGCCACAAAAGTGGATAACAATATCCGCGTGAAGCGGTACTTACCTGAAGACAATTGCATTAAAAGTTCTCCTGTTTAGGCTGAAATACAGACGTGGATAGTTTATACGCGGCAAACTGGGGAATGTTCTCTAAAGCTGAGGACCGCGGTTATTCAGAAATGAGGCGGGCGATGAAAAAAGCCGCCCCGGCGGCGGCGCTTCCGATAAATGCGGTTTGCAGAGCGCTGCGTACAGGTCTCATCCCGGTGAAGCGTCCTTTCACAAAACCGAAAACCAGCAAGGCCACGAGGGTTACGGCGATGGAAATCATCAACGCCAGCGACGGTTGCTGCGTAGCCATGTACGGAAACAGTGGAATGAAACCGCCCACTGCATACGCACCACCGATGGATACGGCGCTGGTCATGGCTCGTTTGGGATCTGGTTTTTCGAGGCCCAGCTCAAACCGCATCATGAAATCGATCCACTTTTTTGGCTGACGGCGAAGCGCTTCGACGATCGGCTTCGTCTCTTCTTCAGTGAGCCCATACTCCTCAAACACCTCGGCAACTTCGCGCATCTCCTCGTGAGGTATCTCGGCAACCTCGCGTTTCTCGCGTTCACGTTCCTTGGCGTAATGTTCGGCATCGCTCTTCGCCGCCAGGTAACCGCCAAGACCCATGGCGATTGTGCCCGCAGCAATCTCTGCCAAACCCGCGGTCACAATGATACGAGTGGTGTACACGGCTCCGGTCAGTCCTGCCGCGAGCGCAAAGGGAACAGTTAAACCGTCAGACATTCCGATGACGATGTCTCGGACAACCTCACTGGAGGTAAAGTGACGCTCGAGATGTGGAGTTTGCGGCATGTGAAGGTCTCCGTGTTAAAAGAGTCCAATGTCCACGATGTCCATGTAAAGTCAGCAGTCCAATGTCCAAAGTCCAATGTCCAATGTCTGTGTTTGGAAGGTCGAATAGTTCTTGTAGTTTAATAGTGCTTGCTGTTACCAGGAAATGAGTACGATACGTTAACCGGACATTGGACTTTGGACATTGGACATTGCGACTTTCTCTGGCCTCAAAACTTATCCAGCAGAATCAAAATACCAATCACGATGAACGCGACAGCGGCGGCGCGCTTGATCCATTCCAGCGGAACATAATTTCCCACCACGCCTCCTACGATCACACCGATTGCGGAAACCGCGGTCAGCGCAATAGCAGAGCCGATGAAGACGGCCCAGGGTTTTTTTGTTTGCGCCGACATCGTCATCGCAGCAAGTTGGGTCTTGTCACCCATCTCGGCAAGAAATATGACCCCGAAAGTTGTTAAAAAGACACGCCAGTCCATGTTGATCTCCAATCTATCGACATCCTATGCCAAAACCAGCGGGCTGGTTGCACAATAAACTCAACATTCCGTGTTGTTTCGCTGATGATTATCGTGGTTATGGGATTTTGGTCGTCGTACTTAAAAGACGATCCACGAATTAAATACACGAAACTAGTTCTAACGCCCGCGATCCCAGTGACAAGTGGCCTCTCGTTATCAAACTTCATCACTTTCAATATCACACCCTGCTTGGCGCTTTAAACTCCGAAGCTTACAATCAACAGACTTTTCCTAATCTCGCACTCATCGAGAATGAGCCAACACTCAAACGAGTTTCTGGGTACAGAGCGCTATCGCCTCCGCCGCCGTCTTGGCTCGGGCGGAATGGGCGTCGTTTATGAAGCCCTCGACGTGGAAACCGACAAACTGGTCGCGTTGAAGACGCTCACGCGCGCAGAGGCGTCGCATATTTCCCGCTTCAAGAACGAGTTTCGCTCGCTAGCTGATGTTTCTCACCCGAATCTCGTCGCCCTCTATGAATTTATGGCCGACGGCCAATACTGGTTCTTCACGATGGAACTGGTCCAGGGCGTAAACTTTCTCGAATATGTCCGACCTGGTTATCACGCCAAGCGCGCGCAATCGTCGCGCACCCCGACTCTGCGCAAAACGGATCCACAGACGCGAGGCGCTGAACTGCTGGCAGACTACGAAGCGGAAACGCGGCAGCTTGACTCAATTCACACCTCGCATGCTCCCGATGATGACGACACGCAACCCACGTCACTGGAAACGTCTTTATCCAGAGCCAAACTGGATCTGAATCGGTTGACCGCTGCGCTCCGACAAGTCGCCGAAGGTCTGCACGGTCTGCATGAAACGGGAAAGCTTCATCGTGACATTAAGCCTTCCAATGTGCTGGTTTCCAAAGAAGGACGCGTCGTGATTCTCGACTTTGGCCTGGTGGCCGAAGTCCGCGGCCAGGAGGTCCATGACAGCGTCACCCTCGCAGGCACACCTGATTACATGTCTCCCGAACAGGGCGCGCAGCTTCCTATTTCGCGTGCCAGCGATTGGTACAGCGTAGGCGTGATGTTGTATCAAGCGCTGACCGGCCGCCTGCCGTTCTCAGGCAAGTTCTTCGAAGTGATGATGAATAAACAAAACTTCGATCCCCCAGCGCCGACCGAGTTAGTCCGCAACGTTCCTGAAGAGCTTAACGACCTGTGCATTGCGTTGCTTCGCCGCAATCCGGAAGAGCGGCCTACCGGACGAGACATTTTGCGTGTGCTTGGTCAGGGCAAAACTGGTCCATTGCGTCAGCCAATCATGCCTCCGACAGCGCCGTCGATAGCGGAGACATCGCCATTCGTTGGCCGCGAGCGCCAATTACGTGAGCTCGAAGACGCGTACACAGTTACGCGCCGTGGTCAGACGATGACGGTCTATCTACACGGCAGCTCGGGCATGGGCAAGAGCGCGTTGGCCCGTCATTTTCTCGATGAATTGAAATCGAAACAGCCCGAGGTAGTGGTTCTGGAGGGCCGCTGTTACGAACGCGAATCGGTGCCTTACAAAGCTCTCGACGGCGTGGTCGACAGTCTCACGAAGTATTTATTGTCGTTACCGGACGCAAAAGCGGATGCGTTGATGCCTCGCGAAGTGCTGGCACTGGCTCGTCTTTTTCCGGTGATGTTGCAGGTGGATGCGGTCTTCAATGCGCCGCAACGCGAGCAGGAGATTCCCGATCCATTCAGCCTTCGCCGGAAAGCTTTTGCAGCCCTTCGCGAATTGCTGGGCCGAATTACTGACCGCGAACCGCTGGTGATTTACATTGACGACCTGCAATGGTCAGACGCCGACAGCACGACCTTACTGGAAGACTTACTGCGCCCGCCCGACGCGCCTCCGTTGTTGCTGTTATTGAGTTTTCGCAGCGAGGACATCGAATCGAAGCCGTTTCTCAGGTCTCTTATCGATAAGGCGGGAACGGAAAGTTTTCGCGAAATCATGATCGGCGCACTTTCCAAAAGCGAATCAAATCGGCTGGTGCAAGATCTCCTTAGTTCGACATCAGTTGTGATCGAACCCTTTGCCGATGCAATTATTCGCGAAGCACGCGGAAATCCGTTCCTGCTGGAACAGCTCGCCCGTTACGCGTCAACAAGTGATCGAGCTGCCACAACGGGCATAACCCTGGCGGTGATGCTGGATGAGCGACTTCGTTATCTACCCAAAGGTGCGCGCCAGTTTGTTGATGCACTCGCCATCGCGGGTCGCCCGATAAACTCGGAAGTCGTGTTCCAGGCCGCTGAACTTTCTGGTGATGACCTTCCGCTGGTTACCACGTTGCGCGCTGCGCAGTTTCTGCGCACCGGCGGACCCGGACACGCGCTGGAGCTTTACCACGACCGGATACGTGAAACGCTGGCGTCGCAGCTTGATCCGAAACGCGTCATTCAAATCCATCGTCGTCTGGCCCAGGCGCTGGAGACGCGTGGCATCGACGATCCGGAAGCACTGTTTGAACACTACCTGGGCGCTGGCGAAAGAGTTCGCGCTGCTTCGCACGCAGCTCTGGCCGCCAAGAAGGCGGCGAGCGCATTGGCATTCGATCGAGCTGCGGCGTTTTACCGGCGCGCATTAGAGCTTGCCCCGGTGCGAGGCGCAGAGTTGATTGACCTAAAGCGAGGGTTGGCTGAGGCGCTTACGAATGCCGGAAGGCCCGCCGAAGCCGCGCAAGCTTACCTGGAAGTCGCCGAACAAACCTCCGCCAGTCACAGTCTCGACTTCAAACGACGCGCGGCCGAACAACTCCTAATGGGGGGACACATCAAGGAGGGGCTGGAGGTTATTCGTTCGGTTCTGACTGCCGTCGGAATCACGTTGCCGGCCGGGCCGAAGCGGGCGCTGCTGTCACTGATTCTCAAGAAAATTCAAATACGTTTGCGCGGGCTCAACTTTAAGGAACGCAAAGCCAGCGAGATATCGGAATCGGAACTGTTTCGCATAGATATTTGTTGGGCGGTTGCGGCGGGACTCGGCGCGGTCGACTTGATCACCGGCGCAGATTTTCAATGCCGGCAATTACTGCTTGCCTTGCGCGCCGGCGAACCGTTTCGGGTGGCGCGGGCAATGGCTTTCGAAGCAGCCCAGACAGCCGCACGGGGAGAGCCCACCAGGAAGCGTGCATTACAAATTGCGCAACGTGCAGAAGAGCTGGCCCAAAAGGTTGGCCATCCGCAGGCAATTGGATTGTCGATCTGGGCCAGCGGAGTCGCGGCTTATCTCGTCGGACATTGGAAGAACGCGGCGACGCTGTGCGAACGTGCTGCTGAAGTTTTGCGGGATCAATGCACGGGGGTAACGTGGGAGTTGACGACCGCAAACAGGTTCATGCTTAGCGCCATGATATACATGGGTGAAATCGGAGAAGTGGCCCGTCGCGTTCCCGGTTTGCTCGCTGCTGCCCTGGAGCAGGGAAATCTTTTTGCCGCGATGGATTTACGCACGCGGCTAAACGTGATTTGGCTGGCGGCTGACGATCCGACAAGGGCTCGCGCCGAAGTCATTGAAGGTTTGAAAGCGTGGCCGCACGAAGGGTTCCATCTTCAACACTACACTGCCATGCATGCCCTCGGGCAGATAGAGCTTTATACCGGTGACGTCGAGGTTGCGTGGAAACATATCCATGGACAATGGAAAGCCCTGGAAGATTCGATGCTGATGCGCATCCAGGTCTTGCGCGTTGAAGCACTGCATCTGAAGGCGCGTGCGGCTTTGGCATCAGCCGCCAAGGGGGATCAACGCGCTCACCGTTTGAAGGTGGCGGAGCAACTAGCTCACCGCTTAGCCGCAGAGCGAGTTGCCTGGGTTAACCCTTTTGCTAGCCTCGTCCGGGCCGCAGTGGCCCATCAGCGTGGTGACGCGTCCAGGGCGGTAGCACTGCTTTCCCAGGCGGTTGAAACTTTCGACCTCGCCGATATCGATCTTTACGCGGCCGTCGCCCGCCGAAGATTAGGCGAACTGCTGGGTGAGGAACGCGGCCAACGACATGTCCAGGAAGCCGACGAATGGATGCGCAACCGTCAAATTCAAAACCCACAAGCAATGACCCGGATGATGGCCCCCGGGTTTGATTGAAGGAAGTCACAAATAACCGGACCATGGACACTCTAAAAACACTGACTTACGACGTAACTGATCGCATCGCACGCATCACCCTTAATCGTCCGGAGCGTGGGAACGGAATAACCTTTGAGACGCCGGCGGAGCTTGCGGCGTGCGTTGAGCGCGCCAACCTGGATCCCGCAGTCCACGTCATCGCCTTGTCTGGTAATGGAAAGGGTTTTTGCGGCGGCTATGATCTGGTGATGACGGCTGAACAAAAACTTGGTGAAGAAGGCGAGATGTTGAGTTGGCCCAAAGGATCGCCAATGGACCCTAAAGTTCAATTGGCCAATCACGATCCTGATTCAAACTGGGACCCGATCCTCGATTACGCCATGATGAGCCGCAACGTGCGAGGGTTCATGAGTCTCTTCTATAGCGACAAGCCGGTGATCTGTAAGGTACACGGATTCTGCGTGGCGGGCGGCACCGACATGGCGCTTTGCTCGGATCTGCTGATGATTGAAGATACGGCTTCAATAGGGTATCCGCCGGCACGCGCCTGGGGTATTCCAACCACGGCCTTATGGGCCTATCGCATTGGCCCGGAGAAGGCGAAGCGTTTGTTGTTCACGGGCGACTGCCTTACCGGAAAACAAGCGGCCGAATGGGGCCTGGCATCTGAAGCCATACCCGCAGAAAAACTCGATCAGCACTTCGAAAGCATACTTGAACGCATTGCGCGCGTGCCTATCAATCAACTTGTGATGGTGAAGCTGCTCATCAATCAAACTCTGATGGGCCAGGGCCTTCACTCAACCCAAATGCTGGGCACTCTATTCGATGGCGTCGCGCGTCACACGAAAGAAGGTTATGCGTTTCAACAGCGAGCAACTGAAGTAGGTTTCAAACAAGCCGTCAAAGAACGTGATGAGCCGTTCGGCGACGCGAAATAGGCATCGAGAAAATATGATCTTCACCAGCCCTCACCCACCCGTCAGCATCCCCGACGCCACGGTCACCGATTTCGTTTTGCGGCATGCTACAAAACTGGGAAACAAACCTGCACTAGTCGAGGGACATACCGGGCGAACTTACAAGTATGGCGATCTTCCGACTCTGATTAAGCGGCTGGCGACCGGCTTCGCCTTCCACGGATTAAAGAAGGGCGACGTCATTGCTATCTACAGCCCGAATGTTCCGGAATACGCGCTTGCCTTTCATGCTGCCGCAACTTTGGGCCTGGTCACCACAATGGTGCCGCCCTTGTTTACTCAGGCAGAACTCGACAAACAGTTACGAGATTCGGGCGCAAAATACATTCTTACCATTCCTGCCTTGTTGGAGAGAGCAAAAGGCGCTAATGGAATCGACAAGATTTTTGTTGTTGGTGAAGCTGAAGGCGCAATCGCGTTTGAGTCATTGTTGACGCACGGAACTGACTTTCCTCAAGTCGATGTTCGTCCAAGTGAAGACATCGTGGTGTTGCCGTACTCGAGCGGCACGACAGGTTTACCGAAGGGTGTGATGTTAACGCATCGCAATCTGGTGGCGATGCTACGGCAGATGGAAGCGAGCGAACCGTTTTTTGACACCGACATTCTGGTTTGTGTGGTTCCCATGTCTCACCTTTACGGACTACACATAGTCGCCAATTTGGGATTGTGCCAGGGCGCCACCATCGTCACCGTTCCGCGTTACGACCTCGATGAGTTTCTAAAGGTGCTTCAGGATTACAAGGTAACTGTAGCGCCGCTTGTGCCCCCGCTGGTCCTGACGCTTTCGCGCGCGCCGCAGGTTCAGAATTATGACTTGTCTGCGCTCCGTGTGATTCATTGTGGCGCTGCACCGCTGGCTCCGGAGATTGCTTCCGCGTGTAGCGATCGGCTCGGAGTCGAAATCAGGTATGGCTATGGCATGACTGAAGTGAGTCCCTTATCTCATGCAAGTCTGGTTGAGCCGGAACGGCATAAGCCGGGTTCAGTGGGGTTCTGTTTGCCGAATACAGAATGCAGGATCGTCGATTACACGAGCGGCGAAGATCTTTCTGCTGGAGGCTCAGGTGAGATCTGGGTGCGTGGACCGCAGGTGATGAAGGGCTATCTCGGGAATTCTGAGGCCACGACGGAAATGCTGCGGCCGGATGGATGGTTGCGCACAGGCGACATTGGCTACTGCGACACTGACGGACAACTGTTCGTGGTTGACCGTCTAAAAGAACTGATCAAGACGAATGGCAGGCAGGTGGCGCCGGCGGAATTGGAAGCGCTGCTGCTTTGCCTATCCTTCAATTGCCGATGCGGCCGTTATTCCCCGTCCGGATGAAGAGGCGGGCGAAGTGCCGAAAGCATTCGTGGTTCTGAAAAAGGAAGCGACTGCGGAAGAGATTATTCAGCTTCGTGGCCGAGCGGGTGGCGCCATACAAGAGAATTAGAGAAGTCGAGTTTGTTACCGAGATACCAAGGAACCCAGCAGGAAAGATCCTCAGGCGCGTGTTGAAGGGAAAAAGTTTAGAGTTTGAAGTTTAGAGTTTGAAGTTTCGAGAGTTTCGATGTTCTCGAGTTCAAATTTTAGCTTGCTGCTTTCGCCCGCCCCGTAACCGGACAAGCTAAAGCTTGTACTCTGAACTCCAAACTCGAGACTCCAAACTCTGAACTCGAAACTCCAAACCCCGATCTCGAAACTCTTCAGACAGCTTGTGCCACCGTCGCTGTAGCAACCGCTTTCCTTCAGCAAGCCTGAGTTGAGTATGTCCTGGTGCAGCTCGCCATGTTTATCCGTCACCATCGTCGGGCGAAAATAATTTTCAAAACGCGAGTCGATGCGGAACGCCGGCGTGTACATGTGATCCAGAGGTTCCGTGCTGCTCACGAAGGTCCGTGGTTGCTTGCGCTTCCTGGCCCATCCAAGTCCCGTGAGTGAAGTCGTGAGCGGTTGCGCACAAACCAGCAGCCCGTTTCCTAACGCCATGATTAGTTGCATTTTCGTTAGTTTCGAACCGTATAGCCTGGTGAAATCCGATCGCGTGTTTGATCACTCGCGCTTGAAAACCTCTTAAGCTCTGCAGGTCGTCAACAAACTTCACCACCTCATCCATGTCATCGACGGGCCTTTGCAAAATCGTCGTCCCATCCATGTCGCGTAGTTTGGTGTCGGGAAGGATGGTGCCGTTCTTCACGCAGTCGTAAAAATAAGGAGTTCCGAGTAGCGGTATCGAAAGAGTTACAAACGAGGGAATCGTGATCTCTGGCGTTCCGGTAATGAAATTGAGTTCCCGACGTAAGTCAGAAACGCTGCGAGTAGTGACATCCAGCATTAAACCGTAAGCAAATACAACCCCGGCGTTCAACGACTTGCTGATCATTTCAACCTGCGGCGCTTTCGTGTTTTGGAGCTTGTTGAAATTGCGCAGCCATTCGTTATCAAACGATTCCAGGCCGCTAAACAGCAGCTCGCAACCAGCTTCGTGAATCCGTTTCAGGTTCTCTTCACGACTGTAGAAATCATTTGTAACCAGCGCGCCCCACTCGTTGAACTGTCCCGCCGCGCGCATTTCGTTTATCAGATCCAGCCGCGCATGGAAATGGCTTCTGTCGCTGCCATAAAAATTGTTGTCGAGGAAAAACATGCGGCGACGTTTTCCCGACGCAAGAATCTGACGACGAATGTAATCGAGTTTGTAGGTCTGGTATCCGTGGCCTTCAGCAGTCAGCGAACAGAACGAGCAACGGAAGTTGCAGTAACGAGTGGTTTCCACGTAACCGATGCGGCCGAGCCAGTAAGCAAGGTCGTAGCGTGGCAACATATCTTCGTGCCACGTATTCACGTCCGAAGGCCTCGCGGATGACGTCCGCTAGCTCCTCGATATCGCCGAGGCAGCTGTAGTCGAAAACTCTTTGCGCGAGCAACGGCAGCGCGCGCACTGTTGGTCCACCAGCGACTACGATCACACCCGGATTTTTCGTTCGTGCATACGCCGTCAGGTGCAGCATGCGATCGAAACTGTTGGTCAGTCCGGTAAGCACCAGCATGTCCGGCCAGGCCAGAAGTGATTCATCCTCAAGTGGCCCGCTCGCCAGTTCGGTGTAGCACCGAACGTCACACAGCTCACGAGCGAACGCGCCGGCGAGATAAATCGGGCCGACGGACTGCGGAACTTTGGTAGTGCGTCGAATTGGCTGGCGCGAATCGTCGAAGTAACAATTGACTACCAGCACACGTTTTCGCGGCAGACGACTCGCTGAAGTCTTGATGCTGTGTAATGGCAGGTGCGTCGAGGGCATTAAAATGTCTCCGGGGACAACCGCTTGCCTATTCGTAACGCTTCAATTAGTTCAGGCTATACCGGGCAGTTAAAAAGCCGGGGAATACACTGCGAGGAAATTTGGTGGAAACTGATGCCTCATGAGATCGCGCGTACTCTACTCTTTCGGCGATGGTTAGGCAATAGAGTTTAAGACGGGGTCTTAGAACAGGTTTCAGAGATCAGGTCTTTCAGGGCATCAGCCAGGCGTCCGTAAATGTTAGAACTTGCGAAGGAGTACTGCCGGAAATCGAATGTAGTGACGAGTGCAATACCAAGGCTGGACGAGGTTAAAAAAATCTCATCCGCGTCAACCAGATCCGCGAGCTCGTAGACACCTTCAATCACCGGAATGAATTGTTTCTCAGCAAGCGCAATGACGGCGCCACGTGTGACTCCTGCCATCGCGCCAGTGGCCAGAGCCGGTGTACACAGCGTGCCGTCCTTGACCCAAAAGATGTTAGCCATGGTGGCTGAGACGATCTCACCGCGTTCATTCAGCATAACGGCTTCATGGAAATCTCGTGCTTGTGCTTCCTCCCAGGACAGTACCTGCTCGAGATAGTTCAAGCTTCTAATTCCCATCAGTGGAGAAAATGTGTTGAAGCGGTAGGGCGACACAGCCAGCGACATGCCGGAAGCGGGAACCTTTTGCGGTTCTCCCGTCATTATCAGCAGGTCAGTTTTTCGCGCGCCGGCCTTTTTGGTTTTCCAGACGTCGCGTCCGCTGCGTGCCAGCAGGATCACGCGCGCGCGACCATCATTTACCTGATTGACCGCGATCAGCTTGGTAAGCGCCTGGCCCACGTTCTGTTCGGTTGCGCCCGTGCAGTCCACACTTAAACGGTTCGCGTGATCTTTAAGACGTGCCCAATGCTTGGGCCAAAGGAAGGGTTTGCCACGATAGACCGCAACAGTTGTAAAAACTCCGCGTCCGTACAACATGGCCGAAGAGACCGGCGCCACGCGCGCCTTCGTCGCTTCGAGCATCACCTTGTTGAGGTAGATTACGGGATGCATTGGGGCAAGTAAGTTTAGAGTTTGAAGTTTCGAGTTCAGAGTTCGGGTTAGAGTTTCGAGTTAGAGTTTCGAGTTCAGAGTTTCGAGTTGGTCGACCCGCGCAGAGATCTGAACTCCAAACACTGAACTCCAAACACTGAATTCGAAACTCTGAACTCTAAACTCGAAACTCTAAACTCCAAACTCTTAAAACTCTTAGTTTATTCCATGCCGGCGGCCATCACTTCAGCCTCAAGTCTTTTAGCCAGCGAACCCCGCCACGCTTGTTCAAGCTGTTGGACGTCGATAGAAACGACTTCCTGATCGGCGTGAGTAATTCGCAAACTACTGCCACCAACTTTGCCTATTACATTGAATGGACAATTATGACGCTCGGCAATCTCCTGCAGAGGTTCGCGTGAAGACTCCGGGAAACTAATGATGATTCGCGAAGGTGATTCGCTGAAGAGCAAACTTGCGGCGGGTAGGGAACCATTAAGTGACAGGGCGGCGCCAACAGCCGGACGATTTAGGGAAGCGAAACAACTTTCAGCGAGAGCTACGGCGAGGCCGCCGTCCGAGCAGTCGTGCGCCGATGCGAGTAGCCCCGCCTCGGCCGCCTGTAGGCAAACCGACTGCACGGCAGCTTCAGCTTTCAGATCTATTTTCGGCACCGCGCCCTCCGCGATCATCTGTTGCGTCGAACGGCCCTCGACCGTCGCGGCGTATTCGCTGATGGAAAGGTCATCGCCTGTTGTCCCGAGAAGAGCAATAAGGTGTCCATCCTGTTTGAAACCCGGCTGTAACACCCGACGAACGTCTTCCACTAATCCGATCATGCCGATGACCGGTGTGGGAAGAATGCCTTTTCCTTCCGTCTCGTTGTAGAAGGACACGTTGCCGGATACGACTGGCGTATTGAATACCCGACATGCCTCGGCCATGCCGTCAACAACCTCTGAAAACGACCACATGACTTCCGCTCGTTCTGGCGAAGCAAAGTTCAGACAGTTAGTGATCGCCAGTGGACGTGCGCCAACGCACACGACGTTACGAGCTGCTTCGGCAACGATCAGCTTGGCTCCTTCGCGCGGATTCGCCGCGCAATATCGGCCGTTGCCGTCCAGCGTCATTGCGATTGCACGCCTGGTTTCCTTGATTCGTACGACAGCTGCGTCGGCACCAGGTAAGACGGCCGTGTTGGTACGGACCATGTGGTCATACTGGCGATACACGTGTTTCTTCGACGCAAGGTTCGGCGTAGCCATCAAGTTCAGTAACGCACTGTTCCAATCTGTGGACTGCGGTAGTGAGCTTGCGCTGCCGGGCTTTGCGGAATCGTCCGAGGCTTGATAACTGGACACTGTAGACTGGCCGCATCGGACGTTCATACAGAGGTGCTTCATCTGTCAGCGATGAAACCGGAATATCAGCCACCGTCTCGCCGTTATGCATGACGCGCATGTTGTGATGATCGCGAACACGCCCTACAACCACAGCGTCAAGGTCCCACTTGCGAAAGATGTCGATTACTTCGCGCTCGCGTCCTGAGTGGGCCACGATCAGCATTCGCTCCTGCGACTCTGATAACAGCATCTCGTATGCGGTCATCCCTTCCTCGCGTTGTGGCACGAGCGTCAGATCGATGTCCACACCTGTGCCGGCGCGCGCTGCCATTTCACATGACGACGAAGTCAGACCCGCCGCGCCCATGTCCTGAATGCCGGCGACCGCGCCGCTCCGCATTGCTTCCAGACACGCCTCGAGCAAAAGCTTTTCCAAAAACGGGTCGCCAACCTGCACGGTCGGGCGCTTCTCCAGCGCCTCTTCATCAAACTCCGCGGAGGCCATCGTCGCCCCGTGAATGCCGTCGCGCCCAGTCTTAGCCCCAACGTAAAGAATCGGATTGCCCACGCCAGTCGCTTTGCCGAAGAAGATCTGGTCCTGCCTGACTAGTCCCAGCGCAAAGGCATTGACCAGCGGGTTGAGGGAATATGCATCGTCAAACGCCACCTCGCCGCCGACAGTTGCCACCCCAAACGCGTTGCCGTAATGAGCGATTCCTCCTACCACACCTGCCAGCAGTGAGCGATTTCTACGGCCATGCTTGGGGTGGTCCAACGAACCGAAACGCAGACTGTTCATTGACGCAATGGGCCGAGCGCCCATGGTAAACACATCGCGCAGTATGCCACCCACGCCAGTGGCTGCTCCCTGAAACGGTTCGATGAAAGAAGGATGATTGTGTGATTCGATTTTGAAAGCCGCCGCCCAACCGTCTCCAACGTCGACTATTCCCGCATTCTCGCCAGGCGGCACGATAATGCGCTCGCCGGTCGTTGGCAGACGGCGCAGGTGAACACGCGAAGACTTGTAGGAACAGTGTTCAGACCACATCACCGAGAAGATTCCAAGCTCGACCAGGTTGGGAGTGCGTCCTAACAGCGACTTGATACGTTCAAATTCTTCCAGCGTTAGATTGTGGGCGGAGATTACTTCGGGTGTGATCATGGGGTAGTGATGAGTAATGAGTCCTTACTCATGACTTTTTGGATGGCGGCTCGCAGCTCTGCCGGCTTGATGCGTCCAAAATGTTTGAAAGCTATCTGGCCGTTCTTGTCATACAACACTGTTGCCGGCAAAGCTCCACCCCAATTTGGATCCACTAACTTAATTGCAGGGTCAGGATCGACGGCATTCAATAAATAGGAAGGCATCGTAGCGCCCATTTCCCGAAGAAACTTCGGCACTTCAGCATTGATCTCGCCGATATCGTCGAGAGACACGAGGAAAAAATCGAGGCCCTGTGAACGATAATCGGCGTCAATCTTTATGAGGTCCGGAAACTCTTCACGGCAGGGTTCGCACCAGGTGGCCCAAAAGTTTACGAGTAGCGGGCGGCCGTTTTTTCGTCTGAGGAGAGTCGCTAAACCGGCAGCATCGATCTCTTTAACCGCCACGGTTTCAGCGACAGCAGTGGCCTGCTTGGCCGGCTTCGCGGGTTTCCCAGCGCCATTCGCGCTTTGGGCAGACGCTGGGAAGCCGGATAGCAGCAGAAGCACCGCGCCGAGCGTGAGAAAAACGAATTGTCGCCGCGGAATAATCATTACGCCCGCTTGATGCTGCAGCCGAAAGCTGTGGCCGTGGATTTGGCAATTGGCTTGCCGGCGACGGCCGCGTCGAGCGCATCGCGCAAATCATTCGATACAACTTGCGAAACGTCCCTGGCGTTATCGATGCGTCCGCGGTACTGAAGTTTGTTGCTTGCGTCGAAGTAGAAAGCTTCGGGAGTAACGGTTGCGCCCAACATGTCGGCAATCTTGTTTCCGCCATCCTTCAAAACGGTAAACGTCAACTTGTTGGATTCCGCGTGCGACTTAACTTCCGCGGCAAGCTCGGCAACGTTTGAGTTAATGCCGACGACGTTAATGCCCTTCGCCTTGTAATCCTGAGCGAGTTTCTCCATGCGCTCGTTATAAGCGTTGGATACGGGACACTTGGTAGCAACGAAGATCAGGACCGTTCCGTTTTTACCTTTTAGCGAATTCAGTGAATAGTCCTTACCGTCGGCACCCGGAAGGTTGAAGTCTTCGACTGTCGCACCAATCGCCATCGGCGCCGGGACGTCGTTTGAAATGCGAGGGGCGTTCGCGGTCGCGATCGCAAAAAGCGCCACTAGCGTCAATGAAAGAGCAAATACTTTCTTCATGGTCAGAAACTCCTGTTGGGAATATTGGCAACTTGCGCAGAAAATAAGGGGAAACGGAAACGAAAGATTAGCAGCCTGACTTAAGACGTGGCAAGCGGACCGCCCGGAACTGATCAGCCATAGATGAAGACTGATAGAACGGATACGAAAAAAGAACAATCCTATCAAAAACGATCCACGAAGTATCACGAAATGGCACGAAAAGTTTAGTTAGTCTCAGGCTGTCGCCGGGCCAAGTAAACCAGGACCGCCAACGCAAGTGTTACCAGCGCTGACAGCAAACAAAACTGGCAGAACGCTTCGATCACAAACGCCTGCAAATAGAATAGCCACAGCGTTACCAGCAACATCGCCGCGACGACGAATACCAGTAACTTGCCTGCGATCCTGTATCCAAAAGCTGCCAGCGTAGCGAGACTGAAGACTGTGAAGTAAGCGACAGCGCCGATAAGGGCCAGCGGGATTCCGCGGAAGGAAGCATATGGACTACTTAAGACCGCTGAACAACCTGCGACGATAGTGCAGCGAACGCTGCGACCTGCGACGTGTTCGACTGTGAGGTAGATGGAGTCGCCGAGCCCCACCAGGGAGACGACAGCTGCCAATCCATAAAAGACCGCACTTCGCCGGCTCTTGCCAGGATTTGGACCATCACCGGCCGGCGGATGCGATTTCATTGCTAATAATTACTCGAAGCTTACCCGGCTCGAGCGATTGGAAAGGTATCTCGCGCCCATTCATAAACACTGTCGGAGTGCCCTGCACGCCAAGCGCATGCGCCCGCTTACCGTCCAGGAAAATCCTCTGTTCGACAATCTGGCTGGCCACATCACTCCGGTACTTCGTCATATCAAGTCCAATCTTCTCTGCATATCCTTCGAAGATTGGACGTGCGTCGAAGGCTTTGTCCCAACCTTTTTGGTTTTCGAAAATCAGATCATGCATTTCCCAAAACTTGCCCTGTAGACCAGCGGCCTCCGCGGCGCGGGCCGCGGTTAATGCGTGTTGGTGGGCAGGCACCAGAGGAAACTCGCGGAAGATGACCCTCAACTTGTCGCCGAATTCCTTCTCCATCGTTTTCAGGACCGGATGAAGTAGGCCACAAGGTGGACACTGAAAGTCGCCAAACTCTTCCAGGATAACTGGCGCGGTAGTTGGGCCAATTGCATGTGGCGGATTGGCGCCCGGATGAACAGTCTTCGGGTCTGTCGCAACGGGCGAACCTGAACTTGTAGCCGTCGGAGCCGGCGTAGGAACTGGCGGCCCACTCACCGCCGACTCCTTTAAAGACCAGGCTACTGCTATAGCACCGACAAGGACGACCACGATGATTAAGAAAGGAAGTGCGCGTTTCATGTTCTCGATTACGGGTTTTACTGAATCGTGTAGGGAATGGTCCTATCGAGATCGCCATTGACGAACACCTGCACTTTGTATTTGCCCGTCGGCCAGTCCTGCGGCAGCGACAAGTGGCCGTGCACGATGTTCTCCAGCGTTCGAGTAGTGTAGTCGATGTCTTTGATCTTCTGGTTCTTGCTGCCGTCCGCATCAACTATCCACCAGGAAAACTTCATCGCGGTGCCTCGTTTCGCTTCCTTCAGCTTTACCACGCAATGGATCGTGCGATCGTCAGGCGCGAAGGAAGCGGTTTCATCACCGGGGGCGCCGCGGCCATTGTCTTTGGCCATATGAATTTCCTGGATGTGGTTACCGGGTCCCGCGTCCTCAACTTCAGCGACGGGTTGGCGTGTTGCTGTTTGTATTGACATTAACGTTGGCGGTCCGCTTTCCCAGATTGCATGCGAGTACCACGAAGATTAATAGACCGGCGGCGAGCCATGCAGGATGGTGTTTCATCGTTAACTCTCCAATTGAAGATGGATTAAAAGCAAATACAGAAATCAGGCGACGGCGGCCAGCGTAGCAGCCAGGGATCGAAAAACATCGCGGCCGTCTGTTGAGCCAAGCAAATCTTCACAAGCCCGTTCCGGGTGTGGCATCAAGCCCAGCACGTTGCGAGACCGGTTGCAGATACCGGCAATATTGTCGCGTGCGCCGTTGGGGTTTGCAGCTTCGGTGACATTACCCTGGGCATCGCAGTAACGAAACACGATTCGGTCTTCCTGCTGGAGTTCCGTCAAGGTTGCGTCATCACAAACGTAGTTTCCCTCCGCATGCGCAATCGGAAGTCTTAGCACTGACCCGCGATTCATTTCATTTGTGTAAGGCGTGTCAGTGGTTTCAACACGCACGTGAACGTGCTCGCAGATGAAATGCAGATCGCGGTTACGAATTAACGCGCCTGGAAGAAGTCCCGCCTCACAAAGGATTTGAAAGCCGTTGCAAATTCCCAATACGAATCGTCCACTGGCCGCAAACTTCTTCACGGATTCCATCACCGGGGAAAAGCGCGCGAGCGCCCCCGCACGCAGATAGTCGCCGTATGAAAAGCCCCCGGGAATAATTACCGCATCATATGATTTAAGATCTGTGTCCTTGTGCCAGATAAAGTCGACAGGTTGGCCCACCTGCTTCGAAATCACGTGATAAGCGTCGTGATCGCAGTTAGAACCGGGAAAAACTATGATTCCGAATTTCACGCCTCGATCTCCACACGATAGTCTTCGATGATCGGGTTCGAAAGTACCTCACGAGCGATGCGGGCCACGGACTCGCGCGCCTCGTCCTGATCCGCCGAGTCCTGGAGCGCAATTTCGAAATACTTGCCCTGTCGAACGTCCGCAATTCCGGTAAAACCCAGCAGCTCTACTGAGTGTTGAATCGCCTTACCCTGCGGATCGAGAACGCCCGGCTTGAGGCTAACGTAAACTTTCGCTTTCATATCAGTTCCAGATTTTCCCCGTCATACTAAGACATATCGTTGCTACAAGTGTAGTGGATAGCATAATATCTCGCCCCGCAATTTGATATTGAATCGTTCACGAGTTTGCTAAATCAGGAGAGCTTAAATGCAAAATCCCCCACCCGGACAGCAAAACCCCGGAACTCCCGGCGGTAGTCCGTCTTCCAGCAGTTCCCCATTAGGCGGAATGGACCCAAAGATTGCAGCTGCGATCTCGTATATCTGGATCGTGGGAGTGATATTTTTCATTCTCGAAAAAGATAACAAGTTCGTTCGCTTTCACGCACTGCAGTCGATTCTGTTCGGCGTGGCCAACAGCGTGCTCATGTTTGTCCTGGCGATTCTGGCAGTGGTGCTCAGCATTGCGTTCGGAATCGGAGGCGCGATGGTCGGCGGTCCAATGGAAAGTTTGATCGGCCTGTTGGTTGGACTAATCTGGTTGCTGTTCTGGTTGATCATGTTGGTAATGTTTGCCGGGCTTATCTTCGCAGCGGTCAAAGCTTACCAGGGCCAGAAATTCAAGCTCCCGATCATCGGCAACATCGCCGAGAACATGGTCAACAAACCCTAACTGCCGGCGGCGGCAGATGGTTCCGGCCGGGATTTCTTTTCGACAAAAACCCTGTCAAAGATCGCGTCAATATTGCGCAGATAAGTGTCCGTCGAAAAGGCATCGTCGATCTCCTGAGCGTTCAGGTGTTCCGCGATGTCTTTGTCCTTCCTGACTAATTCGTGAAAATTCATTTTCTCGTCCCAAACCTTCATCGCATTCCGCTGCACCCACTCGTACGCAGTCTCACGAGACACGCCTTTTCGCGTCAGTGCCAGTAGTAATTGTCCGCTGAACACTAAACCACGCGTCGCATTCAGGTTTTCCAGCATCCGTTCCGGGTAGACCACAAGTCCGCTGATCAGCGACGTGGCTTTGTTAAGAATGTAATCGAGGCCAATGCTGGAATCCGGAAGAACAACTCGCTCCGCCGACGAATGGGAGATATCACGCTCGTGCCACAGCGCAACATTCTCGAGTCCAACGACACTGTTTGCGCGAACAACGCGCGCGAGTCCGCAGATGCGCTCCGAGATGATGGGATTGCGCTTGTGAGGCATCGCGCTCGATCCCTTTTGGCCTTTGGTAAATCTCTCCTGGGCTTCGCCAACCTCAGTCCGCTGCCAGTGGCGAACATTGAGCGCAATCTTATCGAGCGTTGAAGCGATAATAGCGAGAGTGCATAAATACTCAGCGTACCTATCGCGCTGAATTATTTGGGTGGAAACTTTCGCAGCTTTCAGTCCCAGGCGCCGGCACACTTTCTCTTCCACTTCCGGATCGAGGTGCGCGAAGGCGCCCACCGCTCCGCTAATTTTCCCGACGCTTACTGCTTTCCGCGCGCGCTTCAAACGTTTCCGATTGCGCCGCATCTCCGCATACCACAGCGCAAACGTTAGTCCGAACGAAGTCGGTTCGGCGTGAATGCCATGTGTGCGGCCAATTTGTGGAGTGTCTTTAAACTCAAACGCCCGTTGTTTGAGCACGTCAAGTAACGCGTCGACCTTCTTCAGAAGGATGTCGCACGCATCTCTCAACAATAAAGCGTTGGCTGTGTCTACGACGTCTGAAGACGTAAGTCCGTAGTGAATGAATCGAGCGGCTTCGCCAACGTTCTCAGCCAGGTTGGTTGTGAAAGCAATAACGTCATGGTTGGTAGTTTTTTCAATTTCGTTGATTCGATCGACGCTGAAAGCCGCGCGGGACTTGATTTGCTCCAGTGCGTCCGCGGGAATCGTCCCCATCTCCGCATGGACTTCGCAGACGGCAATTTCCACTTCCAGCCATTTCTGGAATTTGCTGTGCTCTGTCCAGAGCGCACCCATTTCAGGAAGTGTGTAGCGATCAATCATAAGAACTTATCCACAGATTACGCAGATTACTAAGAACAGCAGGCAGGCGGCAGGACCGAGGCCGCAGGAGCACCAAGCTTCAGAATCATTCGCGTTCCTGCCGACTGCTGTCTGCCTCCTGCTCCTGTTTTGCGTAATCTGCGGATTATCCAAGCGCCGTTGAATTTACGAAGTATCTCGCCAGCTGCCAATTGCCGCTGCGTTCAACTAGGGTGAAAGTCTCCATGCCCTCAGCATTTCGAAACTTCGTTCTGTAGGTGACTATAAACACCCGTCCCTTCAAAGGCCCGCCCGAGTTCTCTTGTTCAGTTGCTGACTGCAACGTGCGGTTTTCAACTGGTCCTAACTTTGTTCGCAGCGTCTTAAAAGTTGCGATGGACTCCTCGAGGGTCGCAGCTTGCTTCCACAAGTCTGACGATTCGTTGTAAATCTTGTCGTAGCGTTCTGCCGCAATATCATCGCCTACGCTAGCAATGGCCGACTCGACTTCAGGCGGCATTGTGCGACGTTCAACGCGGCTGCACCCGAACCCAAGTATAGAAACCAATAAAATTGCCGAATAGAAAACGCTTCGTTTGAAGCAGAAGATGTTAGCGGCAACGGACGAACGCTTGATCGTTCCGCTGTGGTCTATCATTCCGAAAATTACACCTCGATCCACGGAGTCGGCTCTTTTGGAAATGAGAGACTTACCTGCGTGTCTGTATGAAAAAGAGGGAAACGCTCCTGCAACGCAACTTCTGCTGAAATCTTGGCCAGGTAGGGATTGTTGGCGCGTTGCGAGAGATGCGCGAGTACCAGGAACTGAGCGCAGCCATCAAAGCCGTCGCGAATCCAGTCGGCCACATCTTCATTCGACAGATGGCCAAGCCGGGAGAGAATTCGCTGCTTCAGTTCCCATGGATAAGCGTCACAGGCCTTGAGCATGTCGCGGCTGTGGTTCGACTCGATTACAACGGCCGCGCACCCTCGCAGTCGTTCGCTGACCAGCGTCGTAATATGTCCAAAATCCATTAATGTGGCGATTTTTACGCCTCGATGTGTGGCTGTGAACCCGAAATTATCGACCGCATCGTGGGGAATGGTGAACGGATGAAAGTCGATCTCGCCGATGCGAAAGTCTCTGCTCGACTCGATTTGTTCGACGCGATTCTCGAGCGCGCGGGCGCGTTTTTTCGGTTCATCATTACTGACGTTGAACCGTTCGCTCACGTAGGCATCGTGCGTCTTTGCGGAGATATAAACAGGGCAGTCGACAGTGCGCAGTAACACACGCAGGCCACCCGCGTGGTCGCCGTGTTCATGAGTTACGAGCACGGCATCGAGACGTTGAACGTCCTCACCAACCATCGCCAGACGGCGCGCGATCTCTTTCGCGCTCAGACCTGCGTCCACGAGAACGCGAGTTTCCCCTGCAACGATCAAAACCGCATTTCCAGTTGATCCGCTGCCAAGAACGGTAAGTTTCATTTCAGATTTGGTGAACGCGCAACTAAGAAAGGTCGAAGCAAAACTTTATCACTTAAATCGCGAAACGGCTACTCGCGAAACTATCAAAGAGAAAACACGAAATTCACGAAAACGACTCCGTGATATTTCGTGTTATTTGGTGGATCCTTTTCTTTGTTCGAAGCCGTGTTACTCCACCTGCAGTCTGCGGCGATCGACATTGAATCCGTTGAGATTTCCGAGAGCGCCGAGTGCCAGCGATTCGTTTGTGAAAAACTTGCGCGCTACTTGCTGCAAATCTTCGACACTCACAGCTTCAATGTTCTGGATGATCTCTTCGGGTGAAATACGGCGGCCGTGAATGATTTCCTGGCGCGCCAACGAGCTGACGCGGCCGCTCGACGATTCCAGTCCCAGAAGGATTGACGAAATTGCCTGGTCCTTCGCCAGCTTTAGCTCTTCAGGCGAGACGCTCTTAGTAATAACCCGCCGCACTTCTTCGAGTGCCAGATCCAGAACCTCATCGAGATGCTCTGGAGAAGTCCCAGCGTAGATATTGAAAACGCCGACATCGGAAAACGTACTGCCGCCTGCGCCAACTGAATAAACCAGACCGCGCTCCTCACGTATCCGTTGCCACAACCTGCTTGAGGTTCCTCCACCAACTACAGACGCGAGCAAGCTGGCCGCGTATCGTTCCGCGCTACGTGCATCGGGCCACGGAGCGGCGATGACCAGATGTACTTGTTCCAGCTCCTTCTTTTGCTCAATCAGAATCGGCGCCGCGGGCCGTGGCGCCGGAACATGGCCATTTGATTGCGCCCATTGCGCAGCATTCCCTGTGAATGAAGCTTCCACCAGCTTCACGAGGGCCTCGTGTTGCACGTTTCCTGCGGCTGCCACCACGAGGTTGGCCGGCGTAAACTCCCGGGCATGAAATTCTGAGATCGTGTTCTGGTCGAAGGACGATACGGTGTCTTTTGTGCCCTCAATTGGGCGTCCGAGAGCATGGTCTGGAAAGTAGGCTGCGTTGAACAACTCGCCGAGTAACTCATCCGGCGTGTCTTCCACCATCTTGATCTCTTCGAGTATTACCTTCTGCTCGCGGCTGAGGTCTTCCTGCTCGAATCGCGGGCCGATTAGCAGGTCCGCCAGAAGATCAAATGCTTCCGGTAAACTTCGGTCCGCAACCTTTATGGCGAAACCAGTCATCTCATGGGTTGTAAACGCATCCAGATGTCCCCCGAGTCGATCTGACTCAACTGCAATATCGCGAGCCGTTCGACGCTGCGTCCCTTTGAAAACCGCATGTTCTATGAAGTGGCAGATTCCGTTGAGGTCGGGCTCTTCATGCCGGGAGCCGCGGCGTACCCATATGCCGGCGGTCACTGACCGGAGTCCGGGCATGTGTTCTGACAATACTGTGATTCCGCTGGGAAGTTTGGTCGAGCTAACTTGATCGATCATGAATGGAACTACCAAAAAGGCTTGAAATTAGTCTGGCTTTGAATCCTAGCATGCCGCCAACCGGGGGCAAAATGGAGCGCGGATTTGGCGCCGGATTGCTTGACAGATCGTCATTTATTGGCGGAAAATGCCGCCATTCAAAGGGTTCCGGTAAGTCTCCTGGCCTGAACCAGTTCGCTTCGAGGTGAGGCGAGACCGCCTTGCACGTTTATGTGCCCGTGGATTAGTGCCCGGGTATTGGTGCATGGCATCTCAGGAGGCCCTTTCCACTTTGCGCAGTCAAAGTCAGAGTCGACCACTTCGGACGTTTCCCGCGAGACGTAAGGAGGTTTCGTGCGAATGAGACAGAAATTTAGCGCAAGAACGTTTGGTCTGTTCCTCACATTTAGTATCCGCAGCGCTCTGTCTTCAGGCTCCCAGCGCAAACGCAACTAAACCCAGTTTGGGCACCGTCACCGGTGCGGTTCACGACAACCGCGGTAATCCTGTCGCGGGCGCAATGATCTCTCTAATGAAGGTCGGCGCGGACAAAGTAATCAAGCAAACTCGCAGCGACTCAGAAGGCCGGTTTACCACCCGAATCTCGCCCGGCCGTTACGGATTGCGCGCGATCGCTGAAGGCTTTAACGCCGTGGTGTTCGCGTCGGTTGAAGTGCGCGCTTCGCAGGAACTTGTCTACCGCTTTAATCTCGAACCGATCGGTGAAGGAAAGACCTTGCCCGAACGCCGTAAGGATGGTGGAGACGTGAAGTGGACGCTGCGATCGGCTCACACACGTCGTTCTATTTTCCAGGCACAGGAAGGCGAAGACCGCGAAATCCAGGCGATGCTGGGAGCGGAACCTTCAACTGACGAAGAGGTCATAACGATTGCCGCCGAGAATAGCGAAGACGGTTATCGCAAAGATTCACAGCGTCGCATGCGCGGAGTTGTCGAAACCTACTTTGCTGCCAACGCTCTTGGTGCGAGTTATCCCGGTCTTAATTTCGCTCTGGCGACTTCACCCACCGATCACATCGAACTGATTTTTGTCGGGCAGACAGGGGCTGATGGCAGTGCTCCGGAACGATTTGAAGCCAGCACATACGTGCGCGTCGGAGACCGTCACCGCGTGGGGTTCAACGTCGGCGCCGTGCGTTTCGGCGCTCCCGCCTGGCTAACTGCGACAGTAGATAGCGGCAATGAACTCGGACAGTTCTCGGTTCGGGCAATAGATGAATGGATTGTTCGCGATGGCATAGTGGTCGTTCTTGGTCTCGATTACTCACGCTTCATCGGGGCAGGTGGCGGCCGTTCGATCAGTCCGCGGATCGGTGTTCAATTTGATGCGAATGCTCGCACGCGCGTGAAAGCAGCGTACGCGCCCGGCGGCGATGAAGGCAGCATTCAGAGCGTTGCAGCATTTGAAGGCGGCCAGATCGCGTTCCGGGAACCCAATTCCAGACCCATCGCTTTCGTGGACGGCCGGGCCGTCATGGAACGCAGTCATCGACTTGAGTTTGGCGTTGAACGCGTTGTTGATAACGAATCGAATTTCGAAGCAACGGCATTCTTTGATACGACCTCAGGCCGAGGCGTCGGGCTGTTGAGTACGCCATCGACAGCGTTCTCCGGCGAAGCCGGTGAAGCTTTCATAGACGTTGCTAATCAGCAAGGCGCCGCTCGAGGCATGCGCCTGGTTTACACCAGAAGATTGAGTCAGGTGTGGACAGCGTCTGCTGGATATTCGTTTGGGCGCGGACAGCGTCTGGCAGACGACGTCACGCGACCAACGGAACTTTTTGAAAATGGTTTCTTCCAGAGTGCGGCTTTGCAATTAGGCGCAGGCTTTGATAGTGGTACCAATATTCGCACCGTTCTGCGGTTCTCACCGAATGCCACGGTGTTCGCCATTGATCCGTTTGCCGGCCGGCTTGCGGTGTACGACCCTTCGTTGAGCATCCAGGTTACTCAGGAGCTTCCGAGCTTCGGTTTACCGCTTCGAGCTGAAGCTGTACTCGACGCGAGAAACCTTTTGGACCTGCAGGCCAACACTGATAACGGCGAAGTCCTAACGCAAGTCAGCACCGGTCGCCGGTCAGTCCGCGGAGGAATATCCGTCAGGTTTTAGACGAAAGGACGCAGGTCGGGGCCTCCCGGTTGTTTCTGCATCTCGTTCTTCCTTCCTTAGCCCCGCCATGTGCATTCTCCAAAATCTCGGAAAAGTCCGAAAACTTGGATTTCGTAATCGCTGCACTTTATTCTATGAAAACGTTGAGTTTTCGGAGACATGACGTTAATGCCCATGAACGTGCGAGATTCGCACCGTCCTCAAGTTGATTGGCGATCCGTGGTGTGGGGAAAACGTCGTTTATCGGTCTAACAGCAGGTCGGAACATACCTTGCATTTTTATTTCAGGATCGACTGCATTTTGATGTCGCTCCACAGACCCTAAAGTGAAGAGATCAGTTTTTACAACGGGAACCTGGCTGGTGTTGGCCGGCACTGCACTGCTGCTAACGGCGGGTATCTTGAACTTCGCCCAACGCCTCAACCACGAAACTCCCGCCTGGGACGGCGTCACTTGGACTGACACTAAACAGGGAATAATCGCGGACAAGGTTCAGACAGGTTCTGCCGGAGCACGGGCGCAAATCCATTCCGGCGATCGGCTGATTGCCATCAGTACTGACAACCGAGTTTACGAAGAGATGGCGCAGGCCGAGAAGGTGCAGATTTACCTGGACCAGGCAAGCGTCGGGGGCAACATTCACTACCTGATTGAGCGGCCTTCATATCCTGAAGAGAGCCGATTTTATTACGCCGATCTGGATAACCTCGATGCAATACACAAGTGGACTCCGCGCGATCTTTACATCAATCTGATCGGTATTATTTATCTCTTCGTCGGCTTCTTCGTATTGTTCAAACAAGGTGGGCGGGCGCCGTTTGCACTTCACTTTGCGAGTCTGTGTCTGGCCGCTTTCGTTTTCCATTCCTATACGCCAATCGGCACATACGAAGATCTTGATCTGGCGATTGCGTTTCTGAGAAACGCCGCGTTCATAGTCTTCCCGCCATTGTTTTTGCATTTCTGTTTGGTTTATCCCGAACGACAACAGTTGTTCCAGGAACGACGCTGGCGCGCCGCGCTGCTTTATGCTCCTGCGGTCCTGTTGCTGGGGTTGGCGAGCTTCGTTTTCCTGCGAAACGTGCTGACGTCCATTGTTCCGCCGTTGGCTAACGTGCCGGCTCCCTCCGATTCATTAGTCTCGCTTTTTTACAGGTTGAGTTTTGCGCACTTCCTGACCGCACTGGTGGCCAGCGTATTTTTCCTGATCCGCACCTGGGTCAAAGCGAAGAGTGCCGTCATCCGTCAACAGATGAAGTGGGTGATATGGGGTTCGTTGCTGGCCGTCGCGCCGTTTACATTGCTCTACGGCGTCGCTTATCTGCTGGGAGCAGAGACTGATCCCTGGTTGACGGATGCGGCTGTGCTGCCGCTGATCCTCATCCCACTGGCATTCGGCTATTCCGTCGTCCGTTACCGGCTGATGGATGTGGAGTTGGTTGTCAGACGCGTGTTTGTTTACGTGCTTACCACGCTGGCCATCGCCTTGATGGTGGGATCGGTCGTTTATCTCGCCGGCTTGTACGCCCTGGGCGGCGACGCAGGCTTCTCGTCGGGCCAAATTACGTTGCGCGTGGTGGTAGCGATAGTTGCGATGGCCGCGATCGTGATGATCGCTGCCCCGGTTAAGAGCTTTCTGCAGGAACAGATTGATCGGTTGTTCTATGGCGAGCGCTACGACATGCGCAACAGCCTCCTCGATTTTGGCCGCACCCTTTCTGCGACCACCGCCCTCGATCCGCTGCTTGATTCGCTCGTCAGTCGTCTGCAGGAAGTCATGAACGTCGGACGCGTGGCTATTTTCATTGAAGATAAGCATGCGCCGGCGGGTTACCGCGTAGCGCGCGCCGCGGGACTTTCGGCTCAAATGGTTGTACCGCCCGACTTCCGCGAAATGATTCGCGTGCGTTCGGCACACAGTGGCGTTGTGCGCACTGACGATCTCGACCTGATTCCCGAAACCACCGGCTTCGTGCGCCGCGCTCTTCATTACTACGTGCCCTGCGTTGTTCGTGGACGCATGGTAGCGGTGATTGGGCTGGGACGTTCCGCTGACGGTGCGCTGCTGTCGTCAGAAGACGTCGACATCCTGCTCACTGTCTCCGGTTATGTGGCGGTCGCTATAGAAAATAGTTTGCTTTATCAGGAGCAGCAGGAACGGGCCGCAGAACTGAAGGTTCTCAAGGAATTTAACGAGTCGATTATCGAATCGATCAACGTGGGGTTGTTGGCTGTGGATCTCGACGGTCGAGTAACCCGTCTTAACTCGGCGCTGGAAGAAATACTTGGGTTGAGTCGCAAGCAGGCCGTGGGAAGTCGGGTGGAGGAACTGTTCTCCGAAGACTTTACGGACACGCTGCGTCAGGTGCTTGGAGACGACCGCTGGCGACTAAGAGAGACGCGTAACATCTACAAGATTCACACTGCGACGACCGCAGGACGTACCCTCGTTCTCAACATTGCGATCGCGCCTCTGCAGGACACTCTGGAGCAAACAGGCGCGCTGGTCGTCATTGAGGATGTCACGTCGCGCATTCGTCTCGAAGAGCAATTGCAACAGCGCGAGAAGCTTTCCTCGATAGGCTTGCTCGCTGCAGGCGTTGCGCATGAAGTGAACACGCCGCTGACTGGCGTTTCGTCTTATACCCAAATGCTGATGGGAATGCTTCAGGAGACTGATCCAAAGCACGCGCTGTTGCAAAAGGTCCGGCGCCAGGCAGAACGAGCAACGAACATCGTTAACAACTTGTTGAACTTTTCGCGCACCGGCGGCGCGACGGAGTTTACAGAAGTCGACATCAAACGCGTTCTCGACGACACTCTTCAGCTCCTGGAGCCGCAGTTGCGCGGCAATCAGATTGATATCGTTCGTGACTATGATCCCGATGCTCCGCTGGTTTTCGGCAACGCCGGAAAACTTCAACAGGTATTTACAAACCTGTTGCTGAATGCGCGTGACGCGATCACAGCGGGTGGCTCAATTAGGATTTCGACACTTCCGTCAGACGATCACTCGTTAGTTGTTGAAGTTGCGGATAGCGGTATGGGCATCGCCCCGGAGAACGTCGCTAAGATTTACGATCCGTTCTACACCACCAAAGGCGTGGGTCGCGGAACCGGCTTGGGTCTGGCGGTTTCTTACGGCATCGTGCAGGAGCACTCCGGACATATCAGCGTGGATAGCAGTCCGGGTCGCGGCACGACGTTCCGCATCTCGCTGCCGACGGCAAATGCGCGTGCGCCGCTGCAAGCTGTGGGCGATTAATATTGGCTGACAATTCGTACGCAAGGGCACAGCGAACCTCGCTAGGCTCTTGCCTTTTTTCTGTTTCGATCTCCCCTACACTGTTTCGCTTTTCAGGCAGAAGGACTAGGTCCAGTGGTAGTAAAGACGGAAAGACGCGTGGCTAAAAAAGGTTCAGTACTCGTCGTAGACGATGAAGAAATAATGCGCGAGGTCCTCGAAACGCTGCTCTCTGCGGAGGGTTATCGTGTCGATCTTGCCAAGACCGGAGAGGAAGGGTTGGAGGCGTATGGCCGTCGCGCTTACGACGTCGTGTTGCTGGACGTTTCCATGCCGGGGATTGGCGGTCTCCGCGCGCTCGAAGAATTTCTGAAAATGGATGGCGAGGCCGCGATCATCATGATCACGGCATACGCCACGTTTGACACCGCCATCGCTGCGTGGGAGCACGGCGCCTTCGGTTGCATCCGCAAGCCATTCCAAAACGAACAGATCACTGCCACCGTCGCTACCGGCATCAAGCGTCGCCGCAAGGAAGAAGAACGCAGGTCGCTGCGACGCGCGATGAGCCGGGCGGTGGACCGCGGCGCCATCGTGGGACGCTCGGACATCATGCAGGAAGTTTTTCGCCTGGTTGAACAGGTAGCACCTGCGCGGTCGACCGTTTTGATTACTGGGGAAAGCGGGACAGGTAAGGAACTAATTGCCAAGGCCATTCATGAAGCCAGCACTCGCGCGGGTAAGCCTTTCGTGACGGTCAACAGTTCCAACATTCCTTCTGAGCTGCTGGAATCAGAGCTCTTCGGTCACACTCGCGGCGCGTTCACCGGCGCAGTTGCGGCCAAGAAGGGACTCTTCGAAGTTGCCGATGGTGGTTCGATCTTCCTCGATGAAATTGGCGACATTCCGCCCGAGACCCAGGTGCGGCTGTTGCGAGTCATACAGGAGAGAGAATTCACCCCGCTGGGTGACACAACGCCCCGCCGCGTCGACGTGCGCATCATTGCCGCGACCAACATCGAATTAAAAGACGCAGTTAAGCAGGGAACGTTTCGGGAGGATTTGTACTACCGTTTGGCGGTAGTTCCGATTGAGTTGCCGCCGTTGCGCGATCGGCGCGAAGACATTCTGCCGTTGGCCCAGCACTTCATCGAAAAGTACAACGAAGAAAATGGGCGGCACGTTTCGGAGCAGATTGCGCCTGAAGTGCTGGCGCTGCTCGAAGCGTATCCGTGGCCGGGGAACGTGCGCGAACTCGAGAATACGATTGAGCGCGCGGTCGTGATTGCGCCCGGCGACGAGGTGACGAGACAGTGCCTGCGTGCTGAGATTAGCGATCCGGAGTCGGTAATAAGCTCTTCACAGGAAGGCGCGTCCATGGGCGCGGTGCAGGATCTGGGTCGCGGGATTAACTTCTACGATCAAGTACGTCGTTTCGAAATCGATCTCATCCGGCGGGCCCTGGAACAAACCGGCGGCCACCAATCTCGCGCCGCGCGTTTGCTGGGAATGAACGCCACCACCCTTAACTCGAAAATTAAAACTTACGGCATCAGCCTCCGGCCTTAGCAGCCCGTTTAGAGTACAAGCTTTAGCTTGCCTACTTCGAAAGACAGCGACCTAAAGGTGTACTCGTGTGACTGTCGCCAAACGGCCTCTTTGTTGTCTCTCGCCGTTTTGTGTTGAAATCTATCTGTAATGAAAAGCAATAATCTGAAGCGAAGAGTTTCAGTTTCTGCCGCCTAATGTGCCGAACGGCTTTCCTTTGAGTTAGCGCGCTTAGAATCAGAGCTGACTCCCGAACCATGACACAACAACTTACAATGGAAAGCATTCCCGCTTCATACGGCGACACAACGGCAGAGTATGCTGCGGTGCGAGAGCACGGCGCCGGGGTGATTGATCTGTCATCACGTGGCCGGCTCGCCATCGGGGGTTTGGAAGCAGTGGCCTTTCTAAATGGCTTGATCACCAACGACATGAAAACGCTGACGGAAGACACGTGGATGCCGGCGGCCTTTCCGAATGTCCAGGGGCGGCTGATTGCGAATGTGCGCGTCACTCGATTGAAAGATATCCAGACAGACAAGAATGTTTGTCCTTCTTACTTGATCGATACTGAAGCCGCCACTCACGAACGCGTGCTGACCACTCTGCAGCGCTTCACTTTGGCGGGTGACTTTCGCGTGACTGATATCTCGAATCAAACAAAGCATTTCACACTGCAAGGCAACAAAGCCAATGACGTTATTCAGGCCGTGCTCGGAAACGACGTGACAGCTCTAGCCGCCAATGATGCGAGGAAGATTAACTGGAGCGAAACGGATGTAACCGTGTTGCGAGCAACGCACACAGGGGCAGACGGTTTCGACTTGATTGTCGACGCTAGTGTGGCAAGCGAGCTTTGGCGGTTGCTGGTTAACGCAGGAGCTACGCCGGTTGGTTCCGATGCCTTTGAAGTTTTGCGGATTGAGGCGGGCATACCGCGTTACGCCATGGACATGGACGAAACCAATGTCGTAACAGAAACCAATCTCGATGACGCCGTCAGCTACACGAAGGGCTGTTATATCGGGCAGGAGATTATTGCCCGAATAAAATATCGCGGACACGTGGCCAAGAAACTGATCGGCATCAGCTTTTCTGAAAACGTGAAGATTGCTTCAGGTGACACTATTAAGTCGGCAGACGAAAAAGACGTAGGTCGCATAACGTCCGCTACTTATTCTCCGCACTTGAAGCGCACCATCGCACTCGGTTATCTGAAGTACGATTACATTGCCCCGGGCACCGGCGTGAGAATAAACGAATCCGCAGGACGCGTGACGGAGTTACCGTTCGTGCACGCCTAGTTAACCATTGAGATGTCTGAAGAGCCCGCAAATCCCATTAATGTGGACCAGCCGATACGTGATCTCGACTACCAGCAAGCGCAGCTGGCGTATTCGATTATTGATTCGCTTCTTTCCCACACGAAGGTCGTGAGCGATTTGATTGCCGTAATGGCCCAGGCGTTGGACGAGGACACGCAGAAAGCGCTGACGCAGACACCAAACTGGGCCGCCTACCTGGAAAGCCGGCGGCTGCTTGAGCGAACGCGACAGGATGTGGAGAAGTTTGCTGAGATTATGAATAAGCTGGGCGAGGATTAGGAGCTTGCACCACGTAACTCCTTGGAGTGCGCCGACCTGTCGGCGCTTTCGTCGGCTGCGACCTGTCGCAGCCTTCTTATTAAATGGCGCCGTCAAGCCGGCGCCGGCCAAAGCGGCGTCAAGCCGCCGCACTCCAGGGAGTTGAGAGACAGCGACTGGATGTGTTTGGCGAAATCACGTATCGCTTGTAGCTGCAGTTCGGTCAATTCAAAACTTACCGTATCCATTTTTATCGCCAGTGTTTTCGCAGCGACGATCTTCAGCAAAGTCTCGTAAGGCATATTGAAGACTAGCCGCTCGCCCATCCAATTGCGTCCCGCAACAGGCGTCTTGATTCCCCACCTACTGGAGCTCAGAAAAATCGTTTCTCCATCAACGATGAAAACTACATACAAGTCTTTGCGCAGTTTTCCTCTAACGACCGTCTGTAACTCGAAATCAATTCTTGAAGGAATTTGAAACTGGCGTCCGGAGTAACTAACCGAGGGTGACATATGAAGACTGTGATACTTGTCTTTGTCCCCTGATATTTTCACGGGTGCCAGACCTACGGTGGTCTTATCTTTAACGCTATCGTACGTCGTCGCAATCTTCACACTGTGATCCGGTGACTGAGCGAAGACCGCAACAGCCAGCATGAATGTCGTCAGAACTGCCAATTGCGATTTCATATACGACAGGTAATCAGGTTAATGATGCCGAACATGCTTTTTTCGACGCGCAAGACTTCAAACCCGGAAGCGCGCGCCTCATCCGCTGTGCGACGATTGAAGTGATCGTCAAACAACGCCACAGTGAGCAGGTTAAGCACATCAAACACCGGACCGAGCAAACCTTTCGGGCGCACGTGTTCCAGTAACAATACTTTTCCTCCCGGCCTCACCACCCGGCGCAACTCAGCGAAAACTTCACTGGGAGATTTGACTGAGCAGAATACGAGAGTCGCAAAAGCCGCATCGAACGACTTGTTCTTGAATGGCAACGCTTCCGCGCAACTCTGCAATAGCTGAACGCCGGTCGGACGTTGCTTCTCAGCCGCAAGACGCAGCATCTCAGTACTAGGTTCAGTGGCAACGCCGAACGCGTTATCGGGATAGTAAATGAAATTCAATCCAGTGCCCGCGCCGATTTCCAATATCCGCGCCGACTCAGGCAAGTGTCGAAGTGTCGAAGCTCGTAGTCGGGCGAGGAACCAACGATCGAGTGGCCGCATTGCCGCGTCGTAATGCGGAGCAACTTCATCGTACGTGGCTGGAGGCATGGTTGCGTTGCGGCATAGCCGCGGCCTGGTTGACTGCGTCTCAAGTTAAAGGCAGGAATGCCTGTCCTACTTAAGCATCATGATGACCTGGCGTTCACGTCCACCATCAAACTCACAAAGAAAAATTCCCTGCCAGCGTCCCAGCAGCAACTTTCCATCCTTGAAGGGAACTGAAACCGATGAACCCACGAGGCTCGCTTTGATATGCGCGTCCGAATTTTCTTCGCCGTGTCGAAATCCCATTCCGTGTTGCGGAATTAGCGTGCGCAACAGATGGAGCATGTCCCGCGGCACGTCCGGGTCGGCATTCTCATTGACCGTCAGTCCAGCCGTCGTGTGCTGGACGTAAAGAAAACAAATTCCTTCGCGGCTCATCGGATTCCTTGATCTCTTCCTGAACCTGATCGGTGAACTCAACCAGTTCTTCGCGCTGGTGGGAGCGCACTTTAATCACGCGCATCGGACCCCTGCGTTTCCGGTTTCAAATATTTCCCCAGCCAGGCGTGCACCTCCTTGTAAAAGAAGCGGCTATTTTCACCCTTCTGGATCCAGTGGTTCTCTTCCGGAAACACAATCAGACGGCTGGGTATTTGCAGACGTTGCAAGACGCTCCAGTTTTCAAGTGTCTGATTAAGAGGCACACGGAAATCATTTTCGCCGACCGTCAGCAAGATGGGCGTGCGAAAGTTTTTCGCAAACCGGATCGGGTTCTGTTCGCGCCAGACTTTACCTTGCTCCCAAACCGGCCCACCGTTGTTGACCTCGCGATGCCAAATAATATCGCTTGTGCCCCACTGCGACTCGAGATTGATGAGTCCGGCGTGGCTAATCAAGGTCTTGTATCTGGTGGTAGTTGCCTGCAGCCAGTTTGCGAGGTGACCGCCATAGCTGGCGCCACCTGCGGCCATGCGTGTGCCGTCGATAAACGGATAGAGTCGCACTGCTTCATCGGCTGCTTCATTTATGTCTGCGGCCGGACCGACAAAAGGGTCGCCCTGAATCGCCTGCGCGAATTTTTCGCCGTAGCCAGTGGAACCGGTGTAATCGGTCAGCAGCACCACGTATCCGGGCTGGGCCAACAGGTGATAGTTCCAACGAAGGAAAAACTGATCCCGCCACATCGAATGCGGTCCTCCATGAATCAGGACCAGCAGCGGATACTTTTTCCGTTCGTCGAAGTTTGGGGGCAGAGCAACCAGGCTGTGAACCTTGTTGCCGGCTTTGGTTGTATGCCAGAAACGTTTTAGCGGTAGCCAATCGATTTGTGCTGCCCGCTCGACCGCGAATTCTGTAAGGCGCTGGTGACGTCCAGCTTTCGGATCGATGCGGACAACTTCATTCGGATTTGTGGCGCTCTCCCAATTCGCGAAGAGCAATGGTGAAGAAGCGCGTGCGGGTATCTTCAAGTTCGTGTACAAGCCTTGCGTCATTTCAAACGCCGGCCGAACCTCGCCACCTCCGGCAGCCATCGTGAAAAGTTTTTCGTGACCGGCTTCCTCGGCCAGAAGATAGATTGTCTTGCTGTCCGGCGTGAGTGCAAAGGAGCCAACTGATCGATCGAAATTAGTAGTTAAGACTTTTACCGTGCCGGTCTGCGGCCAGGACAACATTCCAAGCCGAGTCAGGTTATAGGCGCGATCGTTCTCGGCGGTGACGTTGAAATAGAGCGTCTTACCGTCGGGACTAAAAACCGGTTGGCTGTAACTGTAGGTGCCGGAAGTAATAGCTACGGGCTCGCCCCCGGTTGGCGAGGTCTTGTAGAGCAGTGTGTTTGACGCAGCATAGGCGGAAACATTTCGGTTCGTGGTAGCTACAAAAACAATTGACTGCCCGTCCGGCGCCCAGACCGCATTGATCTCGTCGCCGGAGTTTCCCAGTGAACCGCCAAACCCGCGCTCGTTAACAAACTTCGTTCCAGCCAGCAGATCATTAGCCTTCGCATCCGGCTCCAGTAACTGAACGAACAGGTGCGGTTGCGTGTCTTCCAGCCACTTGTCCCAGTGACGAACGGGAAAGCTATCGTAAACCCGAGCCTTGAATTTTTGCGCCTTCCGCTCGGCCGCAATCTTTTTGTTGGTTTCGTCGTCTCTTGCACCTGGATAAACTGAACTCACAAAGAGCAGCGCCTTGCCGTCGGGACGCCACTGCGGAGCACGGGCGCCTGTTGAGAGCGAGGTGACTCGCACAGCCTCCCCGCCGCCAACTACGTCCATGACGTAGATTTGATTTACTTCATCTCCCTCACGTTTCGCCGAGAACGCGAGTCGCTGACTGTCCGGACTCCAGGCGACGCCACTCTCTGCCGTTTTGCTAAACGTCAGCCGCCGCGGGTTCGAACTGCCATCAGCCGGGACGATCCACAGATCCGAAACCTGGTCTTTATCGTCGTATGCAGGTTCGATAACCGGAAAAACGATCCAACGGCCGTCCGGGCTGGGAACCGGTGCACCGACGCGTTTGATTAACCAGATTAGTTCATGGGAAATGGATTTCTTTCCGGCAGGATTCTGCGCACGCAAAATCGTTTGGGGCGCTAGAAAGGCGAGACCGATCACTGCGGCGATCAAACTGGCACGACGCCAGCTTTCAATGCGAACTCTTAGCATTGTGTTGTTTCACTCCTGAAGAAATTAAGGCTTGGGAGAGGCGTATTGTTACACGAACGGGAGTAGCAGTGCACGAGGGGGAAGGCCCGACGGCCCTTCGGGCCTCACCGGACTATTTCTCTTTAGGGCCACGAACAAACTTCCATCCGATCGGAAGGGCGGCCGCGGCCAGCAGTATCTTGATAATGTCGCCCGGGATGAACGGCAGAACGCTTGTCTGAAACGCGACCAACGGAGCTGTATTTGTAACCAGGGAAAACCAGGCCCATCCACTCAGCATGATTAACACTGATCCGATCGCCATCGCAGCAGCTGCCGTGTGAAAACGTTTGTCCCATCCATGCTCTGCAAACGCGCCTGTTATGAAAGCAGCCGCTGGGAAAGCGAACAGGTACCCACCGGTTGGTCCCAGCAGATGCGCGAACCCTGCTCTGCCTTGAGAGAAGAATGGCAGCCCGAACGCTCCTTCTGCCAGGTAAACAATCATCGCCGCTGCCCCCAGACGCGAGCCGAGTAAAGCGCCGGTCAGCAGCACGACGAATGTTTGACCAGTGATGGGCACTGGTCCAACTGGTATTGCAAACTGGGCGGACAACGCCATTAGCAAACTGAAAGCGAACACCAACGAAACAGAGCGTGTCCGATCGAAAGGTGCGAGCGCGGTGCCCAGCAGCGTCTCAGGTTTGGCGTATGCGGTATTCATAGGTAAGTTCCGAGTTTAGAGTTTCGGGTTAGAGTTTCCGAGTTTAGAGTTTAGAGTTCTGAGTTTAGATCTGAATTCAAAGTCCCGAACTCTAAACTCTGAACCCTAAACTCGAAACTATTCCTCCCGAACTCTAAACTTTGAACTTTAGTCTGCCGCGAAAGTATCTGCGCGCACCGGCTCCTCCTGCAATGCCCCGATGCGCATCTTGTGGAACGATCTCCACACAAAGAAAGCTGAAATCAGGAAAAACACCAGCGCCAGCACGTGTGTGATCATTGGTCCATTCTCACCCTGGTGCGCGATCGAAACTGCCAGCTCTACAGCTAACAGACCAAACAGGGTGGTGAACTTGATCACCGGGTTCAAAGCCACAGATGACGTGTCTTTGAACGGATCGCCGACTGTGTCGCCAACGACGGTAGCGTCATGCAGCGCTGTACCCTTCTGCTTCAGTTCAACTTCAACTACCTTCTTGGCATTGTCCCACGCTCCGCCCGCATTGGCCATAAAGATCGCCTGATACAGACCGAACACTGCGATTGAAATCAGGTAGCCAATGAAGAAAAATGGTTCGACAAACGCGAAAGCCAGAGTCGAGAAGAAGACAGTCAGGAAGATATTGAACATGCCTTTCTGCGCATACTGCGTACAGATCTCCACGACCTTCTTACTGTCTTCAACAGAAGCCTTCTCGACTCCTTCCAGTCGAATGTTGGCCTTGATGAATTCAACCGCCCGATAGGCGCCGGTGGTGACTGCCTGGATCGATGCGCCGGTGAACCAATAGATAACCGCGCCGCCGCTGATCAATCCCAGAACAAAGGGTGCGTGGAGTAACGACAGGTTTTCCGTGTCGGTTGTTAGTCCGTTCGTCAGCGTCATCATGATCGAAAAGATCATGGTGGTTGCGCCAACCACTGCCGTCCCGATCAGCACCGGTTTGGCCGTGGCTTTAAACGTATTGCCCGCGCCGTCGTTTTCCTCAAGCAAGTGCTTCGCGCGGCTGAAATCCACGATCATGTTGTGATCGCGTTTAACTTCCTCTTCGATGCCGGGGATTTGTTCAATCAGCGACAGTTCATACACAGACTGCGCGTTGTCGGTTACCGGGCCATACGAATCGACCGCGATCGTTACCGGGCCCATGCCGAGAAATCCAAACGCGACTAATCCGAAGGCAAACACCGGCGCCGCTACCATCAGTGGATCGAGACCCATAGTGCTGAAGTAGTAAGCGATTGACATCAGGATCACGATACTGATGCCAAGCCAGTAAGCCGAAAAGTTGCCGGCCACGAGTCCGGAAAGAATGTTTAGCGAGGGGCCGCCTTCGCGAGATGACGTGACAACTTCTTTTACGTGCGCCGATTCAGTCGAAGTGAAGACCTTGACCAGCTCGGGAATGATTGCTCCAGCCAGCGTGCCGCACGAGATAATGGTTGAAAGTTTCCACCACAGGCGACGTGTCGCCGCCAAGCGCTGGAATCGTCAGGTACGAAATAATGAACGTGATCGCCACAGAGACCAATGACGTTATCCAAACCAGCGACGTTAACGGCGCTTCAAAGTTCATTGAGCTCGAGTTTGCGTAACGTGCTTTGGCGATGAAGTCGTTGATGAAATAGGAACCGGCGCTGGCAATGATCATCATGATGCGCATCACGAAGATCCAGACCAGCAACTGCACCTGAATTGTTGGATCCGCCACGCCCAGCAGGATGAAGGTGATAAGGGCCACACCGGTTACGCCGTAAGTCTCAAAACCGTCAGCGCTGGGGCCAACCGAGTCGCCGGCGTTGTCGCCTGTGCAATCAGCAATGACGCCAGGATTGCGCGCATCGTCTTCCTTAATCTTGAAGACGATCTTCATCAGGTCAGACCCGATGTCCGCAATCTTCGTGAAGATGCCGCCGGCAATGCGCAAAGCCGCGGCGCCCAGAGACTCGCCGATTGCAAAACCGATAAAGCATGGGCCGGCATAATCACCGGGAATGAAAAGCAGAATGCACAGCATGATCAGCAGCTCGACGCTGATCAACATCATCCCGATGCTCATGCCCGCCTTCAGTGGAATTGCGTAAAGCGGAAACGGTTTGCCTTCGAGACTCGCAAAAGCAGTGCGTGAATTGGCAAACGTGTTGACCCGAATACCAAACCAGGCCACGCCGTAACTTCCTGCGATACCTATGAGACTGAACGCCAGAATAATCGCAACCCGGAACGGCTCCATGCCGGAGAGCACGCCGAAGTACAGAACAATGATGACGCCGATAAAGATCTCAAGGATGAGGATGAACTTACCCTGAGTGATCAGATACGTTTTGCATGTCTCATAAATCAGCTCCGAGATTTCACGCATCGCGCGATGCACGGGAAGCTTCTTCAGGTTCATGTAGATGGCGAGACCAAAAACCAGACCGAGAATGCAAACGAGAATTCCGGTCAGCAATAACGTGTGGCCATCGAGGCCGCCGAAAAAGGTCACCTGCGAAAGGTCCGGCAGCACCAGGCTGGCTTCGCCTCCGCCGTGTTGTTGGGCGAAAGCCGGAGTGGCAAAACCCGCCAGTGCGAAAAGCAGCGCCGACAAAGAAAAAAGTGGGCGCCGAATGCGCGTGCCAATAGTTGAAAGCCGTGAACCGTTGCTGGTGTAATTCATGATGTTTTGAGGAGAGAAACTCGGCGCAAAAAGACAGCCAGCTGATAAATGCAATCAGCTATTGTTTCACTTCCAGGTCAATTCCTTTCTGATCTTTACTCGCGGTGAGTTGGTAGCTTCTCACGGTCTGGGCACAGTCTTCACTAAACGCTTCGCCGGAATTCCTGCGGAGCCGCCTGCGCCGAGCAACCGTTCATATCGAAACTGCGTATTATCCAGATTAGCGGGCAAACTGTCCAGAAGACATAGGCAGAAATCCACGAAAAACACACTAAGTGAACGGCGGGCTTGGTTCAGAGTTCAACCTTTAGCTAGCTCGTTTGCTTAGACAGCAACCTAAAGGTTGTACTTTGAACGGAGTCAATTACTCCAGGCTGGTAGCCGCGTGAGGCGTCGTGAGAGACCCCTGTTGTCGTTCGCCACGGATTCTGATGATTGCTAAGACTGCGAGATACAACGCCAGCCCCACCAACGCGGCGGCAGCAATCGCGTTAACCAACTCAATATCCAGTTGACCTAACCCGATTTTGGTTAAACGCAGATTGCCGATCACTAAGGAGATCAGGGCCCAAAGGGTTATGACTAACACAAAGATCATCGGCAACAATGTGAACGCAATTCGCTGCCGAGCTTTGTAAAGCCAAACCGTAATTGTCAGGAGCGTCAAGGCCGCGAGTAACTGATTTGAAGCGCCGAAAAGGGTCCAGAACTTAGTCCATGAATTCGGTGGCGCGAAGACGACGAAGTAAAAGCGGAAGCCCCATCGTCAGAAGGGTTCCCGCCAACGCGCCGACGCGGCCTTTCCATCCTAAAAGCTCCTGAATAATGTAACGACCAAGCCGCATCGACACGTCGAGCGTGTCAAACACAAAAGTTGAAAACGCCATCGCGCCAAAGGTTATAGCAAAAGCGAGTCTGTCCTGGCCGATTATTAAAGTGAGAAACTGCCCGATGCCGTTGCCGTAGATTGTGCCGGGTGCTTTGCCGCGCAATGCTTCCTGGGCCACGATCATCACCGTGACCAGAGCGATCAACGCAACGAAGCCTTCCGCCAACATGCCGCCGTAGCCGATGGGCCGAATGTGACTCTCGCGATCGATCTGTTTTGAAGTAGTGCCGGAACAGACGAGTCCATGAAATCCCGAACAGGCGCCACAGGCGATCGTCACGAACAGAAACGGAAACATCATCCCCGTCATGCCGCCAATGTCGAACGCCTTAAACGCCGGCTGGCGGATTTCGTAACCACCAAAGAAAACTCCAATGATTCCGAGAGCCAGAGCGGTGTAAAGGATAAAGCCGCCGAGATAGCCGCGGGGTTGCAGTAAAGCCCAGACGGGAACAATCGAGGCGATGCCGCAGTAAAGGATGATGAGGATGCCCCAGGTTTTGTGATCGAGGACAAAGAGATTTGAAGTCATTGTTCCGACCCAGGAAAGTGCGAAGGCAGCCGGAACAAAAATTACGGTGACCAACCACAATGGCGGATTCAGGTAACGCTGAACAAGGCCAAGTACAATCGACAATAACAAGTACAGGATGCTTGCCGCTGCCACTGCTCCGCCGGGATTAAAATTGACCATAGTGGCGCGCAACTCTTCAGAACCGCCAACAAACGTACCGGATGTAATGTCGGTAAATGCCACAATCACGTAAATCAGAGCGATCCAAATAAAGGCCATCATTGCCCGCCCGGCACGTCCACCGAGGTGTTCGCGCGTAATCTCAGCAATGGAAGTTGCGCCATGTCTGACGGAAGCAGCGAGTCCGACAAAATCGTGAACGGCGCCAATCAGGACCACGCCTAAACCAATCCACAACAGACACGGAAGCCAGCCGAAAGCCTGACACGCGAGGATAGGACCTGCGATGGGGCCGGCCGCCGCAATTGCTGAGAAGTGTTGTCCGAACAGGTAGAAAGGCTTGGTTGGAACGAAGTCAACACCGTCGTTGACTCGGCGCGCCGGAGTCTCACGCGAATCGTCGAGATTAAACTGCCGGCTGACCCAGCCGCCGTAAAGACGATAGGCAGCGACTAACAGCACCAGAAACCCAACCGCCAACAACGTCAGCGTCACGCAGGCAAACCCCCGGCAAGGAATAGGGCTATCGATCGCACCGTAGTCTTGCAACTATATTGACGGAGAAATCCTCGCTTCTTAATGCGAAACAAATTCGTCATTGTTGCTGTGCCTTTTGGCTGGACCGGAATTTCGTCAGGAGTTTGGCATGGAAGCCGCGAAAAAATCTAGAGAAAACCCAGCGGGACGTCGTGTGCAAAGTGCATCGCGGTAGTGGGTCAATCTGTCCGATAAGCTTTAAGCTTGTCGCGGCGCAGCGACAAACTAAAAGTTTATAGGACACTGTCAACCAAACTGACCTACGATCGATATCGCGTCTCTATTCCAACCGAAAGTTTTTCTTGATAGACTCCGCGCCGGCAGCGCCATTAACGACTTCTCGATGATTTTCAGTTAATAGTTCAGATTCCACCACTGCGGAGTTTCGATGTATCCGTTTAGAAACATACTTTTTCCTACCGACTTCACTCCGCGAGCGCGGGCCGCGCTTAAATATGCGGCAGCGCTTGCGCGAAGCGGCGGCGGTCGGGTGGTCCTCTTCAGTGTTCAGAGTGCCAGTGTTCCCGCCAATCTGCTGACTTTGCCGGAACATGTTTTTGCAGAACAGGAGAATCGCTGGCTGCTCGACGTGAGAAGTGAGGTTCGCAATCTGCTGTCGGATCCGCTCTTTGATGGACTCGAAGTGGAACCGGTGATTGTGGAAGGGGAACCCGCCGCGGAAATCGCCAAGGCCGTACGCGCTTACGAAATCGATCTGGTCACGGTGGTAACGCATGGTCGAAAGGGACTCGCGCGCGCGCTGTGGGGATCGACCGCGGAAGAAATCATTGCCGAAGCGCCGTGCCCGGTGCTCACTATTCGTCCCCCTCAGCACGACTTCGTGGAACATAAAGGTACGCACAGTGAAGTACGGCTCAACCGCGTGTTGTTGTCTACCAACTTTCGGCCATCCTCTGCCGCTGCCACCCAGGTCGCAACACAACTGGCTAATCAAACAGGCGCAGAGCTTCACGCGGTTTACGTCATCGGAGACTACCTGGAACAGATTTCAATGGTCTTCCCCGAAGGCGGGCTGCATGCGTTGTCGCGACTGCGGGCTTACGTTCAGGAACGGATGGACCAACTCATTCGCGGGCGACGCTGCGCGCGCCAAAACGCATATCGAAGAGGGACGTCCTTACGCTGAGATTGCTCGCCTTGCCGCCGAAATAGATGCTGATCTGATCGTGATTGGTACCAGCGTGCACGCCTCATTGTTCGGCGGGACGCCGGCGTTGGGATCAGAAATCGAGCGTGTGGTCAGAAACGCCCCATGTCCTGTCTTGTGCGTGCCGGCAGCTCGAGTCGTCACACCATTACCTGCGCTTGTTACCCAGCCCGTGATTTAAGCTGACAGCTCTGTGAACAAAGCAAAAGCGAGGCGAAAAGATTCGCCTCGCTTTCTTGCTTCGAAATAGAGAAGGTTTTATTGGCTTACCAACTGCAAACGTCCATCCGGTAATCGCACAGAAAATACACTGCGCTCATACATCGTTAACGGAGCTGATTCTTTACGTTGCACGGCAGCGAGTTGATCACGGCCGATACTGTTCGCAAAACTTGCAGCGTAAGGATCGCGGATCACTGAGTAGCGCTTGCTGATACGGCGCACGTATTCCTGCGTTTCGCGGTAAGGCGGAATGCGGTTGCCGTATTTCATCACGGCGCCTTCACCCGCGTTGTAACCTGCGAGTGCGAGATTGACGTTGCCGTCAAACTTATCCAGCAGCCAGCGCATGTAGCGTGTGCCGCCTTCAATGTTCTGCTTTGGATCCCAAATGCTGGTGACGCCAAACCGCGCCGCTGTGCCGGGCATCAACTGCATCAACCCGCGTGCGCCTTTGTATGACATCGCGCGCGGCTTGAATGTAGATTCCTGATGCATGATGGAGTAGAGCAATAAGGGATCGACGGAATGGCGTCTCCCGGCTTCCACGATGAATGAGTCGACCGTAGTATTTCCTGTGGTGTACCCGCCGAGCGAATTGCCGATACGGATGTCAGCCATCCTCACATCAATCAGGTTGTTGATCGCTGCAGCGCTCGCGGAGTGATGCCCAGAACCACGTTTGGAGCGCGAGACCTTCGCTACCGGAGCTTCTGTCTTCAGACTAATGCCGGTTGCGAAGTCAAAGTTGTCAGCGCGATAGCCCTGTCCCAAAGCCGCAGACGCTGACGCGAGAAGCAGGGCAACAATAGGGGGAAGCTTTTTCATAATTCTGAAGTGTCTTTTGTGGAAGAGGTTAAAACTGGTGAGACCCAACAGGGCGTTAACTATCTGAAGTCGTTCATATCAACCAGAAAGCATATTAGCACAAGGGTTTAACAAACACCAACGCGGTTGAATACTCGCAATTATCCGCTAATTTGGGCGCAAAATCGCAAGGCGAATGGCAGTTCAGGCAACGATGAGGTGTTGCTTGCTTGTGCAAGCGGATGGCCACCACTAAGTTGGGTTAAGCCTCCGTTGTCTGGTTCGAGTAAGCCTTGCGGTTAAGAGAGATCACGCCAGCATCCGCCCATTACCCCCGACGCGTCGGGGTTCTGGCACTGCGCACAGAAGAATATCGAATGCAAGAATTTTGGCAAGGACAGATGAGAATCTGCGGGGACAAATCAGATGGACCACCCTGCAAAATTGTTGGCATTTTCTGGAATCGACTGATCTCGCGCACGGCGATGGATTTTTTTCTTCAACCGATATCATACGCGCGCTCTTTCCTGAGATTTTTGGTTAAGTAACGCGCGCGCATTCTGTGCGCCTCACAACAAAGGAAACCCCTATGAAAAAAATATTCTCGACAATTCTGTCTCTGCTAGTTGCCTCTTCCATCGCGCTGGCAATTCACACATCTCCCACGTCCACAACAACGCAGGGGAACGATAATGCAAGCACCACTAAGAAGCGTGGTCCAGTGTTTCGCGCAAACAAAGAACAGATCAAGCAAGCTCAAGCTATTCTCAAGAACCGTGGCTTTTACGGGGGCGAAGAAACAGGCAAGCTCGATCCGGACACGCGCGCCAGCTTGAAAAAATTTCAAGGTGCCGAAAGCCTGAAGGTGACCGGCACTCTGAACAAACTCACGTTGGAAAAAATGGGAATTGTGTTGACCGACAAACAGAAGGCGATGTAGCGACGAGAAGTTGCAAACACGCGGCATCGAGTTCGCTAAATCACACCCGATAAACAGAAACGCGAGCGCCTCCAGCCCAGGATGCGCTCGCGTTTCTCTGTCTGCAAGTTAATTAACCGAGTAACCGTTCCACTACTGAGTAACTTGCTTCCAATGCCTCACGTAACTTTTCCGGTTGGCTGCCGCCACCTTCGGCCATGTCGGCTTTGCCACCACCGCGTCCGCCCACGATTGGCGCCAACTCTTTGATCACCTTACCGGCCGGGACTCTGCTCGTCAGATCCGGTGAAGTGCGGACAATCAGAGAAACCTTTCCTTCTCCGCTTCTTCCAAGCACAACTACGCCGGACTTAATTCGCGCCAGAAGCGTGTCGGAAAGTTGGCGCATCGCCGCTGCGTCGAGCCCGCTGGCTTCGTGCGCCAGGACGCGAACGCCGGCAACTTCACGAGCTTCATCTCCGTTAGACGCGGAGGGATTTAGAGCGCCGCTGGCAATCTTCATTCGCAGATCGTCAGCTTCACGCCTGGCCTTTTTCAGTTCCTCCTGCAATCTGTTAATGATAGTGGGCAGTTCGGCGCGCGATGTTTTGAGTCCACTCGATACCTGATCGATCAACACTTCGTCTTCGCGGAAGCGCTCGTAGGCATCAACTCCGGTGATTGCCCGAATGCGTCTGACGCCGGAAGCGATCGATTCATCACTCGTGATCTTAAATAAGCCAATATCGCCCGTTGCGCGCACGTGCGTACCTCCGCAAAGCTCCCTTGAGAAAATACCTTCCGTGCCCTTAATTGAAAGCACACGGACCTTTTCTCCGTACTTCTCTCCAAAGAGTGCCATGGCTCCGGAGCGCATCGCTTCTTCCGTGGCCATTTCGTGGGTTTGTACCGGCTCGTTTCTCAGAATGTAAGAGTTGACCAGGCGCTCAATCTCGTCGATTTCGTTTCGGGTTAACGGTTGATAGTGTGTAAAGTCAAAGCGCAAATAGTTTGGCGCGACCACTGAGCCAGCCTGCTTCACATGAGTCCCAAGTACTTCACGAAGCGCCGCATGCATCAGGTGTGTTGCTGTGTGATTGCGACGCGTCGCATCACGCTTTTGTACGTCGACTTCAGCAGAAACCGTATCGCCAACTGTAAGACTGCCTTTTTCAACTTTGACTTTGTGAACGATCAAACCTTGCGCAGGCGAGTAGGTGTCAACGACCTGCGCAATGAAGTCGGTTCCACCTGCGGGGCTTTTGATTTGCCCCACGTCCCCGACTTGTCCGCCACTTTCTGCATAGAACGGAGTTTGATCGAGCACAACTTCGCCTTCATCGCCCTCATTCAGCGAATCTACCTCGCCATTCGGTCCGATTAACGACATTACGCGGGAGCTGGTACAACAGGTACCTTCGTAGCCGGTGAAGCAGATTTGCACCAGATCGGCCTAACGCTTCAGCATAGATTGGATTGGCGCCTGCTTGACCGGCCGATTGTTCGCGCCCACTTGTCTGCTGCAACATTCTCAAGGCTGCATCGAATTGCTCGTTGAACTGATCCTCACTGAACTCGACACCGCGCTCCTCGATACCAACTCGAATTAAGTCTCTCGGTGTACCAAACGTGTCGTACAGTTTGGCAAGATCGCTAAATGAAGGCTGATCGCTTTGCGTGAACAGCTCCTCCAACTTTTGCAACCCCGTTGTCAGCGTGGATCCGAACCGCTCTTCTTCAAGCCGCACCATCTTGTCGATGAAATCGCGCTGGCTTTCGAGTTCCGGATACGCGTCCTTCATCTGATCGACGACGAAATCTGTAACTTTGTGAAAGAACAAATCGAGTCCCAGGGTGTGGCGCCCCTGGTAAATAGCGCGCCGCATGATCTTCCGCAGGACATAATTCCGTCCTTCATTGCCTGGCAGAATTCCATCAGCAATGGCAAACGCGGCGGCGCGGGCATGATCCGCAATCACCCGCATGGCAAAGCCTTCGTGGGACTCCGGTTCATAATGCCGATCGGCAATCTGCGCAGTGAAATCGATGATCGGTCGAATCAGATCCGTATCGTAGTTTGACTTTACGCCCTGCAAAACCACGGCGATGCGCTCCAGACCAGCCCCGGTGTCGACTGACGGCGCGGGCAGCGGATCGAGTTTGTATTTACCGGGCTCGGTTTCGCTGCGTTGAAACTGCATGAAGACCAGGTTCCAGATCTCCATCGTGTCATCGCCTGGTCCATTGACCAGGTCGGCACGGTTCTTCGCCGGGTCGTTTGGATCAGGGCCCATGTAGTAATGGATCTCACTGCATGGTCCACACGGGCCAGTTTCACCCATCTGCCAGAAATTATCCTTGCGCCCAAAACGCAGGATTCTTTCTCGCGGTGCGCCCACTTGTTCCCAGAATTTTTCCGCGTCTTCGTCTGGGCCAACTTCATCATCACCTTCAAAAACACTAAACCAGAGTCGCGCCGGATCAAGTTTCCATTCGTTGACGAGCAGGTCCCAGGCAAGCTTGATGGCTTCTTCTTTAAAATAATCGCCGAAAGAAAAATTGCCCAACATCTCGAAAAAAGTGTGATGGCGCGCGGTCTTGCCGACTTCATCCAGGTCGTTGTGCTTGCCGCCGGCCCGAATACACTTCTGCGATGAACAGGCACGGACGTAATCACGCTTGTCTAAACCCAGGAACACATCCTTAAACTGGTTCATTCCCGCGTTTGTGAAAAGGAGTGTCGGATCGTTGGCGGGCAGGAGGGGTGCGGAGCGCACACGTGTATGGCCGTGCCGCTCAAAGTACTGCAAAAAGCTTTCGCGAATCTCGCTACCTTTCATAACTGATCGCGAGTTTAACACGCGCATTCAGAGCGAGCGAAACAGGCGAAAACTGGGAGCGCGGGCGTCCCGCCCGCAATGTGGGCTGCAACCGAGTGCGCCTTTCGCGCGCCTCGTTCGTAAATATTTTGTGGCTAAATGCGGGCGGGACGCCCGCGCTCCCAAGTTATTCATCGTTCTCGACGGCCGCGCGCGAGACGGCTCTCACTTTGTCGCTGACCAAATCGAATGGAAAGCCCTGACGCAGCAGGTGATCGAAGAGGCTCTTTGCTTCGAGCCGGTTCGTGGGGCGCCCGCGCAGTCGAATACGTTTTTCGATAGCGCGGTCGATTAGTTCGTCTTCAGGAGTTTCTGTAAAAACTAAATCGAGCGCTTCGCCGGCCACAGAGCGGTCGACCTTCTTCATCATCAAATCTCTTTCCAGCCGACGACGTCCGGTGGGTTTCTGTTTCACCTTGTTTGAGGCAAAACTAAAGGCGAAACGCTGATCGTCCAGATAGCCATACTCTCGCAAACGGGTAATCACTTCTTCCACTACTGTCTTGTTCGCATAGCGGCTTTGCAGGAGACGTTCGCGAAGCTCTGATACAGAACGAGGTTTTGCGGCCAGCAGTTTCGCCGCTCGCTGAAACGTTTTGGCCCTCCGTTCCTCAGGCGTCAGGTTGCGCGCAGCGGTCTCCTCCGTTCGTTTCCCTGGTGAGCGCTTGAACATGTGCGCATTTAATCACAGAGGACCACACAAATCAGCAGCGCAACGTCAAACAATCGCCAATCGACAAGCGACACTCTAGAATGTCTGTATGGATGGAGTTATTTGTATCGACAAGCCGCCGGGAATAACCTCACACGACGTGGTTGCCCAGGCCCGGCACATACTTAATCACAAACGCGTGGGCCACGCCGGAACGCTTGATCCGTTTGCCACCGGTCTACTCGTATTGCTTGTCGGTCGCGCCACCCGTTTAACCCAGTTTCTAAGCGGAATTGAAAAAGAATACGAAGCAATCATTCGCCTGGGATTCGCCACAGACACGGCAGACATTACCGGCAAACCGCTTTCTGAGGTACAAAACTCGGGCCCCTGGGACAAAGCGCAAGTCGAAGCAGCACTCAAAAGCTTGCGCGGTGAGATTGAACAAGTGCCTCCAATGTATTCTGCAAAGAAGCAAGGGGGCCGAAAGCTTTACGAGCTTGCGCGCAAAGGCGAGGAGGTTGAACGTAAACCTGTTCGCGTGTGCATTCATGAGTTTGAACCGATCAAGCCCACAGGAGAGTGGCTGAAAGACAACTTGGATGGCACCTTTGATTTCGAAGTGCGCGTTGTCTGTTCGTCAGGCACGTATGTCAGGACATTGGCGGAAGACTTCGGCAAACAATTGAACGTTGGCGCTCATCTGGCGGAGCTGCGACGCACACGTGTCGGAGACTTTACTCTGGACCGGGCCAGGACCCTGGTCCAACTAAAAACCAGTGCTGCGGAAGAATCCCTGGGCAAGGTTTTCTACAAACCGGATGAAGCCCTTTCTCGCTTGCCTGCCATTGATGTTGGCGATGAAGAGATCCAAAAGGTGAGGCATGGAACGGATCTGCCGGTCTCCGAACATTCATGGACCAACGGCGAGCGAGTGAGAATTCGAGATACTAAAGGTGATCTGATTGCGGTGGGTATTTTCGATTCGAATACCGGAATGCTGCACCCTGCCGTGGTAATGTCCCTCGAAGAATAATGAAGAAACGTTATTGGATTGGCGGACTTTCCGCTTTAGCTGCGTCTTCGATCGCAGCCAAGCTGTTGTTGCGTCCCCGCGACGTTGAATGGGAGCAGAATCGCAAGAATGTTTTCCATGCGGAGCATTCGCGATTTGCGGAGGTCGACGGTGTGCGCGTGCACTTCCAGGAAGCGGGTCAGCCCGAGGCCCCGGTGATGATTCTGATTCACGGCTTTGCGTCGTCGAATCTGGTCTGGAGCAAGGTGTTGCTCGAGCTGGCCGAACAAGGTTTCAGAGTAATTGCTCCCGACCTACTCGGTTATGGCTACTCCGCCAAGCCACGTGACCTCGAGTACACAATTGGCCGGCAGGCAAAGATGGTAGTTGGCCTAATGCAGGAACTGGGAATCGATCGCGCGAATATCGTTGGGAGTTCCTACGGCGGCGCGGTCGCGGCAACCATCGCGCTCGATTATCCGGCCCTCGTCGAAAAGTTGGTGCTGGTTGGCGCCGTCACAAATAATCGTCCGACCAGGTATATGTTGATGCGTTTGTTTGGATCGCCCGTGATAGGCGACATACTTTCACCTCTGGTTGTTGGCTCACGCCGTTTACTGAGAATGCGCATGAAACGAGTCTACGATCGCCACGCCTGGCCCATGGACGAACGACGCGTAGAAGCGCGGCACCTGCCGCTGAGAACACGTGGAACTCACCGAGCGATCATACGCACCGTTCGTCGCTGGAATGCGGAGCGCATTTCAAGCGACGCACATTTAATTACCCAGCCGACACTGATTGTGTGGGGCGATAGAGACCGCGAGGTGCCGCTGGCAGATGGATACCGGCTTAAGGAAGAAATACCAAACGGGCGTCTCATCGTATTCGACCATTGTGGACATCTTCCGCACGAGGAATATCCAGAGGAGTTTATCGAGATTGTTGGAGGGTTCGTCAGATGACGGCGCCTCTACGCCATGTTCAGTGCTTTTCCTACTGAGGGATCGCGGCGGATGCGCCAGATCTTTGAGTCGAGGTAGTAGTGGATGAATGCGTAGCCCCAGAGGAACGAAATGCCGAGTTGTGTGAGAAGCGTTTGGGTACGGCCGGCGCCGTCGCTATTCAAGGTCGTGTATCCGAGCCACTGTCTTGGTCCCTGGTAAATCAATCCAAAGAGAACACCGAAAGCAATGTAGTAAAGCAGCCGGCGGCTGATAATTTCGGCGGCGCCGTATCGCTCGCGAGGATGGTGTGTCTCCGTCATAACGCCCTCCCTCACGGTCGGGCTACTGTCTCGATCAGATGCGGGCGAGACGCCCGCGCTCCCATCAGAGACGCCCTCTCTTACGGCCGCTGCTGCCTTGATCTGCGCCGCGCGTCTTGAGTTTGTACTTCTGGTTATGAAACCAAATCAGCCGGTGATACTGCAGATTGTGATAGATGGTAAGAATGGCCACGATGGCGATCGGCTTATGCGGCATGGGCGTCAGCAGCACAATCCAGTGCATCGGAATCGCTGCCGCGAGTAACAAGTATTTCGGAATATTCAGAGGCGCGCCGGAAATCGCACGTTGAATCTGCCTGCCCAACCAAACGATAAACAGTCCAATCGTCCCCGCAAGTAATATCGATTCAAGTATGCCCACCCACGATTGCAACGGCGCCGGTACGCGCGTCATTGCCTCGGCGTCCCGGGCGATGAATGCAACGAACGGATAATTAAACGCAAACAGCAAAAACAAACGATCGAGTGCATTGTCTATCGCTGCGAGATCGTTGTTCTTCTTTTTGTACAGCACCATGAATCCATAATGCTGTTTCACCAGGTGGTAATAAGCCCAGAGCGCCGCCAGGAAAAAGAACACCAGGCCAAGACCGGCCAACACCATCACAGGTCCAACAGCGAAAAAAAGCAGCGAGCCCCAAAGCAAGCGTCTGCGATTCTGCCATTCAGTCCGATCAAAGTAGGTGCGCGAAAAAGTGCCGAACACGTGCGGCGCATCGATCATGATGGCCCACAACGCAACCATTGGCACCAGGGGAAGGATGCCTTTTACATAGAGAACCAGCAGCAGGTAACTGGAAGCGACCGAGCCAATCAGCCAGACGAGATCGTCTCGGGCGCTAATGATCCAGCGCAGACTGATTGCGCTGGTAGTGCTTTGAGAAATGGCTTGGGCGTTTGTGGCCATTGACGAAAGAAAGGATGTCAGTTGAAAACAACCGGTTGCGAGGCTAGGATTCTATCACTTCAAAAATTCGTCTCAAAAGCAAAGGCGAGCGTTATGCCGGACCAGGAGTCCTCAGTTAAGAATCGATTGTTTCAAGCGCATCCGTGGCACGGCGTCTCCCCGGGCATCAACGCACCGGCGATGGTTAATGCCTACATCGAAATTGTGCCTACAGATGTCGTCAAGTATGAGCTCGACAAAAGCTCCGGCCATTTACGTGTGGATCGGCCACAGCGGTTCTCGTCGATGTGCCCGACTCTCTACGGGTTTATTCCGCAAACTTACTGCGGCGAACAGGTGGCTAAACTATCTGCCGATCGAACCGGGGCTCGCGATCTCAAAGGCGACGGCGACCCGATGGACATTTGTGTTTTGACAGAAAAAGCATTTGCCCACGGCAGCTTCTTTCTGCTGGCAAAGCCGATTGGTGGTCTACGAATGATTGATGGCCATCAGGCCGACGATAAGATTATTGCCATCCTCGACGCTGACCTTGCCTTCGGTCACATCACCGAAATTACGGAATGTCCTGCCGCGCTTATCGATCGACTCAAGCACTACTTCCTCAGTTACAAACAACTGCCTGGCGATGCTCCGAGGCGCGTAGAGATCGTCGACGTGTACGGCCGGGCAGAAGCCACAGACGTAATCACGCGCAGCATGCGCGATTACGACAAGGAAATTGCGCGCACATGAACCTGATCGGTTCAGAGTTTCGAGTTCGAAGTTTCGAGTTCAGAGTTTTCAGTTAGAAGTTAAGTTCCCAACTCCGAACTCCAAACTTAAAACTCGAAACTAGTTTTAGGTTGTGATTGTTTCCTGAATGCCGCAGCGCGGGCAGGTAAGGCACTGGCGGGTAGCGTCGGTCCAGGTGGCTAGCGCTAGTCCAGGGTTTTTGCGATCGCCGCGTGATTCGTTTGCGTGCTGTTTACGTTCCGTATCCTCTGCGCTGCAGTGTTTGCATAGCCAACCATAACCGAGGTTAAAGAAGTGATTGGTTTGGTTCATGACAGCGGGCGTTGATTTTACAGGGTGGGCGCCGCATGATCACCCACCCCTTATGTGATTTCTTACCTGACGAAGCCTCGTCCGGAGTCGGCCGCCTCGATTAAGCGAACCGGAACTGTCGACCGGCGCCCGTTGCGAACGATTTGCACCTGCGCAACGTCGCCAATTTGATGTTTATCCAGGAGCCGGTAGAGATCGTCGGCATTGTCCAACTTTTCGCCGTCCATGCCAACAATAATGTCACCGATTTCAACATCCCCGTTTTCGGTTTGAGTTAGTCCGCGTAACCCCGCTGAAGCAGCTGGTCCACCCGGCGCCACCTGCCAGATCACGATTCCCTCAGAAACAGGAAAATCGATTCGACTCCGAAGCGACGCAATGTCCCGACTAGTGATTCCGAGTTTCGGGCGTCTCACCTCGCCGGAACGCACGAGCTGCGGCACGATGCGCTTCGCAATATTTACCGGGACTGCGAAGCCAACTCCGGCCGATGCACCTGATGGTGAAAGGATTTGCGAATTGATTCCGATCATCCGGCCGTGAGAGTCGAGCAATGGACCACCCGAGTTTCCTGGGTTGATCGACGCGTCGGTTTGAATGGCGCCTTCGATTGGCCGACCATTGCGCGCGCGAATTGGTCGCTGTAGACCACTGATAACGCCAGTGGTTAGTGTTCTGTCTAATCCGAAAGGATTGCCGATGGCCAAAACCTTTTGGCCCACCTCGAGCCGGTCAGAATCGCCCAGGGAGATTACAGTCAATCCTTCCTTTGGCCTCTCCAGAAGTTTAATCACAGCCAGGTCGGTGTCTGGATCACGACCGACAACGGTGGCTGCGTAATTCTTTTGTCCGCCGAAACTGACCGCAACTTTCGTTGCGCCTTCAATCACATGATGATTCGTCAGGATATGACCTTCCTGATCGATAACGGATCCGGAACCTGATCCTTCGCGCGGTTCCACGTAACCGAAGAAGTCACGCGCGTAGGAGGTGGAATGAACGTTGACTACGCCCGGCGAGAGTTTCCGGTAAACCTCGATGTTGTTCTGTTCATCGGGTGCGGTCGCCGGATTAGTAATACCGGCCGGGGCTTCTTCCGTGAATGCTACGCCAGCCGGCTGAAACCGATCAGCGATGCGGTCGAAAACGGCGAAGGCGCCGGCGGCAAAGAATCCGGAGATGAGTGCGACGATAATGAGTTGACGTGCTGAAATTCTATACATGGCTTTTATTCTCGATGTTGAAATATGGTTTGGTCAGTATTGTTTGGATGCGATTCCAATCGGCGCCGTTGCGCGCGTCGGCCGGCCCAACGCCCCGAATTCCAGTTAGACTGGAATTTAGGACTGACTTGCGGCCTGAAGCAAGCCCAAACAGGCCCGCTCAAACAGATTGGTGACGGAGTGCAACGTAGTTTCTTGAACGTCGATCACCCGCGAATGTTCCGTTTTCTGAGAGGCATTCGGTCGGTCCGTAGAAGCTAAGTCAACGAAAGAGAGCGATTTCGTGTTGTTTCGTGTATTTCGTGGATCGATTTTGGCGTCGCATCAAAAAACGATCCACGAATTAACACGAACTAACACAAAACAAAGCTCTATCCCCGTTGACCCTCTTACCGGGAAGGACTTTTGTGCAAGGCTAGCGAACAAATCACATCCTTTAATCTGAACTCGCTAAAGGTGAAAGGAGAGCTGTTAGGCGAAAAGGGCCAGAAAAGATCCGGGGAGGGTTCCGAAATAAGTGAGTACGGTAATTGGCGCGTCCCAGCCTAGAGCAGTGAAGCCGGTGGCTGCGTGGATTAACATAAGCGCCATGTAAATGCCGAGCACGAGTTTCATTCCGCGACGGGCGATCGGGAACTGTGCAAATCGATAGAGAGTGTAACCAGCAAGCGCGCCGACGAGGAGTTTCACGCCGAGGAACGACGACTCGCCATGGTTAAGCAGGGCTGCCATCAGCCCGTTTCCTTCAGTCGCAACCTCGAGACGCAACCAGAGAATAGTCAGTTGTGCGTCCAGCCAATTGAGTGCGAAGAGTAATAGTGCTTTAGTTAGCGCCCCCACCCATGCTCCTTGGGAAACGTTGTTAAACTTCTGGCCCTTATTACGCCAGAACCTCCAATACCGAAATGGCCTGGAGGTCCTGTCGTATACGGGAGGAACGAGACTCGTACCGTGTTATCAGTTTAAAACTAACAATACGATATTCGTTCCCGAAATACGTCGCGAACCAATTATCGACCGTTCAAAATTTGAAGCACCATTATAGGCTGCTGCGGCGCAAACTTGTTTGATTCTTTGGGCGTAGAGACAACAATTGCGTTGCCGATCTATTGCAAACTTTCCAAACTATGACCCTTTCCATCGCAGAGGCTATATTGCAGGGTTCGCACAAACTGCGTAAGGCAGGTGTCCCTGAAGCACGACGCGAAGCCGGCTCGCTGCTCGCGTTTGTCCTGGACAAGGACCGAACATTCATTCTCGGCCATGCCGACGATGCAATCTCCGACGATCAACTTTCGCGCTTCCGGGACTTGCTGGACGCGCGCGCAGAGGGCAAACCGGCGCAATACATCATGAGCCGCCAGGAGTTTTACGGGTTGGAATTTGAAGTAACACCGGACGTGTTAATTCCGAGACCCGAGACGGAGTTACTTGTCGAGGGTGCGCTGAAGCTGGTTTCGAAAGAGAACGCCGTTTTGATTTGCGATGTCGGCACAGGGTCCGGTTGTATTGCTGTGACGCTGCTTAGCCAACTCCCGATGGCGCATGCCGTCGCATTGGACGTTTCACCCGCGGCCCTGGAAGTTGGAAAACGTAATGCTGCGCGGCATGGCGTGACTGATCGAATTGAATTTCTCTTGTCGGATTGTTTTGCCGGGTTGGACCAACAGTCGTTCGATCTAATTGTTTCAAACCCACCGTATGTTGCTGACGATGCGGTCGCGACCCTGCAAAGAGAAGTGCGCGATTTTGAACCGCGGCTTGCATTGACGGCCGGAACGGACGGACTGGATGTGATTCGTCGCCTGGTGAGTGGGGCGCCAGAGTTCCTTAAGATTGGCGGCCACCTACTTTTTGAGATTGGTTTTGATCAGCATGAGGCAGTTGCTGAGTTGATTGCTTCAGAAACGTGGGAGCTTTTGGATATTCAACAGGACCTGCAAGGCATTCCACGGATAGTGGCACTGAGAAAGAAGTAACGTCCTCTCATTAACACGGTCGTTCGTGGCACCGGGCTGAACCCCGGTGTTAATGAAATCGAAACTCAGCACCTAATTGGTCGCCACTTTAACGTTTGCGGGTTTTAATCTAATCTGTCTTCATCGTGGATAAATTTCGGATCACCGGCGGCACCGCTCTGAAGGGTCGCGTCTCGATAAGTGGCGCGAAGAATTCTGCGCTGCCCTGCATGGCTGCTGCGCTTCTCACCGGCGAGACGGTCACTCTACATAACTTGCCCTACGTCCGCGACATCATTACCCAGCGACGACTGCTGGAAGATATTGGGGCGACAGTTTTAACTCCGGAGCTGCGCAGCCACAAAATCACGGCCAGTCACATTGAGCTATTCGAAGCGCCTTATGAGTTGGTCCGCACGATGCGTGCGTCGGTGCTCGCACTGGGACCTCTGCTGGCTCGCTTTGGAAAGGCAAAAGTTTCTATGCCGGGCGGTTGCGCCATCGGAACGCGTCCGATTGATCTGCACCTGGCAGCATTCGAGACACTCGGCGCGGAAGTGAAACTTGAAGGCGGCAACGTGATTGCGCGAGCACCGAAAGGCGGGCGGCTCATAGGAGGCGAATTCGGTTTCAACAAGGTAACGGTGACCGGCACAGAGAACTTGATGATGGCTGCGACGCTGGCTAAAGGGACCACCGTGCTTCACAACGCGGCGCGTGAGCCGGAGATTGTCGATCTCGCTGAGTTGCTCAACAAGATGGGGGCGCGCGTGCGTGGCGCTGGAACTGAAAAGATTGTGATTGAAGGTGTTGAGAATTTGGGCGGGGCGCAACATACGATAATTCCCGACCGGATCGAAACCGGAACGTTCATTACCGCTGCAGCAATTACTAAGGGCGAGCTGGAGATAAGAGACTGCGAACCCCAACACCTGACGAGCGTGATTGAGAAGTTTCGCGAAGCGGGCGTGGAGATCGAAGAAGTTAACAGCAGCACGCTAGCGGTTCGGGTTGCGGGACAACTGATAGGAAAAGACGTCACGACGCATCCCCATCCAAGTTTCCCGACGGACATGCAGGCGCAGTACATGGCATTGATGACGCAGGCGGAGGGCCGCGCAGTTATTGAGGAGACAGTTTTCGAAAACCGGTTCATGCACGCCTCCGAACTCCAGCGTATGGGCGCCCGGATCGCGATAGACGGACATCGTGCAGTCGTCACTGGCCCAACCCAGCTAACGGGGGCGCCGCTTCAGGCTTCGGACTTACGCGCCTCCGCTTCACTGGTGCTGGCAGGTTTAATGGCGAATGGAGAAACAGTTATCGATCGCGTGTATCACATCGATCGCGGGTACGAAAAGATAGAAGCCAAGCTGCGTGCGTTGGGCGCTGACATTGAGCGCCTATATGAGTCAGTGACGGCGCCGTTGTCACAGGCAGCACAGCCCGGGATGCCGGCGGAGATGTAACGCGGATCGTCATTACATGGGGTGAAGATGTCAGAAGAACAGAATTGTTTGTTTTGCCGGATGATTGCAGGAGAGATACCGACTGACTTCGTTCACCAGGACGATCGGTCGGTGGTGATTCGCGATATTAATCCGCAGGCACCGACGCACTTGCTCGTTATTCCAAAGGAACACCTGGAGTCGTTGGATGAAGCGTCGCAGAGCGATGAAGCTCTACTGGGCCACTTGTTGCGCGTCGGCGCTCGTGTGGCTAACGAAGCCGGTCTCGCCGAAAGCGGTTATCGCACGGTTATTAATACGGGAGCAGGCGCCGGCCAGTCAGTTTTCCACCTTCACGTACACGTCCTGGGTGGACGCTCGATGAATTGGCCGCCAGGGTAAGACAGACATTCTTGTCTGTCATTTTTCGCTGAACACATCGTTGGAGGAAGGACAGACAGGAATGTCTGTCCTACAGCCGGCAGATCAACAACTCACGTTCGTAGATAGTTTCCGGAGGCAGGCGATCGTGTAGATCGAGGAACAACTCCTCGTGGCCCAACACTTCATTGCGCCACGCATCACGGTCAAACGCCTGTAACTCCTCAAACTTGTCTTTCGGAAAATCAAGACCTTTCCATTCCATGTCCTCGTAGAGCGGCATCCAGCCGATCGGCGTCTCTTTCGCCAGCGCGCGGCCGTGAACGCGGTCGACAACCCATTTCAACACGCGCATGTTTTCACTGAAGCCTGGCCACATGAAGCTGCCGTCAGCATCTTTACGAAACCAGTTCACATGAAAAACGCGAGGCGTTTCACTAAGCGAACGCTGCATCCGAATCCAATGCCGAAAGTAATCTCCCATGTGATAGCCACAGAAGGGCAACATGGCCATCGGATCGCGTCGCACCTTGCCGATCGTTCCCGCGGCCGCGGCGGTCATTTCGGATCCCATAGTCGCCCCCGCGTAAACTCCTGAACTCCAATTGAAGGCCTGATAGACAAGCGGCATTGTTGTGGCACGACGCCCGCCAAAAATGATCGCGCTGATCGGCACCCCGTTGGGATTCTCCCACTCTGGATCGATGGTTGGACACTGAGACGCTGGAGCGGTAAAGCGTGCATTTGGGTGGGCCGCCTTCGCACCCGTCGTCTTCGCAATCTCGGGTGTCCATTTGTTGCCCTGCCAGTCAAGACATTCGGCGGGCGGCCCATCCGTCATGCCTTCCCACCAAACTCCGCCTTCAGGAGTTAATGCCACATTCGTAAAGATCGAATTCTTTGCCAGCGAAACCATCGCGTTCGGATTTGTCTTAGCGGACGTCCCCGGCGCGACACCGAAGAAACCAGCTTCAGGGTTAATCGCATGTAGGCGGCCGTTTGCGTCTGGTTTGATCCAGGCAATGTCATCACCCACCGTCCACACTTTCCACCCTTCAAAACCCGCAGGCGGAATCAACATAGCGAAGTTTGTTTTGCCGCAGGCGCTGGGGAACGCCGCCGTCACGTAAGTCTTCTCGCCTTGAGGATTCTCGACGCCCACGATCAGCATGTGCTCCGCCATCCAGCCTTCATCGCGCGCGATATTCGAAGCGATGCGAAGCGCAAAACATTTTTTCCCGAGCAAAGCGTTGCCGCCGTAACCTGAGCCGTAAGACCAAATCTCGCGCGTCTCAGGAAAATGAACGATGTACTTCTCTTTGTTGCACGGCCATGCAACGTCTTTTTGACCTGGGGTTAACGGCGCTCCCAGCGAGTGCATGCAGGGCACTACGCGTTTCGACTCTTTATCGATTTCCGCATACACCGGCAAACCGATACGAGCCATGATTCGCATATTGACCACGACGTAAGGCGAATCCGTAAGCTGAACTCCAATCTGAGACATGGGCGAGCCGACCGGCCCCATGCTAAACGGCAACACATACATCGTTCGGCCGCGCATCGAACCGTCGAAAAGCTCTTTCAGCTTGCGTCGCATCGCATACGGCTCTTCCCAATTGTTGGTGGGACCCGCGCCGTCCTTAGAAAGTGAACAGATGTAGGTGCGGTCTTCGACACGCGCGACATCGCTGGCGTCAGAACGCGCGTAGTAACAGTTGGGCCAAAGTTCTTCGTTGAGTTTGACAAATGTACCGCTCGCGACCATCTGAGCTTTGAGTGCCTCGTCTTCTTCTTCCGAGCCATCCACCCAATGAATCGCGTCAGGCTTGGTTAGCACTGCCATCTTCTCGACCCAGTTGAGCAAGTGAGTATTTCTGCTTAAAGGCAACGAGGTATCACGACTTTCCTGTATGCGAGTAGAACTCATACCCATCTCCAAAATTAATGTTGTTAGAAATCGAAACCGACTTGGGAGTCTGTCGAGTTGCGTGAGCTATTCGGCAGCTTCTCGTGCAATCCGGCCTTCGCGAGCTTGTTCTCGCAAGGCAGCTGAGAGGTCGCGTGCCGCTCGTTCAATGCGATCTGCTGCGGCTTCGAGCGAATCGGCCTCAGACGTTGAACGCAGAGCAACGACCGCGAGTGCATCTTCGACCAGTTCAACCAATCGCGTGGCCTCGGTCTCTACTTCCTGCTCACCGCGGCTTAATTGACGGATTGGTTCCATAAGTAATGTTTGCCTCGACCTGGATTCGGTAAGCTAGACTCTTACATCACGGAGGCCACTGGAAGCAAGTATCCACAATCCCCAGATTACACAGATTACACTGATTGCGCAGATTATGATCCGAACAGCTTGGGTACTAATCTGTGTAATCTGCGTAATCTGCGTAATCTGCGGATCGGTCCTTTATGGGTAGACCCGACAAAAAAGCGTTCACGAGGAAAGAATGGGGACTGATCCAGTCACTACGCACGCCTGCCCAGGTGCAAAGGTATTTCAGCGCGATGCCTTACAACTGGGAAAGAGAGGGCGGGACGATGCGATCTTTCCGCGAAGTATTGAAAGTCGGAGAAGCCCACTGCCTGGAGGCAGCTGTCGGAGCGGCTGTAATTCTGGAACAGCACGGATACCCGCCCCTCCTGATGGATATAGAATCCGTCGACCTGCTAGACCACGTTATCTTTGTATTTCAGAAAGATGGGCTTTGGGGATCGATTGGGCGTTCACGCGATATTGGTTTGCATGGACGCCGGCCCGTGTTCCGTTCGCTGCGCGATTTGACATGGAGTTACCTCGACCCGTACGTAGATTTTTCCGGCCGCATTAAAGGCTACGGACTGACGAGCCTTTATGATTTAGGAAACTATGACTGGCGTTTCTCACCCAGGAACATGACAAAGATTGAAGATCACTTGCGGCAGATACCCCACAGAGCCATACGCTCTTCAGACAAGCGTTATGAGCAACTGCTGGCGCGGTACAAAAAATACAAGAAGCGCTATCCAGACCGCTCCCCGTCGTATTACGACAACCGCAATCAATGGATGCTTTAGGCCCGAAGGGCGGCAATTAATAGCCACGCGCGTAAGCGCGTGGATCTTGCATAGCTAAAAAGTGAGGCCCGAAGGGCCGGCAGTAGTTCGCATTGAGTGCCGGTCCTTCGGACCTCAGAGTCCTTCCTTTTTGGCCCCACGACCTAACGGTCGTGGCTATTAACTGCCGGTCCTTCGGACCTGGCCGGATCAGACCTCCTTTACGACCAATCCCTCGCGTGAGAATTTCCAGTCAATAACTTCCGCGCCTTGTTCGGCGGCGAGGGCGCGCTCGACATCGGCTTTCCGGCCGTCGGCGCAAAGGAAGGCAATGCAGCCGCCACCGCCCGCGCCGCAAACCTTGGCCGCCTCGGCTCCATTCGCTAACGCCTTTTCAACCAGCTTCTCCATCTGTGGCGTCGTAACTCCGGGCGCCAGCCGCTTACGTTTCGGATAGGCATCACGCATGATCTTACTGACCTGATCCCAATCGTCAGCAACCAAAGCCTCGCGTATGCGGATAGCTGAATCGCGTATGCCGTCGAAGAGGGAGAACAGTTCCGCATCGCCGTCGATGTGCCGTTTGAAGATGTCCCAATTGTTGGTTCCCGAGAGGCGGGGCTCGCCGGTGTAGCAGATGACGATCCTCTGCTCCAGTGTGTTTTCATTGACTGCCAGGTGCTCGCGCTGAATACCGTCGGGGCGGTAATGAACGGACGATGTGCCGCCGTAGTAAGCGGAGTAATAGTCTTGAAACCCGGCCGGCACTTTAATCACGGTCGATTCAATATTCGCGGCAATAACAATGAACTTGTGCTCTCCGTAACGATTCCCCACCAGCCGGTTCAGCGCGCCAATGCACGCGATGGCCAGGGCAGACGAACCGCCCATGCCTGCCCCCGCAGGCGCCTGGCTGTCTGATGTCAAATGAAAACCGGTTGTGGGTTTGAAGAAGTGGACCAGCTTGGAGATTAACTCGAGACGCTTTTCTTGAATTAGGTCTTCCAGTGCCGCGAGCTCAGTTTCGAATACGACTTTACGATCGCGCGATTCAAGGATAATTCTGCCGTCGTCTCGCGTTTCTATCCGACAATTAGCGCGCAATGAAGTAGCAAAGTTGACGGTGGCTGCCCCTGGATGGAATAGATACAAAGGCCAGATATCAATTGTGCCCCCGGCTAGATCGACGCGAGTAGGTGCTGATGATTCAATAATCAAATTAGGTTGAGATTCTTCCTTTCCAATTTTAACTGCTTATGGGAGCGCCCTCTCCGGAGCCTGGTTTCTCAGAAAATTCCCTTCGCGCTCATTGCGCGCGAAGCGCCCGCGCGCCCATTAACCTCTTCAATCTTCCGAATCATCACGACTGCGCTTCGTCGGTTCGTCGTGGCGCGATGGCTTGAAATGGATGTGTTCCTGAATCTCCTGTTTCAGATCCTGCAACTTCTCCTGCGCCGCCTGTTCGAATTCCTGCAGTTTCTCGGGATCGGCTTCTTCCACTTTCGGCGAAAGATAAAAACGTTCGAGTAGATAAAAACCTACGATACCGAGCACGACTATCACCAGGAGTGCCTTGCCCAGCCGCTCGAAGTCGCCAATCAGTCCCATGACGGCGCCGCTGAAAAAGTAACCAGCGCCGCTAAGGACCAATACCCAGACAAAACAGCTGGCGAGGGACAGTAACAGAAAACGCAGGTAAGGCATGCGCCCGACGCCGTAGAAAATGCACGAGGCCCAACGCAAACCATAAATATACTTTGAAAGGAAAATGGAGAGCGTGCCGAAGTTGGTCGTGAGTCGTTCCATTCGCGGCTGGGCCGCGCGATAAAAGCGAAGGTCTCGCACGCCCTTGCGAAACTGGCGGCCGAGAAAATAAGCGATATTGTCGCTGGCAGCGCCTCCAAGTGTTCCGGCCAACATAACCCACAGAAAACTGTGGGCACCGAAGAAGCCGCTCTGGGCCATCACCCCGGCAATCAAAAGCGTGATGTCCCCCTCGATCATGACAAGGAGAAATACCGCGTAGATGCCGTACTGACCCAGCAGGTCGTAGAGGAGGTCAAGATGCATGGTTTGGATTAGTGGGCAGTGAGCAGTGGGCAGCCGGCAAGTGAGAATAGATCCCAACATTGCCCAACCGCCCACAGTCCACTAACCAATAACTTAAGACGTCTCCCCAGTCTTGGCCGGTTTCACCACCAATACCGGACATGAAGCATGTCGCACCACAGCTTCTGCAGTTGAACCAAAAAGTATTCGTCCCAGCCCGGTACGTCCGTGAGACGACAGAACGATCAAGTCGACGTTCCGCTCCTTCGCCACGCGAACGATCTCGGCCGCCGCTTCGCCGTGCGCTATCACTTCTTCAATTTCCAAACCGGCGCATTCTTCACATTCAGCAATTCGTGGCAGCTCTCGTTCAGCCGAAGTTTCCAGTTGATCGGCGATGTCTGCAATCGGCAGCGGCTCCGTCATTCCCGAATAACCCACAGTCGGTACCATGGGTTCGATCACGTGAACCGCAATTATGGACGCGCCAAATTTACGGGCCAGCGAGGCCGCGTAGGAGCGTGCGAAGTTTCCGCACTCGCTGAAATCCGTCGGCAGGAGTATTGAACGAATTTGCATAAAAGCGTTTGGCTTTAGTTTAAAAGTCCTGGTCTTAAAGAGCCGACAGTAGTTTTTCAAATACCAAAGATTGCAGCCAACGATTAATTTGCGGCAATTCTACACGCAGAAAGAGCCGTTTGACAGCCCCCATACCCTCCATTATGCTTCGCTTGTTTCGCACATAATTCACACAGTCGGAAGGTTCTTGCGTTAACTATGCCTCCGCAATCGCAATCCAGTTTCATCGGCATTGAGCTATCAGGTACAAAACTGACCGGAGCCGCCGTCGATAGCGAGGGCGCTATCACAAAACGCTCTGAGGCTGCTGTTAATGACGGCGGGTTGGTTCCCCAGGTGGCCACGATGGTTGCTGAGCTCAGCGAGGGTCAAAACATTGGCGGCGTGGGCGTCGCCATTCCCGGATTAGTTAACCGACAAAGCGACCGCGTTATCGCTTCAAGTTTTTTACCCTCGACAGTTGGTAATAATCTACACGCTGAGTTGACGCAGGCGATCGGCCTTCGTGTGGAACTCGAAAACGATGCGAACGCGGCTGCGTATGGTGAATACATGGTGGGCGCGGGCCGTGGCAGCCGCGACATGTTTTACATCACCATCGGTGAAGGGATCGGTGGCGCGATCATTATGGACGGCAAGCTCTGGACCGGTTCCTCAGGCTTTGCCGGCGAAGTCGGGCACATCACGATCGATACGGAAGGCGCGGAGTGCCTGTGTGGCAACAGGGGATGTTTGGAGACGGTTGCATCGGCGCCAAACATTGTGCGGCGCGCCAAAGAGCGTTTGTACCGCGATTCGACATCGTCGTTGTCGAGGTTGGCTTTGAATAAAGCCTTCACGGCGGATGACATGGCTCGCGAAGCAACGGAGGGGGACGATTTCGCCCTGATGATGCTGGAACGAACCGGAAAGTACATCGGCACCGGTGTCGCGAGTGTAATCAACCTCTTGAACATCGAGAGGATTGTGCTTGGCGGCGGAGTCATGCAGGCACGCGATCTGATTTTGAATGCAGTGATTCAGGAAGCGAAGCGGCGTGCATTTCAACCCTGTTTCGAAGCTACAACGATCCTGGCAGCCTCGTTAGGGCACGACGCTGCGACTATCGGAGCTGCGATGTTGGCACGCGATGCAGAAGGCAGTAGGTAGAAGGCAGTAGGCAGTAGGCAATGCCCTCCCAATAGCAAATGGAAAATGTGAAATGAAAAATGGAAAATGGTTTTCCCGCACACTCTCTAGACTCACACTACCCTCGGTTCACGGTGCCGGTCCACCCACCACGCCCACGCCATAAGTAACCAAACAAACGGAATCATTACGATGAGTATTGCTTTAACACTAGTCGGCGGTGGGCTGAAAATGTTCGCCACGTAAAAGACTCCAACCACGATCACGAAAAGCCACAAGCCCCAATGTCCAATCTTGTCTCGTGTGCGCGTTACTCGAAGGTAAATCCAAACTCCGATTGCGTACATTAACGCTTCGACAATTACAGTCGCGACCGGATAGTTCCACAGTCCCAAACCGAGAACAGGTCCCGACGGATAAAGGGGCATGTCTGGCCGGTGCGTTATGAAGTCCAGAATCCAGTGGCTGACAACTCCAAGCCAAACCACAATCGCGCCTAGACGGTAACGCGTGAGCGCGTAGTAAAGAATGGTGAGCAATGAGGCCCAGCCGATAGCAGCAACCAAACTGTGCGAGATTGGATAAGAAACAAAGTTTAGTGGTGTAAATGCGGTGTTGCCCGGATCAATACGAACGTGCTCCATATCCAGCAGCACGAGGACCGGCCACAGCAAGTCGAGGAACAGCGCCGCGACCAGCAAAACTCCCAAAGAAGTTCGGGGCGCGAATCGCTTCGAGGCGAAGGCGACTGCATAGTGTCCTATGAACATAAGATGTCAGAAGTCAGAGGTCAGAAGTCAGAGGTCAGAGATCGGATGTCAGAGATCGGATGTAGATCCTGAACCATTGACCCGTGACTTACGATCGCTGACCTCTGACGTCTGACTCTGACCTCTGACTTCTGACTTCTGACTTCTGACTTCTGATCTCTGACCTCTGACATCTGATCTCCTCTGACCTCTGACGTCTGACGTCTGACCTCTGACGTCTGACCTCTGTCTTTCCCGCCGCTTATACCACAAACGCTAAAGACCGCCACACTTTCTCAACTTTTGCTGTGCAGTAATGATAATTTGAAATTGTTTAGTCATCTGATAAAGTAACCGCAACTTTGTAAGAACAGCATTTTCCGATCAGAAGTTTTGCGTACCGCTGTGTGCGTTTCCCGCCGAAGCGCAATAAGTCCGCAACAAGCTTTTACGTGCAGCTTACCGCTCTGCCGCAATTTGGTTGCACGACCAGTGGACTCTCAAGCAGTTCGGAGTTCAGTGTTACGACGCTTCTTACAAGACCGTGTTTAAGTTTGTACCCTGAAGTTCTGGCACGACAAAAAGGGAACTGAGCTGCGGCGATGCCACAGATTTTCCATCACAGTACGAACGCTCTAGCGAAGCTTACGATCTACGGAGCCGTCTTTATCCTCGTAGCTCTACTCTGGGTGACGGCTGAGTTAAATCGTTCATCCTGGAACACGGGCCAATGGGTTGAACGTCAGCAGCCTGTCCAGTTCAGTCATAAACATCACGTTGGCGACGACGGACTTGATTGTCGTTACTGTCATACAACCGTCGAGACTTCGGCCACTGCCGGATTGCCGGCAACCGAAACGTGCATGAGTTGTCATAAACAGATCTGGGCCGAGAGCACCTACCTCGAACCAGTTCGTGCGAGCTTCCGCACTGGCAAACCGATCGAATGGATCCGCGTTCACGACCTGCCTGACTATTCGTATTTCGATCACAGCATTCATGTCAAAAAGGGTGTCGGGTGTTCCACCTGTCACGGCCGCGTCGACGAGATGCCGATCGCTTATCAGGCATCGACGCTGCAAATGGAGTGGTGTCTCGAATGTCACCGGTCTCCTGAAAGATTCGTGCGCGAAGCGGACAAAGTTTTCGATATGACCTGGCGGCCGGAGAACAAGACGGACGAAGAACTCGTTGACGGCCGCCGCCTGGTGAAGCAGTACCAAATCCAGGGCGCGGATGTCTTAACCAGTTGTTCGACATGTCACCGGTGACAGTGGGCAGAGGCAGGCAGGAGCAGGAGGCAGGAGGCAGGAGGTCGCAGGAATGGGCTAGCGGCAAAGGGTAAGGGGCAAGGGGCAAAAAAGCAGATAGGACGGGACTTGAGATTTGAGATTTGAGATTTGAGACTGAGATCAAGATGAGCGACGACCGGCACATCAATTTCAAGCTGATGTCCCAGTACATCCTGGACCACCAGGATGATCGCGGGCGACAGCGCAGGCGGTGAAGCCGGCGCTCGCAGCGAAAAAGTATTGGCGCAGCCTGGAAGAGCTGGTGGATGCGCCTGAGTTTCAAGATTTTGTTGAACGCGAATATCCGCAACACGCTGAACGATGGGACGATCCGGTTCAACGACGCACATTTTTGAAGCTGATGGGGGCGTCAGTCGCGCTGGCTGGTCTCAGCGGCTGTGTGTTTCAACCTCCCGAGAAGATCGTTCCCTATGTCACGCAGCCTGAAAATGGCACGAACGGTAAAGCCTTGTTCTTCGCCACAGCCTTAACGTTGGGTGGAGTGGCAACGCCGCTGTTAGCCAGAAGTAATGAAGGTCGTCCCACAAAACTCGAGGGCAATCCGGATCATCCACATAGCCTTAATGCGAATGCGCAGGAGACAGGTTCCAGCGCCACCGACATCTTTTCGCAAGCGTCGATTCTGAGTCTCTACGATCCCGATCGATCACAAACCACACTCTTCCGTGACGAGACGCGACCCTGGACCACTTTCGTTGGTGAGATCCGGAGTGCGCTCGATAGTGTGCGTCCGGGGCAAGGCTCAGGACTCTACTTCCTTACCGAGACGATCACATCGCCGTCGCTGGCCGAGCAGTTGAAAGAAATCCTGACTGAGTTTCCACAAGCCAAGTGGCATCAGTATGAGCCGGTGAACAATGACCAGGCGCGAGCCGGAGCGATGATGGCTTTCGGACAGCCGGTAAACACAATCTACGACTTCAGTAAAGCCGATCGAATACTTTCGCTTGACTCAGATTTTCTCGCTGCCATGCCGGGCACCCTCCGTTACGCCCGCGACTTTGGCGCGCGACGTCGCGTTGCGGAAGGCAAGAACGAGATGAACCGGCTCTACGTGATTGAGACAACGCCCACGACTACTGGCGCCAGCGCGGATCATCAGTGGTCTATTCGTCCCAGCGAACTATTAAAGACTGCCGCCACGATTGCCTCTCAGGTTGGGGTCGGCGGTCTTTCGGCGCAAACGTCAGCGAGCGGGTTCGACGCAATTGGAAAGGATCTGCAACAACACCGCGGTCGCAGCATCGTAATCGTCGGCCGAGAAGCGCCTCCCGCAGTTCACGCGTTGGCCCATGCGATGAATGGCGCGCTTGGCAATGTGGGTCAAACCGTCTTCTACACTGATCCTTTGGAAGTGAATCCGGGGGACCAGCGCCAGTCGTTGCAGGATTTGGTCAACGACCTCGACGGCGGACGTGTACAGATGCTCGTCATGATCGGCGGCAATCCTGTGTACAACACGCCGTCGGATTTGAAACTGAACCAGGAGCGTTTATTCAAAGCCAAGCTACGCATCCATCTGAGTCAGTATCGTGATGAGACGTCTGAGCTCTGTCACTGGCATATTCCGGCCACGCACTACCTCGAAGAATGGAGCGACACGCGTGCTTACGATGGAACAGTTTCGATCGTCCAGCCTTTAATCGAGCCGCTGTATCAGAGTCGCAGCGCTCATGAGCTGCTTGCGGTCTTCACTCAGCAGTACGACCGCAAGCCGTATGACATCATTCGTGAATACTGGCAACGGAATCCGCCAAGGACGCAGGAGGCAGGGGCCAGGAGGCAGGAGGCAGGAGGCAGGACGCAGGAGGCAGGAGGCAGGACGCAGGAGGCAGGACGGCAAGACGCAGGACGCAGGAGCGGGATCAACCGCATCGCGGCGCAAGCGTCTCCACAAGCAGCGGCAACGCCGCAGAGCGCAGCATCCCAGTCAACTGACTTTGAAACTACCTGGCGGAAGTGGGTGCACGACGGGTTTATTCCAAACACAGCATTCCCGGTTAAAAACGTTTCGGTTAACACAGCTGGACTTGCTCAAGCATTAAGCAGCAACCAGCAACCTTCATCGACCACGCAATTTGAGCTGGTTATCCGCACCGATCCCACAATCTACGACGGCCGTTTTGCGAACAACGGCTGGTTGCAGGAATTGCCGAAGCCGCTTTCCAAACTCACCTGGGACAATGCCGCGCTGGTGAGTCCGAACACGGCGCAACAACTCGGGCTGCAAAAAGCGATTGGCAGAAAAGGCGGCGAGATATTCGGTCGACACCATCCGGATTAATCACCAGGGAAGAACCATCTCCGCGGCGATTCCCACATGGATAACGCCGGGCCATCCTGACGGCGTTATCACCATTCATCTTGGTTATGGGAGGCGGCTGGCTGGACGCGTCGGCAATGGTCACGGCTTCAACGCTTATGAAATTCGCACTTCGGATTCGCCCTGGTCCGCCGGCGGTATTCAGGTGGAAAGAACTGGAAGCCAGTATGTCGTTGCCGCAACCCAACTCCATTTCAATATGGAGGATTACAATTTCAGCAAAGAGGATCGCGACATCGTTCGCGCGCAGCCGCGTGGAAGAATATCTGCATCCCGAAGCACGAAGATCACGGCGCTCACGAAGATCACGGGTCGATGTATCCGCCCTACGACTATAAGGACCAGGGTATGGGCTACGCCTGGGGTATGGCGATCGACCTGAACAACTGCGTCGGCTGCAACGCATGCACGATTGCTTGCCAGGCGGAAAACAATATTCCCGTCGTCGGCAAGGAAGAAGTCATACGCAGTCGCGAGATGCACTGGATCCGCGTTGACACCTATTTCAAGGGCGACAATCCAAGCCATCCTGAGGCCACGCACTTCATGCCGGTGCCGTGTATGCACTGCGAGAAGGCGCCGTGCGAACCCGTTTGCCCGGTCCATGCGACGGTCCATAGCGCCGAAGGCCTGAATGACATGGTCTACAACCGCTGTGTCGGCACGAAATACTGTTCGAACAACTGCCCCTATAAGGTCCGTCGCTTTAACTTCTTTCTGTATCAGGATTGGGAAACACCGACTTATCAGTTGATGCGGAACCCTGAGGTTTCAGTGCGTAGTCGGGGTGTGATGGAGAAGTGCACCTACTGCGTGCAACGGATTCAGGGAGCGAAGATTCAATCGGAGCTCGAAGGCCGCAAGGTCCGTGACGGTGAGATTGTTACGGCGTGCCAGGCAGTTTGTCCGACTGAAGCGATCGTGTTTGGTGACATTAACGATCCGAACAGTCGCGTTTCGAAGATCAAGGCTGACAAGAGAAATTATTCAGTGCTGGAAGAGTTGAACACGAAGCCGCGCACGACTTATTTGACGGCTCTGAAGAATCCGAATCCGGAGATTACTCGCGAAGGGTAAGGTAACTCGTAATGGTGACGGGTAAAGGGTAAGGGTAAGGGGTAACGGATAAAGGGTAATGGTTAATTGGTGACGGGTAACGGATCAACCAGCTTTCTTTAAAAAATTCCCCCTTACCCATTCCCCTTTCTCCATCCCGCGGAGTCTGGCAAGTTTCTTCAAAAGCATGCACGAAGAGCCACACAGTCAGTTACATCATTCGACGGCGCCGGTTGTAGAGCCCGGGCTGACGTTTGCTTCGGTGACGGACAAGATCAGTTCGATCGTCCTGAAGCGGAAAACGCCGCTGTGGTGGTTCCTCGGGTTTGGCATCTCGTTCGTCCTCTTCCAACTGATGTTGCTGACGATTACGAATCTGCTTTTCGTCGGTATCGGATTATGGGGCGTCAACATTCCCGTTGCTTGGGGAATGGATATTCTGAACTTTGTTTGGTGGATCGGAATCGGTCACGCGGGCACGCTGATTTCGGCGATCCTGCTTTTGCTTAGGCAGCAGTGGCGAACCTCGATCAATCGGTTTGCCGAAGCGATGACTTTGTTTGCGGTTGCGCAGGCGGGCATGTACCCGATCATGCACCTTGGGCGTCCCTGGTTGGCTTACTGGCTGTTTCCCTATCCCAACACAATGGGGATATGGCCGCAGTTTCGTAGTCCGTTGATGTGGGATGTGTTTGCCGTTTCTACCTACGCCACGGTGTCCGCCCTGTTTTGGTTTGTTGGCTTGATTCCGGACTTTGCGACACTTCGCGACCGCGCTCGCAGCAAACCGTTTCAGATTCTTTATGGGCTGTTGGCGATGGGCTGGCGAGGCTCGGCGAGACACTGGCATCGCTACGAAATGGCTTACTTGTTACTGGCGGGACTAGCGACACCTTTAGTGCTGTCGGTGCACACGATCGTCAGTTTCGACTTTGCCGTAGGCGTTATACCCGGCTGGCACGCCACGATGTTTCCGCCCTATTTCGTGGCCGGAGCGATCTACGCAGGTTTCGCAATGGTGCTGTTGTTGACGATTCCTCTGCGAAGGCTCTATGGCCTCGAGGGTTTCATCACCATGCGCCACATGCACAACATGGCCAAGGTGATGCTGGCGACCGGATTGATCGTGGGCTACGGCTATGTGATGGAAGCCTTTTTTGGTTGGTACAGCGGCAACCGTTATGAGCGCTACATGATTTGGAACCGCATGCATGGTCCATTCGCCGGTTACTACTGGGCGCTCATAGTCTGCAACATCATCGCGCCGCAGTTTTTATGGTTCAAGCGAGTTCGTTCCAACCTGCTGGTGTTGTGGCTGTTGTCATTGGTGGTAAGCATCGGGATGTGGCTGGAGCGCTTCGTAATCGTAGTGACGAGTTTGCACCGCGACTTCATGCCGGCCGCATGGGGCATGTATCAGCCTTCCGTGTGGGATTGGACCATGTTCATCGGCACGATTGGTTTCTTCTTTACGTTGTTGTTCTTGTTTATTCGCTTCCTGCCGATGATTTCGATTTTCGAGATGCGCACGATTTTGCCGGAAGCGGAAGTTGAGGAGTAGGGAGATTACTGAAGTGAAATATTCTCATTAACACCGCACTTCAGTGCGGTGCCTCGGAGCGGCTGACGACATGGAAACCGTTTCAACGGTTTCTCGATTAACCGTTAAAACAGTTTGCGAGTTAATGGAGGCATGCTGGCCACCTGGCTGAAGCCAGGTGTTAATGAGAGAAGACGGACGCGCATGGTAACTGAAAGAAAGTAGCGATGGCGGACGACGAGAAAAGAGTAAGCCAACACGCAGAGGATGAGCTGCACCCAGCGCATATCCGGCGACGCACTACACCTCCGCTCTACGGGATCATGGCGGAGTTTGATAATCCGAGTGATCTGGTAGCAGCGGCTCGCCAAACCTACGCAGCGGGATACCGGCGCATCAATGGGTATTCGCCTTATCCAATTGAAGAGCTGACCGAGGCCATCGGGTTCACACGCACTACGCTGCCGCTGATTGTGTTGATCGGCGGAATCCTCGGCGGGCTGGGCGGCTTCTTCATGCAGTACTGGATAGCAGTCATTGATTATCCATTGAACGTGGGCGGCAAGCCGCAGAACAGTTGGCCGGCGTTCATTCCGATTACGTTTGAGACAACAGTTTTATGTGCGGCGTTTGCGGCGGTGTTCGGAATGCTGGCTCTTAATAAATTGCCGCAGCCATATCACCCCGTGTTCAACGCGCCAAACTTTGCGTTGGCCACGCGCGATCGTTTCTTCCTGGTAATCGAAGCCAACGATCCACTGTTCAAACACGATGATGCGATTCAGTTTATGAATTCGTTGGAAGGTGCACAGAACGTCAGTGATGTTGAAGTCTGAAAAACAGGCCGGCAGGAGGCAGGAAGCCGTCGGCAGGAGTCGCGTCTCACGTCACAACGGCGCGACGGTGGTCTGTGCCTGCTGCTGTCTGCTTTCTGCCTTCTCCTCTTCGGCCGCTTGCCGGCGCGACATGCAGGACCAGCCGAAGATGAAGCCGTTCCGTTCCAGTACCTTCTTCAGAGACGGGTTGTCTTCGCGGCCTCCGGTTGAAGGAACTGTGCCCCGTGGGTTCTTAAACGCAGATACCGAATACTTCACTGGTAAGAAAGCCGGCAGAACTTCAACCGCCACTACTTCAGGTCCGCAATCGGCCGCGACCAGCGCCAACGCGACGGGCGCGGATGCTTTCCCTGACGACATTGAAGTTTTTCCAATCGCTGTGACCGACGAGTTGGTTAAACGGGGCAGAGAACGTTACGACATTTTCTGTTCAGCTTGTCACGGTTTCACAGGCAATGGCGACGGCATGATCGTGCGCCGCGGCTTTCGACGAGCCGCATCCTTTCATGATGAACGGCTACGCGCGGCACCCGTCGGCCACTTTTTCGACGCTATGACTAACGGCTGGGGCGCGATGCCCAGTTACGCGCCGCAGATCCCGGTGAAAGATCGTTGGGCCATTATCGCCTACATACGCGCGCTGCAGATTAGCCAGGGAGTTCAGCAAGGTGCGCAGGCGGCGCCGGCCGCGTCGCCGTCTCCGCAACCGGGAGGTACGCATCAGTAATGCGCGCGTCGTATCAAGCCCCGGACTCTTTGAAGCGATGGCAGCGACTGGCGCTGATCGTCGGCGTTGTTTTCATCGGTGCTGCTCGTCATCGGGCTTGTTTTGGATCGGCAACAGTTTTTCCATTCGTACCTGTTTGCATTTTCATTTTGGGCAGGCCTCTCCGTCGGCTCGCTGGCGCTTCTGATGTTGCAACATATGACGGGGGGCGGATGGGGACTGGTGATTCGACGGGTGCTTGAAGCTGCGACCCAAACGCTTCCGCTAGTCGCGCTGCTGTTCATTCCGATCGTTGCGGGCGCGCATTCGATCTACATCTGGACACATCCGGAAGAAGTCCAGAAACACGCGGCGCTGCAGGTTAAGGCGTCTTACCTGAGTCTCCCGTTTTTTACAGTGCGGGCCGTGATCTATTTTGCGATCTGGATCGTGCTTGCCTACTTGCTGAGTCGATGGTCGCGTTTGCAGGACCAGACAGCGGATCGCCAGTACACAAAGAAGATGAGAGTTTTGAGCGGTCCAGGGATGGTGTTGCTGATTTTTACAGTTACCTTCGCATCAATCGACTGGTTCATGTCGCTGGACCCGTTGTGGTATTCGACCATCTTCGGCTTCATTTTTGTGGCCGCGTGGTCTCTAAGCGCGCTTGCTTTCGTGATTGCCGTCATGGCTTGCCTGGTGCGGGAAGAACCAATGGAGAGTTTTGTTGCGCAATTGCATTTTCACGATTTAGGAAAGTTGCTGCTGGCCTTAGTGATGCTGTGGACGTATTTTTCGTTTTCGCAATATCTGATTATCTGGTCCGGAGATTTACCGGAAGAGACGCGTTGGTATATGCCGCGAACGCACGGCGGATGGGGCGTAATCGCGGTGCTGGTGGTGCTGTTCCATTTTGCGTTTCCATTCCTTTTTCTGTTGTCGCGCTCTTTTAAACGCAACGCCAGGAAGTTGGTGGTGATTGCAGTGTTGATTCTGGTGATGCGTTTGTTAGATCTGTTTTGGACCATCGCCCCGACGTGGACGCACGAGAAGTTCCACGTGAGCTGGATGGACATCGTGGCGCCCATCGCTATGGGCGGACTATGGCTGGCAATGTTTTGTTGGGCGCTGACGAAGCGGCCGCTGATTCCAATCAACGATCCGCAATACGAGTCGGTGCGGGAACAGAAGCACGCGCATGCGCATTAATTTAAGTTATGGCTAAGACAGGGCACAACGGACACGGCGGCAACGGTCACGGACGTGGTCACGTCTCGGAAATACCGGACGTGTCCTACATCAAGAACGTTGACGTTACGCATGAAGCCAGCGACGTCAGTGTCAGCGGGCTGCTGAAGTTTGTCTTGGCTTTGACGGTGATGACGGTTCTGGTGGCCGTTCTAATGTTGGGACTCTTCCGCTTTTTCAATGAGCGGGAGAATGAAAAGGAGCCGCCGGCCGGTCCCATGGCGTTGACGAAGGACGAGCGTTTGCCGCCAGAGCCGCGGCTGCAGTCGGCGCGGGGCTTCGGAGTGAAGCTCGAGGATGGGACGTGGGTTCCGCTCGAGCTGAGCGAACCGCAGGCGGAGTTTCGAGTCCTTCGCAAACAATGGGAGCGTCAGTTGAATTGCGGTCAACAAGATGCGACGCAGCAACACGCTTCGACGCAGCAACACGCTGCTACACAGCAACACGCCACGACGCAGCAACACGATACGGCGCAGTCGGCAGGCTGCATTCCAATTGGTGAGGCGATGAAGAGAGTGGTGCAGCAGGGAATGCCATCTCGGCCGCAGGATGGAATGGCGCAGGACGTGCCGCTGCCGACGGCGGCCAGCTCGGGAAGACGGTAGAAGGCAAGTAGGCAGGAGGCAGAAGGCAGGAGGCAGAAGGCTGGAGCGATATGCAGGCAGGGAAGAGTTTCGGAGGCGCAGCCTCCCGATTAGCAGTTTCACAGTGCGACGTAAGCCGGAGGCTTACCGCACTGGGGTGCGGCAATGCCGCCAAACGAAGGACGAGTAGCCTTTGCCGATGAGCAAGTCTGCTTCCTGCCTCCTGCCTTCTGCTTTCTGCCTTCTGCTTTCTGCTTACTGCAACTACTGCACTTCCCGCCCGACTACAAACGCCCAGGTTCCGCAGGGTAATTCGCCTCTTTACAGCGCGCGGCCTTATGAAGCGCGAGCGCCCAGTGGGTTGCCGAAGGCGTTGAATGGTGTCGGAATCGATCAAAAGTTAAACCAGCAACTGCCGCTCGATCTCGAGTTGAAGAATGAAAACGGCGAGACGGTGAAGCTGGGCGACTACTTCGGCAAGAAGCCCGTGATGCTTTCGCTCGTTTACTACGAGTGTCCGATGCTTTGCAACCAGGTACTCAACGGAATGGTTACGGCGTTCAGAGTAATGTCTTTTGCGCCAGGCAATGAATTCGAAGTAGTCACAGTTAGTTTCGATCCACGCGAAACTCCGGCGTTAGCTGGCGCGAAGAAAAAGACCTATGTCGAACATCTGCCGCAAGCAAAACGCGCGAACGCATATGCCGGCTGGCACTTCTTAACCGCTGACGAAGATTCCATTCGAAAAATTACCGACGCGGTCGGCTTTCGTTACCACTGGGATGACGCCACAAATCAGTTTGCGCACGCGAGTGCTGTTTACGTGGCCACGCCCCAGGGAAAACTGGCGCGCTACTTCTATGGAATTGAATACGCGCCGCGCGATCTCCGTTTGGGTTTAATTGAAGCGGCGGATAACCGCATCGGCTCGCCTATGGACCAGTTGCTGCTCTACTGCTACCACTACGATCCGGCGACCGGGAAATATGGCGCCATGGTGATGCGCATGATGCAGATCGGTGGCGTGCTAATGCTGTTGGCGATGGTTGGTATGTTCATTGTGCTGCGACGTCGCACCGCTGCTCGAGATGGATTTACACGCGGGAGGTGCAGCGTAGTTTTCATGCAGACGCCCTGGATACCATTTATCCCGCCCAGCGCCTCAACCCTTTCGGGCCAGGTTGATGCTCTCTATTTTTATCTCTCGGGAGTGACCCTGTTCTTTACATTGCTGATCTCGGGCGTGCTTATATTTTTCGTTATCAAGTATCGACGGCGTTCGCCATTCGAGATTCCGCGGCCGGTAGCCGGCTCACACAAGCTCGAAACGCTTTGGTCTGTGATTCCATTCGTGATCGCGATGACCATGTTTGCGTGGGGCGCGCAGGTTTATTTCCAGATGTACAGGCCGCCGAGGAACGCGGTCGAAGTTTATGTCGTCGGGAAGCAGTGGATGTGGAAGATGCAACATTCCACCGGCCAGCGCGAAATCAATGAGCTACATGTGCCGGCCGGTCGCAAGGTGAAATTGATCATGACGTCGGAAGACGTTATTCACGACCTCTTCCTCCCCGCTTTTCGCATTAAGGCCGACGTGCTGCCGGGCAGGTACACGACGCAGTGGTTCGAAGCCACCAAGCCGGGAACCTATCATCTGTTTTGCGCGGAATATTGCGGGATGAACCACTCGGGGATGATTGGTTCCGTGATCGTGATGCAGCCGACGGAGTTTGATGATTGGCTGGCGGGAAATGCCGCCCAGCAGTCGCCGGTTGTGGCGGGCGAACAGCTTTACCAGTCGCTTGGTTGTGCGTCATGTCATGGCCCGCGCGGCGAAGGCGGCCGAGGACCAGCCATCGTTGGGTTGTTTGGCAGGCAAGTGACATTAACGAATGGACAGACGATAACGGCCGACGAAGGTTACATACGAGAGTCGATCGAGAACCCGCAGGCGAAAATTGTTGCTGGTTTCACTCCTATCATGCCGACATTTCAGGGGCAGGTAACGCCGGAACAATTGATACAGATCATTTCATATATTAAATCGCTGCAGGTGACCGGACCGCAGCCGGCTCCGGCGGCATCTCCTGTGCCGGCGCAGCGAACACAGTCTTTGGAACAAACTGGGAATCCGGCAGTCAACCGCTAATTTGCTGTAACACATATGAGACCCTTCGAATCATTCGAACCACCGACTGCAGCACGCGTCAATTACATTAACGCGCAGTATGGGCTGAAGTCGTGGTTGCTAACGAAAGACCATAAGCGCATTGCGCTGCTTTACCTCGGATCGATTTCATTATTCTTTTTCATCGGCGGACTCTACGCGCTGTTCATTCGTCTGGAATTATTGACACCCCAGGGCGATCTGCTTTCTTCGACAACCTACAACAAAGTATTTACCCAGCACGGAATCATCATGATCTTTTTCTTCCTGATTCCGTCGATTCCTGCCACCCTGGGAAATTTTTTGGTGCCGATGATGATCGGGGCCAAGGATCTGGCGTTCCCGCGCATTAATTTGCTGAGCTGGTACATCTATCTGCTCGGGGGAATCATTACGATTTATGCGTTGCTGGCAGGAGGCGTGGACACGGGTTGGACGTTTTACGTGCCCTACAGCACGACATTTTCAAATTCGTATGTGATCGCTACTGGACTGGGAGTTTTTGTCAGCGGCTTTTCGTCAATCCTTACCGGACTGAATTTCATCGTTACGATTCACACTATGCGTGCGCCCGGCATGACATGGTTCCGCATGCCGCTCTTCATCTGGTCTCATTACGCTACCTCGCTGATCATGATCCTCGGCACACCGGTAATTGCAATCACGATTCTGTTGCTGGCGTTTGAACGATTGGCGAACGTCGGAATATTCAATCCGGCAGCGGGTGGCGATCCGGTACTCTTCCAGCATCTGTTCTGGTTTTATTCGCACCCCGCCGTTTACATCATGGTGCTTCCCGGCATGGGCGTCATCAGCGAGTTGATTGCCAACTTCTCGCGCAAAAACATTTTCGGCTACTCGTTCGTCGCCTTTTCCAGTCTGGCTATCGCGGTATTCGGGTTTTTGGTCTGGGGACACCATCTGTTTGTTGCCGGCCAGTCAGTTTATGCGGGTTTGATTTTTTCGTTCCTGAGTTTCGCGGTGGCCATTCCCTCAGCCATCAAAGTCTTTAATTGGACGGCCACACTCTACAAAGCGTCAATCTCATACGACACGCCGATGCTTTACGCGCTCGGCTTTATCGGACTGTTCACTATCGGCGGCATGACAGGTTTGTTTCTCGCCTCCCTCGCGGTCGACGTGCACTTGAGCGATACCTACTTCGTTGTGGCCCACTTCCACTACATCATGGTGGGCGGAACACTGTTGGCGTATTTGGGTGGGCTGCATTACTGGTGGCCCAAGATTACGGGGCGCATGTATCCGGAAGGTTGGGGGCGCTTTTCCGCGCTGGTGGTGTTCATCGGGTTCAACCTGACGTTTCTACCGCAATTTGTCGCCGGTTACATGGGCATGCCCCGTCGCTACCATGCATATCCGCCTGAGTTCCAGGTGTTCAATGTGCTGTCTTCGGCAGGCGCCTCGATACTTGGCGTGGGGCTGTTGATTCCGCTGATCTATCTCATGTGGTCCATGCGTTACGGAAAGCGCGCGGAGCCGAACCCGTGGCATCTACCGGGCCTTGAATGGCGGACAGTGTCGCCGCCGCCGACTGAAAATTTTGTGACCACGCCGGTGGTTACGTGGGAGGCGTATGAGTTTGCGCCACCGGAAGAGACGGAAGTTGTTGGGACGTTTAAGGACAGGGAGAGCCTGGAAGACGCGGATGTGGTTATTGGGGGGCATCCGCCCAAGTAGATGTCAGAGGATGTCAGATGTCAGATGTGCAGAGTTCAGAGTTCAGAGTTTGAAGAGGCTCTTAATTTGAGACTTGAGACTTGAGATTTGAGATTTGACGAAGGGGAGAAAGTTTTTGCCAGATAGCGTTGCACTAAAACACGAGTCCAGCCATCCAGGGCTGCAGCACCATTTCGAAAACATGGAGCAGCAGCGCGAAGCAGGAACGCTCGGCATGTGGGTGTTTCTGGTAACCGAAATAATGTTTTTCGGCGGGATGTTTTTCGCGTACACGCTTTATCGCAACCAGTATCCAGCAGCATTCGCCACCGCCAGCAACCACCTGGACTTAACTCTTGGCACAGTCAATACAATCGTTCTGATTCTGAGCAGCTTCACGATGGCCCTGGCGGTTTACTTTGCGCAAACCGGCAAACGTCGCGGCCAGATAATCGGCCTGATATTGACGCTGATACTGGGTCTGACATTTCTGGGCATCAAGGCGGTCGAGTATAACGATAAGTATGTGGACCAGTTGGTGCCAGGCAAACTGATTCCCGGACGGCCGTTTAATCCGCAGGTGCAAGAGCACGGAGCCCCTTACGACAAGCACAAGCTGCATCTGTTGCCGGGAGCGACGGTCAGGCAAGTCGAAATGTTCTACTGGATTTATTTTGCGATGACGGGCATGCACGCGGTTCACATGGTCATCGGTGTCGGCTTGCTTTCTGTGATCTTGTTTTTTGCGTGGCGTGGTCGTTATGGGCCTGAGTATCACAGTCCGGTTGAGATATCCGGTCTGTATTGGCACTTCGTCGACATCGTTTGGATCTTCCTGTTTCCGTTGCTGTATTTACTGGGAAGACACCTGGAGCACTGAGAGGACAGGCATTCTTGCCTGTCCCGATCTTAATTAGACAGACAAGAATGTCTGTCTACTGATGAGCGAGCACATAGTTCCGATCAAAGTTTACATTTCGATCTTTGCTGCCTTAATGGTGGGCACAGGGTTGACCGTCTGGGCAGGTCTTCAGGATTTTCCGGGAGCTCTGAATGTAATCGTGGCGCTTACGATCGCAGTGATCAAGGCGACTCTGGTCATCCTCTACTTCATGCACGTCCGCTACAGCTCGCGTCTGATTTGGGTGGTGTTTGCGTCCGCGCTGTTTTGGCTGGCACTGCTATTCGCGTTGACGCTAAGTGATTATTGGACCAGAGACTGGCTTATGCAGTAGGACAGACATTCCTGTCTGTCTTTTTCCAACCCAAGCAACGAGGACAGGCAAGAATGCCTGTCCTACTCTTCAATCGCGTACAGCTGCATATCGCGCACAATCATCAAGCGATTGCAGGCCGGACATTCCACTCTGATGCTGGCATCCGTCGTCTTGATCGGCGTCTCACAGTAAGGACAGTGCCCCTCCACAACATTCTGCGCAAACTGTCCGCGCATCATAATCAACGGCACTGCTAATCCGGCGATCAGCAAAGGTATGCCGAAGACCAAACCAATAGTCGTGCTGGCGCCCAGCGTGAGACTAATCACCAATCCTGCGATGAAAAGAAACAACCCGATGGCTATGGCGAAAGAAAACCCGTAGGCACTGTCAAAAGATTTCCCTGACTTCGCCTTGGCCGGTTCGTTAGCACTCATAATTACGACCTCAGAGTTTTTGAGATGCGCTTGCGTTGATTGGATTGACTTTTACCGCCGCGGGCATTGACTTGTCAAATTTCTTCCCATAAGTGAGCGACTTAATACCGGGATCGCGGGCGACTCGCCCGCATTCAGCGCGAAGTCTGTGCGAAGCGAGTCATAAGAGGTGTCGTGCGGCTTTGCCGCGACCGGTGCGGAAAGGCTTGCCTTTCCGTTGCCCCTCCTAATAGAAAGCGGCGAGGCTGAGCCTCGCCGCAAGTTCGTGTCTGTCCGTCACCGGTAAGGCATAGCCTTACCGCACAGGATGCGGCATAGCCGCCATCACAGCCGGCCTTGACCGCTCCATTGGGCAGTTTGGCCCTTCGTCGCTATAATCACCGTTTTCTATGACAACACCAATTGCCAGCAGAACTACTGCAACCGCATTCGAAACGTACCTCAGCCAACAGGGCGAAGAAGCCTGGGCTGCCACTCTAACCACACTTCTACGTACAATTCACGAAGTCGATAAGAACGCGACCCAGATCTGGTTTGCGTTTTACCCGCTGTCGTTGTTTCACGCTTTACGCGACGCGCACCACCGCGACGAGCTCGCGCGGATCTACTTTTGCAGGGCGACTACGAGCTGAAAAACCAGATAGATTCGTCGCACAAATTCCTTTATGGGCACCGCTATTGGCCGCAGGTCAAGAAAGCTGTCGAGACGTTTGCCGATACCTTCAATGCTCAAGTTGGCGGAACTCTGGCAGATCAGATTCTTCAAGTCGCGAACCAAGCCGCACGCGCTGCGCGCGTTGATGCAGGTCTGACAACAGGGATAACTGCCGTCGCATTCATGACGCTGCAGCAAGTTGGTTCGGATGCTTTCAAGAGCGCAAAGGGTGAAATGCTGCTCGACAAGAAGCTGGCAAAGAGGTCAGCCGAACAGGTTCTGCGGGACCGGGCGGTCGACGACAGTCAGGGGTTCCTTGGTTTCCTCAAAACGATCGACAAGAAGTGGACCGTTACGTACGACGAAACGGACGCGGGCGCGAAATACAAACTTAATCACGTTCAGGACCTCGCATGGGGTGCGGCCGAAGATCGCACGCGCAACTGGCGCGAGGTTGATCCGCGCCGTGTTGAAGGACCCATTCCCGTGGAGTGCCGTTCCGCTTCGTGCGGTACTTGTTGGGTGGGCGTGCCTGGGCGGCGCGGAAAAACTTTCGGACGTGGCCGCGCGCGAAGGAAAGAAGATCAAGGAGTTTGGTTACATCGACACCACGGAACCAAAACCACTGATTCGTTTGGCCTGTCAGGCGCAGGCCCTGGGAGCAGTTTCCATTGTTATCCCACCGTGGAACGGTGTGTTTGGCAAGCATGTTAAGTCGTTGAGGAACAGCGAAGAGAAAAGTTAACCGCGGGTTTTGAAACACTCCTCCAAATTACCGCCTCTTCTATTCGTGGTAGCCGCCGCCGTGCTCTGGAGCACTGGCGGCCTTTTTATCAAATGGACCACTGTTTCCGGGCTTGAGCTTTCGTTTGGACGATCACTGCTGGCGGCAGTTACGGTTGCCATCTTCACCCGCCATGAAGGCTTTGGTCTGAATCGCGTAACAGCGATTGCCTCTGTGCTGTATGCGGCGTTGCTGATGCTGTTCGTTTTAGCAACCAAGCAAACCACGGCTGCGAATGCCATCTTTCTGCAATACACGGCTCCGGTCTACCTGCTGATTCTTGAACCTCTCATCTACAAAGAAAAATTTCGACGGCGCGATTTGATCGTAGTTATCGCCTGCGTGGCCGGCATGTCATTGTTCTTCGTTGGCAAGCTGCGTCCGCAGGATGTAACCGGCAACATACTCGCGCTCGCATCCGGATTCTGTTTCGCCTGTTATTTTTTGTTGTTGCGACATTCAACAGCTCGAGCCGTCAATCGCGCTTCATCGGTGATTTACGGAAATCTTCTGGTGGTCCTAATTACAGCTCCGGTGGGCATTAAAGCTCTGTCAGGCATGACGGCCCACGATGCGATGAGTATTGTTTATCTTGGAGTCGTACAGATCGGATTGGCCTACACGCTTTTTACAATCGCCATGGCGCGCGGCGTTCGTTCGCTTGATGCCGGGATCGTGGGTTACATCGAACCGGTTTTAAATCCGATCTGGGTGTTTCTGGTGTTAGGTGAGCGACCGACGAAGTGGGCACTGGTTGGCGGAGCAATCATCGTAGTCGCGGTTGTCGCGCATACGTTGTTGGAAGCGAGACGCAACCGCACCTTGCGAATTTAATCCGCAGAATAATCCGCAGATGACACAGATTACGCAGATTTCAAAACATGACTTCAGAACACCGGCCATTCTGATGTCGTGTTTTGGAATCTGCGTAATCTGTGTAATCTGCGGATAAGAATTGGGGGAGAAAGACTAGCCGCCTTCGGAGCGTTGCTTCGCCGCCGCAGCAACAGCCGCCAGGCGCGCGACCTTCTGTGCGAAGGTCTCACCGGGAACAGGACCCGTGTCGACAACGCCACAGTAGGTCGAACGGATCATTAACGAGCGATCCGCCTCGCCCGTCGGCTTCTGCGAAGGTAAAGCTGACGACACAGCCGGCGTCGAACCTTCTGCGGGCACCTGCGCCAGGGGAGACGCGGTCTGGTCTAAAAGCCTACGTCCGGAACGGACGGGCCCTCCCCCGCGCTTGGAGCAACCGGCCCGCCACCTTCTTCGGCGCGTTGTTTCGCGGCAGCAGAAACTGCTTTCAGCCGCGCTACTTTTTGTTCAAAACTCTCGCCGGGCACTGGCCCAGTGTCAGCGACTCCGGCATATGTGTAACGCTTGTTTAGTTGACGGTCAGGGTTGGTGCCGGCTTTAGATGCCGCAGCTTTTGGTGCAGGGGCAGTCGTGGCGGCCGCAGGCGCGGCTGGCTTTGCTGCCGTTTGTGGGGTAGCCGCAGCTGCAGGTTTTGCTGCTGGAGCGTGCGTAGTCGTCTCCATCACGAAGACACCGCGCGCGTCCTTCTTAATTACAGGAAGAGTGCCGCCAGCCGCTTGCAACAGCGCCGTGAGCTCCGCTTCTACAAATCTACTTTGCTTGTAAGGATCGCGAACGTGACCCAATGGCGGCCCCATGTAGTAGGTTCCGCATGTTTGGCACTTGAAAAGTACGTCGTCACCGCGCAGATGAATTTCTGCTGCTTCGCCCGCGGTCCGCAACTGTTTCAAATGGCCGTTGCACAGTTTGCCCTTCTCGTTCTTTTCATTACAGACGGTCTGCGCGTTGGTGATTCGCTTGGGAACCGGCGGTGTAGCTGCGGTGTTGGGCCCTTGCTCGCTCAAGCTTGCCTCGGAAGCAGTTGTCATATTTGCGCGGTCGCTTTCGCGTCGTGTTGTTGGGGACTGCGGAAGAATATTACCTAATGAAAGTCCAAAGTCCAACAAGAAGTCCAATGTCCAATGTCCGGAAGGAGCAAGTCCAATGTCCGGAAGGAAGTCCAATGTCCAGTCAATGTCCAACGTCTGTTTAGGGAATGTTGATCGGGATTACCTACACGTTCCCGTTGTATGAACAATCCGCGCATCTTCAAGTTGGCCATGGATTTGTTTCAAGTTGCCAATGCCGCCCAACATTCGCTAAACAGACATTGGACATTGGACATTGGACATCGACTTCCTTCCGGACATTGGACATTGGACTTTGGACTTCTTCTTTGTATGCTGACCGGAAATGTTCAAAGAAATTCTGGGCGGAGTCTGGCGCCGGTTGCCCGGTGGACTGAAACGCTTTTCTATGAAGTATGAGCAATCCGCGCTTCGCGGTAACCGCAGGTGCGGTCATCACTGACGATCGCAGTCGCGTGCTGTTGCTCAAACACCGCTTTCGGCCGGGCTCCGGTTGGGGAATTCCGGGCGGCTATATTGAAAAAGGTGAGCAACCAGAAGACGCTTTACGACGGGAGTTGCGCGAGGAAGCGGGCCTCGAATTAGAAAACGTAACCGTACTAACTACTCGAACATTTAAGAAACCGCAGCAGGTCGAGATTGTTTTTGTTTGTCGGGCGGTTGGCGTTCCCGCGCAGCTCAATTATGAAATTCAGAAAGCTCAGTGGTTTTCTGTAGATGAATTGCCGAAATCGTTACCAAAGGACCAGTCGGAACTGGTAAAACGCGTTCTCACTCATGGAGCGCAGACGCAGGATTGATGTATGCTGTGCAGCGCAATTAAAGGATGAGGGATGAAGGATGAGGGATGAAAGCGATCCGTTGCGGGCTTCGCTTTTTTCATCCTTCATCCTTCATCCTTAATCCTTCCCAACGTATGGAGCGAAAAATGGTAGACCTGATTCCGTCACCTGACACTGTAATGCAAATCTTGAAACGCACCGGCGCTTTTCGAGAAGGCCATTTCGTCTATCCAAATGGCAAGCATTCACCTTACTACTTCCAAATGCCGCTTGCCTTTCGTTACTACGATACGGCGCGCGTATTGGCGGTCGGCTTAAGTAGAAAGTTTCGGGTGGATCGCGACATCTCCAGCCAGTTGCCGAAGGTTTCGATCATTAGTCCCAGCTCCGGGGGTATTCCGGTCGCCTTCGGTGTGCGCGACGCACTTAACGCTGAGCAGATTTATTGGGCTGAGAAGGAAGGCGAGAAGCGAATGTTTCGCCAGTACATCAATCAGGGCGAAATAAATCCGTGCATCATCGTTGACGACATTATTCGCAGCGGACACGCGATTGAGGAGACAGCGAAACTGGTAAAGGAACTTGGCGCCCCCGTTATTGGCTGCGGCGCGATAGTGCGTTTTAGTTCAGCGCCGAAAGCGCTGGAAGGCGTTCAAATCAAGTCGTTAGTCGAGTTTGACGCAAAGATGTACGACGAGGGTGAAGAGTGTGCTGATTGCAAGAAAGATGTTCCACCGGAACCGGTCAGGTTTTGATCGGTATACCAGGGCAGGGCTGAAAAGAGCATTTTCCATATATCATTTTCCATTTCTCATTTGTCATTGGAGGCTCAAGCTTCGAATGCATTTGTGAATATCCGCATCGCTTACTCGGAACGACATGTTTATAGACACTGCCAGCGTCATTCCTCGCGATTCTCCAATGGAAAATGAGAAATCGAAAATGATATATGGAAAATCTTTTTGTTTGGCCCGCGCCTTCTAGATCTCATGCCTATTAGCGAGTGCCTTATCCATCGTTACTTCATCGACGTATTCAAGGTCGCTGCCCACAGGCATTCCCATCGCAATGCGTGTCACACGAAGCCCAAGTGGCTTTAGCAACCGACTGATGTAGTTGGCAGTCGCTTCGCCTTCAGTCGTAGGATTGGTTGCCAGGATCACCTCACTCACTTCAACGCCATCATTGTTTTCCGGTTTCAAACGCGGCAGAAGATTCGCCAGATGAAGTTCATTCGGACCAATGTGGCGAATTGGTGAAAGACTTCCGTGCAGCACGTGATAGACGCCTTTAAAGCTTCGCGTCTTTTCCACGGCGACCAGGCTGTGCGGTTCTTCAACAACGCAGATGATCGAATGGTCGCGCGAAGGCGAAGCGCAGATACGACAGGGCTCGATATCAGTAAGGTTGTTACAAATAGAACACTGGACGATGCGTTGTTTGACTTCACGAATCGCACTCGTCAGCCGCTCGAGATCGTTTTCCGGAGTACGCATGATGTGAAACGCCAGCCGCTGAGCAGACTTATGTCCGATACCCGGCAGTCGTTTCAGTTCGTCGATAAGTTTTGTGACTGGTTCTGCGTACTCAAGCATAAGCTAGGTTTAGAGTTTCGAGTTTCAAGTTTCGAGTTCGGAAATCAGGTTGCAGAAGTCAGAATTCAGAATCCTGTCAGGAGTTCGGAGTCACAACCCAGAGAAATAGTAGAGCGTAGTTTTGAACTTCAAACTCTAAACTCGGAACTCCGAAACTTCAAACTCCGAACTTCGAATAAGAAGTTATCCGAGCATTCCGCCCAGTCCCGGCGGCAGCATTCCACCAAGCTTGCCCTTCATTGCTTCGTCAACTTTGCGATTGGCCTCGTTGATTGCCGCCAGGATCAGGTCCTGAAGCATTTCGACGTCGCCATCTTTGAGCGCTTCAGGATCGATCTTCAATGAAGTGATTTCGTGATTGCCCTTCATCTCCACACTGACAACTCCACCGCCTGACGAAGCTTCTACGCGCAGTTCTTCCATCTCCTTCTGCATCTTCTCCTGCATGACCTGCGCCTGCTTCATCATTTGCTGAATGTTAAAACCACCCGGAAATTTCATCGCACACCTCTCTCGGAATTGTTTTTCTCGAACGTTAAAGTTTGCAGGCATCGTAACTTTCATTAACATCGAATGCAAAGACTTGGAAGAGCGCGTTCCGCCCGCAACGTAATGCCTTGTGAACGAAGTTGTTTCTGACCTACTGTTTAGACCCATGCCGAATTCGAATATCCCGACTGACGTCGAACGCAGTCTCACTGCTGAAATAAAGCTGCACTACGACCTGCACCAACCGGCGTCGTTGCCAGGACCGCTCGTGATCGCTCTTCATGGTTACGGTGCAAATAAGCGACAGATGATGCGCGAAGCAAAACAGCTCGGCGCCACCAAACTTTGCAATCGCATCGCTTCAGGGGTTTCACCAGCATCTAAAAGAACCGAAGGAGGCAGGTGGTCCATTACGCTTCGGTTTTGGTTGGCTGACCAATTTCAAATCGGAAGAGTCAGTGGCGGTTCATCACCAGGCCCTCCTGGATTTGATAAAGACACTTGTTGATGAAGGGGTCGCTGATGCAAAGCGCATATTTCTGCTGGGCTTCTCCCAAACCTGCGCACTCAATTACCGGTTTGCTTTTACACACACGAACGTACTTCGCGGAGTTATCGGAATATGCGGCGGACTGCCTGGCGATTGGGAAACCAGTGAAACTTACAAACGGACCGACGCTGCAGTGTTTCATCTGGCCGGTACTCAGGACGAGTTTTATTCACCCGATAGAGTTAACGATTACGAAAAGCGGTTGCGCGTGCGCGCCGCGGATGTACGATTCCAAAGTTACGATGCCACACATGAGATAGTGCCGGCGATGCGCGAAGACATCGGTACGTGGCTGAATGAGTATGCGAAGTAAACAAAAATGGAGCGCCCTGTTTGCAGTACTGGCGGTGCTTTCAGCTGCGAACTGTCAAAGACCGCAATCTTTGGTTCGCACTGCGCAGAGCACCGAGCCTCCCGCGTTTGTCACTAACCCGCTTCCTGATAATGCTGCGCCGCAAATAAGCCAGCTCATTGAATCTGCAACGGAGCAAACGAAAGTAACCACAGGCTATGACCCGGCCTACGTGGGAATCGAATATCCGAACGGAGACGTTCCAATGGAAACCGGTGTTTGCTCTGACGTGGTTGTGCGTGCCTTTCGTAAAACCGGCATCGATCTACAAAAAGAAGTTCATGATGACATGGGCCGCGCCTGGGCCGAGTACCCGAAGAAGTGGGCCGCCGCGGGTCGTGATTCGAATATCGATCACCGGCGGGTCGCGAATCTAATGACCTTTTTCGACCGAAAGGGAAAGACCCAGCCTATTACAACCGACCGCAGTCAATATCTTCCTGGCGACATCGTGGCGTGGGACTTGGGAAATAAGGTGGACCACATTGGCATCGTCGTTAATGTTTGGTCCGAACAATCGAAGGGTTATCTGATTGTTCACAACATCGGCGCCGGTGCGCGCATGGAAGACGTCCTCCTCAATTGGGAAATTACCGGCCATTATCGATACTTCTAGTTTCTCCACCGTTAAACATGGAAGTTCCGAAAGGTTCAACTGAGTGTGAGGTCTGGTTTCGTGTTAGTTCGTATGAATTCGTTGATCGTCCTTAAGTACGACGCCAAAATCGATCCACGGAATCACACGAAACAACACGAAAGTGACTTTTTGTGCAAAGCCCGCTTCGCAGTCGATAAAAAACTGGCGCTTCCTCCGGCATTGTGATAAATCCTGCGCACCGAGTGCTAGTTAGTTCTTCGACCCCTCTAAGAAGGAGTGTGATCAATGAATTACGCGCGCATTGTGCTGGGCGGTTTGGTTGCTGGTCTGGTCTTAAACGTCGGCGAGTTCGTCTTAAACGAAGTCCTACTGAAGGAACAAATGGCGGAGATGTTCCGTCGCTTCAATATTCCGCCCCCGTCAGGGAGCTTTATAGCTGTGGCGGTGATACTGACATTCTTATTGGGCGTTCTTATGGTCATGCTTTACGCGATGATCAGGCCTCGCTACGGTCCAGGACCAAAAACCGCGATTTGTGCAGCTCTGGTCCTGTGGTTCGTCGTGGGTGTTTACATGAACATTCTTTACGGAGTGTTGTTTGGCATGTCGGCAAGCCTGATCGCAATTGGCATGGTTTGGTCTCTGGTTGAGTATTGCCTGGCAGCGCTGGCAGGTGCCTGGGTGTACAAGGAAGCCTAGCGAAGTTTGGCAAAGTCCCTCGCAATTATTAATTGTTCACAAGTGGTGACTATCGTCGGGCCCGCCCGCCCGCGGGTCGGCGCAGAGTTGTGCGATCTTTCAGTCATCAAAGATGGCGCATTATTCGTACGCAATCAGAAGATAGAACAAGTCGGCAAGCGCTCAGACATCGAGGGATTGATCGATCAAACGTGCGACGTGGTTGACGCTGGATGTCGAGTTGTTCTCCCAGGGTTTGTCGACGCGCATACTCACCCGGTGTTTGCCGGGACGCGCGCAGGCGAATTTGAAGAACGTGCTCAGGGCGCGACCTACCAGGATATTGCAGCGCTGGGCGGCGGAATCCAATCGACCGTACGAGCCACACGCGATGCCACGCTTGATGAATTGGTCACCGCCGGCAAGCGCTACGCAAACTGGTTCCTGCGAAATGGAACCACAACTGTAGAAGCGAAATCCGGTTACGGTCTTACCCTGGAAGACGAGTTGAAACTCCTTCGCGCCATCAAGCGGCTCGACCAGGAAACACTGCTTCGTTACGTGCCGACATTTCTCGGTGCCCACGACATCCCGCCTGAATACAAGTCACGACGCGAACAATATGTTTCATTGTTGATCGATGAAATGTTGCCGCGCGTGGCGCAGGAGAAACTGGCCGACTACTGCGACGTTTTTTGTGAAAAAAATGTCTTCACGATCGACGAATCCCGGAAGATCCTTACTGCAGCGCGTGGTTACGGGTTGGGCCTGCGCCTGCACGCAGATCAACTCTCACTTTCCGGTGGCGCAGAGTTAGCAGCCGACATCGGGGCGACAACCGCTGACCATCTTGAACACACGGATCTGAAAGGAATAGTCGCGCTGAAATCGGCACACGTACAGCCGGTGCTGTTACCAGGGTCAGTTTATGCGCTGGGCTCGAACCGTTATCCGCCGGCGCGCGAAATGATCGACGCCGGTTTGGCGATCGTCATCGCTAGCGACTTCAATCCCGGCTCATCACCCACACCTTCATTGCCGATGGTGCTTTCAATTGCCGCCACACACATGAAGCTGACGCCGGCCGAAGGAATTACAGCGGCGACGATCAATGCCGCGTACAGTCTGGGACGCGGCGATGAAGTCGGTTCACTGGAGGCCGGTAAAGTGGCCGACTTTGCCATCCACGATTGCGCAGACTATCGTGAAATACCCTACTTCTTTGGTATAGAGCATCCCTGGCGGGTTTATGCGGGCGGTGAACTGGCGTTTGAGCGGGACCGAATTAGCCACAGATAAATACGGATAAGTACGGATCAGAACGAGACAATAACAGCGATGCTGTTCAGTTTTCTAACCCGCATTTATCCGTGTCAATCAGTGGCTAGTTGCTTAGATCATAACGAATCTGAACCCGGGTAACGCACAAACGAAATCGGAAGTAAGCAGTTGTTATTGCTTTTTCTGATCCGTTTTTATCCGCGTTTATCTGTGGCTAATTTTCTTTTCGGTTTGGTTGAAAGAAAGCATTTGACGATGCGGCTCTTGTATTTTATTATGCGCGGCAACACTGGAAAGGAGGTGATTCTAAATATATGAGTTCTTATCACAGTGAGGTGGCTGCGGCCTGACCTCTGAACCAGAAACTTGTTAGGATTCCGGTTTAGTCGTCTTACTGCTTAGTGCTCCTCCTTTTCAGGGAGGCACACAGTCAGCCTCAGGCCAATCCCAACAGTCTACCGAAGCCGTCCATGGTCTCACGATCATGGACGGCTTTCACTTTGGATTAAGTCTGAGTGCGTACAGGATTAAGGGTTCGGTGTTGGTGTTGCCGTTTGTTCCGACGGCATCACACGTGATGGATCCGGCCGATCCGGAGAAGTATGCAGGTGAATTGCTTTCCAACTTGGGCCAACGCGACGAAATACCAGCGTCATTCTTCCCGTGGCACTTTCGGGTGTGTCTTTGTAAGTTTGTGACTGCGTCCAGAGTGCATTGACTAACGCCCCGTCGCGTCCGAGCATGGTGATTGACACGTCGCGTACCTCGAGCTTCACATCCTTAACTTCTTTGGCGGAGCTCTCGCGGTTCTTCCGCATCTGTTCCCAGCCCCTGGTCACCGTCCCATTGTTATTGAACAAAACGAGTCGCGGCGAATTCCAATAGGTATTCGTTATCGCTCCACATCTGATTTCCGGATCCCATTAATTAGCGCATTGAACGCGGCGGCCACACTTTGCGAACCGGGTGCCTGAGCTGCACTTGGCGAACTGGGGGTCTGGGAGGTCGCTGGCCCCGGTTTAGAGCGCAGGCTTTTGTTGCGCGGGCGCAGTAGGAGCGGCCTTCTTAACGGTAATTCCTCTCTCGGTGTCAGTTGTCGAGCGATTTGTATTTTGTTCAGGTGTGGTCGTTCGGGGGCGTACCGTGATGGAAGAGTTAGGTGTTCTGGGCGAAAGCGACGGCAGGAAGGATTGCGACAAGCAGGCTGAGTGCGATCAGGGGTTTCTTCAACAAAGCGGTACTCCTCTCGAATTTTGATCAAATCGAGTCGGGGTCGAAATTAAACGTCACCAAGGGCATTCATTACGTCAAACCATGGTACACCACTTCGCAGTCTTTCAACCGAACGCTTTTGGCCGAGGATATCAAACACCTCAAACATCGAAGGACCCACTGCCTGACCCGTCAACATTGTGCGCGAGCCATTGATGAGAAGGCCTGACTTTACGCCGGCCTCATCGGCGAAACGACGTAGCGTGGCCTCCGCAGTTTCCGCCGTGAAAGGATTTGTTTCTTCCAACTGAGTTGGCGAGGGCCGGCAACAGCTCCTTCAATGCCGGCTCTTTGCGCAGATTTTTGTTTATGGCAGCTTCGTCAAAATCGAAGTCGTCTGAAAAGTAAGCGCGACCCTGACCCGAAAAATCTTTGAGTGTAAAGAACCGATGGCGAATCAATTCCACAGCACGTGCAAACCATTCACGGTCGTCCTCGTCGTATTCTTCGCGCCAGAGTTTATTCGCGCGCAGTTCGGCTTTCACGAGCGGAAGTAAGTTTTCGACCGGCATCGTGCGAATGTATTCAGCGTTCATCCACAGCGCCTTTTCATCCGTCCAATGGCGGGCATCGTTTTCCTGAAAGTTAAAAACTGCCGGTGATCGATGAATGTGCTCCAGTGAGAATTGCTGGACCAACTCTTCCATCGAAAGCATCTCTTTGCCTTCAGCAGCCGACCAACCAAGCAACGCCAAAAAGTTACGGAAGGCCTCGGGCAGAAATCCGCGATCGCGATAAGTAGTTAGCGAAACAACCTCACCGTGTTTTCGTTTCGAAAGTTTTCCTTTATTAGGCGCCAGGATTAAAGGCAGATGGGCGAAGTTGGGCACCTGCGCACCGAGGGCCTGGTAAAGCAATATCTGCTTGTGTGTATTTGTAAGATGATCCTGACCGCGAATCACGTGAGTGATTCCCATCTCGATATCGTCAATCACTACTGAAAGGTTGTATAGCGGGTGTCCGTCTGACCGGAGCAGCACCAGGTCCTCAATCTCGGAATGTTCGCGCTCCTGCGGACCGAAGACGATATCCTCGAACTGCGTTTTTCCTTCGCGCGCCACTTTCAAGCGCACCGCGTAAGGCTCGCCCGCTGCCGCTCGTTTATCTGACTCGTCGTTCGAAAGGTCGCGATACGGGTTACTGCGCGGATCGGCGCCCTCGGCTGATTGCGCGCGTGCACGGTCGGCGATGCCTTGTTTTACCGTCGCATCGTTACGTTCTGCTTTGGGAGTGAAGTCGCGATACGCTTTTCCTTCTGCCACTAGTTTGTTAGCGGCGGCGCGATGCTTATCGGCGTTGGCCGACTGGAATACCAACTCTTCGTCGTAAGACAAACCCAGCCACTCGAGTCCTTCAATAATGGAACGGGTCGACTCTTCAGTCGATCGTTGCAGATCAGTATCTTCAATTCGGAGGAGAAACTTGCCACCGGTTTTCCGCGCGTAGAGCCAGTTGAACAGTGCAGAACGCGCTGCACCGATGTGCAGATAGCCGGTTGGTGATGGAGCAAATCTTACGCGAACCATAACGGCAGTAGACAGTAGACAGTAAACAGTAGCCAGTAGTCGGACGGGTTACACAAGTCACAAAGCAAAACAGCCAGTAGTTGTCGTCCGCAATTCAGCAGGAATTCTACTGACTACTGACTACCGACTACTGACTACTTAGAAACCGCAGCCAATAGTGTAGTCCGCAAATTCAGCAGGAAAATCTACTGTTTACTGACTACCGACTACTGACTGACTACCTTAAGAACTGGCGGAGATGACAGGATTCGAACCTGTGAAGGGCTTTTGACCCTTAACGGTTTAGCAAACCGCCGCCTTCAGCCACTCGGCCACATCTCCGTACCTATTCGAGGCGAAAATCATTCTATTCGGCAGGCAAAGATTGTCAAGGCAACGATCATCCCCCACGAATCAGTGCGTACGCTGAATGGCCATGAGCGTTAAATCATCGAAGGCGGCGTGACCATCCGCAAATGCTTCAAGTTGACGGATTCCACTTTCCAACAAAGGCCGAGGCGACAGGTTGGGCTCAGCTCGCAACATGTCGCACAAACGCTCGATGCCATATTCCTGACCGGCTCCGTCCGCCCGTTCTGAACAGCCGTCCGTGTAAAGAAAGATGCTGTCACCTTTTTGCATCTGAAATTTATTGACCGAAAAACTTTCGCTGCTGAACATGCCTACAGGCAGGCCAGTCGCCGCGATGCTGGTCACATTACCTTTCTGAACCAGGAGTGGCGGCAAATGTCCGGCGTTGCATATTTCCACTTCGCCATTTGGGGTGGCTTTGCCGCAAACAAGCGTCGCGTATTGAGTAGGCAAGGTGCTTTCGCAAAACACCCGGCTCGCACGTTCAACCATTTGCTCTAGCGGCAGGTTTATCGACGCCAGGGTTCGAAACATTGCATGCAGGTGAGCCATGAGCATTGAAGCGGCAACACCTTTCCCCGACACGTCGCCAAGAACGAAATACAGGGACTTGTCTTCGGCGTTGATCAAATCGCAGTAGTCTCCGCTGACGGCACCTGCCGGCTGGTAGTGATAAGCAACTTCCCACCCGTCGATGGTCCGCGTGGGCGGCGGCAACAATGTGTTTTGTATCTGAGCAGCCAGCTCAAGATCGTCTTCCAGGGCGCGCTGTTGATTTGGACTCAGGTGGTCGATACAGAAACGTTCGAGTGGATTGGCAATTATGCGTTCTGTCTCAACCGGGTCATGACAAACTTCGCATAAGCCGTAAACGCCGTCGTCCATACGCTGTAGCGCGGTGTCCACCTCACCAAGTAAACGCGTCAGCTCGGCCGGACGGTGGAAAGCGCTGGTGGCGTTTACCAACTTTTGACGTCGATCAATTAGCTGTCTGCGCAGTACTGGCTCGATTGCGGTAACCATTCGTGTTGTCCTTCCTATTGGACGCGGGATTTACGCCACTACGCTGGCGGGAAGCGGAGCGCGTTGAAGTTGAACGGGAAGCTGCGGCGCGCAACAAATCTTTCTCAGTCTGGCGCGGTCGCCCATCATCACCGAATTGTTTTCCAACCACGAACGGACCTCGCTAAATATTCTGGCTGCATGCGGATCGGCGGGCTCGACAATGCGGTAGTGCATCCATTTTCCTTCACGGCGTGCTGCGACGACTCCGGCGCGCTTCAGGTAAGCCAGATGGCGGGATATCTTCGGCTGGTTTATTTTCAAGACCTCGACGAAGAAACAAACGCAGACTTCGTCGTCTCCGATTAAATTGATTAGACGCAAACGCGTCTGATCGGCTAGCGCCTTAAACAGAAGTGCAATGCTTGTTTCTTTGCCCATGGAAACCTGTTGTAGTCCGTTTTTGGTGGCAGTGGTTAATACGATTTCAGGCGTTGAGTAGTTCCTTTTTTGCGCCTGAAATTTAAGCCAAAAGAACCTCTTTTTCTATCCATATCTTGCGTTCGAAACCGCCCTGAAGCGTCACGAAACAGGTGTCGCAGTTCCAGTCGCAAGCATTTATCATATTCGCCTTGACAGATATGTGCCTGCCGCTGTAAAGTGCCACATATTCGCATAAACGAATGTGACTATAGAGGAGGATGACATGGAAAGCAATGCAGGAAATCAGGTAGTGGCTCTGAAAGCCCACTTGGCGCTCAACGTCAAAAATGTTGAGCAAAGTGTTCAGTTTTATCGCAAGATGCTGGGTATTGAGCCTCTCAAACTACGCCCCGGTTACGCCAAGTTTGATGTTCAGAACCCACCCCTTAACCTTACGTTGAACGAAGGCTCTTTTCGCGAGCGGGGAGCGTTATCGCACCTGGGAATTCAGGTCGCTTCGACCGACGATGTCATGGCCGTCAAGCAGCGTTGGATCGACGCCGGGTTGCAGACGCGCGATGAGATGCAGACAAACTGTTGCTACGCGCTACAGGACAAAACGTGGATTCACGATCCCGATGGTAACGAGTGGGAAGTCTTCGTGGTCTTGCAGGACAATCTACCGACCACCGGCGCCTGCTGCACTACAGACGTGACACCCACAGTGAGTATTGAAAGATCGGTCCAGCCGGTATAAGTGTTTTTGCTGGGAATCAAAAAGGCCCGGAGTGAAACTCACCCGGGCCTTTCGTTTAATCGTAGAACGAAATCTATAACGAGGTGCTCTTGTTCAGGCGCTCCTGGCGTTCCTTCAGTCTCTGCTCGCGTCTTAGCTTCCGCTCTTCGTCACGCTCCTTACTCTCCAGCTTGCGTTGCTCAAGCTGGGCCTTCTGTTCTGTGGTCAGAAGAGCTTCTGCCTCTTCGCGAATGCCTTGCATCGAAGCGCGGATCTGTTCACGCAATGTCTCGGCTCTTGCCTGGTCGGCGTCAGAGAACGTTCCATCTCGTCTTTTCTCACGCAACTGTATCAGCTCGTCTCGCTGGAGCTTGGTGCTTTCCATCCGGCGGTCAAGGATCGCCTTTAGCTGGGCACGTTGAACCTCCGTGAGCTCGATCCCGCGCATCAGGTGACGTGTGCCATGCTCGCCCATTCTGTCGTGGCGTCGCATACGCTCGTGACGTCTTTCTTTTCGTTCGAGCTTCTCCTCGCGTGATGAACCGTCAGGATTGACCGGTGTTTGCTGGGACTGTTGCGCTGTGCCAATCACTGCGATAGCCAGAATCATTGCTGCGAAGCCAATTAAGTTCCTTCTGGAAAACATTTTTTGACTACTCCTTTTTGCTTTTCGATAAGAAAAATGGGGATTAAGTGATGAGTTTCCTCAGTCTTCCCGTGTTAGACGCCCGCGCGCGGCAATAAGTCTGGAAAGATTAAATCGTTGACATTGTTAAGTGAAGCAGAGTACTTTACAACGCAAAGAGGAGGAGTTGATCCGAGCGGCCAAAGGGAAAGTTTTTAAGAATTGGATAGTGGTTGAGAGTGTCCGATGAACTTCACAGTTTGTCGCGGCGCCTCAACAAACTAAAGTTCGGACATCAAACTGACCACTACCGAGAATTGGTAGAGGTGGTAAAAGCCCAAGGTCGCACGCTACAATACCGCGCAAATGAGCCTGCTTGAAACTATTAACTCGCCCGCAGATCTGCGTCGTCTGCCCGTTCAGGATCTTCAGACCGTAGCAGACGACATCCGGCAATACATACTGGAAACAATGTCGCGCATAGGTGGCCATACGGGCGCTTCCCTGGGCGCGATTGAGTTGGCAGTCGCGTTGCACTTCGCGTTTGATACGCCTCGCGATCGTTTGGTGTGGGACGTGGGCCATCAGGCTTATGCACACAAGATTCTGACTGGCCGGCGCGACTCACTGCCGACGATCAAACAGTATGGCGGCATCAGTGGTTTCCTGCGTCGCGACGAGTCGGAATATGACGTTTTTGGCGCCGGTCACGCATCCACTTCGCTTTCAGCAGCACTGGGCATGGCCATTGCGCGCGATCGAAAGGGCGAAGACCATCACGTGGTTGCTCTGATTGGCGACGCATCGCTCGCCGGTGGCATGGCCATGGAAGCGATCAACCAGGCAGGTCATTTAAAGAGTCGTTTGATTGTAGTCCTTAACGACAATGAAATGTCGATCGCTCCCGCTGTCGGAGCATTAACGGGTTACCTGAATCGCATTAGAGGCGCACACGGTTATCACCGCTTCAAAGATGAGGTCGAAGAAACTCTTCGTGCGATTCCTACGGTCGGCGAGCGACTTCATCACGCGGCGAAAACTGTCAAAGACGCCATCGCGGCGGCCGTTCTTCCAGGTGCTTTGGTTAACGAGTTGGGCTTCAAATACATCGGTTACGTTGACGGTCACAATCCGCGTGCGCTGGTGGCCGCATTTCGCGAAGCTCAGCAGGTGCAGGATGGACCGGTCATAGTTCACGCTTTGACGACGAAGGGGAAAGGACATCCGCAGGCAGAAAAGGATTATTACCGCTGGCACGCAACCGGTCCGTTCGACCTGGAAAGCGGCCAGGCTATCAAGTCGAAAGCCAGCGCGCCCACCTACACGGCGGTGTTCGGTGATACGTTGGCGGAGTTGATGGCAAAGGACGAAAAGATTATCGCGCTTACCGCGGCCATGCCTGACGGCACCGGAATTTGCACGGCCCTGGAGAAATTTCCGGAGCGTTCCTTCGATGTCGGAATAGCGGAACAACACTGCGTGACTTTTGCCGCCGGACTTTCATGCGAAGGACTTAAACCCGTTTGCGCGATCTACTCGACGTTCCTTCAGCGCGGCTTTGACCAACTCGTCCACGACGTCTGCATTCAGGACCTCAACGTAAAGTTTTGTCTGGATCGCGGAGGTGTCGCGGGCGGCGATGGTCCAACCCATCACGGGCTGCTGGACATCGCCTACCTACGCGGTATTCCCAACATCGTTTTAATGGCGCCGAAAGACGAAGGCGAGATGCGCGACATGTTGCACACAATGCTTGAACACGTTGGGCCGGCGGCGATGCGTTATCCGCGCGGAAGCGGCGTCGGGGTTCCGATTGATGTCGAGCCTAAGGTCCTGGAAATCGGAAAGGGTGAAATACTTCGCGACGGCGGAGAGATCGCGATTATCGCTTATGGCTCGATGGTCCATCCGTCGCTGCGGGCCGCGGAACATCTGGCGAAAGAAAAGATCGAAACAACTGTGGTCAATGCTCGATTCGTGAAGCCACTGGATGCTCAACTTTTACTGGCGTTGGCACAGACCAAGCGCCTGATCGTCACGGTTGAGGAAGCATATCTTGCGGGCGGGTTTGGATCAGCGATACTCGAGCTGTTGGAAGAAAACGGGCTGCAGGACAAAGTACGAGTGGTCAGAATGGGTATTCCTGACCGCCTCGTTTCGCATGGTGATCCCAAACTGCTCCTGGCGAAATATGGATTGGACGCTGACGGCATCTATACACGCGTGAAGCAAAGCATTGACGTCCTCGACGATCGGAGAGCCAAACCGCAGAAGTTGGGACGCTGAAATACGACCATCTCCAAATGACTGTTGCGCGCCCGTACTGCCCCATGCAGACGGGCGCGTTGTTTTGGTGCACGATATGGTCAGTGTTCGCCTCGGCGTAACCAGTAAAAACTTGAGTATTCCCCCACTTGAGAGCGATTCGAGTGGGATTGTTATTGTGGCCTCGCGCTTGCAACTACGAGGGCGGATAGCTATATCGTCGTCGGGTAATTAGGAGTTAACTGGATAAATAATGGATTCAACTACTGGTCAAAGATTTACGAGAACCGAAGTTAGATTGGACGAACCTCACTTTGATGAAGAGGCAACTCTGCTGTCAGCTCAACCGGTTGTGCCCCTTGAAGAGGTGAAAGCGAAAACCCGTTCAAAGGCGCGGGTGGCAATGGCCATGGCAATTGGTGGAGGCCTCCTAATCGGACTTCTGGCTGCCACATTCATATACCGCTATGTGGGTTCAGGCGAGCCGCAGGTTTTGGAGACAACTGTCGTTAGTGAACAACCGAAAGCGGATGAACAGCACAATTCCTCTGGTGGACTGACCGCTGGCGCCGCTGAGAACCCAGTCATAGCCACGGACGAAACAAAGTCGCCGCCAATCAAGGCTGAAGACACGGAGCCCGTGCCGGCAAAATCCGAGCCTGCGCCGGTGAAACAACCCGAGCCTCAAAGCGCACCTGAGCCGCGTCCAGTTATTGTCAGGGACAGGCCGGAAAGGGCGGCCGATGACTATGACGAAGAGACAGACCGCGAAATCCGGCGTGCTGAGCGACAGGAGGAGAGGCGGCAACGCCGCCGCGCCGCCCGGGAAGCTCGACGTGAGCCACGCGAGCGAGCCCGAACGACCGACGATTTATTGAGAATTAGAGAGATTTTCGAAGGATCACCGCGCCCTTAGTTCGCTCCCACCCGACTTTTAGTGTTTTTACCGGATCAAGATTGTTGACTGTTTCTCAATCGAGTGGCATCATCTGGCGCAAGCGAACAGAGATAACGGATTGGCAGAGTCGCTTGCCCCGGTAACAGACTCACCAAGAACGCATTCCCGACGCTTTTCCTTAATCATTTATTTTTCGCGTGCGGCGCGAGGAAGCAGGGCACTTCTATGAGGAAGCAAGTTTTTCGCGAACGAGAATGTATTCATAGAGAAGAAGACGCTGAAGGCGAGTTCTACAATGGGGTCTTTTACGTTCAGGCATTACAGCGTCTGCCAATCAATGAGGCGATGAAAGTTGCCGGGCGAGTTGGATCTTTCTTCTGGTCCGATGCCCCTCACACACTGGTTTGGCTATGCATCGATTGTGCAGACGAACTCAATCTCGCGGACACTCCGCGAGCCATCACCCAGCCGACGCGTCGGCAAGCCTAAAAACGAGTTTTGGAGTTTCGGGTTTCGAGTTCCGTGAGATTCTCCCGGACGACGGTCTCTCTAATTACCCGAGCTCGTTTTAAACTACAAACTTCAAACTCGAAACTTCAAACTACAAACATCGTTCAGCGATCCTGGTTCTGCGTTAAAGTGACGCCGGATGAAGCGCGAGCGAATCGACAAGTTGCTGGTCGAACGCGGTCTGGCAGATTCACGTACCAAAGCCCAGGCTTTGGTCATGGCTGGAGCCGTTCTGGCAAACGAGCAACGAACATCAAAGCCTTCCGACTTAATCCCCATAGACGCTGACATACGCGTGAAAGGCGCCGACGATCCGGCCGCTCGTTACGTAGGACGGGGCGGCCTGAAACTCGAGGCGGCGTTGCGCGAGTTTCGGATCGAGACTCAGGACTTGGTGTGTCTGGATGTGGGCGCATCCACGGGTGGTTTTACTGATTGCTTGCTGCAACATGGTGCGCAAAAAGTGTTTGCCGTGGATGTTGGTCACAATCAGATCGACTGGGAACTGAGAACTGATGAGCGCGTGGAGGTCCGCGAAGGAATAAACGCACGCTACATCCAACCGCACGACTTCGACACCCAGTTTGATCTCATCGTGATGGATGTGTCTTTCATTTCGGCGACTAAGGTTCTGACCGCGATTGTTCCGCTGCTGAAAGAATCGGGTCGCATGGTCATTCTGATCAAACCTCAGTTTGAGGTAGGACGCTCCGAAGTAGGAAAGGGCGGAATCGTACGCGATCCGGAGAAACACGCGCGAGTTGTCGAGGAAGTTAACCAGGCGGCGAACGCGCTCGGCCTTAAAGTGCGAGGGGTAATGGAATCTCCTTTGCGCGGTGCTGACGGCAATATCGAATTCCTTGCCCTTTACGAGAAGGCACAATAACGGCGTTGCCCGTTATCGATGCTTGCAGTTACCATGGCAGCCGTTTCATTCAGACATCATTAGCGCCCTTTCAACGGCCGGGCTACGTGCATCAGTCGGATGGTCACCTCTTCGATAAAGCGTATCGGTCTGGTTCTTAAACCGCATCAACCTGACGCGCTGAAAACCATGTGCGATCTGGCGCGCTGGGTTGCTGACCGCGGTATCACTCTGGTGGGCGGCGCCGAAATCCAACGCGAGCAGATCCAACAGCAGACCGGATGCACGGTCGACGAAATTTCAAGTGACAAGTTAGCTAACGACGTTGACCTGATACTGGTCCTGGGCGGCGACGGCACCATGATCGCCACCGCTCGGATGATGGGTGACCGGGAAGTGCCGGTGCTTGGCGTCAACTATGGTGGCCTGGGGTATCTCGCCGAATTCCGAATAGAAGAACTCTATACGGCTCTCGAGTCGATCCTGGCCGGAGATTACCGGCTCGACAAACGCGTGATGCTGGATGTCGAATTGCTCCGCAGCGATGAAAAGGTCACCAGCAATCGCGTGCTGAATGATGTTGTCATCAACAAGTCAGCGCTGGCCCGGATCATAGAAATAGAAGCCTACCTCAACCAGCAGTTTGTTAATTCATTCCGGGCCGACGGTCTCATAGTATCCACTCCGACAGGATCCACCGCATACAATCTCTCGGCAGGCGGCCCGGTTATTTATCCCTCAATGAACGCTGTCGTAATTACGCCGATTTGCCCCTTTACGCTTTCGAACCGGCCCATCGTTGTGCCTGACGATGCTGTGATCGAACTGTGCCTCAAGACTGAACAAGAAGACGTAGCGTTAACGTTGGATGGGCAGGTGGGTTTTCCTTTGAACGTTGAGGACCGGGTAGTGATTCGGAAGAGTGGTGCGACATTCAACCTCGTGCAACCTATGAATCGAAACTACTTCGACGTGTTGCGCGACAAACTCCGTTGGGGCCGTTAACAACTGCAGCCGCAAGAGAAGCTTATGCCGAAAAAATCAGACGATAAACCAACGCGTCGCACGATCGACGCTGATGCGTTTGAGCGCGAAGTCACAACCGACCTCGACGAGGAGACACCGGACAAGCCCAAAGGTTGGGCGTTACACACTCGCATCCTTATTGGCCTCGCGGTCGGCGTTATTACCGGAGTCGGCGCGAATTACTTTTTTGGCGGCTCGCACCCGAACGTGGTTTGGGTGGCCGATAACATTGCGAACCCAATTGGGCAACTGTTTCTCCGCCTCCTGCTCATGATCGTGGTACCGCTCGTGTTTTCGTCAATGGTAGTGGGAGTAGCCGGCATTGGTGATGTACGCAAACTAGGTCGGGTGGGTTTGAAAACCCTTGGCTACTGCGTGGTGCTTTCGGCGATTTCGGTGGTCATAGGATTGACGCTTGCCAACACTATCAGGCCCGGGGAAAAAGTTGATCCCGCCACGGCGGAAGCTTTGAAGGTGCGTTATTCCGCCGACGCCACGAAAACTGTCGACGACGCCACCAAAGCGAAAGCAGCGGCGCCAAAAGGCTTGTTGGCTGTGGTTGAAACAATCGTTCCCAGGAACCCGATCAATTCGTTGGCCGGTGAGAATCCGAACATGCTCCATCTCATGTTCTTTGCCTTGGTCATCGGAGTTGCCATCACGCTGATTCCGGTGGCGACCACGGCGCCACTTCTTCGTGGGCTGGAAGCTTTATATGAAGTGACCGCAAAAATCATCGAGATCATTATGAAGCTCGCGCCGTTTGCGGTGGCCTGTCTGTTGTTCAACAACACAGCACGGTTCGGGCTTGATTTGCTTCAGGCGCTGGCGTGGTTTGTAGTGACGGTGCTGCTGGGATTGTCGCTGCACATGTTCGGCGTGTTTTCTTTGTCCGTTTACTTTCTCTCAAAGCTATCGCCAATTGAGTTTTTCCGCCGCATCAAGACAGTAATACTGACTGCCTTTTCAACGTCGTCCTCAACCGCAACGCTGCCAACCGCCTTGCGCATCTCCGAAGAAAACCTGGGAGTGCCGCAGGAGGTGAACAGTTTCGTCCTGACTGTTGGCGCCACCGCAAACCAGAACGGTACGGCTTTGTATGAAGGAGTTACTGTCTTGTTTCTGGCCCAATTGGCCGGCATCGATTTGTCGCTGGGCCAACAGTTGATGGTGGTCTATCTCGCGATTCTCGGTGGCATTGGTACAGCGGGCATTCCGTCAGGCTCGATTCCATTTATTATTGGCATTCTGGTCACCATAAATGTAAACCCGGCACTCATCGCGATCATTCTGGGCGTCGATCGGATTCTCGACATGTGCCGGACCACTTTGAATGTCACTGGCGACATCACTGCCGCTACGTACGTGGCACGATCCGAAGGTTACGAATTGCTGAAGCCGCACGAACGCGCGATTGTGCATGCGGGCGTCTCAATGCCTCGCAGCTGAGCGCCTTTGGGAACACATTGTTAACACCGCCGCGACGGCGTCTTAACACGCTGTCGTTCAACTGAGCTCTTAGTTAAAGGGAAGGAAGGGAAACATACGATGGTCTTTCCGCTATACGACGACAACGCCGATCGCACCACTGCTCCGATCGTTAATTACATCCTCATTGCACTCAACATCATCGTCTTTGTTTTTTTCCAGCAACTGGGAACCAACGATCACTTCACGTATGCGTTTTCTACCGTTCCGCAGGAAATTACCACTGGGCGCGACATAACTACTCCTGATCGGATAGTCCAACATCCTATGACCGGCCAGGAAGTACTCGTTCCCGGCCTGCAAGCGACTCCCTTAAGTGTCTATCTGACTTTGATTCTTTCGATGTTTATGCACGGTGGCATCGCCCATATCGCCGGCAACATGCTGTTTCTCTGGATCTTCGGTGACAACCTCGAACACACATTGGGCCACGTTCGTTATGCAATTTTTTATCTGGTGTGCGGCATCATCGCGTCACTGGCCCACGTCGTGACCACGGTGATGTTTGCCACCGATCCAGCGAGTCTGCTCATTCCCAGTCTGGGCGCGTCGGGCGCGATCTCAGGTGTGTTAGGTGGTTATCTGGTGGTGCACCCGAAACGCAGAGTGACCGTAATTCTGTTTAGATTTCTCACCGACGTGCCGGCTTATGTCGCAATCGGAATGTGGTTCGCGTTCCAGCTGATCAACAGTCTGGGAATTTTGGGAGGTGGCTCGCAACTCGGTGGCGTTGCTTACGCAGCGCACATCGGGGGTTTCATCGCCGGCGTCGCTCTGGTGAAGGTCTTCAGTATTGGAAAGGGACCAGCGTACCCTTAGCACATCTGAGCCCGTCGTAAAGCGGGGTTATGATCCACGAGATTGCTCGAAAGATCGCGAACAAGCAGGTTCGTGTTGTTTCGAGTAATTCGTGGATTGTCTTATTTGCGGCGAGTGTCTCGCTTGGATAAGATTGCACTTCAAATAATTACCACTATGGCGATTGAAGAAACACCATTACCTGCGGTTAATCAGCAGGGGCTGGACATACGTTCAACTCCGCGCGAGGAGATGGAGCTATTTCCTCTCGATACTTTCGCGTACGAGTTTCCAGGGAAGAAAATCAGGATCGACTTTGAAATCACAGAGTTCACTGCGATCTGCCCTTTTTCCGACTTTCCTGACTTTGCGACAATTCGCCTGGAATACGTTCCCAACGAACGTTGCGTCGAGCTGAAGAGTTTGAAGCTTTACATCAACTCATTTCGGAACGTGAAGATTTTTCACGAGCACGTAATCAACATCATCCTGGAAGATTTTGTGAAGGCGTGTGATCCGCTAAGCGTGAACATTGAAGGCGACTTCCACGTCCGCGGGAATATTAAGACTGTGGTCCGGGCCAGATACAGAAAGAAGTGAACAGTGGGCAGTGAGCAGTGGGCAGTGGGCGGTGGGCAGTGAGCAGTAGGCAGTGGTCGCGAGTGAGCAGTGAGCAGTAGAAGCTGGGTAAGTGAGCAGTGAGCAGTGGACAGTGAGCAGACCACTATCACTAACGACCGACTACTGACTTACTGACTACTGACTACTGACTTGACCACTGGACTGCACTGATCCGATGGAATTTACAACAATCTTCATAATCGGCGGCGTCGTCATACTCGCGATCTTTTTCCTGATTGCGCGGCTTGCCATACGTTGGGCACTCAGACTAACCATTGTCGGCGTCATCCTGATCGCGATTCTCGGCGCCGGAGTCTTCTGGTGGTGGAGCAATAGCTTAACGCCGGCGCCGCCACCCAGGCGGCAACGATCTGCTCCAGCCAACCGTTAATCGTTCGACATCATGGGGAAAACAATTGACGACGATGAATCTGATCAGCTTTATCCCGAAGTTGATCTCGTCGGGCGTGGAGGACTAGGCGGTCTTTGGAAACGTTACCAGCGACTGCCACGAAATGTATTCGCGATTAGCTTTGTCAGTCTCCTCAATGACATCTCCAGTGAGATTATTTATCCGCTGCTTCCTGCCTTCCTCTCATTAACACTAAACGCCTCGGCCGGCGTGGTTGGCATTATCGAAGGCACTGCTGAGTCGATCTCCAGTTTGTTGAAATTGTTTGCTGGTTATTTCAGCGACAAGAGAGGCAAACGGAAGGGTTTTGTTGTCTTTGGATATTGCTTGTCCAGCTTTGTTCGTCCGCTGCTGGCCTTTGCCGGTAGTTGGTACCAGGTATTTGCGCTGAGGTTGATTGATCGGGTTGGGAAGGGGATACGCAGCGCGCCGCGCGATGCCATGATTGCCGATACGGTCAGCATCAAAGAGCGCGGCCTTGCCTTTGGTCTCCACCGCGCCATGGACCACACGGGCGCAACTCTCGGTCCCCTGGTCGGGTATCTACTCGTTCAATTTTTTGCAGCTGATCAATCGGCGCTCACGGCCCAGGATTTCTCGAGCATCTTTTTATTGGCGTCGATTCCCGCAATTGCTGCCGTCCTCGTGGTTTCGTTGTTTGTTCGCGAATCCTATAAACCAGGACGACCGGCCAGGGACGAGACAATCATCACGCCTCCGACTCGACTTTCGCTGCGCGGCTTCGACAACAACTTCAAATTATTCCTCGTGATTATTGCCCTCTTCACGCTATCCAATTCATCCGACGTTTTCTTGTTATTGCGTGCGCAATCCGTCGGCATTCCGGTTAACCAACTTCCGTTGTTGTGGGCGGTACTACACGTTAGCAAAGTAGCCAGTTCGTTATTCGGCGGACACCTTTCAGATATTTTGGGCCGCCGCCGGTTAATCGTTTCTGGGTGGATTTTATATGCGGCCGTTTATGCCGGCTTCGCGTTCGTTTCAAACGCCGTCTCCGTCTGGATTCTTTTCCTGGTTTACGGAATCTATTTTGGCTTAGTCGAAGGCGCAGAGAAGGCGTTAGTGGCGGATCTGGTCCGAGCTGAACAACGTGGAACGGCGTACGGGTTGTATAATCTGGCTTTCGGCATCACCGTACTTCCGGCTTCACTGCTGATGGGATTTCTGTGGGACTGGCGTGGTCCCGCGGTCGCCTTTTTGGTAAGTGCAGCTTTGGGCGGGTCAGCCGCATTGTTACTGATGCTGCTGGTTAAAGCACGTCCAACAGCGCGGGCGGCTTAATACGCATCGTCGTTGCTTGGAACTAAAACAGGGACAGAGTGAATGTCTCGCAATGAGCTCAATCCAACTCCCGGTGTTACTCCGGAGATCGGTTTCTATCTGGCAGGGATGGAAGAAGTGCGGCAGCAGCTGCGCCAGGTTATGGCTAACGTACCGGATGAATTTGCCTGCAGGCCCGGAGTCGATGGCGCACACTGCATCGGCGCCATTGTTTTACACATAGGCGAAGCCGAGTGGTACTGGATGCAAATGGTGATTTCGGGACACCGTTTGACTGACGAGGATCGCGCCAAACCGTTTTGGGATGTGCTGGTAGATCCGGCAAGTTTTGCACACAGAAAATACTCGACGGAGTTTTGCTTGAACGAAAGCCAGAAAATCAGGGAGCAAACGCGGCAGACCTTGAGTTCGTTTGAAGATGCAGACCTGAATCGTATCTTCACCAGAAAAAAGCGAGGACAAATTCACGAGCACAGTTTGCGTTGGATTCTGCATCATCTAATCGATCACGAAGCCCAGCACAAAGGCCAGATTCTGATGCTGAAAAGACTCATGGGATTAAAGAACGAAGACGACTGAGGGCGCGCCGATGGATATTCGTCGTTGGAATGAATCGCGAAAACCTGACGCGCATGATCTACGCAGGCGCCTGGAGACTGAAGGCTACAGTGTGACCGAACACTCAGACGCTCCTGGCTATGTTCACGAACCACACACACACGATCTGGATCAAACACATTGGATTATCAGCGGTGAGCTTGAGTTCAACACGGCGGGTGAAATATATCGATTGCGCGCCGGCGATCGCGATTTCCTTCCGGCGAATACGAATCACGCAGCACTTGTAACCGGAAGCGAGCCGGTGCGGTATTTGATTGGGGTAAAGAAATAGTTGAACACGAATTATCAGTTAGTAAAGAACCAGGAACAGCTTCGCAAGGCAGTTGAATCTCTTACAGCCCACCAGGCAATAGGACTCGACACCGAAACCACAGAGCTAGATCCATACGTTGGCCGCCTGCGTTTAATCCAACTGGCCACGCCGTCCGGCGTCTATATCGTCGACCTCGATGCCTTCGGCGCCGGCTCAAACGGAAAGCTTTCGTCAAGCGAGGCGCTCGAACCTCTGCGGCGACTCCTCTCGGCAAATCGTCCCATCAAGATTGCTCACAACGCGAAGTTTGACGCGAAGTTTATCAAGCATTACCTCGGCGTCGATCTGGGGGGGATCTTCGACACGCTACTCGCCAGCCAGTTGATTGGCGCGGGCGACATTGAAGAGCGCCATGGGTTAGAGACGGTAGCGTCACGCTACCTCAATGAATCGGTCGATAAGACGGAACGGCTCAGCAATTGGAACTTCGAGCTCTCTGAAGCGCAGCTCGAATATGCAGCTCGCGATGCCGCGATTCTGATTCCGTTGCGCGATAAGTTGCGGGAACGAGTGATATCCGACTCGCTCGAGAGATGCGCGTTGCTGGAGTTTGAGTGTGTACCGGTCGTTGCTGATATCGAGCTGGCGGGTTTTTACATGCATAAAGATCGCTGGCTTGAGCAGTTGGCGATTGTCGAGAAGAGAAGAGAAGAACTCGCGAATGAGTTGCAGGACATATTGGCGGAGGAGTCTTCGCAGGGGACTCTATTTGGCGGGCCGCAACGTGACGAAATCAATCTCGATTCACACCAGCAATTGACACAGGCGCTGGAACGCCTGGGCATTCCCGTTCCCGATTCGACTCGTAACTGGAAACTGCAACCGCTGGCCGCGGAGTATCCGGTGATTGCCACGCTTCTCGAATACCGGACCGTGCAAAAGGCTTTGACCAGCTACGGGCAGAATATGATCGAATTGATCAACCCTACGACCAACCGCCTGCACGCAGACTTTCGGCAGATAGGCGCGCCCACCGGCCGATTTTCCTGCACGAACCCAAACATCCAGCAGGTGCCGCACGCAGTTGAGTACCGGCGCTGCTTCTCCGGACACCCGCAAGGTCGCAAGCTGATCATTGCCGACTATTCACAGATTGAGCTGCGAATCCTGGCCGAGTTTTCCGGCGACCGCGGTTTCATCGATGCGTTCAATTCCGGCGCGGATCTGCATCGAGTTACCGCAGCGCAGGTGTTTAATGTTGGCGCTGATCAGGTATCCAGGGACCAGAGAGACTTCGCTAAGCGGCTCAACTTCGGTGTGGTCTATGGCATTGGTGCTCAGCGCTTCTCGATCATGACCGGACTGGGCGTGCCCGAAGCGGAAAATATTTTAAGGAAGTATTTCGGGACGTATCGTGAGCTCGATACGTATCTGCACGAAGCGGCCAACCGCGCGGTGCGTGAACGTCAGGCAAGAACTGGATCAGGACGGCTCGTTCGTTTTCGTTATGACGAACAGGACCGTCAGCAGATTTCCATGACCAAGCGGAACGGCAAGAACACACCAATCCAGGGAACGAGTGCCGACATCCTGAAACGTGCACTGCGAATATTGCGAGACGAGCTTCGTGGAACCAACGCGCAGATCGTCAACATCATTCACGACGAAATCGTGGTGGAGGCGGATGCGAGCGAGGCCCAGGACGTGGCGTTAAAAGTCGAACGCGCGATGGTTGCTGCCGGTGAGGAATACTTGAAGACCGTGCCGGTGAAGGTTGAGACGGAGATCGCCGATGAGTGGGTTAAGTAAAGGATGAAGGATGAAGGCGGAAGGATGAAAGAGAAAAATTATTCAGTTCTCAAGCCCTAAGGACGGCAAAGGCCTCCTTTGACGTTCTTCTTCGCCACGATTGGAAGAAACCGATCCACGAAATAACACGAAGAAAGGGGCTTCCTATTTCATCCTTCAGCCTTCCGCCTTCATCCTTGCTCTTCGTCGCCAGAGGAAGTAGACCGGAATTCCGGTCAGGACGAGTAGGTAACCGATGCCTGACGTTGAAGGCGCCAGCCACGCGAGATCGATAACAATCAAAACTGCAATCGTGATATAGACCAGCGGCACTACCGGATAACCCAGTGTGCGATAAGGACGCTCTATCTGCGGAGCCTTACGCCGCATCACAATCACCGCTCCTACCATCAAGGCGTAAAACACCAGATCTGCGGAGATGATGTACTCGAGCAGTTGGGTATAAACGTTCCCGTAAGTAACTACCCCTGTCTCCGGATTGGTCGTCACAGTTCTTGGCAGCGTTAAGCAAGCGGCCCAAATACCCTGAACAATCAACGCGACCGCCGGCACCTTGCGGTTATTCAGCAGACCTACTTTTTTGAAGAACAGATCGTCCTGCGCCATGGCGTAGTAAACGCGCGCTCCCGCCAGAATCAGACCGTTGTTACAACCAAACGTTGAGATCATAATTGCAATTGCCATGATGATTGTGCCTGGTGGGCCAAAAATCGCCTGCATCGCTGCAGTAGCTACCCGGTTTTGCGGAGCGTTTTGAATCGCCGAAAGCGGCAGCGTGACGATGTAGGCAAGGTTTGCCAGCAAGTACAGCACAACCACCAAACTGCAACCAATCAAGAGCGCACGGGGCAAGTTGCGACCAGGATCGCGTACTTCACCGCCCGTGAAGGTCACATTGTTCCAGGCCGATTGTGCGAAGAGTGGTCCAACCATAGCGCGTCCCAGCAACATCGCCAAAGCGAGCGCCAGCAAGCCGCCACCTGTTGCCTGGAAACCGATTTGAGATGCAGCCGGCGTCCAGTTGTTTGCGGTAGGGTTCCACCAGTCGGACGTATACGCGGCGCTGTTCTCATTCCATCCGAGTACCAAACCCACGACTATCAATCCCATCAGCGCCGCGGTCTTGGTAAACGTAAACGTGTTTTGAATGAATTTTCCGGTTTTCAAACCGCGAGTGTTCGTAAGCGTGAGGAACAGAATCATCACGATGGCCAGCAGTTGTTGAGTCGACAGACTGATTGCGTAGCCGCCGAATCCACGCGGCGCGATCAAATATTTGTCTGCGGCGATCGTGCTGGTTAAAACGCCGGTGAAGTTTGCGAAGGCCACAGCTACGGCTGCGATGGTTCCGGTTTGGATGACCAGCAACAACGACCAGCCAAAGAGAAACCCTATCGACGATCCGTAAGCCTCGCGCAAGAAAACATACTGGCCGCCGGCATGGGGCCACATTGCCGCCAGCTCCGCACAACAGAGAGCACCTGTGATCGTCAATAGGCCGGCGATGGCCCACGCGGCAAGGAGCCATCCCGGCGAACCCACCAAACGCGCGGACTCGGCTGACACCAGAAAGATGCCCGATCCGATCATCGAACCGACCACGATCATACTGGCGTCAAACAGGCCGAGGCCGCGTACGAGTTTTTGGGATGCCTTCGAAGTGTCATCGCTCATAAGGCCGCAGCATATAGTTGGAAACGTTGGCGCTGTCAAGAACAAGTTTTCTCTCAGTAAACGAACTTCAGCCCGGTGAAAGCAAAGCAAGCCGAGATTGGAAACCGGTTAAACGGTGTCCCTGGTCTTGCGATCAATATTCACCGGGCTGAAGCCGGTTTTAATGAAGGTCCGCGCGGATCATGCTGCTTGACACGCATGTAACGCTCAAATAGTCTTGCCTGCTGGAATTTACTGGCTGTTTTGAGTTTTACCTTGTTAGTTGCACACCTTGCGTAATCCAACATCAGACGAAACGGCTAAACAGGTTCAGGGTTGGGTGTGTCGAGAGAGAATGTGGATAGTACCGGGAGTATGAATGATGCTTGAGGCAACAACCGATCAAATGGTTAAGGAACAGCTAATCGCTTCGATTGATTCGAAGCAGGCACACGTCGGCGTGGTAGGGCTGGGATACGTTGGCTTGCCGCTGCTTGCCGAGTTTGCGGGAAAAGGTTTTCGCGGCACCGGCTTTGAAGTCGACGAATCCAAGGCAGCAACGAATTAACTCAGGCGAGTCATACATAGGCGACATTGATTCGTCTGTGGTGAAGGACCTGGTCGACAAGAAACTGCTTCGCGCTACTACGAATTTCGATCATCTGCAGGAGTGCGATGCGATCATTATTTGCGTTCCGACGCCGCTGCGAAAAACAAAGGAGCCGGACGTTTCCTACATCCTGGCTGCGGCGGAGGAGATTACGAAGCGGCTCCATCCGGGCCAATTAATCATTCTCGAATCCACGACTTATCCGGGTACTACTGATGAAGTTCTGTTGCCAATGTTCCAGGCGACAGGCCTGCAACTGGATAAAGATTTTCTGCTGGCGTTTTCACCTGAGCGAGTCGATCCCGGCAATCCGCAGTTCCAAACTCATAACATCCCGAAGGTTGTAGGCGGAGTCACCGACGATTCGACAGATGCTGCGGCGCATCTCTACTCGCAGATCGTTAACCACGTGCATGCGGTCAGCTCCGCGCGCGTGGCAGAGACGGCAAAGCTTTTGGAGAACACGTTCCGCGCGGTAAACATTGGCATGGCTAACGAGATGGCCCGCCTTTGTTATGCACTCAATATCGACACGTGGGAAGTGATTCGTGCGGCGGCCACGAAGCCGTTCGGGTTCATGGCGTTCTATCCCGGACCGGGCATTGGCGGGCACTGTATTCCGCTTGACCCTCATTACCTTTCGTGGAAAGCGCGGCAGCATGGTTTCGACTCTCGATTCATTGGCCTGGCTGAAGAGGTTAACTCGCGCATGCCGGAACACGTGGTCCAACTGGTCGCTGACGGCTTGAACGATGAACGCAAGGCAATGAAGGGTTCGCGCATACTTCTGCTCGGCGTGGCCTACAAGAAAGATATTGACGACGTACGTGAGAGTCCGGCGTTGTCAATCATTGACCGTTTGCGCGCAAAGGGCGCCGACGTTCGATATCACGATCCGTTTGTTCAGCAAATTCGTTTTGACGATGCGCACACGGAAGGTGGTGGCGAGCCGTTGTCTTCAGCAGCTTTAACTGACGACGAAGTGGCCCATTCCGATTGCGTAATCATAATCACGGATCACACCGGCATCGACTACTCACGTATTACCAAACTCGCGTCACTGGTAGTTGACACTCGCAATGCGCTGAATGGTGACCTCAGGCGTGATAGCAGCGCGCGAATCATCAGGCTCTAGGACCCCTGGATACACACGGCTTGAATGCTCAAAGTAATTAACGTTGTCGGCGCGCGGCCTAACTTCATGAAGGTCGCGCCCATCGTAGAAGAAATGAAGCGGCGCGAACGAGAGTTTACGCCGCTTGTTGTTCATACAGGGCAGCATTATGACGCTGGCATGTCTGACGCGTTCTTCCGCGATCTGGAATTGCCGGAGCCGGACGTTCACCTTGAAGTCGGCTCTGCATCACATGCGGTCCAGACGGCCGCTGTCATGGAGCGTTTCGAGCCGGTGGTGCTTCGCGAGCGTCCCGATTGGGTAATAGTCGTCGGTGATGTGAATTCAACACTCGCGTGCGCGCTGGTCTGTACGAAGTTAGGCGTTAAAGTGGCCCATGTTGAAGCCGGTTTGCGCAGCCGCGATCGAACTATGCCGGAAGAGATCAACCGGCTGCTCACCGATCAAATTGCCGATCTGCTTTTTACGCCTTCTTCCGATGCGGATCAAAACCTGCTCAACGAAGGCATTCCACCTGAACGCATACGGCTTGTCGGCAACATCATGATCGATTCGCTGCTTCAGCGACTGGATAGCGCAAAGCGATCGACAATTCGCGAAACACTTGGAGTGGCCGGCAGCGACTATGCAGTGCTTACTCTGCATCGTCCGTCCAATGTAGACACGCGCGAAAATCTTGCGGGAATCATCGATGCACTCGAAGAAATTTCGCATCGCCTGCCGGTTGTTTTCCCGGTCCATCCTCGCACCAGAAAGACACTTGATGAGTTTGGATTCGGTGAGACGGATTCAGCGGAGTGGCAATCTTCACTTGATCGACCCATTGGGTTATCTGGATTTCCTGCAGCTATTCAGCGGGGCGCGCATAGTGTTAACTGATTCCGGCGGGATTCAGGAGGAGACCACTGTGCTTGGCATCCCGTGTCTGACGTTGCGCGAAAACACTGAGCGTCCGATTACGATCGAGATGGGAACAAACCAACTCGTGGGCCGCGATCCTGCAGAGAATAATGGCGGCGTTCCGATCCGCGCTGGAAAGTCCACCAACAAACGATCATCGTGTACCACCTCTCTGGGATGGCCATACCGCCGAGCGCATCGTAAGCTCGCTACTCGAAAGTTCCCCTGCAGTTCGTTCGCGGGCCAGATGAGCATTGTTCGAAAAATAAGACGCACACTCCGTGGCGACGTAGCCGCAACAACAGCTGCACGCGAACTGTTGAGGCGCAGCCGAGCACGCTTGACTCGCAGCCGTGAGCGCGCTCGTCTCAGCAAGTTGCAGGAGCGAAGCGCCCGTTTGCAACCGAAGTTTGCGAAGATGGCGGGCGCTGATCTGCTTGAACATTTCCGCGGCCGCACGCAACCTGCCTTTCTACCCGGGTTCTCCTCTAACGTCGCCAAACTTCAAGCAGAATCTTTTCCCCGAAGAAACACATCAACTGCTCGCATTGGCCGACAGAATTGTTGATAGGCACACATGGCCAATATTAGGTATTGGCGAAACAAACTTCGGCGAACATATCGACTGGCACCTTGATCCAGTTTCCGGATTCCACTGGCCACTCGAATATCATGCCGACCTCGACCTTTTCAGACACGACGGCTCAGATGTGCGAGTGCTGTGGGAACTCAATCGTTTGCCACACTTTCTGACGTTGGCTCGTGCGTACGTCGTAACTAAAGACGAACGCTTCAGTGCAGAGTTTTTCGCACAACTCGAGAGTTGGCACTCGCAAAATCCATACGGAATGGGAGCCAACTGGAATTGTGCGATGGAGGTTGCGCTGCGTGCCACCAACCTGCTCGGTGCGTTTGAAGTTTTTCGCCATTCGGAGCTGTTTGACGAACAGAAGCTGGGACGTTTGCTAGCCATGTTTGACCAACACGGCGCGTTCATTCGCGAGAATCTGGAGTTTTCATTCGTCTCGACCAGCAATCATTACTTGTCCGACGTCATAGGTCTCGTTTGGCTGGGAACCATGCTGCCGGAGATAGACTCAGCGATTGACTGGGTCGAATTTGGATTGCGCGAAGTGTTACGTGAGATGGACAAGCAGGTGCTCGCCGACGGCGCGGACTTCGAATCTTCTACGGGCTATCATCGGTTCGTTTTAGAGCTCTTCCTTTATACGTTCATTCTTTGCCGCGCAAATGATGTCGAGATCGAAGACAAATATTGGGACAAGCTGCGACGAATGCTTTACTACGTCCGCGGTTACCTCCGTCCAGATGGCCGCGCGCCGTTGATTGGCGACACCGACAGCGGCCAGTTCTTTCCCATTACGAAGCGGGCGGCCGATGACCATGCATACCTCCTGCCGCTGGGCGCAACGGTTTTCGAAGATAGCTACCTGAAGGATCCACGACTCCCCATGCCCGAAGAATTGTTATGGATTTTGGGCGAGGATGGTGTTCGCAAATATGAAGAGTTGCCGCCCGCACAAAGCGAACCCTCATCCCAGAGTTTCGCGAACGCCGGCGTCTATATTTTGCGCGACAAAGATCTGTACCTTCTTCTGAATGCAACCGGAGCGGGAATTTACGGACGAGGTTCTCATGGACACAACGACGCTTTGAGCATAGAAGTTTCTGCCTGTGGTCGCCCCTTCATAGTAGATCCCGGAACCTATGTGTACACCGCGGACTTGGAAGAACGTCATCGGTTTCGCTCTACGGCGTATCATTCGACACTGCAGGTTGACGGGCTTGAACAGAACATCACTCAGAAAGAAGCTCCATTTGTAATTGGAAATGAGTCGGTTCCCCGCTTGGTCCAGTGGGAATCAAGCCCGGATAAAGATGTCGTCACCGCTGAACATTACGGATACATGCGCCTGAATAAGCCGGTCACTCACCGTCGCTCCGTCATGTTTGATAAGCAGGCGCGCTGGTGGTTAGTCACAGATGAACTGTTGGGTGACGGCGATCATGATCTCGAGGTCCGCTTTCACCTGGCCTCCGGCCTGGAGGTGTACGTCGTCGATGAACGAGGAGTAGCGTGCCGAAGACCCCGTAATGGATCTAGTCTTGTGATCGTCGCTATTGACGTTGATACGCCACCTCAGCTTGAGAGGCAATTTATGTCGTGCGATTATTTGGAAAAGCGCGAAAGAACAGTTGCATGCTGGAGAATTCAAAGTCGGGTACCTTCGGTCTTCCGTTGGGCCATCGTGCCTGTATGCGCCGGGGAAGACATGGAGCAACGTCTCAACGCTGCCATCAACGGTGATCTCGATTAGTTAACTCATTCGGTTCCACAGCGGCTGCGGGATTCAAATCGAAAGCAGATTCAAAGTGACTCCAACCATCCATCTTGCTTTTGTTGACGACTGGGAGTTGAGCGGCAACGGGGCCGGCGACATAAAGGCGCTGCAGTTTGAACCCATGCGCGAGTTGGTCAAGATCTACGATCGATACGGCATGCGAGGTTCATTCAATGCTGAAGTTATGCAGCAACTTGCGTTCAGACAGTTTCAGCATGCGCACCCCGAGCTGCGTCCTTTGGCGGATGAGTGGGACGGACTCCTGCGGGAAACATTTGAAAAAGGCCACGACGTCCAGCTTCATATCCACCCGCAATGGAGCAAAGCAGTATACGACGACGGCGAATGGAAGTTGTCCGGGGACTGGTCCATATTGAATTACGACCCGGACGATGCCCTGCGAATGATGACCGCCGGCAAAGACTATCTTGAAAACTTGCTGCGGCCGGTCGATCCAAACTATCGCGTCGTTTCTTTTCGTTCGGGCTCCTGGTGTATAGCCCCTTCACCGCACATCCTGGATTTGCTGGTGAAACTCGGAATCGTCTTCGATATGAGCATTGTGGGTGGCGTGTTCTACGATACGAAAAACATTAAACTTGACTACCGAAATTGTGAGGAGGAATTTCTTCCGTATTACCCGTTGATGACGGATGCGCGTAGAGTATCGGCCAAACCTGAACCCATCATTTGTGTCCCGACGAATCATTTTTATGGGTCACGACGGCAGGTGTTCAAACATCATGTGAATACGGCCGTGGCGAAGGTCAATCAACGCCTTTCTTCGTCCGCCAAAAATACGCCAAATACGCGTAGCGTTGAAGTTTACGGTCAGGAATGGGCACAGAAGAGCCACGCATCCCCGCTGACTCGCATTTACGAAAAAGGGATGGTGCCGTATTTGAAAGGCAAGTATTTGATTTCGGACCTGGCCCAACTTGACTACTCCCTGCTAAAGGAAATGCTGGCTTCAATCCGAGGTCGGGCTCATACGAGTGGACTCCCCGACGTGCCGGTGATTCTTGAGAATCACACGAAAGACGTTCGCGACTTTTCGCACATTGAGCAGTTCGTCCGGGACGTTTCACAGGCCTCGGATATTAAGTGTGTAACACTGACCGACCTTGCGAAGAAGTTAACGACGGGCGCGTTCAAGGTACGCACGGCCGACGCAAGATGAACAACCGGCGCCAACTTCTCCTGAGCGCGGTGAGCGAGCGTTTTCGAGAACTATGCGAACATCGAATTCCTTCATTGCGTCCTGATGATTTCGGAGACCAGTCGTCCTTCGTCGCGCAGGTTCAGCAGCAGTTCTCAAACGCCTCAATCGAAACCTTTCAGAAACAAAAACTGCACATCAACTAATACCTGGCTGCAAAGTGAACCAGCTGGCCCGGCCGCGCTACGTGCCATAGCTCTTGGGCAGTTGGTTGTGACCAAGACGCCTGAACCTGCGCCCGCAGCAGAGTTTCTTCAAGAACTCGAATCGGTAAAGAAAGATTCATCACAGAGTTTCGAACTACTGATGAAGCGGTACGCATGTCCGTTGAACTTTAGTTACGCGATGGAGGATGGTGTCAGAGAGTTTATTCTCGAACGTTTGATGGTCGTGGATCGGAGAAGGATTGAGGAAGACTCGCCTGAGGTTGCCGATACCGACTATCTCTGGCACCGTCTTAACTTGATTGCAATTCATTCACAAGTAAGCGCGGATTTGAGGTTTCTCGACGCGCTAAACTACTATTTCGAATTGATACCTTCCGACTGGCGTTCTCGCGCACAAGACAATTGGCTGATGGTTTCCTATCTGGCTCTGTACGCCCGCGCGCTCGCATCACATTGTGACGACCTCTAATGCGAATAGGTATTCTGGCAAACTCACTTACGGCAGTGGTCCGCATCTGTGAAGAATTACAAGCAGTTCGCGGTATTCAGGTCTTCGTTCTCCTATGCCCGCTGCCCAATGAATCGCCGGCTAAGGCTGACCTGAAACACGTAGCCCGATTGCTTCTGAAAGCGGGCCGGCGGACATCACTCAAATTGCTAAGCAGCGGCAGGGTTGTCTGGTTGCGTAAGCCACTCGAGCACCCAGCCAACCTATCCCGACTGGAAAAATTGAATCTGGACGTGGGAATACATAAGTCTGGACTCATCTACCGTGAGCCCGTGATTAACCTGTTTCGGCTTGGTATCCTGAATCCTCATATCGGCATCTTGCCGGCGTACAGAGGCCGGCACGTAATGGAATGGTCGCTGCTCCAGGGTGACCCCGTTGGAGTGACGGTCTTCTTTATTGACTCTGGAATCGACACCGGCGAGCGAATTGTTATTTCAGAAGCGGTAGATGTTTCGAGCTGCAAAAGCATCGACCAGGCCAAACAGCACCTGTTCGATTCGGATGCTCCATTCTTGCGGCGCGCGATCGAGCGACTGCAGTCGGACGAATCAACGTTTAGCAACAACGACGGATCGGGACGCAGGTATTACGTGATGTCTAAACTTTTTCGGAGTGTGGTTCAACGACTCATGGAAGACCCTAGCTAATGTGTGGAATTTGCGGAGTTTGGGAATACGGTGCGACTCGCGGAAATGTCGAGCGCGAACTGGTTGCGCGCATGCGCGACGAAATGCAGCACCGTGGACCAGATGACGCAGGCGAGTTGATCTTTGACGAAGGGCGGGGCGGTTTAGGATTCCGCCGCCTATCGATCATTGACCTTTCCGAAGCCGGTCACCAACCGATGCGCGGATGTACAGACGATCTTTGGCTGGTATTCAACGGCGAGATTTACAACCATGCAACGCTGCGCCAGGGTTTGGAACAACGGGGCCACGTGTACAGTTCACAAACCGACTCCGAAACGATTCTTCACACTTACGAAGAGCGCGGCCTGGACTTCGTTCACGACATTGAAGGCGATTACGCAATCGCGTTGTGGGACGCGAAGCTTCAGCAACTTGTCCTCGTCCGCGATCGCATCGGTGTGAAGCCGTTGTACTTCTACCACAAGGATGGCCGCTTCATCTTTGCTTCTGAGATTAAGGCGATCCTTCAGCACCCGGCGGTGACGCCCGATGTGGATGAAGACGCGATGTATCACTACCTCACCTTCATGACCACGCCGGCGCCGAGCACTCTTTTTCGCGATATCAAAAAGATACCTGCCGGTCACATGTTGACTGTACAACGCGATGGCGAAGTGAGGATGACGCAATACTGGGACGCACTTCCGTCTGAGAGCCCTCTGATACGAACGGACGAGGAACATAAGACGGAGATACTGCGTCTTGCTGAGAGACTCGATTCGGAAGCGGATGATGTCTGACGTTCCGTTCGGCGTGTTTCTTTCGGGTGGCGTTGATTCGTCAGCCAACGTCGCGTTGATGTCCGAACAGATGTCCCGGCCGGTCGAAACTTTTACAGTGGGCTTTAGTGATGCCGAATATCTCAACGAGCTTGAATCGGCGCGGAGCATCGCAACCCGGTTCGGCACCAATCATCACGAAGTAATCATCTCGGAAAAGGAGATGCAGGACTTTCTTCCGGCGCTGGTTTTTCACCAGGATGAGCCGATAGCTGACCCAGTCTGTGTGCCTCTTTATTACGTTTCAAAACTTGCTCGTGACTCCGGAACGATCGTGGTCCAGGTGGGCGAAGGGTCGGATGAAATCTTCAGCGGGTACGAAAACTACGTGCGGCATCTGCGCATTTACGAAAACTTTTGGCGTTACGCAGAGCGGACACCCCAATTCATTCGTCGGGCGGCGAGCTCGGTAATGCGTCCGGCGCTTGAAGCGACCGGCAAGAAAAGAGCTGCTGTCGAATTGATGCGCAGGCTTGGCGAAGACGAACCGCTCTTCTGGGGCGGCGTGGTTATCTATGACGAGTCCTTAAAACGAAAGGTGCTTTCAAAGGAAATCGGAAGCCGGTTCAACGGGCGTTCTTCACTGCAGCCCGTCCAGGTTTATCTCGATCGAATCGAAAGGGAACGTCCCGATTCAGATTTTCTGACGCGCATGACCTATCTCGAGCTGAAGCTGCGACTGCCCGAGTTGCTGCTGATGCGTGTTGACAAGATTACGATGGCGACGAGTGTTGAGGCCCGCGTTCCATTCCTCGATCATCATCTGGTCGAGTATGCGATGGATCTCCCAAGAGCTTTGAAAGTAGAAGGCACGAGCGGAAAGCATATTCTAAAGCGATCGCTCGAAGAGATCTTGCCGCACGATTTGCTTTACAGTCGCAAGCGCGGCTTTGGCGCTCCGGTACGCGAGTGGTTTCGCAACGGGTTAGGTGGTTGGTTTGATTCACATCTGATGAATTCGACTATGCGACGGCGAAATTTTCTCGACTATGATTTCGTTGCACACCTGCTGGAACAACATCGCAAGGGAAGTCAGGATTGGGGGTTTCATCTTTGGACCCTGCTAAATTTGAGCCTGTGGTATGAACGATGGATTGACCGCGGCTGAGAGCCGCACACCCGTCGTTCGGCGGCGGTTCGCGGTCCAAATCGGGTGGACCCTCGCCGTTCGGCTGTTGATGACTGCCAACAGCGTCATCGCGGGAATTATTGTTGCGCGTTGGTTAGGAGCAGAGGGTCTGGGCCAACTTGGCGTAATCAACGTCTCAATCGCGATGGTTGTCCAACTCGGCAGTGCCGGACTGCCTTCCGCCAATACATACTTCATAGCTAAAGATCAGAGCCGCCTTTTCGCAGTTGCGCTCAACTCTCTTCTGTTCGCATTGCTTGTCGGAGCGGGGCTGGCCTTTGCGCTCACGATGACGGCGCGCTTGCGCCCGGATTGGTTTGGTTTCATCTCGCCTGACCTAATTAAGATCGCGGCCATTTCAATTCCGTTCCAACTCATCACCCTCATCGGGCTGAATATATTTCTGGCTGTAGGAGACGTCCGCCGGTTCAACCTCATAGATCTATCCGGACAATCGTTCGTTCTCATTAATGCCGCGGCTGCGCTCATAGTTTTGAATTCAGGATTGGCGACGCTCGTCACTCTTAATACTGCCGCCAGCGTCGCCTTGGGCGTGGTGATAATCGGCCTCGTGGCAATGCACGGCGCAAGAATAAAAGACGGATTGTCGCGATGGCGCCCGGATCTGCTGCTGCTCGGACGAATGATTCGCTACGGACTAAAGTTTCATCTCTCAATCGTGGCGGCGGCCTTGATGTTCCGCGTCGATCTGCTGCTGGTTAATCACTTTCATGGCGCAGCGGAAGCAGGCGTGTACAGTGTCGCATCGCAGGTTGGGTTGATGTTGATGATGTTGCCCGGCGTAATTGCCACATTGCTTTTCCCCCGCATTACGGCAGAACAGGATCTGAAAGGAACAACGACTGCCAGGGTCACGCGCCATACTGCATTTGTGATGCTAATCATTTGCCTGGCTGCGGCGCCGCTCAGTTTTGTATTGCCTTCTCTTTACGGCCCGGCTTTTTCTGATGTCAGCATTCAGTTGTTGATCTTGCTTCCCGGCGTTTACCTGGTCGGCGTTCAATCCGTCCTGGCGCAACATTTCAATGCCATAGGATTACCTGCAACGGTCCCCGCTTTTTGGCTCAGCACTCTGCTCGTCCACGTTGCGCTGCTGATGGTTTTGGTGCCGCCCTTAGGCGGACGCGGCGCCGCCCTCGCTTCCATGTTGAGTTACGTTATGATCTTCGTGTTGATGCTTCTCTATTTCAGATCCAGTACTGGAAAGCCGTTGTCAGACACGCTCCTGGTAACGTCCGATGAGTTGCGCAATCTTATTCATATCAACCGGTAGAAAGTTTGAAATCAGTGAACGAGCAGGAGAATCTCTGGGCCTATCAAAAGCGCTTGCGATTTGTTCGAGGTGTTATTGAGGACCATTTCCGTTCCCAGGATCCGTCGACGATTAAGATTCTTGATGTTGGGTGCGGCAACGGCTCGCAACTATCTATACCGCTGGCACAGCTCGGCTTTGACGTTACCGGCATCGATCCGGATGAGTCCTCGATTTCCCACGCGAACCATTTAGCCGAGAGTATCCCTTCTGCTCGTTTCCTGTGCGCGTCGGTCCACGAAGTAACAGATCGTTTTGATGTCGTGAGTTTTGTCGGAAGTGCTCGAGCACGTCGCCGATCCGGCCGGCTTGCTGACAGCGGGCGCGCGGCTTATCAATACAAACGGCATCGTCATAGTTACAACTCCCAACGGCTACGGTGAGTTTGAAATGGACTCGTGGCTGTTTGGCGCGCTTCGCATGCAACATCTGGTGGATAGGCTGGCGACAAACAAGTCGCCGGTTTTAGGCTCAACTGATAACGACGACAGTGGGCATGTGCAGTTTTTTACACGCCGCCGTTTGTACAGGATGTTCAGAGAATGCGGACTAACTGTTTGGCGGGAAGGCAGTGCCAGTCTTTTCGCCGGCCCCTTCGCGGGTCACTTGTTGGCGCGCTCGTCGAGGTTTATTCAATGGAACGCCGGGGTTACTGATCGACTGCCGATGGCGCTGGCGAGTGGCTGGTATTTCGCGTTGCGGCAAGATAATCCGTTGGGAGCCGCAGAATGAAGGCCGTGTTGGTTGCGCTAAGTGGCGACATCGAGCACGCCGGTCGGATACTGACCGAACGGTTTCCCACTGCCGTCATTGAAACAGCCTCACGTGAGGAGCTTCAGGAAGGTAGCGCTGTCTCCAGACTGTCCAGGTTACGCGCACGGCGGCCGGAGATCTTTGCCATTGCAACAGAACGCCTCGACTGGCAGCGCGGACAAAATGCGCTGTTGCTGTTTGGCGCTCTTGCGGGTGCTCAGCGCACAATTATTTTCGATAGGTATGGCGGATGGCGCGAAGAGACTCGAAGACGCAGCCTGACCGCGGCGCCTGCGAGGCTGATGTCTGAGTCGGCAGTTAGCCGCAACGCGATCAGCCGTGCCGCGCAAGATCTGCGCAAGCTGGAATTTGACGTCGACCAACTAAAGATCCGCCTGCGGAAAAGTGATCCTGATCACGCGCCCAGGATTGTCTACCTTCGCACCACACCTGGTCCGGGAACGCAATTGGGTGGCGCGGCGAGTCATATCAACGGATTCGTAAACGCAGTAGACAAGTTGGGTGCAAGCGTTTCGCTGGTCACTAACGATGAGATCGCAGGCCTCGATCCCTCGAAGTCGGTCAAGATAATCCGGCCCATCGCAGTCGGATCGTCACGTGCGGCCTTCGACATTCTCAACAACGGCTTGTTTACTGAACAAGCCACCATCGAGATTGCCAAACAGCAGCCGGATTTTATCTATCAGCGCCACAGCAGGTTTTCATGGGCGGGCGTAGCGGCGAGTGTGAAGACCGGATTGCCTCTATTTCTTGAATACAACGGTTCGGAGGTTTGGGTAGGACGGCATTGGGATCGAGTCGGCATGCTTGATCTACTGGAACGATACGAGCGTTTAAACCTGAAGGCAGCCGCTCGGGTCTTTGTAGTTTCTGAAGTCGAACGCCAGAACCTTGAACGTGCGGGTGTCTCCGCGGATAAGATCGTGGTCAATCCAAACGGTGTCGATACTGAAACGTTTAAACCTGGGATAGGCGGCGCACAAAAGAGAGAGGCGCTTGGCATCAGTGCTGATGAAACATTGGTCGGGTTTGTGGGTTCGTTTGGTCCATGGCATGGAGTGCTTACCTTGGCGGAAGCTATCAGGCGAATCCCGGGCGCGCACATTCGCTTTCTACTTGTCGGAAGCGGCAGCTTGCTCAGCGAGGTCAAGAATCTACTGGCAGCAGAGGAACAGGCTGGACGCGTGATTTTTACAGGGTCAGTTGAACATCGAGAGGTGCCGGCGTTGTTAGACGCTTGCGACGTGCTGGTGTCTCCGCACGTGCCGCTTGCGGAGGGCGCTGAATTTTTTGGTTCCCCGACGAAGATTTTTGAATACATGGCAATGGCCAAAGGAATCGTTGCCAGCCGCTTAGGACAAATAGGTGAGGTCCTAACCCATGAAGAGACGGCGTTGCTTGTCGAGCCGGCCAACACTGAAGAATTGAGCGCCGCGATTGTGCGGCTTACAGAGTCGCAAGATCTGCGCGCCCAGCTTGGCACGGCGGCGCGGCAGGCTGCGATCGAACATCACACGTGGAGACGCAACGCACAGAACGTGCTTGATGTTTACAGAGCATGGCTGAACGAATCGACGTAGTGATGGCCAAAGCGACAAACAACTTGCTGGCAGAAGAAAAGCAGCGCGCGCGTGAGCAGTGGGGAAGTGATCCGGCTGGCGCTGTTTATGGTCGCGAACATGAGTTCGGTTCGCGAGAATTCTTTGAAGAAGTGGAACGCCATCGCTATCGCGAGTACGCTCCGTGGATGCCGCAGGTGATGGGATTTGATCAGCATGCCGGGAAGAAACTACTTGAAGTCGGCTGCGGTATGGGAACCGACCTGCTTCAGTTTGCTCGCGGAGGAGCACTTTGCACCGGAGTGGATTTAACGCCGCGCTCGATCGAGATTTCGCGACATCGTTTCAAACTGTATGGAATGCCGGGAGACTTTTTGATGACCGATGGTGAGATACTGCCATTTGCCGATAACAGTTTTGATGTCGTCTATTCCAACGGCGTCCTGCATCACACGCCAAACACGGCTGACGCAGTCAGAGAGATTCATCGGGTGTTGAAACCGGGTGGAGTGGCCAAGGTGATGCTCTATTACCGTCACTCGCTCAACTATTGGGGCGAAATCATCCTTCATCGCGGACTCCTTCGCGGCCAATTGGTGCGAGGTCAAACGCCTGAGCAGATCATGGGCCGGTGCGTAGAATACGGCGAGGAAGGCGAACCCTTGGTCAAAGTCTATAGCCGGTCTGAAGCACGCGAGTTGTTTAAACCGTTCAGCCGTATTGGTTTTGAAATCGACCAGATGATACGCGCGGAACTTCATGCGCTCAGTCCGCTGGTTCCTGAAACTCTTTTTAAGACGCTGCGAAAACACTTTGGTTGGAATCTGATCATCACAGCAACCAAATGAGAAGCTTGCGTTTCATAAAGTCTTCGCGCTCACCCGAACCATCAACTGACGGCCATACCTGGATCAGCATCTCGCGAAAGCGCCTGGTCTACATTCTGTTCATACTAATAATCGCATTCAGCGTCCGTGGATTGACGCGTCAGTTTGTGCAGAACAATCTAAACGAACCCGGCTGGTTCCAATCCGGAACATATGCAATCTTCGACCGGCACGCTCAGAAAATCCTCGACGGTCAAGCGTCGATCTTTTGGATCGGCGATCCGGCCAAAACTGAAGCGGCCATCTATCCTCCCGGTTACGCCGCCTGGCTGGCGCTGGTGTACACAATCACCGGGGAGCGTTCTGCATCTGCAACGCAACGAGTGCAGTGGATGCTGGACGCCCTTGCGGTCCTGCTCGTTATCGGCGTCGGCGTGACTGCGTATGGATGGCCCGCCGGCTTGATAGCGGGGCTGCTGGCGGCACTTTCACCGCTGCTGTCATTGGCGGGCGCGACGCCTCTTGCTGATGCTCCAACCAGTTGGTTTGTCGTTGCCGGGATCTGGATGCTACTCCTGGCGTACAAGCGCTCCAGTTTTGGATGGGCGATCGGGGCCGGCCTGATGCTGGGCGCATCCTGTTGGTTACGAATTAATGGATTGCTGCTGGTGTTTTTCTGGGCCATCGCGCTCATGCTTTTGTTCGCCGTTTCGCGCCGCACGAGGTTGTTGCTGGCCGGGGGAGTATTACTGGGAGCGTTGACCCTGGTAGCGCCGCTGATTGTTCGAAACGCGATTGCGTTCCGCGCATTTGTTCCGGCTGGACTGGGCATGGGAACCAATTTATGGGAAGGCATTGGTGAAACGGATCGCGCGAGCGAGTTTGGCGCTGTTTTTGGCGACAGCGCGCTTCTCGAACACGAACGCTTGGCAATGGGCGTCCCACCCGACGCGCCGTTTACTCTGTATTATCCTGACGGCGTCCGGCGTGATCGGGAGCGCGCCCGGCGGGCGTTGTCAGTAATTGTTCGGCATCCTGTATGGTACGCGGGCGTGATGCTGCGCCGGATGTGGGGTATGTTGAGAGTTGCCGGCGAACCATTACCGTTTTACGGGAGCGCAGGAATAAATGTTACGAGCAGCAAGACGTTGCCGGTAGACAAACATGGGGGCGTGCTGGCGTTTGTCGTAAATGTCCTGGGGATGATCCAAAGTATTGCACGTTATGTCTTGCTACCGCTCGCGGTGCTTGGGGTGGTTCTGGGCGCGCGCCGTCATTGGCAGGTCACATTCTTATTGATGGCTACAGTCGTTTACTATCTCGTTCCCGGAACTGTGGCCCACACGGAACTGAGATACGTCTTGCCGATGCATTGTGTGTTGAGTGTATTTGCAGGTTTCAGTTTGGCGTCTGCCGGCGAATTGATTTCTCAACGCAGTCTGAGATTTGAAACTGGGAAGTGAAGGGCGTGTCTGTTTGAAGGAAAGATTGTTGCAATACTTAGCTTGTCCCGCGTGCGGCGGGGCGTTCCAGTTGCAAGACGTCGAGGAAAGAGACGGCATTGAGATAATCGCAGCGACTCTTCAATGCTCGGGCTGTGCGAAGACGTTTCCGGTTGTTCGGGGAGTGCCGAGGTTTGCGGATCTTTCACACATTGAAGCGGACAAAGCCGCCACCGCAGCCAGCTTTGGTTGGGAGTGGCAACACTTCACGCAGGAAGATAATCGTTACGCTGAGCAAATGCTCGGTTGGTTGAAGCCAGTTACCGAGGATTTCTTTCGCGACAAGGTGGTGCTTGAGGGAGGCTGCGGCAAAGGACGTCACACATTGCTCGCGGCGCGTTGGGGAGCGCGTGATGTTGTCAGCGTTGATCTGAGCGACGCAGTCGAATCGGCGTTTGCAGCGACGCGCGGCTCACCAAACATGCACATCGTGCAAGCCGACCTGGGCAATTTGCCTCTGGCTACAGTCTTTGATTATGCCTTTACGATCGGAGTGCTGCATCACATGCCGGATCCGTTTGCCGGGTTTAAGTCGATGGCGTCAAAAATCAAGGTGGGCGGCCATTTTTCCGTTTGGGTATACGGCGCAGAGAACAATGGATGGATCACCGGTCTGGTGAGTCCTTTGCGAACGCAGATTACATCACGGATAAGCCCCAAGGCGCTGCTTCATCTATCGAAACTGCCGACAGCAGCGATGTATGCCGCGACCAAACTAGTGTTTGGTCCATTGAACAAATCACGACGAGGGTCGCGCCTGGCGCGCAAGATGTTTTATGGTGAGTATCTAAGTTCGATTGCCGGGTTTGGTTGGCGCGAGCAGCACACCATAGTGTTCGATCATCTGGTGGCGCCGACTGCTCATTACGTGTCGGGGGAAGAATTTCGGAAATGGTGGGACGAAATCGGAGCGAAAGACGTTGTCATCGGGTGGCATAACAAAATGAGTTGGCGTGGCTTAGGACGCATCGGCCGTAACGATAACAAATAGGAAGTGCAGTGGGACTAGCTAAAGCAACAGAAACCACAGATCAGCTGCCGCAGGAGATGATGCAGCATACGTATCCGATTCTTTACCGGGTGGAGGAGACGCATTGGTGGCACCGCGGGCGCCGGCGCATCATCGAGAGCTTTGTGAGAGAGATTTGCAAAAGCTTCGTAGATCGCAGACCGCGAATCCTGGATGTAGGTTGCGGCACGGGGGGCAATCTTAGTTTGCTATCGCAGTTTGGCGACGCGGAAGGCGTGGATGTTTCACCTGATGCGCTAGATTTTTGCCGGGAGCGCGGACTGGAAAACGTGACACTGGGCGCGGCTGAGGAACTCCCGTACGAGGAGGGCAGGTTTGATTTGGTGACTGCGCTGGATGTGATTGAACATCTCGATGACGACGTAGCAGGTTTGCGGGAAATACGAAGGGTGTTAAAGCCGGACGGCCGCCTACTCATTTTCGTCCCCACGTTTATGTTTCTCTGGGGCGTGCAGGACGACGTCAGCCATCACAGGCTTCGCTATCGTTTGCCAGCGCTCCGGCGGGCGGTTGAAGAGGCTGGCTTCGAGATAGAACGTGCTACGTATGCCAACATCACTTTTTTTCTGCCTATTCTCTTCGCCCGACAACTGATGCGACTAACCGGCATAAAAACGGCCAGCGAAAACAATATTAACGTTTCTGCGCTCAACGGTATTTTCACGGCGATCTTTGGAGCGGAGAGTAAAGTCCTGCGTCACCTGAATCTTCCGTTCGGAGTTTCCGGTTTATGCGTCGCACGCGTTCGCCGCGACGACCTCAAATCCGAACCACAGCAGGCCTGAAAGTGTGCCAAACCCACCTTCGAATAGAACCGCATTCCCTGGAACAAGGCTGAGCTGGATTATCTTCCCGGCGATACTGCTGGTCTATCTACTGTTCCTCACAAAGAATTACTACTGGGACGGCATCTTCTTCGCGCGAGTGATTGAGTCTACGCCCGGATTTCATCCGTCGCTCTTTCACCCCAACCATTTGCTTTACAACGTGATCGGGTACTTTCTGTACAAGGCTACGCAGGCAGTGGGTTTGAAGTGGCGGGCGATTGAGGTTTTGCAGGTCGCGAATTCGGTGGTCAGTGTTTTGACCGCATATCTGCTTTACCGAATTCTAAAACGCTCGTTGCGTTCAAACTATCTGGTGTGGAGCTTGACCCTGGCGTTTGCCTTTTCGTCCACCTGGTGGAAATTTTCGACCGATGCCAATGCGTATATTTTCAGCGTGTTCTGCCTGCTGTTAGCTTTTTATTTCACGCTTGAGGAATTCAGACCACGACCGTTGCTGGTCGCTTTAATTTTTTCGGTAGCGGCGCTTTTACATCAGTTAGCCGTCATCACTTACCCGGTAATTGCGCTAGCTCTTTTTTGGCAAGCCTCGGCCAAATCTCCCAAGAGACGTACGTTTTTAGTGGCGCAGTTTTGCATCTTGTCTTTCCTATTGGTCTTTGCGACCTATTACTACTGCTTTTATTTTGTAACGGGAACTTGGAGTCCCACCAGGTTTACGCAGTGGGTAACGTCTTACTCGCCCGATGCATCGTTCAGTTTCGACTTCCTAAGCAACCTTGGATACACGTTGCGTGGCAACGTTCGACTCTTTTTCAACGCCAGGCCGTCGTTATTGAAAGGGCTACTCAATCCGGCAATTGTTGCCGTCATCGTAGTTTTCGCTGTGGCCGTCTTACTCTGGCTGATCGCAGTCGTAAGAGGAACAAGACTGCGGAACCTCAGCACCAAGGACCTGGGGCCCCGGCTTTTAAGCGAACAGCCGATGAAGATTTATCTGCTTTGGATCGGACTTTACATCGTATTTCTCTTTTTCTGGCTCCCGCACAACACGTTCTACCGGTTGTTCTATCTGCCGGCAATAATTTTGTTAATTGGCTCATGGCTGTCCAGGCGAAGAGGACAAGCAAAGCCGACGTACCGGCTCGGTCTGTTTGTTGCCGTCATGGCACTGTCAAACTTTTTGTTTTTCATCTATCCGAACACGCACACGGAGAAATACCCACCGTTATCGCTGGCTTTGGAAATGAACAGCGTTTGGAAGCCTGGGACGGTCGTATATTTTCAGTCTGAAAACTCTGATAACAATCTGGTAGCGTATTTCAATCCCGCGATTGAATGGCGACCACTGCGAAGCTTCGAGCAAATGAGCACAGAGTTAGACCGGATCTACGATGAAGGAAAGACTGCGTGGCTCGAAGCATCCGCTATCGATCAGCTTCAAACCAAACCAGAGGGTACGGAATGGCTTGCGCGTCATGGTCGTTCTGAGACTTGGCGGGAACGTAAGGTGCGTGGCTATAACGTCAAGTTCATTCAGGTGGGGCCATGAAAACTCACCCGGCATCTGAACGGACCCCACTTAAACATATCGTGATTGCGGGCATTGGCGATTTTCGTTGTCGCGTTTGGAGTGCGGCTCCTTTCCTGGCATGACACGCGAAGAGAAGTTGGCAGAGTTCAAACTGTTGTCGCCAACGATTATCAGCATGCTGCCAGGTTATTTCGTGAAGGAGGTGTGCGCGGTTTTTTTAGCACGTCCGGACGATTGGCCGATCCGAACTTGTTGGGCCATCCGCCAGGTTATCCGATTCTAATAGCCGTAGTCTGGTCAATGTTCGGAGAGTCCAACGCTTCGATCCAGCTATTTCAAATCGCATGTGATTCACTCGCCGCGGTTTTAATTTTCCTAATCGCAATCGAGATATTCCCTTTGACGGTTGGGGTAATCGCCGGGCTGCTGGTTGCGCTCGCACCCCAGTTTACCTGGAACTCGGTGCTGCTGTTGCCCGACACGTTGGCCGTTTTTCCGTTACTGCTGGCGGCGTATTTTCTGACGCGCGCTCTTAAGAAACCACGATTGCTAACGATTGCAATCGCAGGCGCCTGCATTGGTCTCTCGTGCTGGCTGCGTGCGAATGCATTATTCATGGCGCCTTTTCTCGCTGTGGCGATTGTATTTTTGTTTGAAGGCAACCGCCGTTTTCAATTTGCGGGAATGTTCCTGATCGCCGCGCTGCTCGTCATCGCTCCGCTGACAATTCGGAACTGGATTGTGTATCAACATTTCATCCCCGTTTCGCTGGGCGCGGGACAGACGATGCTGGAAGGAATTTCTGACTACGATCCCGAGCGCAAGTTTGGCATTCCAAACACCGACATGGGCATCATGAAAATGGAGGCGGAAGAACACAATCGACCGGATTACTATTCGACCCTCTTCGTGCCGGATGGAGTTAAACGCGAGCGCATGCGCCTGGCGCGCTCGCTCGACATCATTCGACAGAATCCGGGATGGTTTCTTCGAGTGATGGTGCAGCGGGCAGCTTCCATGTTGCGGCTTGAAAGAGCGAGACGCATTTCAACAAATCCGCCGGTGAGACAATATGCCGACTTGAGCGAGTTGCAACTTAGATGGAGGCCGTCGCCAAACAACTTGAGTTCGACAATGGAGCTGTTTCCAGGCGTTCGAATCGAAATGCCTGACACACTAACCCTTCAAATAAGTTCAAGCGCGCCGCGGAACGAAATCCAAATGCGAACAACGCCGACAGACGTTAACAGCGATCACGAGTACGTTCTGAGGATGAACGTCGTGGTTGATGTCGGCCGCTTCACTCTGCAGGTCGTCGGCGCCGGGAGTGGCAAGGTTCTTTCATCGGCAATTGTTGAAAAGGCTGAAGTGAAAGAAGGTGCAGAGCCGCCCACGCAAGTTGTTGAGATACCGTTCGTAAGCGGAAGCGACGACGGTGCCGTGCGATTGGCGGTTTATAACGCTGCCGCCGCGTCTGAAGTTTCGGTGGTTAACGTACGAAGTGTTGAGCTGTTCGAGCTGGGCGCGCCGTCATTCGTTTGGACGCGACCGCTGAGATGGATGGTCAACGCCCTACAAAATCTCTTCATCACGGCAATAATGCTGCCTCTCTCCTTAGCCGGTTTGGTCATATTAATCCGGCGGCGTGCATGGCGCGTCCTCGTGCTGCTGTTAAGTGTTCCGGTTTACTACTTCTGTTTTCAATCTTTGCTGCACACTGAATACCGCTACGTGCTGGCGGTGCATTATTTCCTGTTCGTGCTTGTCGGCCTCGCAGTGTATGAACTTTGCAGGATACTGTTCCGGTTGATCGGTCGCGATAGATTCGCGCCGTCAAAATCGATATCGTAGTACATCGAAAACTCCGCATATTCCATGTTGCAGGATCATTCCATTATCTGTTTTGGGGGAGAGGATTGGTGGTATCACCACCCGCACTCGAAGAACCATTTGATGCGACGATTTGCTCGCGCCGGCAACAAGGTGATCTTTGTGAACTCAATCTCCATGGGCATGGTTTCCGTGCGTCACAAAGATTTTCTCCCGCGTGTCACTCGAAAGTTGCGCAGCTATGCAAAGCTGGCCCGTACAACTGACGAAGGAATTACTGTCGTCTCACCTGCCGTTGTCCCTTTTTTCGGCAGCGGCGCCGCGCGCACCGTAAACCAGCATCTGCTGGCAGCCCAGATAGGTACGCTGGCGCGATCTCGTGGATTAACCAAGCCGATACTCTGGATCGCCATCCCGACCGCGGTCCAAATGGTCGGTCGCCTGAACGAGTCGTTGGTGATCTATCATGTCTCAGACAAATACGATGCGAACACGATGGACCATGCCGTTGACCCAGCTCTAATCACTGGACTCCACAATCGCGCGCTCGACAGTGCTGATATCATTTTCTACTCAAGCCGGAAACTATTTGACGAAGCCGAGCGCGGGCGCGAACGCTCATATCTGCTCGAGCAGGCTGTCGATTTCGAACATTGGTCCAGGGTGGGAAGCGAACAGTTAACGGTACCTGCTGAAATAGCAAGCATACCCGCGACCAAGGTTGGGATACTTTGGCGCTATTGAGCCGTGGCTAGTGGATCAGGAGCTAATAAAACGTGCCGGGCGTGAACACCCGGAGTGGCAATGGGTTTTTATCGGCAACAAATCGCGCGGGATCGAAATCGAGTCGTTGCCGAACACGCATTTCCTGCCCCCGGTTGCGTACGCAGATTTGCCTGGTTACGCCGCCGGTTTTGATGTGTGCGTGCTGCCGTGGGACACTGACAAGGCATTCACCAGTTACGGTTCTGCCATCAAGGTTCGCGAGTATATGGCGACGGGGAAGCCCGTGGTAATTTCTCCATTACCCGAGTATGAATCGATGGCCGACGTATTGCGCATCGCGAGGAGTCGAGACGACTTCCTTAAATTGATTCAGGACGCGCTCAACGAAACCGATCCTCAGGCGGGCCTGAAGCGACAGGCGGCCGTGAAAGACGGCACCTGGGATGCCCGTGCTGAATTTGTGAGCGGCATCATCGAGAAGGCCCTGGCTGAAAAGGCCAGCCCAATCAACGCATGAAGCAAGTATTGCAAAACCGAAAGAGCGGCAAGGTGGCTGTGGGCGAAGTGCCGGTGCCTACGGTGCAGCCCGGACGCGTACTCGTGCGAACCGTCGCTTCTTTGATTAGCGCGGGCACCGAACGCGCTTCGGTCGAAAGTGCTCGCAAGAGCCTGGTCCAGGAAGCGCGCGAACGTCCGGACCTGGTGAAAGCCGTAATCGATCGGGCGCGCACCGACGGTTTGCGAAATACGTTCAACGCAGTGCGTGGCAAGCTCGCTTCGTCCCAGGCATTAGGGTATAGCGCTGCCGGAATTGTGATGGCGGTCGGTGAAGGTGTGGCGGAGTTTGTGCCCGGACAGCGAGTAGCCTGTGCGGGCGTGGGATACGCTTCGCACGCCGAAGTCTTATCCGTACCAAAAAATCTTGTAGTTCTTTTGCCTGATGAAGTTGATTTCGAGGCAGGGGCCTTCGGAACTTTGGGGGCCATCGCTCTCCAGGGTGTTCGACTCGCGGAACCTACGCTGGGCGAATCAGTGTTGGTGATTGGACTGGGTTTGTTGGGCCAACTGACGGTTCAGCTTTTGAAGGCAAACGGATGCCGTGTTTTTGGAGTTGACTTGGATCCGGCACGCGTTGATCTGGCGCGACAACTTGGTGCGGACGCGGCTGCGTTATCAAGCGAAGACACGAAAGCTGCGGTGATGAGTTGGACGCAGGGGCGCGGTGTCGATGCGGTGTTGATAACTGCGGCGACGGATTCGAACGAACCGGTCGAGCTGGCCGGCGACGTTTCCCGCATGAAAGGCCGCGTAGTCGTGGTTGGGATGACGGGTTTAACAGTTCCGCGTCAATCATATTTTAAGCGTGAGTTGTCTTTGAAGATTTCGATGTCATATGGACCAGGCAGATACGACGCGGATTACGAAGAGCGCGGTCACGATTACCCGTTTGGCTACGTGCGCTGGACCGAGAACCGAAACATCGAAGCCTTTCTAGACTTGGTAAAACAGGGACGCGTCACGGTCGAGCCGCTGATCAGTCACCGGTTCGCCGTTGATAATGCAGAGCGAGCGTACGAACTAATTGCCGGCAACGTTGACGAGCCGTACCTGGGAGTTCTGCTTGTTTACGATCCCGGGTCGGAGCTGAACCGCACTGTTGTATTAGAGGGTTTGAAACAGCGCGCGCCGCGCCACAAGTCGGTGCGCGTCGGCGTCATTGGTGCAGGCGGATATCTGACTGCCATGCTGCTTCCGCAGTTCAAGACCGCAGGTGCCGAAATGGTTTCCGTGGCTACCGCGTCAGGAGTGACTGCAGTTGACGTGGGAAAGAAGTTTGGATTCAAGCAAGCGGTATCTGATTCCGACAGCATCATGGGAGATGACGACATTAACCTGGTGGTGATTGGCACGCGTCACGATCTGCACGCTGAGCTTGCCACGAAGGCGCTTCAACGGAACAAACACGTGTTCGTCGAGAAGCCGCTCGCATTGAACGACAAGGAGCTGGATAACGTGCTGCGGATAGCTTCAGATTCGCAAGCCACGTTAATGGTGGGTTTCAACCGTCGTTTCTCGCCGCTGGCGCGGAAAGCAAAAGAATTCTTTAGCGAGAGACATGGTCCGCTTTCGATTCTTTATCGCGTTAATGCCGGCCGTATTCCACAGGATCATTGGCTTCAGGATCCGGTGCAGGGAGGCGGGAGAATTATTGGAGAAGTCTGTCACTTCATCGACCTTTTGCAGTATTGGATTGGAGCGCCGCCGGTCTCTGTATTTGCAGAAGCGGTTGCGGTTGATCGACATGATGTCGTGAATCACGATTCGGTGTTCATCACGCTGCGATTCGCCGATGGTTCCAACGGCTCCATTGCTTATCTTGCTGAGGGTGATAAAGCTCTCTCGAAAGAGCGAGTCGAGATCTTTGGCGACGGCAGAACTTTCGTGCTTGATGACTTCTTGCAGGGAGTCGCTTACCGAAATGGTCGTGAGGAAAAGACGGTCTTGCGCGCGCAGGACAAAGGACAGGCGGAGCAAGTGAAGCAGGTGTGCGCGATGGTTTTGGAAGGCGGCGCGTCCCTGATTTCGCTTACGGATTTGGCAGCCGCGACGCGCGCTACGTTTCGCATTCTGGACTCGCTTCGTTCGGGACAACCCGTTGCGGTGAAAAGTGAAGGGTGAAAAGTAAAGAGTCAGAAAGAGTGATGAGCGTAGAGTACAAGCTTTAGCTTGCGTGCCGTCGCGCTAGCGCAACCAAGAGAGTTGTACTCTGAACCTGATACTACTGCCTTACTTTTCACTCTTCACCTTTCACTTTTCACTGAGAGATTTATGTGCGGCATTGCCGGAATTATTACTCAAGAGCCTGACAGGTATGTTAGGCGAATGCTCGATACTATTGAGCATCGGGGGCGTGATGATGAAGGTGTCTGGACCTCCGATCCGATCGATAAGTTAGGCCGCCGCGTTGGCCTCGGGCATCGTCGCCTGGCAATCATCGATACCAGCCGCGCAGGACATCAGCCGATGGTTTCCTCCGACGGGCGTTATGTGCTGACCTTCGGCGGCGAGATCTATAACTACCGAGAACTGCGCGACGAGCTCACCGGAAAAGGTCATGTCTTTAGAACTCAAACAGACACAGAAGTATTACTAACGGCCTTCATCGAATGGGGGGCCGACTGCCTGCCTCGTCTCAACGGCATGTTTCACTTCGCGGTTTGGGATAATCAGGATCGGACTTTAACCCTCGCGCGCGACCACGTTGGTATCAAGCCGCTTTATTACGCAAACATTCCACCAAAAGAAGGACGTCCGCCTTCCTTCATCTTTGCGTCCGAAATAAAGGCGATCCTCGCGACGGGGCTAGTTGAAAGATCCGTTGATCCGGAAGCTTTAAACCAATTCCTGACGTTTTTGTGGGCGCCTGACCCCAACACATTGTTCAAGGGAATTAAGACCGTTGCGCCCGGACACGTGTTGACCTTCAAAAATGATCAAATTCGAACGAGCCAATGGTGGGATGTTTCGTTTGATGAAATTTTAGAGGGACGCAGCGAAGCGTGGTGGCAGGAACGCGTGCTCGACACACTCGACAGGACGGTAAGGATGGAAATGGTTTCCGATGTCCCGCTCGGATCGTTTCTCTCAGGAGGCATCGATTCTTCGGCAATCGTTTCGACGATGAAGACCCACAGTAACGGCCGTCCGGTCTCGACTTACACGGTGGGCATTGAAAGCGAGGACTTGCGATACGACATTATTCCTGACGACGTTCAATGGGCCAGGCGAGTAAACCAGCAACTTAAAACTGACTACCATGAAATTATGTTGAATCCGAACGTGGCGGAGTTGCTGCCGAAGCTGGTCTACCACATGGATGAACCCGCCATAGACATGGCGATTCCCAGTTACCTCGTTTCGAGCGCTGCACGCGAAACTCTGCGCGTAATGTTGTCGGGAATGGGTGGTGATGAAGTGTTTGCGGGATATCCTCGTCAGCTTGCGATGAAGATTGCCGGCGCGCTGGATCCGGTTCCGGCGATGTTACGACGGCCGCTGATGAAGGTGATCTCGCAGACTTTGCCAGGCGGATTGCCAGGACGTTTGACTGCGCCACTGCGAAATGCGAAGAAGTTTGCGCGCTCGGCCGCGCTTGATTTTGAAGACCGCTATCTCGGCTATGGGACTTACTTCACCGACAAAGCCAAACAGCAACTGTATTCCGAACACATGCGTGAGGCGACGCGGGGTATGGATGCGTACAGCGCGCATCGCAGATATTTCGCGAGAGTGCAAAATGCTTCGCCGTTGAATCGACTTTTATACGTAGATCTGAAAACGTTTCTGCCTTGTCTGAATCTAATGACCACCGACAAGACTTCGATGGCGGCGAATTTGGAAGTGAGGGTGCCGTTTCTGAACCGCCACATGATCGAATTAGCAGCACGCATGCCGCCGGATTTGAAACTGCGGGGCTTTAAAAGGAAGTACATACTGAAGCGTGCCATGGAAAGGTCGTTCCCGCACGACGTTGTCTGGCGGCGAAAGGCGGGATTCGGCGCTCCGGTTCGGTCGTGGATGCGCGGTGCATTGCGGCCCATGGTAGACGACCTGTTGTCGGCAGACACCGTTAAGCGGCGTGGACTATTTCAACCCGCAGAAGTTGAACGGTTGGTTGTGGCAAATAATTCCGGTCGCGAGGACTTTAGCCTTCAAGTGTTTCAGTTGTTGAATTTGGAGCTTTGGCACCGGCAATTTATTGATAACTAACCCGGGATAGCGTATTAAAAAGGCATCGATGGCCAGGCTGCAGCAGCGTTTTGCGCAACTCGTTGACAAGCACTAAATGGGCGTCCTATTCTGAGTCTAACGGCTTCGTGCCGGCCTCAGAACCCCGCCCGACAAAAGCGTTACCCCAATTCACATTATGGTTCCGGAAGAAACTTCATTGGCAGATTCGGACAGCATAGCGCCGCAAGCTGAAACTGGCGCGCGGGCACGCGTGTTGTTGGCCGAAGACGACCGGGCATTGAGGCGTTTTTTGGAAGTTGTGCTGCAGCGTGCAGGTTACAAAGTCATTCCGGCTGCGGACGGCCTGGAAGCGATGAAGATAGCGCTCTCGACGGAAGTTGATATCGTTGTTACCGATGCGATGATGCCGAATCTAAGCGGTCACGAGTTTTGCAAATTTCTGCGAAACAGTCAGACGCTTGCGCACCTGCCCGTGATCTTGCTCAGCGCTCTCGAACGGAAAGAAACCAACCAGGATTCAGACCACGTTGATGCATTCCTGTCGAAACCCGTCTCGGGCGATAGCCTGGTCGAATGTATTGAGGCGTTGTTGGCGAAAAAGAAAGAGGCGACCTAGAAAACTGATTGTCGAACGTCGGCCCGCCCTGGCGGGCTTTTTTATTTGGGGGACGAGTTGTTAGCCGGCCGACGCGCTGGTGACTTCAACGAGAGCGTCAATATTGGTGTACGGAATGCCCTGCGCGGCAGCGACAGCTTCATAAGTGCAATGGCCGGCATACGTATTCACGCCAGCCTTCAACCCCTCGTCACTGCGTATTGCGTCAAAGAACCCTTTATTCGCAATCTTAACCGCATACGGCAGCGTTGCATTGGTCAAGGCAAAGGTCGACGTGCGCGGTACGGCGCCGGGCATGTTGGCCACGCAATAGTGCAACACGCCTTCAACGTAGTAGGTGGGATTTGAATGCGTCGTCGGATGCGTTGTCTCGATGCAACCGCCCTGGTCCACGGCCACGTCAACGATGACTGCTCCATTGGGAACGTCTTTCAGCATGTTTCTTGTGACCAACTTCGGAGCAGACGCGCCCGGAACCAACACGGCCCCGACGATTAAGTCGGCTGACGACACAGCGTCGTGGATCATGTAAGCACTGGAAGCCAGTGTCGCTATCTTGGTCAGAAAAATATCGTCAAGCTCCCGGAGTCGATCAAGATTGTTATCGATGATGGTTACATTAGCGCCCATGCCGACGGCAATCTTCGCCGCATTCGTTCCGACAACGCCGCCACCGATGATTACAACTTTGGCTGCAGGCACACCCGGTACGCCACCCAACAGGATGCCGCGACCACCCGCCATCTTTTCCAGATAATGCGCGCCAACTTGTATCGCCATACGACCAGCGACTTCAGACATGGGTGTTAGAAGAGGCAGTCCGCCGCGACGATCGGTGATGGTTTCGTAGGCGATGCCGGTGACTTTGCGCTTGAGTAGTTCGTTAGTGAGTTTCTTATCGGGAGCCAGGTGGAGATAGGTGAAAAGAAGTTGACCTTCGCGCATCCTGGGATACTCGGGCTCGATCGGCTCCTTCACTTTTACGATCATCTCCGCCTTGGCCCAAACGGAGTCAGCGGTGTCTATGAGTTCCGCGCCCGCCTTTTGATACAGTCCATCTTCGAACCCGGAACCTTCGCCTGCGCTCTTCTCAACAATCACTTTGTGGCCGGCATCACTGAGTGCGCGTACGCCAGCGGGCGTTAAACCCACTCGGTATTCGTTATCCTTGATCTCTTTAGGCAGGCCGACGATCACAGTTAGGTTCCTCCACGGGTGCGGTGTTGATCTGAGATCTTAGACCTCAGATCTGAAATTTAGAATCTGAGATTTGAAATTTGAAACTAGCCGATGCCTTCAACCAGGTCAATCTGTGCGCGTTGAAGCTTTCCGCTGTAATCGACGTAAATCGATTTCCATTCGGAAAAAATGTCCAGCACCTGAGTTCCAGCTTCGCGGTGGCCGTTGCCGGTAGCCTTCGTGCCGCCAAACGGAAGGTGCACTTCGGCGCCAATCGTTGAAGCGTTTACGTAAAAGATGCCGGTGTACATCTCATTCATGGCGCGAAAGGCCTGGTTGACGTCGCTGGTGTAAATCGCAGCCGAAAGACCGTAGCGAACACCATTTGCAATCTCAATCGCATCATCGAGCGACTTCGCCGGGATTACCGCAGTGACTGGTCCAAAGATTTCTTCCTGCGCGATCCGCATGTCGGGTGCAACGTCGGTAAAGACGGTTGGCTCGATGAAATGTCCACGAGAGTAGTCGTTTCGCGTTAATCTTCGTCCGCCGCAGGCGAGAGTGGCTCCGTCTTCCTTTTCGCCAATCTCGATGTAACTCATGATCTTTTTGACAGCGTCGGCATTTATCACCGGACCCATCTCAGTCTTCGCATCAGCACCGTTACCGATACGCAACGACTTGGCACGTTCGACCAGCTTCCTGGAAAACTGTTTATAAACTTTCTTATGGACCACCAGGCGTGAGGAAGCAGTACAACGTTGCCCTGACGTCCCAAACGCGCCCCACACCGCGCCCTCGATCGCCAGATCTACATCGGCATCGTCCATGACGATGATCACGTTTTTGCCGCCCATCTCAAGCGAGCAGATTGCGTTGCGCTCGGCGCACGCTGACGCGACGGTACGACCCGTCTCAGTCGAGCCGGTAAACGAAATCAAGCGAAGCGCCGGATGATTGGTAATGGGCGCGCCGGCGTTCTCGCCCTCGCCAGTGACCAGGTTCACAACTCCCGGTGGTATGCCCGCCTCTTCACAAGCGTGCACGAGGTTGTAACTGGAAAGCGGTGTGTCTTCGGCGGGTTTCAATACTACGGTGTTGCCGCATACGAGAGCCGGGATCAATTTCCACGACGGGATTGCCATCGGAAAATTCCAGGGCGTGATAAGCCCGCACAATCCGACCGGCTGTCGAACGCACATCGCAAATTTGTCAGGCATCTCCGCAGGCGTGGTAAAGCCATGGAGCCGGCGTCCTTCACCAGCGGTGTAGTAAGTGCAGTCGATGGCTTCCTGAACATCGCCACCGGCTTCCTTCAAGACTTTACCCATCTCCCGCGTCATGTCGGCCGTAAACTTATCCTTGTCGCGGATTAAGATTTCGCCTAACCGAAAAAGGATCTCCGCCCGTTTGGGCGCAGGCGTTTTACGCCAACCGTCGAAGGCTTCGCGAGCCGCGTTGACCGCCGCATTGACATCCTGGGCAGTCGACAGTGGAAAGCGGCCGATGACATCTTGAGTGTCCGCCGGGTTGACGTTCTCAAACACTTCCCCCGACTCACTCGGTACCCACTTTCCGCCGATGTAATTCTGGTAGGTTTTAACTGACGGGCGAGTTGAAGCTCTGCTCTGTGTTTTCGAAGTTGTTTTTGCGAGAGATTTCTTTGCTTGGGCCATTGTTTCCGATTCGCGTTGCGAGTCTCGATTTCGGGTCCGTCTAAATGAAAGACCGGACCCGAAACCCGAAACGTACTTATTGATATGTGAACTGGATGAGTCTGGTTGTGACGCGGTAGTTCTCACCACCCGACACTCGATCAATCGTCCGCGCGCTGCGCGTCACCTGAAGAACTATCGGGTCACCGGATTTTAGACCGCCAACGACGCGCTGGAATTCAGTCAGCGTCGTAACCGGTAGACGGTTGATGCGCGTAATCACATCACCCTCAGCGAGCGCCTGTTGACCGTTTGTCCTGACTTCCGCGGCCAGCCCGTTGGGATCAACTTCCTTGATTAAGAGACCACGCACTCCCGTTAATCGCTTCTCAGTGATCAGTTGCTGCGTCAGCTCAGTTAAGGTTATTCCCAAACGCAGTCCGTTTCCTTTCGGATCCGGTTCCTTCCGGGGCGCTACTTCCGTATCTCTCAGATTCTGTGCTAACAGCGGCCGCTCTCCGAGCACGATATTCGCGGTGTGCTTTTCAAGTTTTCCGTCGCGCTCGCGCAGGAAAGTAAATGCAGTCGAGTTTCCTACCGGCGTGGCGGCCACCTTCTGAATCAAGTCCTGGGCGCTGGAGATCTGCTGCCCGTTGAACTCAGTCACAATGTCCAGCCTCTGCATTCCCGCTTTGGCGGCTGGTGTCTGAACTCCGTCGTTGGTTTCCTGCACATCCATGATGATCGCGCCTTTAGCTTCGGGCAGGCCATACACACGCGCAAATTCATCCTTAACCGAATCGAGCGTTACGCCCAGGTAACCCCTGCGCACTTTTCCACTCGAAACGATCTGCTGATAAACAAAACTCGCTTCAGTTGCCGGTAGAGCGAAACCGATACCGTTGTAGTCTCCTGTAGAAGTCGCGATTTGGGAATTGATACCGATCACTTCGCCGCGCATGTTTACCAGGGGACCGCCGCTATTGCCGCGATTGATCGCCGCGTCGGTCTGTAGGAAACGTTGAAAATTCGAAAAGTAAGGAGACTCTCTTTCCTTTTTCGAGATGATGCCGGCGGTTACGGTTTGATCGAGGCCGAACGGTGAACCGATAGCCAGCACCCAATCACCCACCTGGACCGAATTGGAATCGCCCAGCGTTACGGTTGGTAAATCACGCGGCGCGTCGATTTTGACTACCGCAACATCAGTCTCTTCGTCGATCCCGACAACTCTTCCGCGGTATGTTTCGCCGGACTGTAAACCAATGATGATTCGCGATGAACCCTGGACGACGTGCTCGTTAGTCAGGATGTATCCTTTGGAACTGACTATGAAGCCGCTACCCACGCCCCGCGGAGAACGTCGCTGCTGTCGGCGAAACATGTCGAGCAACGGATTGAGGCTCTCGTCGCTTTTATCTTCGTCTTCCTTATCCGCAACTTCGGGCGGTGCGGTCATAGTTTCAATATTGACCACGGCAGGCTCGACACGCCTCGCGATTTCAGCGAACGAAGCCGACAAAGCTTCAGGAGCATGACGAACCTGCACTTCGTTTTGCGCCACGGTTGGCCGGCCGGAAAGCATTGCGCCGACTCCGATTCCCGCCAATAGGCACGCGCCAGCCAGGGCAATAATCCACACCCGCAGCTTTCGCAGAATCAGCCGTTCGTCGATAGTTTTTTGATCTTTGGCAAGCTCGAACATAAACACCACCTTCAAGAAAACCACAAGTCGAGCCTCCGATTAATGTCACTAGCAGAAAGTGGCGATCGGAGCGCAATGGGAAGGCGTGAAGTATAGCTAATGCAGAACCAGCGGGCAAAAGATAGGCGTCAGGAGCAGGAGGCAGGTGGCAGGAGCAGGAAGGGGAAAGCAGGAGGCAGAAGGCAGAAGGCAGAAAGCAGAAGGCAGTAGGCAGAAGGCAGGATGCGGAAGGCAGAAGGCGGTAGGCATTAGGCAGAAAGCAAAAGGCAGCGGAGGCAAGCCACCCTTCCTAACCCTGAGACACTTAAACTTGAATGGATAGTTTTCGCGCTGCCTTCTGCTTTCTGCCACCTGCCTCCTGCGTCCTGGCTTTCACGGTCGGAGGAAAACTTTCAGCACGCCTTTTTTCGCCGCGCGCTCCATCGCATAGACTCCGCGAGACAGCGGGTACTCTTCACTGATCAAGCTATCGATGTCTATGGCGTCCTTCTTTAAAAGATCAAGGGCCGGTTGAAATCGGCCACAGCGCGAGCCGACGATGGAAATCTCATCCACCACCAAACGCGCCTGGTTGATTTCTCCCACGTCTGCCATTTCTGCAAACGTCGACTTCAAAACCAGCACGCCGCGTGGACGCAGGAGCTCGAGCGCAACCGAGAAAGCTGACGGTGATCCTGACGCTTCGACAACAACATCAAATTCGCGTTTCAGTTTTGCGGCAGCTTTCACGGTGGCAGTTTCAATGCCTTGTCTCTCGGCGATGCGCAGCTTCTCGGCGTGCTTCCCAATCAGCAGAACGCTGGCGCCAGTCAGCGCAAGCGCCTGCGCGCATAACAGGCCCAACTTGCCGTCGCCCATAACGGCCACTCGATCGGTGCTTTCGATATCGACGCGTTCAATGATCCCGCACGCGGCAGCAAGCGGTTCTGTAAACACCGCATGTTCGTCGGGAACGCCTTCAGGAACTTTGAACAGGTTACCTACCGGCAATCGAAGGAACTCCGCGTGCGCACCATCGCGTCCTACGATTCCCAGAACGGTGCGACGGGCGCAATGGCGTGAGTCGCCGGCCTGACACAGCGGGCACTCACCGCATCCCGCGTTGATCTCGCCGACCACACGTTGGCCCACCAAAGGACTTTCCGCCTCTTCTACGACGCCGACAAACTCGTGCCCAATCGTTCCTTTAAATCCGGCATAGCCACGCGCAATCTCGAGATCTGTGTTGCAAATGCCGGACAACAACACGCGCACCAGCGCTTCCTGTCCTGCTTCAGGCTTATCAACCTCGCGAACTGCCAGTTTCTTTTTGTCGACTCGAAGGGCTTTCAAAAGCTTCTCGTGCGGGTGTAAACATTCTCGGCGGTGAGCTCAATAGTCTGTTTCTTACCGGTGACCGTGAGAGGCAAGCGCCACTCGAGTTCCTCTTCACCTGCAAGCAACGCATGCAGCCACCAACTGCCTGGGTTAAGACCCACGGATACCTGACCTTGCTTATCTAACCGGGCGCTTACGGGGGTGCGTCCCTTCATTCGCTCACTCAGAAAATCATCGAATCGTTTTCCTGCGCGACGCTCGGTGAAGTATTCATGCCGCACGGCGACAATATCGATTGGGTAAAGTTCAACGGGAATATCCAGCGCGCCCGCCTGTAGATCTGAACCACGCAACACGATTTGCACAGTAGTTTCACCTTGGGTCGCCGCTGTTTCCTCCGGAGGCGCATGGGGAATGCGGGAATAGATGAGCCAGCCGGATGCCACAAGGGCAATGACGAGCGCAGCGCGAAGCCCAATAGTGAGTACTCTGTACGAGAGGCTAGTCGTTTTCACGTTTCGAAGTTTTAACCGAGCCAGTGTACAAACGCGCCAATACAAAGCGCGTTTTGCGGAGTTCTGTTTCCGGTCCCGGGGAGCTTGTGAAGGCATAATACCGAAGCCGGAATGTTTTGTGTATATCGCGAGCACACCGTTCCCGTCAATTTTTTAAAGTTGTCGAAAATGTTCATTGCGCGCCGACGCACAAAGTCGTGCGGTTTAGGTGGACAGCTAAGAGTAAAGTTCTCATTAACACCGTGGCTTTAGCCCGGTGATCAAGGCCTGTCCTCATTCTTATTAACCGTTTTAACGGTTTAGATCTGAAACCGTTGAAACGGTTGCCCAATTCTGATCACAGGCAGTGATCACCGGGCTGAAGCCGCGGTATTAATGAGAGAGTCCCGGGTCACTCGCAATCCGACTTCTTGTGGGAGCAATAATTTGCCTTCCATCGAGTGTTACAAGTTGAAAGCTTTTGGAATGCGAAGTAAGCTCCCTGTGTTTCAAAATTAAATATCGAGACGTAACGACACGCAGGTCACAGGGAAAGCCTTGCTATTGAATCAGGACAAATTTCGTGACGAGTGTGGTGTCTTTGGCATTCACGGGCATCCGGACGCCGCCCGCTTAACATATCTTGGCTTGTACGCCCTTCAGCATCGCGGTCAGGAATCTTGCGGCATTGTTTCTTCCAACAATGAAGAACTCCGACAGGAACGCGCGATGGGGTACGTCGCGGACGCTTTTGATCAACCCAGTCTTGATCGGTTGACGGGCGCGAGCGCAATCGGCCACGTCCGTTATTCCACAGCAGGCGATGTTTCAATCCGCGAGGCCCAGCCGTTCCTGGTTGCCTGTCAGCACGGACAAATTGCGGTCTGTCACAACGGCAATCTTCCATTCGCGCGTGAAGAGCGACGCAAACTCGAGCGCGAGGGCGCCATCTTTTCTTCAACGTCAGACACGGAGGTCGTTCTTCATGGCATTGCCCGGTCAAAGGCTACCTCCGTTCGGGAAGCTATTCCGGAGGTTTTACGAAACACGGAAGGCGCATTTTCAATGCTCTTCCTAACACCATCGGAACTGATCGCCATTCGCGATCCCCGTGGCTTTCGACCTCTGGCGCTCGGGCGTTTGGGCGACTCATGGGTAGTGGCGTCGGAAACGTGCGCTTTCGATTTGATTGACGCGCAATACGTTCGCGATGTTGAACCAGGCGAGATGCTGGTAATTGACGAAAACGGATTGCGCTCATCCCATCCACTGGATCAACAGAAAGCGTCAATGTGTTTGTTTGAACACGTTTACTTTGCGCGACCTGATTCGCTCATCTACGGCCAGTCGGTAAATGAATCGCGGCACCGAATGGGAGCACAGCTTGCGAAAGAACAGCCCGCCGATGCGGACATCGTGGTGCCGGTTCCCGATTCGGGAACGGTCGCAGCCATCGGTTATTCAGCCCAAAGCGGCACTAGTTTCCGTTTTGGCCTGGTTAGAAATCATTACGTCGGGCGGACGTTTATTGAACCCAGGCAATCGATCCGATCGTTTGGCGTTCGCATCAAATTGAATCCGGTTCGCGAGTTAATCCAGGGCAAACGAGTCGTACTGATCGACGATTCGATCGTGCGTGGTACCACTTCAAAAAAGATTGTCAGGATGGTCCGAGAAGCCGGTGCAAAAGAAATTCATGTTCGCATCAGTTGTCCACCCACGATTAGTCCTTGTTACTACGGAATTGATACTCCGAACAAATCCGATCTAATTGCGGCGCAGATGTCGGTTGAAGAGATTAGAAAGTTTATCGAAGCGGACTCGCTCGGCTATCTGTCGCTTGATGGCATGGTGGAGGCAATTGGTATCAGCCCCAATTCTTCTTGTGTTGCATGTTGGAACGAGAAGTATCCGACGCGCATTACCCAGGAAGCGGAAACGATGTGGGAACGTGATCACGAGGTATTGGCCGCCGACAATTAGAGCGCGGAACAGTTTTCCTATTTCTAAAACGAGGGTGCGTTACGGGTGAGCCGATCGGTCAAAGGCTGTGGATGTGCGATTGCAGTTCTCGTTGTCGTGCTTGCGGCCGCTGGATACGCGGGCTGGAGGTATGTCTTGCCGTGGTGGAGGACCCAACCTCCGCCGGCATCGGGTGGCGAACTCAAAGTTTTCGTTTTGGACGTTGGGCCAGTTAATGGTGATTCGATTTTGGTCGTCTCCCCATCCGGTAAGACAGTCCTGATTGATGCCGGAGATGCCGGTAAAGGCAAAGTCATACTGGACGCATTGAAGCGTAACAACATTCAACAGCTCGATTATTTTGTTGTGACGCATCCGCATCCCGACCACATGGGTGGTGCAGATGAAGTCATGAAGGGCATCAAAGTCTTAAACGTTATAGACAACGGCGAACCGCCGGACGTTCCCGAGTCGTTATTACCTCAGACCAAACCCGCGCCAAAGACCAGTCGAAATGCTCCGCGCCAACGCGCGCGAACCACTAGCCGCACGACTTCCGTTATCAAGTTTTATGAAGACTATAAAGAAGCGGTGACCAATAGTGGCGCTCAATATGAAAAGGCGACGTTCAGCAAGCAATACGATCTTGGAGGTGGCGTGCGTTTGACGACGTTCGGTCCGAGCGAGCCATTGTTCACGCGAGAACAAATGAAGACGGGCGGCAATGTTCCCAATGCTAATTCAATAGCCATGCGCCTGGACTACGGTGATTTTTCGATGATGCTTACGGGTGACGCCGAGGAGCAGACAGAACACCGCTGGCTCACGAAAGACTTAGACCTGCGAGCAACGGTGCTCAAGGTTGCTCACCACGGGTCGAAGTATGCGACTTCGCAGCAGTTTGTGGATCGCGTGACGCCGCGTGTGGCGATAGTGTCATGCGGAGAATGGAACCGGTATGGGTATCCTGCGCAAGTGGTTCTGGATCGACTGAAAAGTGTGGGTGCGACGCTTTATCGCACTGACCTGCATGGCGAGATTTCAATTGTGAGCCGCGGCAGACAAAACGACTTCGCAGTTAAGACTTCGAAAGAACCAACGACCGACGTATGGATTGGCCGTCTGGCCCAGAAGGACGACGCAACACGTTCTGGATTCATCGCCTACGGCGATTTTGGACCGCCACCAAAACCGAAGACGCCAAAGAAGAGTAAATAGTAAATGGTGAATTGTGAATGCGACGCCGGAGTTCGTCTGCTATGTGAAGAATAACTATGCGACATGTCTTCCTATTCACCATTTACTATTTACTATTCACCCACCAATGACTAAGCCCATTACCTACAGCGATGCCGGCGTCGACATTGATGCGGCCACTCAGGCCACCGATCGAATCAAAGAACTCGCGAAACGGACATTTAATCAACGCACCCTCTCGGAAATCGGCAGCTTCGGTGGAATGTTTGACGGTGCATTCCCGGGCTTAAAGCAACCAGTGCTGGTCGCTTCGGCTGATGGAGTGGGCACCAAGTTAAAAATCGCCTTTCTCACAAACGTTCACAACACAGTCGGCCGAGATCTCGTGAACCACTGCGTTAACGACATTCTGGTCCAGGGCGCCCGGCCGCTGTTCTTTCTCGACTACATCGCAACGGGAAAATTAGAGCCGGAAACAGTAGCCGGTATTGTCGAGGGTATCGCGAACGGCTGTCGGGAGAATGGCTGCGTTTTACTTGGCGGCGAGACGGCGGAGATGCCGGACTTTTATGCCGGCGGTGAGTATGACGTGGCCGGCTTTATTGTTGGCGTGGTCGACAAAGAGAAAGTAATCGACGGTAAGAGAATCACTAACGGAGATGTCTTGCTCGCGCTGCCTTCAGTTGGCCTTCATACCAACGGCTATTCGTTGGCGCGCAAACTCTTCTTCGATGAGGCGGGAATGAATGTTGACAGTGGCCTCGAAGAGTTGGGTATGACGGTGGGTGAAGCGTTGTTGGAACCGCACGTCAGTTACCTGGCTACACTTGGACCATTGCTTGACTCCGGGTTAATCAAGGGACTCGCGCACATTACCGGCGGAGGATTGACTGACAATATCCCGCGCATACTTCCCGAAGGCACTGCAGTTGAAATCCAAAAAAGCAGCTGGCCCGTGCTTCCGATTTACAAGGTGATGCAGTCGATCGGCAATGTCCCAGAGTCCGAAATGTATCGCACGTTTAATATGGGCGTAGGAATGGTGATTGTCACCGCAGTTGAGGACAACCAAATTCTTAAGACGCAACTCCAAAAATCAGGCCCTGTTTTTGAGGTTGGACGCGTCGTTTCGGGTAATCGCGAGGTGACAATCAGGTAAGCGATGACTCGACTGGGCATACTGATCTCAGGTCGCGGCTCGAACATGCTAGCGCTGGCTGAAGCAGTGCGCGAGCGTCGCATTCCTGATACTGAGATCGCAATTGTTGTCAGCGATAAACGCAACGCTGCCGGTCTTGAGCGTGCAAGCAAGCTTGGTCTAACAACACAAATTGTCGAACGTCGCGGCCGGTCGCGAGAAAATCATGACCGTGAAACTGTCGAAGTGTTGAAAAGTCACGAGGTCGATTTTGTTTGTCTTGCCGGGTACATGCGAGTCTTGTCGGCTTACTTCCTGGAGTCGTTTCGAGATCGCATCCTGAATATTCATCCGAGTTTGTTACCCGCGTTCCCCGGTCTAAATGCGCAGCTACAGGCGATAGAACACGGCGTTAAATGGACGGGATGTACTGTGCACTTTGTCGATGAAACGTTAGATGGTGGTCCAATCATTGCCCAGCGAACCGTGGCTGTGCTTGAAGACGACACAGAAGAATCCTTGTCATCCCGCATACTCGAGCAGGAACATCAGCTTTACCCGGAAGCAGTTGCTTTTGTCGTCACAGGCAAATATGAGATTGCCGGCCGGCGTGTGCTCCGAAAGCCTTAATGAGTGCGGGGGTTGTTTACGATCCTCAGTCCAGCATTTACCATTAACTCGATGACGATCGACGAGCAAATAACTTTCCTGCAAAAGGGAACGGCAGAGATAATTCCCAGGGACGAACTCCGCGCGAAACTGGAAAGATCCTCTGCTACCGGCAAGCCGCTTCGCGTGAAGCTCGGCGTCGACCCCACTGCGCCGGATATACATCTCGGACACACGGTTGTAATTCGCAAGTTGCGCGCATTTCAGGAACTCGGCCACACCGTAATCTTTCTGATCGGCGACTTTACCGGCCTCATCGGAGATCCGTCCGGCAATTCCGCAACGCGTCCTCAACTGACACGCGACGAGATCAACGCCAACGCGGAAACCTACAAACAACAAGTATCCAAACTGCTCGACCCTTCGAAAACTGAATTGCGTTTCAATTCCGAATGGATGGACCAGCTTGGTTCTGCTGGCTTCGTTCGTCTCTCATCACATGTCACCGTCAGACAGATTCTTGAGCGCGACGACTTCGCCAAACGACTGGCTGAAGAAAAGCCTATCGCCCTGCATGAGCTGCTGTACCCACTCGCGCAGGCTTACGATTCCGTTGCGCTGGAAGCTGACGTAGAACTGGGCGGGACAGATCAGAAGTTCAACTTGTTAATGGGACGAAACCTACAGCGCGAGTATGGCAGAGAGCCTCAGGTGGCGATCATCATGCCCTTGCTGGAAGGCACAGACGGTGTACAGAAGATGTCGAAGAGTTTAGGAAACTACATCGGCATCAATGAACCACCTTCAGAGATCTTTGGGAAAGTCATGTCGATCTCCGACGAATTAATGTGGCGGTATCATGAGTTGTTGACGGATATGAGCATGGACGAGATTACCGCCCTGCGCCGCGCTACCGAGAGTGGCGCACGCAATCCGCGCGACGTTAAGGTCGGGCTCGCGAAGTCCATTGTCACTGATTTTCATTCAGCGGCGGACGCGGCGGCTGCCGAGGACGAGTTCAATCGAATTTTTAGGAGCAAGCAGACTCCGGAAAACATCGAAGAGATTTCAGTCGAGTCAGGTTTATGGAAACTGCCGCGCTTGCTGGTTGATTCGGGCCTGGCTCCTTCAATGGCCGAAGCGCGCCGGTTGATCGAGCAGGGTGGGGTGAGCGTCGAGGGTGAAAAACATTCCCGCGCCGATTCTGAACTGTCGCTTAGCCCGGAGTTGGCAGTCTTGATACAGGTAGGCAAACGGAAATTTCTGCGAGTTCGGGGTGCGTGACTGCGTACCGGTTTTCGTTTTGGCTGCACATGAGTATTTTAAATGTCATCAACGGCACTCGCTTCCGAAGATGTTCTCATAATTGAAACGCCGGAGCGCGTTCCACTTCACTTTGCCCTGGCGTCGATCGGCAATCGGTTTCTCGCCTGCGCCCTCGATCATACGCTGCAACTGATCGCGATAATCTTGATGATCGTGGCGTTTACGCTGCTCGCTAACTATTCGAGTTTCAGCGATCAACTCACAAACGCGCCCAAATGGGTCCAAGCGGTTTTGATCGTAATAGTGTTTTTGATCTTCTCGGCTTACTTCGCTTTCTTCGAGTGGATCTGGAACGGACAAACCCCTGGGAAACGTCTGTTGAAACTCCGTGTGATTAGAGAAGACGGGCGTCCGGTAACATTTTGGGAAGCAGCGGTAAGAAACCTACTCCGCACCTTCGACATGATGCCGGCGCCGTTTTATTCGATTGGCTTGATTTCGGTGTTTCTGAGTTTGTCGGATCAACGAGTCGGGGACATTGTGGCCGGCACCGTAGTGATACGCGAACGTGAAGCCGAGGCGCCTGCGTTTTCCAAAGTGTTTGCTTCTTCGGTCAGCGATCCGGCATTGCGTCGTTCTTTTAAGCCCGTCGATTTCAACGCTTCGCTGGCGCCGTTAACTGAATCTGAGATTGAAGTGGTCGAGACTTTCTTGCGGCGACGCTGGGAGTTGGTGGACATGGCGCGTCAATGGATGGCTTGGCGCGTATCACTCCCTATTCTATATAAACTCCGTCCCACCTATGATCTCGTCGACGTTCACCTACGAAGGATTCCTGGAGGAATTGCTTCACCGGTATCGCGCGCAGCATCGCTTCACAGAATAATCGCTTCCGTCAAGCCAGGGTTCAATCGTGGACATCCGCCTTTGTGCCGGAGCTATGGTCCTCGAGAAGCTTTTGTGCTCGTACAGACGGGCTTATTAGCGCCAGGTCCTGCACCCAGTCGTAACCGGTAAAAACTCCAACTACTTCAGCCTTGTGGTTGTAGACGGGGCTACCGGAATATCCGTCGCGGCTGGCGATCTTTGCCGACCAGTATTCCTGCCCTCGCAGTTGGTACGGGCCATGGAAAAAGCCCTTGCTTATCTTTTTGGCGCCCTGGGGTCGCGCTATTAACAGCAGCTTTTCATCCTTCGCGGGAGCCGATTGAAAGGAGGGGATTGCTTTCATATCCTTGCGTGATCCACATATCTCCAACAACGCGAGATCCGCTTCTTTATCTACTCTCAGCACTGTCGCCTTGCATCCGTTTACAAAAACCTTTACGTCGAGCTGGTCCTTGGGTCGAAAGCCCATGTTGATTTTTTTGGAGTCGCTCAATTCGCCCGAGACAACATGGTAGGCAGTCATCACCAGTCCATCTCCGACCAAAAAACCGGTAGCGAAGGCATTCGGATCCGCGCCGAAGAGGAGCGCCACCACGTTGTCCAGTCCATTGGGGCTCTTTCTCGTTATTTCCAACTCCAGCGATAACGTGTATCGCTCCAACTGTTTTTGGATTTTGTCTGTGTTGTCCTGCGCCGCACATGTTGCAGTAAGCATAAAAAGGACAACCGTAAAAGAAAAAATAGTGAAAGTCTTTTTCGCCATCCGACTCTCCTTATTCAGATGCCTCTTTGACGTTGGGCAGTTTTTGTTGATTGCGCCGGGTTATGCGACATGATTGAAAAGACCCGCTTCAGAAGTCCCAGGTTCTGATTGAGTCCATGACGTCGAACTGGCGCGGACTAGGATAATATGGCGCGCTCATTAACCCGTCAATATTTTTGCGGGGTTCGCAAATTGACCCTCACTTACCCGTTTGTTACGCTCACAGGTTCATTACTACTCGATCAGAAAGGGCGTTCAAATGTTTGGTGATGTTTTTATTTTAGGCGGGAAGCGCACCCCGATGGGGCAATACGTGGGGGCCTTAAAAGATATTTCCGCTATTGATCTTGGTGCACTCGCTGCGACGGCGACTTTGGAATCAACCGGCGTGGCCCCTGAACAGATTGACCACACCGTAATAGGCAACGCGTTGCAGACTTCTGGTGACGCGATTTTCGGCGCCCGCCACGTAGCGTTGAAGGCTGGAGTGCCTTTTGATCGTCCGGCCCTGACGGTTAACCGGTTATGTGGTAGCGGTATTCAATCAATCATATCGGGGGCGCAACTGATACAACTCGGAGAGGCCCAGACCGTTTTGGTTGGCGGAATGGAATCGATGTCGCAGGCTCCCCACGTTATTAGAGGCGCGCGGTCAGGTTTTCCACTCGGCGGGGGCCAACTTGAAGACAGTCTCATGGTTGCGTTGCTCGATACCTATTGCAACACGCCCATGGCCGGAACCGCTGAGAACCTTGCACGAAAATATAATATCTCCCGCGAAGCACAAGATGAATACGCGTTGCGCTCACAGCAGGAAGCCAAGCGCGCCCAGGACGCGTGCTACCTAAAGCAAGAGATTGTGCCGGTGGAAATCAAAGGGCGTAGGTCTACGGTTATGTTTGAGGCCGATGATCATCTGCGACCTGACACAACTTTGGACGGCCTGGCAAAGTTAAAGCCTGCCTTTGCTAAGGATGGATTTGTGACAGCGGGAAACGCTTCGGGAATCGTCGACGGTGCAGCCGCACTGGTTATATGCGGAGAGAACTTCGTTAAGGAGGGGAACGTAAAACCGAGAGGACGAATAGTCAGTTGGGCCTACGCCGGAGTTGAGCCTGAGATCATGGGCATTGGACCGGTACCGGCTACGAAAATGGCGCTCGCGAATGCCGGGCTTAAACTTTCCGACATTGACCTGTTTGAAGTTAATGAGGCATTCGCTGCTCAGTACCTCGCCGTGGAAAAAGAGCTCGGGCTTGAGCGCAACCGCACCAACGTAAATGGCGGCGCCATTGCGTTGGGTCATCCGCTCGGAGCTACCGGAACACGTCTCGTGTTGACGTTACTTAATGAGTTGCATCGCCGAGGCGGACGCTACGGGCTGGCGACAGCCTGCATCGGAGGTGGGCAGGGAATCGCGATCATTGTCGAGCGAGTGTAAAAGGCACTCGCTCGGGAGGTCATAGACAGAAGATTTCCACAGCGGACACGTCCCGATTTTCCAATTTTGATCCAAATTCCTGGTAAGTAATTGTGCATAGGTTATCCGCCCGTTGTGGCCACAGTGAAAAACGTGAGGGTTCAGCCATGCTTCAAGAAAGCGCGGCTAGCGGCACGCGCTTTGCGAAACTAAACCTGTTTGCAAACATGCAGTTTTCTCTCCCGCAAAGTCGCAGCCGGCAACAGTGTGTTTAGTCATTATTAACATGTATTTGCCTTGCGCAGACACAGCGCTGCATGATAGAAAATCGCTTCTACATCCCTAGTCGCTATACTTCTTGATTTACTTAACTCAATCGCCTGGAATCCTGGTCACAATTTGCGTTCAGCGTGCTGCGCGTGCGCCTTTACACAGTTAACCCACTTGAAGGAGTTCCCCATGTCACGAATTCTTAAGCTCTCTTTCGCGCTCTTGTTGGTATTTACTGCAAGCGCGGTTGCCATGGCTCAGTCGCAAGCCTCCACAGGCCAGATCGTCGGTACGGTAAAAAACCTCAACGGCGAGTTGGTACCTGGAGCGACTGTCACTGTCACCAATACTGAAACGAATCTTACGCGAACCGTAGTTACAAATGATGAGGGTGGTTTTCGCGCAGTCACACTACCGCCCGGTGATTACACCGTCAACGTAGCCGCTTCGGGCTTCGGTCCGTTTACACAGACGGGCTACAAGGTTGAAGTCGGCACATCCGTCGACGCAAACATTACTCTTCAGATTAACGCGGTGAGTGAACAAGTCCTGGTAACTGGTACGGCGGTTGAAACCACTCGACCGGAATCAGATGCAATCGTTAACCTGGAACAGATCGAAAATCTCCCGATCAACGGACGCCGCTTCCAGGACTTCATAACGCTAACACCAACCGCTCAGGTAGATCCTTCGCGAGGACAGATTTCGCTCTCGGGTCAGCGCGGGATCAATGCGAACATCAACGTCGACGGCGTGGACTACAATCAGGCGTTTTTCGGAGGTATCAAGGGTGGTGAACGTTCGAACAGCGGCTTTACGATTCCGCAGGAATCGATTCAGGAGTTTCAGGTTGTCCCTGCGGGCTACTCCGCCGAATTCGGAAGGTCGACTGGCGGCCTCGTCAACGCAGTTACGAAATCAGGCACCAACGATATTCACGGTTCAGCTTTTTACTTGATCCGGCCAAAGAAGCTTGCGGCCCGCAATGCGTTTGGACAGGAGGCAGCTCCGACTCAGCATCAATTGGGTGGTTCAATCGGTGGCGCAATCATGCAGGACAAGTGGTTTTACTTCGGTTCGGTTGAGCTCCAGCGTGTAAAAAATCCCCGCGCCGTTCTCTTCGACCGGCTTGTCGGATTCACGCCGAATGCCAGCGGCCTTGAGGCTTTCAACTTTTTCAGAAGCTTAGAAGTACCGTTCGAACAGACGAATAACGTGGAAGCCTTTTTGATTCGGACGGACTACCAAATTAACAACAACCATCGCTTTAACCTGCGCTACAACCACAGCGATCACGAAGAAGCCAATGCCAACTCAGTCGGCAACCAGCTTCAGCCGACTACCACCAGTTCGCTGGCGAACAACGGCACCGAGCTGGATCACACTCGTACCTTTGTTGGACAACTGACCAGCATCCTTAGCCCTACAGTTGTTCTGGAGGTGCGCGGACAATACGCTTACGAAGAACGTCCGCGTACGGCGAATGCCCTACAGACCACGGTCGAGAGCAACATCGGCAATCTCGGTACGGTTTCCTTCCTTCCCAATAGCCAATACGACAAGCGTATCCAGTTAGCCTCCAGTACAACGTGGACCACGGGCAATCACACAATCAAGTTTGGTACCGAATCGAATCACGTTTACGCCAATCAAACGTTTGGTTTTGATCAGTTTGGCCGCTTCATCGTGTCCGGATCGTTCGGCAGCCCCGCCCAGTTGGATACATTGCTCGACATACTTTCTGCCGGGGGGACCATAAACCGCTTCGACCAGCCCTCGAGCGTGGTTCGCTATTTAAAACAGATCGGAAACCTTCAGGTTGATATGAAGTCTGATGAAGTGGCCGCCTTCGGACAAGATTCCTGGCGCATCCGGCCGAACTTCACACTCCAACTTGGATTGCGATGGGAGGGACAATACAACTCGTCACCCAATGCCAATAACGCAGCACTGGTCAATACGGTTAATAATTTAGTTTCCCCAACGGGATACCGGAATATAGACCCCTCTTTTATTCCGGACAGCACGAACCAGTGGGCGCCGCGCTTCGGATTCGCATGGGATCCATTTAATAACTCGAAGACCGTGATTCGCGGCTTCTCGGGTTTATATTATGCCCGGACGCCGCTGCTGCTCTTTGCGGATCCGAACGGCACCTTCCGGACGCCTCCAGGCAACCTGTCGGTATCGCTGCCTTTTTCTATGCTGGCTACTAATCCGAACTTTGCTTGCAATACGGTTTACTGTCAGTTTGGACGCATCGGCATCGACCTAAACACCACGCCGCTGAGTTCACTACCAGACCTGACGACAGCTCAGTTGAATGCAATTGCAGCATCGTTAGGTCTTGCAATCGATCCTAATCGGGGCGCGCAACCACAATTCATCGCTTCTGACTTCAGAAATCCGAAGGCATTTCAATGGGGCTTTGGTGCCGAGCACGAGTTGAGCAGATGGTGTAGTAGTGGGCGCTGATTTTACGTACGTTAACACCGTCTATCTACAGCGAAATCGTGACGTGAATCTCCCGTCAACCATATTGTTACCACTAGCGCGTGACCCTGCACAGAGACCATGGTTCGGACTTAATGGATTACCGGCGACCGCCACACTGCCGGCGATTCCGGCTCGGCCTCGCCCGGTTCCGTCGCTCGGCCAAGTTCAAGTCCGCGAGTCAACAGCGCGATCTCTTTATCGCGCCTTGGTGCTCCGTTCGAACGTGCGCCGCAGCTGGGGACAAATTAACGCTTACTACACTCTCTCCAAGTCAACTTCAGACGATGACAACGAGCGGAGTTCCGGCGGCTCGAGTTTAGAAAACGTGTACGACCTGCATCCAGAGTATTTCGGCATCCGACATTGACCGGCGCCATCAATTCGCAGCCAGCACGGTATTTTTCCTGCCGTACGACTTCGAAATGTCCGGCGCCTTCCGGGCGCGGTCTGGCCGGCCAGTTGATGCAGGTTTTGGCAGTGATATTAATCAAAGCGGGGGCTTTGGCAGAGATCGGCCATTCCTGGGTCCCGGCCAACCATTCCGCCGAAACGCCTTCCGCAACCTGGGCAGCAAAGACTTTGATTTGCGTGTGCAGAAGACGATCAAGTTCAGCGAGTCGATGCGCTTCGTCGCTTCTATGGATGTCTTCAACATTTTCGGAATTGACAACATAGAGCTCGCTGGCACGCCCGTCACCAACTTTTGCTGCATCGACAACCAACGTAAGTTGCGGGCTCACTGGACTAAGTAACATCAACTTCCTTCAGGTGAGAGACCAAAATCCGGCCAGTGCGCGTTTTGGTGACTTTCTTCTGAACAACAACGCTGGAGCGCCGCGCCAACTTCAGTTTGGCTTCCGCTTCCAGTTCTAATCTCGCAAACAGTGCTTTAACCTCGGGTGCGCCTTTAACCAGGGCGCACCCGAACTTTTTGCCTGACTTAGATTTTTCTGGCCTCAGGTTGCAGCGATTTGCTAGGATGTTGGCGCCTGTAGCACAGGCTTCCCGCCTCAAAGTAATTCTCCAGAGTTCAACTTCTTACCGGAATGCCTAACGAAACCTCGAAAAACGTGTTCGACAATGTGATGGAAAGACCAGTCGTTCAGCCCAACAATACCGAGGCTCAGACGCTGAGCAAGGCGTTGGATGTGTTGCCCGATGCCGTATTTCTGTTTGCGCAGAATCGCGTACTTGTTCAGGCTAACGCCGCCGCCACTGAGCTTCAGCGACCGTTAGCATTGGGAAAATCTTGTTGCGAAATGTTCTGGTATGTCGCAGGAGCCGAGGGTTGTGTTGTAGATCGCGCGATTCAGCTTGGGGAAAAAGTCGAAGTTGAGATCCTGACGGGAACCGAAGACGAGAAATCGATTTCTTTAATCGTTCAACCTTTGACCGGCGACAACGCCGATGGATCGGGCGCGCTGGTTGTGGCACGTGATATTTCGGATCTCCGTCGTGCGGAAGCAGAAGCGATCGCGCACAAATCCTTCATCGCCAGCATCGCCGACCGAACTCCCGACGAAATTTATGCGCTGGATGTAGAGGGACGCATTACCTGGATGAACGAACGGGCTGAGGCGTATCGCATTTTAGTAAGCGCTGGTGGAAGTTTCCTCGACGTCGTTGCCGAAGATTGCCGTGCGATTGCCGAAGAAAATTTTAAACGAACATTACTCGGTGATGACTGTGAGTATGAAATTCGATTGATCAAGCTCGATGGTTCCTCTCGCTATGCTGAAGCCCACACTTCTCCGCTCTGGAAAGAAGGCGAGATCGACGGCGTTCTGGTTTTCGTTCGGGATGTGACTGAGCGCAAACGTGAGCGCGAGTTGATGGCCCAGTCAGACAAGTTGCGAGCTGTGGGAGAGTTGGCTGCAGGTGTAGCGCATAACTTGAATAACTCGCTGACCGTCATACAGGGGCGCGCGCAACTGTTGCTGCGGAATGCCAGCGACGAAACTTCTGCCAAGAGTCTCCAGGTGATCACGAACGCAGTAGAAGACGGTACCAAAACGCTTCGTCGCATTCTTGAATTCGCGCGCCGCGATACTGCTAACGAATTTGGTCCGGTTGAGCTGGGCTATCTAATAACGTCGAGCATCGAGATTGCGCGTCCGAAGTGGCAAAGCAAATCGCGCGTAGGAGAGATTGAGCTGAAAGTAGAAGCGAACACTACCGCTTACGTTATGGGCGAACAAGCCGAACTTCGCGAGGTGGTGCTGAATCTGATCTTTAACGCGGTTGACGCTATGCCGGAGGGCGGTACGATGGAAATCGGAGTGCGCGGCGAAATAGACAGCGGCTGCTTTTGGGTTGCTGATACCGGATGCGGCATGCCGTCCGATGTCGCGTCCCGAATCTTCGAACCGTTCTTTACTACCAAGGGCAAGGCCGGAAGCGGCCTGGGACTTTCCGCGTCTCATGGAATCATCACACGCCATAAAGGCGAAATCGTTGTAGTAAGCGAACCCGGAGAAGGCACCAGATTCGAAGTTAGGCTGCCGATTTGTGATAAGAACGATCGGTTCGTTAAACGGCCCGAGGCTCTCCAGGAAGAGTTAAATGCGGTCTGAGTGAATAAATCAATCGTTCCAAGATCGCCCGTCCAAGTCTGCGAAACATACACCAGCCATAATCTTTAAAAGCAGCTTATAAGAGAGAAACCGGATTATTCGGTCAGATTGCAGCCGTTCCTCTTCGCGGAACGGCTGTTGCCATGTAAGTGCCCGGCGAAAAAATTCAGTGCGATACCGGGAGGAATTAAAATGGGATTACCAAACAAAGATGAAGTCCAGGGAAAATTCGATCAGGTAAAAGGCGCGGCAAAGGAAACTGTGGGTCGCGCTGTTGACGACCGCGAACTAGAGAACGAAGGTCGCGCGGACCAAACCGGTGGAGATATCCGCGAAGGCTTTGGTAAGGCGCGACGAAAAGTCGGCGAAACGATAGAAGACATCGGGGAGGCGGTTGGTAAATAAGTTCACCCTAGCACAACCCAAAGGGCTTACGACATTTCCTTTGTCGTAAGCCCTTTTTGCAGTTCGAATCAGACTCGTTATTCCGTTCTAACGTGCTCGCCGCCAACTGCCTCGAGTAGTTCTTCCAGTTTATCGACGTCTTCATCTGACTTCGATTCCACGCCAATCAGGATGCCACCCCCGCGTAGTCCGGCCTCGTAGACCTTGGCCCGGTACTCGGGAATTCCCGCGCCAATTAAGGCTCCGATCACGCCACCCGTTGCGGCACCGGCACCTGCGCCTGCTAGAGCTGCTGCAATTGGTCCTGCTATCACGAGGTTGAGCCCTGGAAGAAAGATTGTGCTGCCAACTGCGACGATCGCTGCCAACACCGCACCAACCACACCTCCCAGCGCGCCACCAATGCCTGCGCCGTCTGCCGCATGAGTTCGCGCTTGCAACGCAAACTCCTTGCTGTGCGTTGCGTCAGACATCATGACGCTAATGTCATCCCGCGTATATCCACGTTTCAAGATTGCATCCACGGCTGCTTCCGCAGCAATGCGATTGGGGAAGAGCCCTGTTACTAAACTCGACTTTGCCATAGTTCGCCTCCTTTAAATTCCGGTTCTCTAAATAAAACTACCGGAGAGTCTTTATAAAAGGGCAACAGGCGTGCCGAGCAGAAAACCTCATATTCGTGTGAGTTTGTGATTTCCTGGGCCGGAAGCCCAGCGGTAAGCAAACAGACCGCCACTATTATGTTTCGCTTCGGTACGCGGGTTAGATCGCGGCAGATGCAATAAAACGCGAAGGTTACCCTGGAAGGCCGAAGCGTTCTTGTGTAAAGTCGCCGTGCTCTTGATAACCCCAGACCCGCGTGTCCGCGTTGAAAATACTTCAGATAAGTTCTGCCCAATCACTGGGAGGCGGCGAACGCCATCTCATCGATCTCGCGCATGGCCTCGCTGAACGGGGCCACGAACTTTACCTGGCTACGAGGCCAAACTCCCCTTTGATTGACGAGCTGAGATCAATCGGAAAAGAACACGTCACTACACTTCCACTAAGAAATTCGCTCGACGCTCCCAGCGCTCGTGAGCTCGCCAAGCTGGTCCGCAAAAACGAAATACAAATAGTCCATGCACACATGGCTCGTGATTATCCGCTGGCGGCTTATTCAGCTCGAAAAAACGATCAGTCACGTCTGATCATTACGCGCCATGTGTTGTTTCCGCTGAACAGGCTGCATCGCGCCACGTTTTCGAGGGCGTCACGAGTCATCGCCGTGTCAGAAGCTGTGGCTGCTCAACTGCGTGACGACAAGGTCGCGCCGGAGAGCAAGATCACTGTCGTCTTAAACGGCATCGACACCGCCAGGTTTGCACGGGCCCGGCAGTCATTCGACCGCGGACAATTTTTGCAGCAATGGTCTTTGCCAGATGACAGTCTCCTGGTGGGCACCGTGGGGGAGTTAACGCCACTGAAAGGACAAGCCGAGTTTCTGAAAGCTGCTGTACAAGTGGTCCAGGAATATCCGAAGGCTTATTTCATTGTCGCCGGAACAGACAATTCACCGGAACAAACGAACGGCGCCGTCTTGCAGGAATTGACTAGCCGGCTGAAGCTAACGGAGAGAGTCAGAATCGTTCCGTGGTTGGAAGACATTGCCCAACTCTACTGCGCGCTGGATGTGTTTGTTTCGGCTTCACACACCGAGTCGTTTGGACTAGCCATCGCCGAAGCTATGGCTAGCGCCACCGCGGTCATCGCCACCAGCACCGGCGGCGCCCGCGAGATTATTCATCCAGGAGAAACGGGATTACTCGTTCCGATAGGCGATGCGGATGAGTTAGCGGATACGATTATCGAATTGTTGGCGGATAGGGAACGGCGAGAGCGCTTGGGAGTTGCTGCACAGCAATCAGTGTCGGCGAGGTTTGGAATGGAACAGATGATCGCCGCAACTGAGAAGATCTATATGGAAGAGATTCAAAAGTAGAACGGTTTACCGCGCCCTCTATGTGCCCTTTAACGCTTCAATTTTCGCAGCCAGAATGAAGTCGCTTTCAGTGAGTCCGTCAATCTTGTGCGTCCATATGGTGATTTCGGCGCGACCCCAGCCAAAACATATGTCGGGATGATGCCACTGCTCTTCCGCCAGGTCGCAAACCCGGTCCACGAAGTTCTGAGTCTCTTTAAAATCCTTGAATTTGTATTCCTTCTTCAGATGATGTTCGTTCACTACTTCCCAGCCATCAAGCTGAGACTGCAAGTTGGTAATTTCATCCCCTTTTAGTGGAGGAACGCCTCCGCGACACGGAACACAATCTCGACTCGCCAGGCTACTCATAGACTCTAAACCTCCGTAACCGCTTTTTTTAAGATCGCTATCTGGCCCGCATGATACAAGTCATGCTGAACTACTCCCTGGACCGTAACGTAAACTGAGGGCATGCCGACAACGATCGGTTGGTCGAGCCGTTCCGGGTCGAGTGCCGCAACTACATTTCGCAATTCCAGGTTTCCCGACTGAAGTGTTGTCTTCAATTGCTGCCAGGCATCATCGCTCGTATCAGCAATCGGTGGCCAATCCTCGCTATCTGTTAGTTCCGCTCGCTCTCCCTGTAATCGTCTCAAGCAAGCACGCTCCCATGCACCGATATGAAGCGCGAGCTCCCAGATTGTATGAGCCGCCGGAAACGGACGCGCCGTTGCCTGTTGCGCTGTTACACCATTCAGAACCTCCATGACACTCGGTCCATGCCAGGCGTTGCCTTCAAACGCGCGTTTCAGTTGATCTGCAATTCTCTCGACTTCATTCATGGTTCGTCAGTCTCGTCACCCGTTAACGTAGCTAACCGAGCTAGCAATTCTTCTCGCTCGTTATGAAGTTTTGCCAACGGCGTTGTTAGCGCGACCGTCTCAACCTGTTCAGGGTCAAAACCACGCGCACGCATTTCACGTTCGAACTGTTCCTCGATCACACTCAGTCTTTCACGAACGCGTTCAATTTCGGATACCTCAGGAAAAGACATTTGACCGCATTCTACACTCAGTTGGACACGTGTCGCAGTCAACGCAACGCCCTTCGCCCATCTCTTTGGTGGGCCGGATGCGCGCTTGCTAAGACCGCGCGTGAACGGCTAGTCTAAGTATCCAAGCCTTCTGCAATAACATAGTTTCATTTATGCGCAGTTAGCGGACGCTCTTGAGCCTGCCTGTTGCGCTGGAGGGATTGATGGCCGACATTCGTCCTTTTCAAGCCTTACGCCCGTCTGCTGACCGCGTCGAGCAGATAGCAAGCGTGCCCTACGACGTGGTCAATACTGAGGAAGCACGCTCAATGGCGGCCGATAACCCGCTTAGCTTTCTTCATGTTTCGCGTCCTGAAATCGACTTACCTGACGGGACGGACATTTATAGCGATCAAGTCTACCGAAAAGCGGTGGACAATTTTGACGACTTGATCAAGAACGGTCCTCTTGAGAGTGAAGAAGCGCCGAGTATCTATCTCTACCGGCTGATCATGGGCGACCACGAGCAGATCGGCGTAGTTGCCTGTGCTTCCATCGATGAGTATGACCAGGACGTAATCCGCAAGCATGAGCGGACGCGCCGCGATAAGGAAGATGATCGCACGCAGCACATGCTGGTTTTGCGAGCTCAAACCGGTCCCGTGTTTCTGACGTACAGAGCCAGTCGCGAGATCGACAGCATGGTAATGGAAACGATGACGGCGGGGGCGTTGTTTGACTTTACCGCGCCTGATGGAATTCAACATACCGTTTGGCGCGTGCCGGATCCTGTGCGCTTCGTTCAGGCGTTTCGAAAAGTCCCGTTCCTATACATTGCCGATGGACATCATCGCGCCGCGAGTGCGGCGCGCGCACGGGCCGAATTAAAAGAACAAAGCTTTGGACACACGGGCGACGAAGACTACAACTTTTTTTTGACGGTCATGTTTCCCGATGAGCAACTTAAGATTCTTGCTTACAACCGCGCGGTGCGCGATCTCAACGGTATGTCCAAAGAAGACTTTCTCGATGCGGTGCGCAAGAGTTTTGCCGTTGAAGAATCTGGAAATTCCGTTCCGTCAAAACGCGGTGAGTGGAGTATGTATCTTGACGGACAGTGGTATGGACTGACTTTGCCGTCGGACGCAGTCGCGCCAACAGGGGTAGTTGATTCATTGGACGTCAGTGTTCTTCAGAATCGCCTGCTGGATTCCATCCTGGGAATCAAGGACGTGCGTACTGACAAACGAATAGATTTCATTGGTGGAATGCGTGGGACGGCCGAACTCGAGCGATTGGTAAATGAAGGGAAGGCTGCAGTTGCTTTCTCACTCTTTCCAACTACGATCGATGATTTGCTTAAAGTTTCTGACGCCGGAGAAATAATGCCGCCGAAGTCGACATGGTTCGAACCGAAACTGAGAGACGGCTTGCTGATTCATAAGATTTAAAGCGGGCAATCCAACAACAACAAGCTGACAGGAATTTGCTATTGAAGCTATGCGGGTTTTAGTCGCCGACAAATTTGAACAGTCCGGCCGTGACGGTTTACAAGCACTCGGTTGCGACGTGTCCTACCAACCGGACGCAAAGGACGAGTCGCTTGTTGATGCGATCCGTCAGGAATCTCCCGACGTGCTCGTAGTTCGAGGCACGAAAGTAACGGAGCCCATGCTCGCTGCGAGCCAAATCAAGCTCGTCGTACGCGCCGGCGCCGGTTACAACACGATTGACGTTGCGGCGGCATCGCGACGCGGAATTTATGTTTCAAATTGTCCCGGCAAAAACTCGATAGCCGTCGCCGAACTGGCATTTGGATTAATCCTCGCGCTCGATCGCAGGATTGCCGATAACGTCATAACGTTGCGGCGAGGTGAATGGAACAAGAAGGAATTCTCAAAGGCGCGCGGCCTTTTTGGCCGCACACTGGGTCTGGTTGGCGTGGGCAAAATTGGACAAGAGATGATTCCACGAGCGCGTGCCTTTGGAATGCCTGTTGTAGCGTGGAGTCGTAGCCTTACTCCGGAAAAGGCAATCGCATTAGGCGTAGAATACAAAACAACACCGGACGATGTGGCTCGTGACGCCGACGTGGTAAGCGTTCATGTCGCGCTGAACCCTGACACCAAAGGCTTCCTGGGAAAGCAATTCTTTTCCGCCATGCGCGATGGGGCATATTTCATCAACACGGCCAGAGGTGAAGTGGTCGATCAGTCGGCGCTCATCAACGCGATGAATTCTCGCGGTATACGTGCCGGTCTCGACGTGTACGCCGCGGAACCAACCTCCGGAACGGGCGAATTCGCCGACGAGATTCGCAGTGAAGCAAATCTTTATGGCACTCATCACGTAGGAGCGTCGACGGATCAGGCGCAAGAGGCGATTGCGGCTGAAACCGTGCGCATCGTTCGTGAGTTTAAAGAGACGGGAAAAGTCCCCAACGTCGTCAATCTCGCACGGCAGACTCCTGCTACGCATCGTCTTGTGGTGCGCCATCATGATCGTCCTGGAGTACTGGCTACAGTTCTCGATGCAATCAAGAGCGAGCACATAAATGTGCAGGAGATGGAGAACATAGTCTTCGAGGGCGCTGAGGCTGCCGTGGCCAGGATTAATTTGGACAATGCGCCTTCCCGGAAATTGCTGGATCAGTTACAGGCCGTCAATCCGGACATTATTGAATTAGATTCGCTCGAGTTGGCGGAAAAATGAACACGACTCTAATCACCGGAGCGTCCAGTGGTATCGGCGAAGTTTTTGCTCGCCGTTTGGCGGCGCGCGGTCGAAACGTGTTGCTGGTCGCGCGTTCGGAAGACAAGTTGGTTAGGTTGTGCAACGAGTTGGGCCGTTCCAACAGTGTACGCGCGCAACACGTGGCGATGGATTTAAGTGAACCTGAATCGCCGGCGCGTCTGTTTGAAGAAGCACGGCGACGCGGCATTACAGTCGACACGTTAGTGAATAATGCAGGTTTCGGCTCGTTTGGCGACTTTACTAAGCAGGAGCTCGAACGTGAGCTCAATATGATTGACTTGAACATCAAGTCGCTGGTTGATCTGACTTACCGTTTCATCATTCCGATGCGCGAGCGCAGGCAAGGGGCAATCATCAATGTCGCCTCGACCGCAGGTTTTCAGGCCGTACCCTTCATGGCCACGTACGCAGCTACGAAGGCCTTCGTGCTTTCGTTCTCGGAAGCGCTTTGGGAAGAGAATCGCCCGCACGGAATTAAAGTGCTGGCACTGTGCCCCGGTGTCACCGATACAAACTTTTTTGAAGCTGCAAGAGGAAAAAAGCCTCCGGCTCGCGTAGCGCAAAGTCCTGAAGACGTGGTGGACACCGCTTTGCGCGCCCTCGCGCGCGGACGAAGTCACATTATTTCGGGTTGGACCAATAGGGCGATGACTGAGGCTGAACGACTGGTTCCGCGCTCCGTTGTTACTCGCGTTGCGGGACGGATGATGCGATCTGAATACGACAAAGACAAATAATTACTAATATCAGATGGTTTCGGAGATGCAGATGACAGAACGTATTCACAATTTCAGCGCCGGCCCCGCCATCTTACCCGTGCCGGTTCTCGAAGAAGCGCAGCGCGACATGCTTAGTCTTCCCGGTGTTGGAATGTCGGTAATGGAGATTAGTCACCGCTCCAAAACATTTGACGCTATTCATACGCAAGCTGAGACAGGTTTGAGAGAGCTGCTCGGAATTCCGGACAACTATCGTGTGCTGTTTCTCCAGGGTGGCGCGAGTTTGCAGTTCTCCATGATTCCCATGAACTTCCTGCCTGAGGGTGGAAGTGCTGATTACGTGATTACCGGTAGTTGGGGAAAGAAGGCTCTGAAGGAAGCGAAACGCACCGGCGCCGTTAATGTAGCGGCGAATATGGCTGACGGCGGTTTCACACGCGTTCCTGGAAACGACGAACTAAATCTCGATCCCAAGGCTGCTTACGTTCACTTCACAACGAATGAAACGATCGAGGGCGTGGAGTGGAAGCGCGAACCGGAAGTAGGCGATGTGCCACTAGTCGCTGATGCGTCATCCGACATCCTGTCGCATCCGATACCGGTTGATAAGTACGCGCTGATTTACGCCGGCGCGCAGAAGAACATGGGCCCGAGCGGCGTGACACTCGTGATTGTTCGCGACGATTTGCTGCAGCGTATTCCTGACGGGCTTCACACGATGCTGGACTACCGGACACACGTCGAAAACAATTCGCTTTACAACACGCCGAACACGTGGGGCATTTACATTCATTAGCTTGGTGACTAAGTGGCTGAAAGAAAAAGGTGGACTCGAGGCCATGCATCGCGAGAACGAAGACAAGGCCAAGGTTTTGTATGACGCGATCGACAGCAGTGATTTCTACCGCGGGCATGCCGATGCGGATGCGCGTTCGTTAATGAATATTACCTTCCGGTTACCTTCAGAGGATCTGGAAAAGAAGTTTACCGTTGAAGCGACGGCGCAGGGTCTGGATGGTTTGAAGGGCCACCGATCGGTCGGCGGTATACGTGCTTCCATTTACAACGCGTTTCCAATTGAGGGTGTTCGCGCGCTGGTCTCGTTCATGAAAGAGTTCGAACGAACGAACGGTTAATTCCAATCGTACGGCCGCTTTTCAAAACGCGAACAGGCTTCGCAAATTAGGTCGCTCTTTTAGGGCGACCTATCTTCGTTTATGGCGGCTGTTGAACGGTTTAGAATACTGCCAATGAATATCTGAAGATCAGAACGCCCCAGTCGAGAATCCGATTGTTAGCCTGCGCGTTATGGAGACTGACGCGGGCGTAAGACTCGACGCGTATCTGGCCTCTCAGATCGACGGATGGAGTCGTGCTCGTTTGCAACGCCTGATCGACGATGAAGATGTTTTAGTCAACGGAAAGGCTGCTAAACCTTCTTATAAAATGCGGGCTGGCTGATGAGGTTGAAGTGGAATTATCACCGGCGCCGTCTTCAACCTTCGTACCTGAGAACATTCCCGTCGATGTCATCTACGAGGACGATGATGTCATTGTCATTAATAAGCCCGCCGGTCTGGTGGTCCACCCTGCGGCGGGAGTTAATTCGGGAACGCTTGCCAACGCGCTAGCCTTCCGGTTTCAGAACCTGCCTGGAATCGGTGGCACAATTCGACCTGGGATCGTACATCGATTGGACAAAGACACTTCAGGCGTGATGGTAGTCGCTAAAACGGAATCTGCGCATGAAAACCTTTCAGACCAATTTCGCGCTCGAGAAGTTTTCAAGAGATATGTGGCGCTGGTTTACGGAGTGGTCAAGCTGCACGCCGGACGCATTGAGCAACCGATCGCGCGTGACCCACGCAACCGCACACGCATGGCGGTTGTTCCCGGCGGGCGCGGCGCGGTTTCCCTGTTTACGGTGAGACGCCAGTACGAAACGTTTGCGCTGGTGGATGTGGAATTGAAAACCGGGCGTACTCATCAGATTCGAGTCCACCTGTCTTGGTTAAAGCATCCAGTAGTAGGCGATGAACTTTACGGAGGAGGGCGCGAAAACAGTTTGCAAAACCCGCAACTCCGCGCGCAGGTTCGAAAACTAAAGCGTCAATTTCTTCATGCGGAGGAATTGGGGTTTAGTCATCCGACCACAGGAAAACCATTACGCTTTTTTGCGCCATTGCCATCCGAATTGTCCGGGTTCCTGGAAAGTCTGGAAGGAGCAATCGGCGAGGCTCACCAGGCAGGTTAATTAGGGAATTGGTTCGAAGCGCTGCACTAACTTTTTGAACCGATCCTCACCCCTGAGTCCATCAAACAACGGATCGATCCGAATCAGCACCAGACCAGGATGCCTGTTCTCATAGGCTTTCTCCAACTGTTCGATAGCCGCTGCCTTGTTATTCAGTCCAATGTAAACAATCGCCAGGTATCGAGGAGAAACGTATCGCTTTTCGGACAACTTCCGCAGCCGTTGAAGTATCGCTTCGGCCTCCTGTCGTTTGCCGGCAGCCGCGTAAGCGTAGGCCAGTGAGCTCGCAACTTCGGGATTACTTTCTACAGAGCCTTCAGCGAGCTGCCCCTGGCCCGGCGAGCCGAGCACACCGCGAAACTCCGCGATAGCCTCATCATGCATACCCTTCATGACGTATGTGAGTCCGCGATAATGATGGGCCACCCAAAAGTCAGGCACCATCTCTAACGTTTTATTAATGTGCTCTATAGCTTCGTCGTAGCGGTGTTCATAGTAGGCGTAGTGTCCGAGGTTGGAATTAATAATAGGAGAAAGGGGATCGAGCTGGTGCGCTTTCTCGATCTCTGCTTTCGCTGGTCCGAACTTACCCATCTGCATCAGATAAGAGGCGTACCACTGATGCGCGGTTGGATATCTCGAATTAAGTTCCAACGCCTTCTTGAAATCTGCTTCTGCCCCCAACCAATCCCAATCATGGGCCAACTTCACAAAAGCCCTTGAGGTGTAAGCCTCGGACAACGTCGGGTCGATATCAACGGCTCGCTGCGCAGCGGCTTTTGCTTTTGGCATCTCCTCGGCGGGCTTTACAACTCCGATGTCGGACAGAAGCGCGTAGGAATCAGCCAGGCCTGAGTATGCCAGCGCGTAAGCTGGATCCTTTTCTTCAGCCTCTTTGAAATACTTGATGCCGTTTCTCAAACCCTCTTCGTCGCGCTTGTTCCAAAAATAGCGCCCTTTAAGATACAACTCGTAAGCGTCAGCGTTGGTCGTGTACCGCTTTCCAAGTTTCTGCACGTCTTCGCCCGTTAGCCGCAATCGCAAGCTCTCAGAAATCTTTCGAGAGATTTCGTCCTGGACGGCAAGGATCTCCGAAACGCTGTTGTTGTATTCAGCGCTCCAGAGTTGCGACCCGTCAGATACGTCAATGAGCTCAGTTTCGATGATTAAGCGATCCCCTTGCTTGACGACTGTGCCCGCTAACACTGCGCCCACGTTGAGGCTGCGTCCGACTTCCTGCGCATCAACGTTGCGCCCCTTAAACCTAAAGACCGCACTCCGCGACATCACCTTCAGATCCGAAATCTGCGAAAGACTGCGAATGATGCTTTCAGTAACGCCGTCAGAAAAATACTCAGCGTTTGGATCGTTACTGTCGTTTACGAAGGGCAGCACGGCTACGGAATTGATTGTTCGTCGACCGGAGTAGAAGTAGACGAATGCGACCACCGCCACCAATATCGCCGCCAGCAAAGGAAAAAGAATTCTCTTATTACGCCCAACACCGTTAACAATGTATTCGAGACTGGAAACGGTTGGCGCTTGGCTTGCCGGCTCCGTATCTATCACAGTGGCGCGTGAGCGAAACCGGGTCGGTCGATTGTGTCATCCGATCGGGCCGGGCTTCGCTTTCACGAATCCCGGACTCGGACAAGTGAAGTTCCTCCCGCAACTGTTCAAGATCAAGTTTTAAGTCTGTAATCGTCTGGTATCTCTTGGATTTATCCTTTGATAGGGCTTTGGAAACTATTCGCTCGAGATGCCTTGGTACTTCCGCAGAATGTTGGGTTAAAGGCGCCGGATCGTGGTCGATAATTGAAACGCGCACGTGACTGTCAGTTGGCCCCGTGAAAGGCGCCTGGCCCGCCACCATTTCATAAAGCACAACACCAAGACTAAATATGTCGCTCCTCGCGTCTACCGGGTCACCTTGCGCTTGTTCAGGCGACATGTAACCGGTAGTGCCGACCACCGCGCCGGGGTTCGTACGGCTGATCGCCATGGTGATGGCTTCAGGATCGTGGAGGGGCGATTCGGGCTCTGTTAGTTTTGCCAAACCGAAATCCAAAATCTTGACGAAGCGGTCGCGCACGAAGCGGTCATGCCGAAGCATGATGTTTTCGGGTTTGATATCCCGATGCACAATGCCGGCGGCATGTGCAGCTTCGAGCGCCATCGCAACCTGAATGGCGATACCCAACGCCTCATCGATTTTGATTGAATCGTGCCACAGCCGCTGGCGCAACGTTTCGCCTTCAATAAACTCAGTGGCGATGTAAGCGGTTGAACCCGTTTCCCCGATCTCAAATATGGTGATGATGTTTGGATGATTGAGCGCCAGAACGGCGCGCGCTTCCTGTTTGAACCGCCTGACGCGGCTGTCATCCTGGGTTAATTCCGGCGGCAGGATCTTCAGCGCAACTTTGCGTCCGTGCTGCTTGGTATCTTCGCCAAGGAACACTTCGCCCATTCCGCCCTTCCCCAGGCGCTTAAGAATCCGATAATGCGCGATAGTTCCGGGTATCTTGCTGTGTTGAAATAGTTCGTCGTGACTTGGGCCGGACATCAGCGGAACGTCGGTACGCGACAGAGATTACAAGGGGCTCAACGTATCTTTGCACTGCATTGTATCACCGCGCTGAGAACAAACACACAAAGTCGATTCGCCGGTAATGCAGGATCAACAGCAGATTTGGTTTGTTCAGAGATATATGCTTTCATAATCTGTCTTGTATTGGATTGTTGGCGGAGGGCAACGAGGCTGTATCAACAGGGCATCATAGCCCCGGTCTCCACCGCTCAAAAACACAAACAAACCCCAGATTAAACATGAGGCTTTCTATTTCCCAGTGCTCGCTAAGGTTGTTCCTGTTGGTCTGCATGGTGGCTATGGCGGGCGAAAGCTTTGCGCAAAGGCCGGGTGCGCGGCCAAGTCCGACACCGCCGCCGGATGATGAGCAAACTGTAACGACGTTCATTCGTCGTGTGCGTTTGCCGATCACCGTGGTCGATAAGAAAGGGCAGTTTGTTTCTAACCTGACGCAGCAGGATTTCCTGGTGCTTGAAGACAAGGTTCCGCAGGCAATAGAGACTTTCTCTAACGATCTCGGCGAGGCGTTGCCTTTATACGTCGCAGTGCTTATGGATACGTCGCCATCGACAGCAGGTAAGCTAAAGTTTGAACAGGAGTCGGCAATAAATTTTATCTACACGGTGGTGCGGCCGCGTCGTGATAGGGTCTTGTTTGCAACTTTTGATCATGAAATAAACCTGCGGCAGGACTTTACTGACAAATTGGAACTGCTCAATCGCGCAGTAACCAGTGTTAAGCAAACCGGAAATCAAACGGCGCTTTTCGACGCGATCTGGCAGTTTTGCGATGAGAAACTAAGATCAGTTGTCGGTAGGCGCGTACTGGTTGTCATTACTGACGGGGAAGATACATACAGCCGTGCCACTATTCGCGACGCAATCGATATAGCCCAACGTACGGAGACTACGATTTTCGCAATATCTACCAAGGCCGGCTTTACTGCCACCGTACCTGGAGTTGAAGCGGGGCAGGTGAAAGATAAGAAAGACAGCGAATTAGTTAAGTTGGCTGAAGAGACCGGCGGCGCTGCGTTCTTTACCGGTGACATGCTTTCCCTGGAGCGTTCTTTCACAAGAATATCGAAAGAGCTTAGGGCCCAATACTTGATTACGTACAAGCCCGTGAATGATCGTTACGATGGTAGCTTCCGCAAGATCGAGGTAAAGCTTGCTGGAGGGAAGAATGGTCTTAAAGTCAGAACCAAGCAGGGCTACCGGGCGATAGCAGATAGTGTAAGGCCGTAAGGGACGTGAAGATGTTTGAGAAGGCATTACGACATTGGGTGTTGGCGGTCGGTTTACTCGCGGCTCTGGCAGGCGTGTCGATTTTTTCCGATACGTTATTTGCGCAGTCTTCCGGAATCGAGGACAAAACAAGAGCTCGCAGAACTGCGGACCTACCGTCGCCGTCACCTTCGCCAACAGTTGTACCGCCTGGAGAACCGCTTGACTCTGAAGAAGTCGTTCGCGTCGAGACCAATCTCACCAACATATTTTTCACCGCAGCCGACCGCAACAAGCGCTTCATCAGCGACCTAAAAAAGGAACAAATCCGCGTTACTGAAGACGGCCAGGCACAGGAGATCTTCACGTTTCAACGAAACATCGATTTGCCGCTGTCAGTCGCAATCCTTATCGACACTAGTCAATCAGAAGAGCGCACTTTGCCGGACGAGAAAGCCGCGGCGCGAGCATTTCTGGAGTCGATCATGCGACCCAATAGAGACGAAGCGTCCGATCGTTTCGTTTACTGGAGAGGTGACGCTGGAACAAGGGTTCACCGGAAATATTGATCGACTCCGTAGGGCCATTGACCGAGTAGAGTTCGTTCCTCCCGCCGGCTATATCGGTCGTGGCGTTGTCGTCAACCAACCCACAACTCCCCCTATTTCAGATACGAACCAGATGCTCGCGGGGTCAACCGCGCTTTGGGACGCGGTATGGGCCACATCGAATGAGTTGTTATCTGATTCGGCTGAAAATACGCGGAGAGCAATCATCCTGCTCACCGACGGGGTCGACACCATCAGTCAAGTGAAGATGCATGAGGCAATTGAGCGCGCGCAGAAGGCCGACGCTCTTATCTACGCCATCGGCATCGGAGACTCCTATCACGGCGGTGTCGACCGAGGATCGCTGAAGAAACTGGCGGAACAGACTGGAGGCCGGGCCTATTTCCCCGAGAGCGAGCAAGAGTTGCGGGCGGCCTTCGAACAGATTCAGCGCGATCTGCGGGAGCAATACCTGGTCGCTTACTCACCTTTGAATAAGGCCCGCGACGGATCATATCGGCGAATTCAAATAGAAATAATCGACCCTGAGCTACGTAAAGTGAACCTTAAGCTGAACTACCGCCCTGGCTACTTTGCCAAGACTAGCGGGAAGAGGTAGCTGTTCCAATCCTACTTCTGAGGCTCGATTTGGCCTTCAACCCCGAAAAATGTCGCGAAAAATGGTCTTTTCCTCATTTAATTGAGGCATGACAAACAAGGGATAACCTTGTTATACTCGCCGCTGCGAATAGCAAGGTTTTCTGCTGTTCGCGTTTTCCGTCCTCCCAGAACTTCAACAAAACCCCAGCGTTTCAGTGAGACCTCCTCAAGGCGCTGTCCATCTGCCTAACCGTAAATGATAAAAGCACCCTCCGAGAAGTGTCGCGTGCTCATCGCCGACGACGATTATAAAGTTTGCTCCCTGCTGGCCGAGCTCCTTGTGCAGGAAGGATATAGCGTCGCGTCTGCCAGCGACGGAGGAGGGGCATGGGATCTTCTTCATTCCTTTGGTCCAGATGTCGTTATCAGCGACGTCGTTATGCCGGTGATGGGGGGCATTGAACTTTGCCGACAGATCAAAACGGATCCCAAAACCTGCGATGTTCCGGTCCTGCTGATCAGTGGAATGCGAAATGGACCAGAGGATACGTTGGAGGGACTAACCGCCGGCGCAGACGATTATCTTGCCCTGCCCTTTCGTAACGAAGAGTTGTTAGTCAAGGTCGCCCGGTTGGCCGAACGACGTCGCGTCGAAAAACACTATCGAGAAATAGTCGAACAGGCCGCGGACATTATCTACACGCGCGACATGGACGGCTACATAACAAGTATCAACGCGTCGGGCGCGAAATTTTTTGGAAAGCCCGCGCAGAATCTAATTGGTAGTCATCTTAGCGAGCTCATTGGCAATAAAGATGCGGCCCGGGACATAGAAGGAACACGACGCGCCACACATGATTCGATTCTGCGTTCAACCTATTTACTTAAAGACCACCAAAACAACCATCGCTACCTCGAAGGAGTTGTCACTATTGAGCGTGATGGTCAACGGCAGCCGACCGGGGTGCGCGGGGTCGTCCGAGATGTCACCGAGCAGAAAGAAGCAGAAAAGGCTTTACGACAGAGTGAAGAGCGTTATCGCAAATTAGTTGAACTATCGCCTGAGGCCATCATAGTTCATTGCGATGGCAAACTCCTCTATGTGAATCCGGCGGCGGTCCGCCTCTGGGGGGCCAGAGACGCTGATCAACTGTTAGGCATGTCCGTTTTAGACATGGTCCACCCGGACTGCCGTGCAGCTGCCCAGGAGCGCATTGAAAAAGTTGAGAAGTCGGGATCGCCATCTGCGCTTACTGAACTCCAGCACGTCCGGCTTAACGGTGAAGTGATCGATGTAGAAGTTACGGGAATGCCCTTCGTATACCGCGGGCAAACCGCGGTGCAGGCTGTTATTCGCGACGTTACAGATCGTCGCCGCGGAAAGGAAGCCTTGCGGCAAAGTGAGACGAGGCTTCGAACTGTGGTCGGCAGCGCTTCCTTAATCCTGTTTGCGCTGAACAAGGACGGCGTCTTCACCCTGGCTGAAGGTGAAGGCCTGAAATCACTCGGCCTCAAGCCTGGTGATGTGGTTGGTCGCTCCGTTTTTGAGCTTTACGGCCATAGTGCGGACATAACCAAGAACATTCGAAGAGCGCTCGCGGGAGAAACTCTTTCGGCAACCGTCGAAGTCGGGGATCTTGCCTTCGGCGCGCGTTACTCCCCGCTCACGGATGAAAGCGATCAAGTTATCGGTGTCATTGGTGTCGCTACCGATATTACTGAGAATCGCAAAGCGCAAAAAGCGTTGGAGGAGAACGAAGAGCGGTACCGGGAACTGTTTGAAAACGCCAACGACATTATTTACACCCACGACCTCGCAGGAAACTTCACTTCGTTAAATCGAGCCGGTGAACAGATTACGGGCTACACGAGGCAGGAAGCCGCCACCATGAATATCGTGGATGTGCTGTCTCCGGAATACGTCAGCGTTGCGCGAGAGATGATGGCGCGCAAGAAAGATGACAAAGCTCCTACCGTCTATGAACTTGAAATTGTGACGAAAGGAAATCGCCGGGTCAGACTCGAGGTCAGCACACGTCTGATTTACAACGATGGAAAGCCGGTCGGCGTTCAAGGTGTGGGTCGTGATTTGACGGAGCGGAAACGGTCGGAAGAAGCGTTGGCCCAGCAATCGCAGCGAGAGGCTATGACACATCGCATGTCTCAGGCGATACGCTGTTCGCTCGACACGTCTGAGATATTCAGCACAGCAGTACAGGAACTCGGTTCATACCTCAACGCTGATCGTTGTTCGCTTTTCATGAAAGATGAAAAGAGCAACTGTGCCAAGAACGTTGCTGAGTACCATGCTGTTGGCATTATTCCCGCCGCGACGACATTCGAACTTGGAGATGTCAGAGTACTAATTGAGTCACTTGATAAGGACGGCGTGTTGTGTTTTAACGACGCTGCCAATGATCCGCGAATTACTGAAGTCTATGAGCGTATTTTGTCGAAGGCACATGTGCGTTCAATTATGTATGTTGCAATTCGCGTCGGCGAAGAAGTAACCGCCGCCTTCGCGCTTTCGACGACCCGGCAATTGAGGAGCTGGACTCCTTCAGATATCGCACTCGCCAAGGCTGTTGCCGATCAAACCGGTATCGCGATTAGGCAGGCCGAGCTTTATCAGAAGGCCGAAGCTACTTCAAAACGCGAAGTACTCGTCAACCGTCTGACCATGGCTATCCGGGCTTCGCTAAGTTTGGCGGAGGTGTTGAGCACGGCGACACGTGAACTTGGTGTGGCTCTCGAAGCGTCGCGGGTTCACCTACACTTGTACGATTCTGAGAACCCAATCTCGCCGGTCGAACATGAGTATGTGGCGCCTGGCTGTGAAAGCATAAAATCACTTTACGCTTCCTACGAAGATCCAGTCGGCCGTCACTGTTGAGGCTATCTCAGCCGCTTGTGATAGACGATTCGCGGAATCACGACGATGGACCGGCTGACTTCAACGCGACGATTCGCGAACATGCGCGCACCGCAAACGTTCGATCCCAAATCGACTATCCCCTGGTCGTTAAGGGCCAGTTCCGCGGCGTCCTCTGTATTCATCAAACCGATCGGTTGCGTCGCTGGAGCGAAGACGAATTGTCGCTAGTCCAGTCTGTGGCCGAACGCCTGGCGGTAGGTATGGGCCAGGCCGAACTATTCGAAATGGTGGCGCGCGCCAAGTCGGAGTGGGAAACAACGTTCGACGCGATGTCCGACGGCATTTTCATTTTTGATCGCGTCGGCCATCTGCGTCGTGTTAATCGAGCCGGCGCCGCCATGGAAGCGTCACATCCGCGCGCCTTGTTGGGTAGAAAGTGTTGCGACATTTTACGTACTACGACGCAAACGTCGACCTGCGTTGTAGAAAAAGCAATTCAGGACGGGCACAGCGTCACAATTGAGGTAACTCCTGATCGACTAAACCGTCCTATCCTCGTTTCAATCGAACCCGTGTTGGACAAGGCCGGAGCGGTAATGGCGGCAGTTTGTACCGCGCGAGACCTGTCGGAACTGCGGAAGGTTCAGGCGGTGGCGCGCGAGCATCAGTCTCTGCTGACCAATATTCTGGAAAGCGCGCGCGAGTCGATTTACGCTGTTGATATGGATGGTCGGTTCAAATGGTGTAACAGCGCGACGCTTGCGGGCGTCGGACTGAGACGAGAAGAGTTCATTGGGCGTCATCTCCTGGACCTTGTTTACGACGCTGATCGCGCGACGATTGGCGAAAAACTCAAGAGGGCCTTGAAGGGCGAAGCGCAGACTTACGAGATGAGATATTTGTCTGCCGATGGCCGCCTACGCTACGCTCGTGTAGACAATTCGCCGCTGGTTGTAGAGGGACGCACCACAGGTGTGCTGGGCATCGCTCGCGACATTACCGAACAGAAGGAAGAGCGTGAGCGCGCCGCGCGTGCCGACAAGCTGCGCGCACTGGGCCAGCTGGCATCTGGCGTTGCGCACGACTTCAACAACTCGCTGGCTGCAATTCTTGGACGGGCGCAGTTGTTACGCCGGCAAATTCGAGACGAAGCTTTAGTGCGCAACCTGGAAATTATTCAAACTGCTGCTGAAGACGCCGCTGCCACCGTCAGGCGTATCCAAACCTTCGCGCGTAAATCTCCCGCCAAGGAATTTGAGATTCTCGACGTCGCCGCACTATTGAATGATGCCATTGAAATTACTCGGACCCGTTGGCAAAACGAGGCGAGATTGCGCGGGTTGGACTATGAGGTAACGTTGGATGCGGAAGATGGTCAGTACACTTCTGGTAGCGCGTCTGAGCTGCGTGAAGTATTCGTAAACCTGATCGTGAATGCAGTTGATGCGATGCCAGATGGCGGTAAGCTCAAGCTTAGTAGCAAGCAAAATGATGGACGGCTGCGGCTGCAATTCACTGACACAGGCACTGGAATGCCGGAAGACGTAAGGCAGAAGATCTTTGATCCGTTCTTCTCAACCAAAGGCGCACATGGAACCGGGCTGGGCCTCTCGGTAAGTTACAGCATTATCGAACGTCATGATGGATCGATCAGTGTGGCCTCGGAAGTAAACGGAGGCACTGTGTTCACGATTGACCTCCCCGCCGCTGAAGTTAAATCTGAGTCCGTGGCTACGAAGCCGGAAGAGATAGAAATGCCGTCCCTGAGTATCCTGGTTATTGACGACGAGCCGGCTGTACGTGAAACGCTGGCTGAGATGCTCGAAGTCATGGGCCATCGCGTTATGCTCGCGGAAAGCGGACAGAACGCATTGCAAACTTTAGCGGCGAATAATTGCGATCTCGTCTTTACTGATCTTGCAATGCCAGAAATGGACGGTTGGGAGACATCTCGCGCGATACGCAAGCGATGGAGTGATATGAAAGTCGTGCTGGTGACGGGCTACGGCACCGGAACTGTGCCACCCAAAGGCGAGGAGAATCTCGTTAACGGAATCATAGGAAAGCCTTTTGACTTCTCGCAGATCACTCAGACGATCAGTAACATCGTTGCAAAAGACGGCGTGCTGGAAAGCGTAGTGTAGGCGTCGCCGATTAGTTCAGGCTCATGACGCCGGCGCTGGCTGTAAAGCCTACGCCGAAGCCAACCACCATTGTGGGTCCGTTCCACTCCTCTTTTTCTGCCAGCATAAATCCAGTTGAGGCGCTCGAGAGGTTCCCGTAGTTCTTGAGAACTTCGTAGGAGCCCTGGACTTTGCTTGAGTCGGTTTCCAGGTGAAGCTGAGAGCAAACACCGTCGAGGATCTTTTTGCTTCCAGTGTGAATGAGACAATCGTCCACCTGACCCATATTTGAGACGGGCGAATCAGGATGGTCAAGCACGTTATTGACGGTCGTCACCGCGTAATGCGCGCCACGTGTCGGAACACTTGGCCTCATGAAGTATTGCGGACGTCCGTTCAAGAACGGATGCGTGCTGTTGCTTGTCATGGTGAGAAGATTGACATCATCTGGTTGGTCGTTTGTTAAGTGTGAGATAGGTCCAAAGGCCGGCTTGCCTTCCTCGCTGCCGACGAGCAATGCCACCGCACCGTCACCAAACAACATAGATTGGATGACGAAGGTGGTATCCAGCCTTTTTTGTTCGAACTGGGCTTCATCTAGTTTGTGCTCCTTCCTTAGTCGTAACAGTTCGCGGAAACCGTAGTACTGATCGCGCAAGAGCGGCGCAACATAGGGAGTGTGTGCTTCAGCCATCAGCACCATAGCTAACTGGCCGGGGTTTGCTGCGAGATACCATTGAGCTACTTCAATGGACTTCAATAATACTGAACAGCCTTGCGCTTGCATGCTGACGGTGCGAATGGATCGAGATAGAACACCATGGGTCTTTCCCATCACTTCTGAGGCGAGGCAGGGAAGCATCTGATCGGGAGTGTTCGTGGCCGCCACCAGCAACCCAATGCGAGACGCATCGCCTTGCCACTGCTCGATGCATTTTTTTGTGGCGCTGACGCCGAGCTCGGTCGTTGAGCTATTGGCGTTCATTGCCTTCCCTGACAAAAAGTCGGAGTAGTTATCCATCACCGAGTAACGCTGATCCACGCCGAGCGAGTTAATCGTGTTTATGAGTTCGGGGGACAGCTTATGCATTAGAGAGTTGGCCAGTTCCGTCGTCTGAAATGCGTGTTGTGGGGTTGATGTTGCTGCTGATAATAGGTTGATCATTTTCGTTTACTCCTGGGGGACCGAGTAACCCGCCATTCTGTGAATACTGCTCCGTTTGTTCACTGGTTGTTATTCAATGCGTGTGCCAGTGGAGACGAGCGGGTTTGTTTCGCTCTAAACGAAGAAATAGCTGAGGTTAGTGAGCCTAATGCTAGAATTCTTGCAAGCACCTGTTTGGATACCGAGTATCCAATCTCTTAGCAAAATCTCTGGCAAGCGTTTTTGAAGGAGATTCTGCTGGTAAGTAGGTATACAGCTGTGTAGTGGGTAACCAGCTTTTAGGCTTTTCAGCTTTTTCCAGCTTTTCAGCTTTTCAGCTTTTCAGCTTTCAGGTCTCAGCTTTTAAGCTTCAGGTTCAGCTTTCCAGGTGGCTTTGAAGCTCGGCACCGCAAGGGCCGGTTATTGAGGTGAGGCGAGCCGGTAGCGGCCGATTGAGCTTTCGCCGATGCTGCCGAAATAGAGCGCACCGTTGTGCTCAACGGCGTTGGCGATCTGTGCGTAGCAATCTTCCGAACCGTTTTGCAGATTGTCGGTGACGGTTCCGTTAACGTCGAGTCCAAGGACAAAGCTGTAGCGCTTGGGCGCGGGCTGAAGCACCTTGGGTAAACGCAGAACCACCTTCCTCAGGAACGGGTAGGGTAGCAACGTGTCGAGGGTTTTATCACGCGGCGTAACTAAAGCCAGCCAGAACTTATCCCGGCGGTTGGATGTGATCCCATCTGGGAAGCCCGGAAGATTATCTACAAAAATATCTGATTGCCCCTGTTTTGGACCATGCAGCCATACACGATGTATCCGGTACTTACCCGTTTCAACCACGACCACAAACGACTGGTCGGGGCTCACCGCCACACCATTCGCAAACGACAAATCTCTCAACAGCGTCGCAGTGTTCTTTGTGCGAGGGTCGTACGACATCAGCCGTCCGTTGCCACCGTGCTCGAGCAAATCAGCCTTATAGCTTGACAGCGGAAACTTGTGAGAAGCGTCGCTGAAGTAGATGGTTCCATCTGGTCCGATGTCGACGTCATTAGTACAACGGAACGGCAATCCATCCGCTTGAGTCGACAACACGCTAATCGAACCATCGGCCGCTACAGCCAGTAATCCTTTATTAGCATCTGCGACTATTAGGTTACCGTTGCCGTCGAACACCATCCCGAGCGGGCGCCCCTGGGTGTTTGCAAACATCTCGGGTCTGGTTCCGTCCGCTTGCAACCGGATAATTCTGCCATCGTCGAAGCCTGCATAGATGCGGTTCTGCGAATCGATTGCTACGCCTTCGGGAGCGAAACCCTCGCCTAGCGGAAGTCTCTCCGTCGTCGATAACAAGGAGTTCTGTTGATAATTTCCGGTCAGCGTCGGTGGAGTGGGAGGGGTCCATGCAACCGGTGAAACGGGAACGGGCCAAAGCGCGAGATATGCAATTACTAACGCGACTAGAAAAACGAAGACGAGGAGTAACCGCCTGATTGTGGTCATGGGCCAGGTTGAACTGAAGTTTATCGCTCGCCGCGTTCCCTCTCAACGCTACTTTCCAACTCAACTGCCAGTTTGCGAACGCCCGGCTGGTCCATCGGCTCGATTAACCGGAGCGCTTCGTCGAGGACGCGTCGCTGATGCTCGGCATAGTTTGGCAATCCTGCGACGCTGCCGAGTTCGCCCGCATAAACCCCTGCCCGAGGTGGACGCACGGATTCAACGACCTCCTGCGCCACTGCCAGCGTCATTGTTGGAATACCATTGTGTTCGAGCGCGCGCGCGATTAGGGAGACGGTTTGATGACAAAGCTTCGAAGCGGGAATTAACAGAGCGGCCTGAACCTCATGTCGTTCGATGCGTTCAATCAGCCGCGGAACCATCTCTTCAACTAAACGGCCTGCGTCCGGAATAAATCCGCACAAACTCCAAAACACCTGATTCAGTTGGCCGATGATTCCATTCCCTTCAAATTCAAATAAGCGTGCCAGTGGCACCTGGAATTGATGTCGGATTGAACTGATGTTGGATCGTATCCCCGCGCCACGAAGCGCAAGTCTTCCGCTTCTATCTCAGATGGGATTTCGCGAAACGTTAAGTCACCGTCAGCTGTCTGGCGGTCGAATGGATCGGTACCGTCGATGTAGGCCCCGGCGGAAGAAATCAACGCCAGGTTAAGCATTGGAAGCGCGCGCCTGGCCGGCGAAAACGGCGCGCGACGGTTCTTAACTAAGGGATAAGACTCCCCAACATCATCTGTGACAGTGGTGTTATCTCTTCTCCAAGCGTCGTATTGCCGGCGCCACTCCTCTAGCTGCTCGATGGGTTCCAAGTAAGTTTTCCTCTACGCCGCTCGACGTCGTGACATCACAAAAAATGCAATCAAGGCGGCAATGATAGCAACAGAAAGCGCCGCGACAGAATAACCGTGCAGAGTCTGAAAGGCCACTTTCAGCGGATCGCTGGTTGAGACTTGATCAATTGGTACCGCCATCGCAGTGCGCAGGCCGCGCATTCTGGCGGCAATCACCCATTCACCCACCGCCGTAGCAATTGCAACCACAGCCAGCAAAACTATTTGAAAGATGAGAGCGCTTCGGCTGTAGGTTTTACTCAGCACGAACGCGAACACCAACAACAATACACTGATAATAAATCCGGTGATGTTGACGACTGAAAGAGTGCGAGTGACTATCGAACCCGCTACTTCGTTCGCGTTGGGCAAACTAAATGCTCTTGAAACCTGGAACGCACTGGGTGCAACTGCGGCACTAAAAAATATCGCCGCTCCCAGCCAGCCGGCGAGCAGCAGAAGTCGAAGTTTGTTTAGAACGGACAGCATGGCGCGGTTATTCGTAGTCGTTCAGCTCTGGCAGTAGCCTTATTTTCGGAGGTTCAAAGTTTGGCGCAACCACGTCTCGCGGGATCAGCCGCAGTTAACAACCAGGACAAAGCAATATCTAACTGTGACTGATAGTTCACCAGATCCAACGACATGAAGATATCGGTTCCTAATCGGGCAAACTTCTCTTTTGCTCGTTGGTACATCTGACGAGCAGCTCCGGGCCGGCCAATCTCGAGATGATGAAACGCAACGGCGGATTGGATCATGGCCTGCAGAAAAAGCTTTTCCTGCGCGGCCACTTCTCCCATCCAACGTTCCTCCCACGCGTCGTGCGCAGCATGAAATTCCCCCGCATTGTAAAGATCGATTCCTGCGATGTACTCCACCGGGTATGCCGCGATGTGCGCGTCCGTGTAAGGTAACTCGCTCTCCATGTTTGATATTGAAGCTGTCACGCGATTAAGAACTCTTCTGTTGCAGCCTTGACGCAATAACCTTCGCCGCTCTCGCGCCGTCGCCGCTCGCGGTACTGATGGTCGGCGCCAGCGGATCGCAAACGTCTCCGACAGCAAAGACATTGGTTACGTCAGTTTCATGATCACTTGTCACGAATGCAAATCCTTGCTCGTCTAGGGTTATTTGTCCCTCGAACAGTTCGGTGTTCGGTTCCACTCCGATGCGCACAGCTACCCCACGAACCGCCATTTGAAAAGGTTTAAGCGCATCTTTACGAAGTATTTCGACTGCCTCCACTCGCTCATCACCCAGGATGTTAGTCACGACAGACTCCGGAAAGACGGTTATGCAGTGTTGACCTTGTAACTGTTCGGAAAACTCTCGACGCGCCTTCAGTTTCTTACTCCGATGGACCAGGGTGACCGTAGGACAAACTTCCGCCAGCAACAACGCGTTTTCAGCCGCGGCATCGCCCCCGCCGATGACGCAGACGTCATGGCCGGCAAACATCTCCCGATCTCTTGTCGGCGATTCGATAATACCCCGCCCGGCAAATTCGCTCTCTCCCGGGATGCCCAGTTGCCGGCGGCGGACACCAGTCGCAATTATGATGAAAATCGACTGTAAGACTTCGCCGCTGCGCAGTTCAACGCGCTTTGATTTCAAATCAACTTTTGCAACTTCGACGTTCGTCCACAGATCAAATTCGGAGTCTTCGATACGTTCTGAGAACTTCTCAAGAAATTCGCGGCCGTTTGCAGTTCGCAAGCCTGGATAATTCTCAATCGGTCCGTAGATCGAATTAAGTTGGCCACCAATCTCCTCTCGTTGCTCTAACACAAGAGTGTCCAGCCCGAGCTCATCACACCACATGGCCGCAGACAGGCCTGCGGGTCCGGCTCCGATAATCACGACGTCATGCATGAGCAGTCAGTAGAGCACACGGATCAAACATGGCCGGCCACGACATGCGCTGGTGATGACAAGAATGCATCCAGCAGATTGGCGACTTCATCCGGCTGAATTTTCGAGGATGCGAGTTTGCCGTCCTTGCCGAGAAACTTTATCGCCGAAGACAATTCGCCCTTATCAACCTGCCATTCGCCCGCGCCGTTCTCCAATTCGTTAAACTTCAGCAGATAATCCGCAAAATCATGCCGCGCGATCCTGGGTCGCACCACAGTTTCCGCCCATGAGTAGTAGGGATAATCGATACGATAAGCCCATCCCTCATTCAGTGGCGTGGCAATGAGAAAGAGCTGTCCTTTCGCATAGTGCGAGATTGCTGTGAAAGGTGCGACGTGACGCGCAGGACTAAAACCTGCGGGTACAAAGGCGTCAGGCGCGAGCGTAACCAATGACAAACCGTTTGGCAGTTCACGCACCTTACTGGCACCGCGTTCAAAGCTTTCGATGGCCGTGGCGATCCTTTCCCAGGCATCGCGCCACAAATGTTCGTAGTCATCCGTCCTGGTCAGAATCTTTTCGACTTCCGGAAGCACTAAATCGTAAGCGCGCGCTTCGTCGTCAATGCTTCCTCCGGCCAACTCACAAGCGATTGGAGAACCAGGCTCATCATCGGGAATGGGTTGATCGGTCCCTTGAATAACAATGCTGGCGCGCACTGCCGCCTCGGTTTTGAACTCCGAGAAGTCGCCGGCCTCTGCTGCGGGAATGAGCTTTTCGCGCAGCTCGAGCGCACGTTCGCCGTTCAGTACAGTCCAAACCGAAAGAACGCCATCGGTATCGAAATGATTATTTGTAACTAACTCAATACCGCGTGTTAGCTCCGCGACATTTGGGGAGGCAACCAGGTTCAGAGCGATTTCAGTAGATGTGTCGGCCTTAACTTCGGCTGGGGTTGTGTTTCCCTGCCAGTGAGAGAAGTGGACACTGTTATCTACCGTACCGTCGACTGATAGTTTGGGAACGTCTGCAAGACCGGAATGATAAAACTCAAACCTCATGAGTAGTCCTTCTACGGCAAGAGCTTGATTACGAGATAGTTGATAGTTTAGCGGATATAGGCGACGAATCGGAACAGACTTCACCTCTGATCATTTTGTCGGACGAAGGACGACCGATAGAATGTCCGTTCGCTATTCATCTATCTGGAGGATTTCATGAATCAAGCTACGCAACAACCCATGCCGGAAATTACCGCTACCGAACTGAAACAGCGTATAGACAACGGAGACGATATTCAGATAGTCGACGTGCGTGAGGCGAATGAGGTAGCGGTGGCAAAACTGCCCAATTCAATTCACATTCCCCTCGCCCAGGTTATCAATCGGATGTCGGAGATCGACCCGAATCGTGAAACAGTTGTCCACTGCAAAATGGGCGGGCGCAGCGCCAAAGCTATAGAAGCGCTACAGCGCTCGGGATTTAGCGGCAAACTGCTGAATCTAAAAGGCGGGATCACCGCGTGGTCCAATGACGTGGATCCCAGCGTGCCGAAGTATTAGTCCTTGCGAGCGGGCAGGGGACAAAGCGACAGACAGGAATGGCTATGTTACTTGGTTATTCCCTGGAGCTTAATAAACGGGCTCATCGAGGTGATTATCATTCCCTCAATCACTTCCATGCGGCAGGCAAGTCCCGGGCGGATGTTGGTTGGGTCGTCGGTGTGATACCACACCTGGCAATTTGTGCAGTCACCATTCCAACAAAAATCACCGTAGGAGATCGTGTTCAGCGAGAGATACTGGAAGCAACGCAGTAAGCGGTTCTTTTCAGGCACCTCCACCTTTTGGCCCAACACCTCGATACTTACCAGACGCTCGTATGGATCGAGTAGTTCGGTGTTAGGCGCTTCCAACGGTTCGCAAGTCTGCTCACTCATGACGCGCTAAGTATATCGTTTTTCACGGAGAGATTAACGGCTTTATATCGAGGCAGGCACATCTCGAAGATCCTCTTTATTTAACTCAAATTTGAGCGGGAACGGCCGCGTACGATTCCGAGCCTAGTAATTCGTCAAAATTTCATCAGGAGCAAAGCCCATTTGGCCCAACCGATCACGTGTTTGGTCGATCATCTCCAACGACCCACAGATAAGGGCAACCGGTGATTTAAGGTCGGGCAGCACGTGGTCCAAAAGTGACTGCACGTAACCGGTAGGACCCGACCAGTCGTGCCCATCCGGTCGCGAAATAACCTGACGCAACTCGACTCCGGCATCTTCCCAGCTTTGGGTCTCATCACGAAAACAAAAATCGTCAGGCGTGCGCGCCCCGTATAAAACTACACACTGGCCAAACTCGCTCTTGCGATTAAGCACATGACGTAAAGCTGAACGCAGCGGCGCCACACCGATCCCCATTGCTACAAACACAAGGTCTTTCCCTTTGTGGGCCTCGAGCGGAAAGCCATGGCCCACCACATCCACCAGATCAATCGTTTGGCCGACCTGCATGTCAGAGATAACATTACTTGCCCCCACCTTTTGCTTGACCAATACTTCAAGCTCTCTATCTTCGGGCGCGCTGGCAAAAGCAAAATACGCAGGCGCTTCACCTTCAACTGAGAGGACTGCAACCTGGCCGGGGATAAATTTAACCCCGTGCATTCCGGAGGCGCCCTGCGGCATCAAATCAAAAGAGCGCACTGCTCGTGCCTGGTCGCGAACTCTGGTGATGATCAATGGCGTCAAACTGCGTATTCTCCTATTCGGATTGAAACAGACAACTGATGTAGCACGCAGTGTAGACAAAGGCAACGGAAGTTTCGTGGCGCCGATGTTACAATCCCCGCAAAGAGGTAGCCATAAAATGCACAGCTATTCACAAACCGTTCGACTGCTCCTTGTCTTTGCCATCGTCTTACTGTCGGTGCCTAACGCGGGAGCACAATCCGGGCGCAAGGTTCGAAAAAACACCCCGCCCATCCCCGCTCCTGCTCCTGAGACTGAAGTTGCCAAGCCGAAGGAAAGTCCTGATCCTGCGCTGACGCTGGTCGTGGGCATGAGCCAGCCGGATGTCTTCGACAGTACAAGCATACCGAACCCCCGGGAGGCCTTACTCTCCCTGGAGGAGCGACTTGACGATCACCCGGGCGTGAAGGTAGTCCCCGTTCCCAGAGAGATCGGCGTCCGCGATGCCATTCGTCGCGCGAAGTCGGAGAAGGAAGCCTACGTCGTTTTGTTGGAATTAAGTGTGGAAAGCATGGGCCGGATGGGCTCGGAATTGCGCCTTTCCTACACGGTCTTTTCGCCCGTTACCGGAAAGATTAAAACGTCGGGCCAAACATACCCGCGGATGTATGGGAACCGCGGTGTCATCATGAACCCACGCGCAGAAAGTATCTACGGTGATAAGCAGGTGCACGGAGCAGCACGCGACGCTGCTGAGAGAATACTCAAAGCGTTTCACTTGCACGTTTCGCTTGCACTTGCACGTAATTAATGGGAGTGGATGGGGGTGGGTTACGAGCTTCCGCCGTCGGCATAGATTGCGTCGATAACGTCCTTGTATTTTTCATCAACTACGCGGCGCTTCACTTTCATCGTCGGCGTCAGTTCACCGCCCTCAATAGTTAACTCATTCTCGAGTAATGCAATCTTCTTGACGCGCTCGTAGTTAGCCAGCTCCGTCGTTAGCGCTGCCACCTGCCGTTCAAACAAATCGATGACTCGAGGGTTCCGGCAAAGTTCCGCATGGTCCCGCGTGTTAAGCGCCTTTAAGTCGGCATACGATTCCACACGCTCCCAATCCGGGACGATTAACGCCGCTGGAAACTTGCGGCCGTTCCCCACCAGGACAACCTGATTTACGAAACGTGACCCTTTGATCATCTGTTCAATCGGCTGAGGCGCGATGTATTTTCCGCCAGAGGTCTTGAATAACTCCTTCTTGCGGTCCGTGATGCGCAGGAAGCCGTCCTCGTCGAGCGTGCCGATGTCGCCGGTCTTAAACCAGCCGTCTTCGGTCATTACAGCCTGCGTCTCAACAGGCTTGTTGTAGTAACCCTGCATCACGTGTGGACCACGCGTTTCGATTTCCCCATCCGCGGCGATACGAACTTCTACGTTCCTGATTGGCTTTCCAACGGTGCCGATGCGATTGTCTTCCAATTGTCCGGCTGTAATGACCGGCGATGTTTCCGTTAGGCCGTAGCCTTGCACAATGGGTAATCCGGCCCCGATGTAGACGTAGCCCAACTCTTCCGGCAACGCGGCACCACCTGAAACCAGGAGCCTGATTCGTCCACCCAGCGCTGCTCGTATCTTTTCAAAAATCAACTTGTCGGCAATCTTGTGTTTTAGCCCAAGCAGCATCGGGATCGGACGATGTCTGACGTCAAGTTTTGCGTATTCCTTTCCAACCGATACTGCCCAGTTAAGAATGGCAACGTTCAGCCGGCCCTTTTCGGCGGTCTTCTCTTTCACACGTCCAAATATCTTTTCGAAAATGCGCGGAACTCCGACAAAAATCGTGGGCCTTACTTCTCGCAAATTAGGTCCAATCATCTCCAGCGATTCGCCAAAGTAAACTGCCATGCCGTGGTAGATGTACATATACATCGCTACACGCTCTAGCACATGCGATAGCGGCAACACTGAGAGCACACTGTCCTCCCTTTCGAAGGAAAGATGCGCGGAGGAATCAATCACATTCGAAACCAGGTTGGAATGGGTGAGCATCACACCTTTGGGTTCACCCGTCGTGCCCGACGTGTAAATAATTGTGGCCAGCTCATTGGGCGACAAGCTGTGGGAGAGGCTGTTGATAAGCTCCGGCTGTTCTTTCAAGAGCTCCTCACCATGATATTCGAGTTGAGCTAATGTAAGACCGGGGTCCCTGTCATTAGTGGGTTGCTCAAAGAAGATAATGTGCTCAACCGACCGACACGTAGACAGGATTTCGCGAACCTCTTCGTACTTCTTCTCATTACTAATGAAGAGCACCCGCGCGCCAGAGTCGTTCAAAATGTAACGTACCTGCGGCGGCGTTAGCGTCGGATAGATCGGAACGTCGATGGCTCCGGCAAACAAACAACCGGCATCGGCCAGAGTCCATTCAGTCCGGCTCTCAGACAGAAGGGCCACACGATCACCAGGCTTGATGCCGAGCGAGTGCAGGCCGGCCGCAATGTGATGCCCGCGCTTGAGCATTTCATCCGACGAGATCGCAACCCACCCACCGGCGCCTTTGTAATTAAGAGCGTCGGGGCGATTGTGATCGCGGACTGCATGCTCAAACACTTCGACGAGCGTCTTTGGTTCGTCAGGGTTTAATGGCACGCGCGCCGGCGTCTGGAGTTTCACTTCCATAGGGGGTTGGATGGTTGAACTCACTTGGCGGTTACCCCGTTAAGGAAAACATCGAGCACCTGATCGGCCATGGGAGCCAGCTTATAGCGCCGTTTGGACAGGATCCAGTTAGTGGCCATCTCATCGAGGGCTCCGAAGAGTACTTTTGCGACCACCTTCGGATTAAGGTCCTTACGAAAGACGCCGGCTTGTTGACCCTCTTCTACGGTCGTACGGATGAGATTGAGGTATTCCGCGAACGCAGCCGCAGAAAACTCCTCCATAAACTTCGTCGAGCCGCGTAGTTCAACCTGGAATACGACAGCCAGGTCGCGGTCAGCCCCAAGCCGATCGAGATGCATGTGAGCGATGCGGCGCAGTCGTTCGCGTGGATCCGTTACGCCTTCGAGTCGCTTCCTGCCGTCGGCGATCGCCTCTTCCATGTTCCGATCGAATATGGAGTGAAGAATCTCTTCTTTACTCTTGAAGTAGAGGTAGACCGTGCCGTCTGCCACGCCTGCCTCGCGCGCTATGTCGGCGACTTTAGAGTTGAAATAACCGTTATGGGCAAATACTTGAATCGCCGCGCGCAGGATGGCGCCGTGCTTGTCGGCGACAACGGGACGATCAGAATTAATTGAACGCACGGTTCTCATAGGTACGGATGAATGAACCATCACTCATTTCGCTCAAAGCGTAACCGCGGTGCATCCTTCCACGCAACCTGATTAGCTAGCGCCAGCCACTTCGATTATTGGCAAAGGTGGGTTCAGTGGTTGCTTTCGTGTTGTTTGGTGTATTTCGTGGATTGGTTTTCCAGTTGGCGCAGCACAACGTTCGACTGCAATGTTGCTGCCGGTCACTCACTCTTTCGACTGTCAGACTGGCCATTGTTCTTCACCTTTCACTTTTCACTTTTCACTCTTCACTGGGCATTCGTCACTATTCACTCTCCCGCGCGTGATATCATCCGGTTAATAAAACGGATTGGCTCCTTTACTGCTCAACATTAGTTGCTTTGCTGCCGCCCTGCTTTGGCAGGAAGAGATTGGAGCGCTCCGTCAAGTCTGGTCCTACTTAAACAAGCCATTCACTTTCGGAAGACTTCAAGTCTCAGCGGCCACTCTGGTTCAGGGTCTGGTTGTACTGGTGCTGGCCATGGTCCTGTCACGTTGGGTCAGCACCCTTCTTGAACGCCGCATTGCCAAGCGCGCACAGATTGATCCGGGCATTGGCTACACAATCGGGCGCCTCACGAAGTATGTGCTCACAACGCTCGGCGTACTCATCTTTCTTCAAGTTGCTTTCAGCATCGATCTTACTTCGTTAGCGGTTGTTTTTACTGCACTCTCGGTCGGCATCGGTTTTGGTCTGCAGTACATCGCCGCCGACATTGCCTCGGGATTCATCCTTCTGTTCGAGCGTCCCGTACGTGTAGGAGATCGCATCACCATTGGCGAAGACGAAGGCGACGTGCAGAGCATCAACCTGCGCACGACGACCGTCATCACTAACGATCGCATTGCCATCATCGTGCCGAATTCAAAGCTGGTCAGTCAGCGCGTGATCAATTGGTCTTATGGCGATCCGCGTGCGCGAATTCCGATACCCATCAGCGTGGCGGTGGATTCAGACATTAAGCTGGTCACTGAGACCCTGTTGCTGGCGGGGCAAGATGTCGAACGCGTGCTTACAGATCCACCGCCGAAAGTGCAGTTCCTCAGTTTCGGAGGTTACTCGCTGGACTTCCGGCTACTGGTTTGGACACGACACCCGAGTCGTCACCCGCAGATCAGGAGCGACATCAACTATCGAATTGAGAAGTTGTTTCGCGAACGAGGGATCGAGATTCCTTATCCCACGCAGGAATTTCTGCTGAAGTCGCCGGACACAAAACTGACGCGGGATCTGTTATCGAATGAAACCGTTCGCGATTCCCCGGAAGGCGATAACAGGGATCAGGGGCGGGACCGATAGCGGTGCGTGAAAAGTGAAAAGTGAGAGTGAAGAGAAGTGAAGAGTGAAAAGTAAGATCACGTGTCTGGCGCGCTTTTCGGAGTGCGCATTCTTGCAAAGCCTTGCCAGGGTCAACCCAGCTTTGCACAAAAAGTCCTTCGCGAGTAAGAGGGTCAACCCAGGATGAAGTCGGTTTCGTGTTAGTTCGTGGATCGTCTTAGGTGCGTCGCCAAAATTAATCCACGAAATTACACGGGCAGAACCGCTCGCGGTAGCGAGCGGATGCCACGGTCAATTCTTTCCTATGAGCCTTGGGGTTGAGTACCAGCATCTGCTCGCTACCGCGAGCCGGTTCTGCATTTGTCGACCATTTACTGACCCTGCCACTGTCTTTTGCCAGCCCGACCTCACGCCCCCATGAAATACTGCCTTCGCAATTGCTTGCGTCCCGGCTTGAAGTGTTGTGGCACCCAGTCTGGCGCCTCCTCCTTCAAAAACCCCGCATCCGGATTGTCGATTCCGAGTTTTTTCATCTTCCCGACAATGTAGCGCGAATACAGGTGATCAAAAATGCGCATGAACTCGCCAAAGTAGATATCGGCAACGCGTTGACTACCGCGAATGACCAACATGTTCTCGTCGTTTGAGTGTTGGGACGGACGACTAAAATTGGCGGTGCCGGTAGTCACTATCGGATCGTCTCCCAGTGGGTCAACCAGGAGAAACTTGTCATGAATGTAGTTGTTCCGGTTAAAGCCAGTCAGCCTTTCCCCCACGAAGTTTTCCATATCACCCGCGGCGAGTTTAGCTCCTGAGGCGATCACAGTGTTCCTCCGCTCATTAATCTGATCGTCAACGTCGGTTGCCAGATTCTTGTCGAAAACTGCGTACCGCAGAACGTCATCGTCCTTCACGAGCTCTTCGAGGAAGAAGTTGTCCAGATTAAACGCGAAGGTCATGCACATAATCCGTTTCGAAGCCGCCATCAAATCGGCATACCAATGCAGAGTTTCGACTGTTTCCTCATCGTCGCGGGGACTGAAGAGTGTCAACATTCGATCTTGCGGGGGCAACGAGTCTGGTTCGGGAGTGGCTTCAACCGCCAGATTCGCCTCGACCAGCGGCTTACGCGTGATGTCTGGATCCGCGAGTAGATCCCAGTAGTCAAGGAAGCGTTGGGCAATGTCTTCATTCCAGATCGTGTGTCCGACGTTTGAGTGCCCGAAAATGCCGCCGGCTGAAATATTGGTTGAACCCGTCCAAACCGCAATTGGTTTGTCTTTGTGAATCAGTACGATGAACTTGTTGTGCCGTATCCCGCCACGCGACTTCTGCGGCTTGCAAATATTTTTGATAGCAGCCTTGGCGATCATCTCCTCGTTGTGCTCTTTGTAAGACTGTGCTTCATAGCGAATTTCCACGTCGGCGCCGGCATTGCGCGCGTCCTTGAAAGCCAGGCCAACGGGGCGATATTGAAACTCGTAGAGCATCGCGCGCAGCTTAAAGTCTTCAGCATCATCGCCGGCCGCCAGGCGGATGAATCCGGTGAGTGCTTCGAACAAGCCCCGCGACAACCACTTCATCTGCTCGGAGTCCGGCTTCTTTTCGTTGGGCTGCATGTTTGGAAATTTGCGAGCGTAAGCCTGCGAGCCAGCGGCGCCGCGATTGAAGAAAATATCGTGAGTAGCGGCGCCATCTTCTCCGGCACGTCCCAGTTCCGACTCTGCCGTGATTTCAACCGTGACCGAAGAGTCATCATCTATTTCGAGGAGCTTGGGTTTGCCATAGACGGGGACGATCCTATACCGATATGTCCTGCCTGGTTTCACAGTGTAGTCGCCCCACTGAAAGGATTGGATGGGATGCTCTGAGGTGGGCAGCGGCGTTCCCGGCGCCACGCCTTCATCCTTTAATTTGAATCGCTTGATGCCGCGGAGAAAATAGCGCTCGACAACCTCACCCTGGTCGAGCTCCGAACGCTCTATCGCGAATCCCAGTAACCCCTCGCGCTTCGCTTCCTGTCCTTCCACGAAGTCCCACGCCAGGGTCACGACATGCAGTCCGCCGATTGCTCGAGCTGCGAGTACGTCGCCTACCTCTAGTTGACGCATTAATTTGTCCTCCTCATTTTGATTCGGGTGTCGAGTAAGGGCCGCGCTGACTTTATGAAACGTCACGCACCCGAGTCAGGTGATACGGTTGTGAAAAATAGCGAGCCTGAGTGACAGCAGTGTCAGCGAGGATGAAACGGGGGCAGATTATCACACCTTCTGATTAACACCCTCGCTTCAAAAACTGAAGCTGAAAAGCTGAGCTTTGCACGAAAAGGGTTCTCCTTCCCCTCCCTTGGGAGGGGACTGAGGGGAGGGCTTGGACGAACGGAAGCGGACTGTTTGTAGGTGGCGTCAAGAAGCAGATAACTCTCAAAATACAACGTAGACGCTACCTACAGAATAAGAGTCTTCATCCAGGTTGCAAGCCCTCTCCCTAACCCTCTCCCAGAGGGAGAGGGAAAAACGACGTCGCATAGGATTTTTGTGCAAAGCTGTTGCTTCAGCCCAGTGTTAATGAGAACTCTTCGCGTTGCGGAAATCTTTCGCAGAGTCGTTCGGCCTAATTTGTTTCCTCGTTCCCAAACTGGTAATTTGCGGCATGCTTCCCCCGAGTTATAACGACATTCTCGCCGCACGCGAATTCGTCCGGCAGTATCTGCCTGGGACGCCGCTGGTTCGCATCGAAAAGATTTCTGAAGAACTCGATTGCGACTACTACGCGAAGCTGGAGAATCTGCAACCCGTCGGCGCTTTCAAAGTACGCGGTGGTGTCAATCTGGTTGGGACTGCACCGGCTGAAGAGAAGAGTCGAGGACTGATAACCGCCTCGACCGGCAATCATGGCCAGTCGATCGCATATGCGGGCCGGTTATTCAACGCGCCCGTCATCATCTATGCGCCTGCTGAAAACGTTAACGAATCCAAGATGCAGGCGATGCGCGATCTCGGCGCCGAAGTCCGTCACTACGGCGCCAACTTTGATGAGGCCCGCCTGGAATGTGAACGGGTTGCGCGCAAAGAGGGCCTTCGTTACGTCCACTCGGCGAATGAGCCGAAGTTAATCGCCGGAGTGGGCACTATCGGTCTTGAAATATTCGAAGAGCTGGCAGACGTTGATGTGATTATCGCGCCTGCAGGCGGTGGCAGCTGCGCATCAGGCAATTGCATTGTCGCAAAGCAACTTAATCCCCGCGCGCGTGTCATTGCCGTTCAGTCAGAAGCTGCGCCCGCCATGTGGCACGCCTGGCGCAACCGCACGTTGGATCCTTATCCAACGATGAAGACTGAGCACGAAGGTCTGGCAACGCGCGTGCCCTTTGAACTGACTAGCCAGATTCTTTGGGAACTGCTCGACGATTTCGTGCTGGTGAGTGATGAAGAAATTAACGAAGCGATTCGTTTGCTCGCGCGAGACGGCAAGCAAGTGGCGGAAGGCGCCGGCGCTGCTTCACTTGCTGCCGCAATCAAGCTGCGTCATCAACTACGAGGCAAGAAAGTTGTAGGGATCGTGTCCGGAGGCAACATTCCAGTCGAACGTTTCGCGGCGTTAATTGGAAAACCGATCCACGAATTACACGAAACGACACGAAAGGAACGTTCGTGAAATTTCGTGGATCGCATTGACCGGCAGGGACCGGACGCCTGTGGAATTCAAGCGAAACCATTCAAAGCGCGTTGTTAACTGAAATCTAACTTCTTGTTCTCCCCAAAGTCCGGCTGCTCCCCGGTCACCAGAGCCGAAACAAAACTTAAGGCATACCCGATGGTGCTTGACGGACTGTCCCAGTACTCCGCTTTCTCCAGGCTAATTCGCAACAGCGCTATCTCGGGATCATCTTTGCCTTCGGGAAACCACATTTTGAACTCGGGCTTCCAAAGCTCTTCAATCTTCTTTCGATCGCGCACGAGTTGAGCAACGCCGGAGACGGAGATGTAGTGTTGGTTCTCTGGATCTGCAAAACTAACGTTCACTTTTGGTGAGTTGGCAATTTCACTTACCTTGTGCGAAGAGATGCCAGTGAAAAACCAAATATCTCCATCCGGATCTATTTCGCCATTCGATGACATAGGACGACTATGCAAGTCGCCGTGTTCATCGATCGTCGTGAGCATACAAAAATCGATGTCTTTGACCATGTCTCGGAGCTTCTGCAAATCGCCTTCACGGGTGCGTGTTTCAGTCATAATCCCCTCTTTATATTCGAACAAAGCTTTTGGATCGATCGACACTTTGCGAGGACTACTTCACAGATCAATGTCGTAGCTGAAACAAAGGTTTCAAGACCACCGAAGAAGTCCAATGTCCCCAAAGCAGTCCAATGTCCTTCAAAGCAGTCCAATGTCCAATGTCCAATGTCCAATGTCTGTCTCGGCTAAGTCGAATCATGTTGGCCACCATCGGGATAACGAATCGCCCACGCTAACCGGACATTGGACATTGGACATTGGACATTGGACTGCTTTGAAGGACATTGGACTGCTTACGGGACATTGGACCGTTCTCAACTCCACTGCGTAATCCAGGTAGCAAAAGCCATCCAGGCTGCCGTGTTCCCGATCACTAATCGGAGTGGATGAGAGACAACGATCAGTGCTCCGCCTAACACCGTTGCGCGGTGAGGACGTCCGCGCGTGATGAAGTCGTAGATCAGGCAAGGCACTATAAACAGATCCGCAAGACCAAAGAACGCCAGTGGACCCATTTGCTGGATGAAATCCAAGGGCAGTCGTGCGGTGGCCGCCGGCAGAATCGCAATCGTAGACAAAAGGATTAGTCGCTTGTGCACGTCAGGCCGGCGTCGAAAGTAAAATGCCGACCCCACTAAGATGGCGAACACCAACATGTCGCCGAGCGGTATTGTCAGGAAAACGAGTGGAGGTGGCGCACCGGGAGGTACTTCTACAACCTTCGCTCTGATGATCGCTGTTACGCTTCCGAGAATGACCATCGTCAACGCTAGAATCGCTCCGAAGATCCCCAGCTTTCGATGAATTCGTGTTTGGTTCGCAGCGACGAGGGTTGTCTGTGTTAGCAAGAGCGCCAACCACGCGCTAAACACGATTCCATGCAAATGCAGCAAAGGTAAAAGCGGTCTCGCATCGAAATAAGGTCGCAGGAAATAGGTGCGCGAGAAGCCGGCGAAGACAGTAATTACAAAAGCCACTGACATGCCGGTAAAGAACAGACGTTCGCGCCGCCTGGCTTTTTCACGGGCGCTACGTTTTGTCTGTCTGGCTGATAGTTTCTGCGTGAGCTGCCATGGGAGACCTCTAGGTACAAAACTGGGTTGAAGCCATGGGGTAATATCAAACTCCAATGTCCAATGTCCAGATGTCCCGAAGGCAGTCCAATGTCCAATGTCCAATGTCTGTTTGGCGTACGAGAACTCATCCTGGCGCCGCAAGTCTGCCATGCGCGGAACCAAGTAACTGAGGTTACGCGGACATTGGACATTGGACATTGGACATTGGACTGCCTTCGGGACATTGGACATTGGACATTGGACTGTCTTGGGGACATTTGACATTGGACATTGGACATTTGACATTGGACTTCTTCATGACTACGCAGATTGCCATTCTCCTCATTCTCCTGTTCGTGGCACTTGTCATGTTCGCCATCGAGCGTATTCCGATCGAAATCGTTGCGATCGTGCTGGTGATGGCCTTGATTCTCACGCGCACGCTCACTGTCCCCGAGGCGTTTGCAGGTTTTGGCAACGACATAGTCATCACTATTGCTGGCTTGTTTATCCTTACGGGAGGGTTAGCTAAAACCGGTGTTGTCGATGTCGTTGGCAGACGTTTACATCGATTCGCCGGTGACAGCGAGTTTCGTATTACAGCGTTAATTATGGTGGCGGCGGCCCTGTCCGCGGCAGTCATGAAAAATACAACTACCACCGCCATGTTTCTGCCGGTGGTCCTGGGAATCGCCGCGCGCAGAAGCATCAGCCCGTCAAAACTTCTCATCCCGCTGGCGTTCGGGGCCATTCTGGGCGGCACCTGCACGCTGATTGGAACATCGACCAACCTCGCTGTGAGTGGCGCGTTACCTCGCTATGGGATGGAGCAGTTTTCGATGTTCGAGTTGACCAGAGTTGGCGTGCCGATTGTTGCTGTCGGGATGCTGTATATGTTGCTGATAGGTTTGCGCCTGTTGCCGCGACGCGAATCGCCGAAGTCTCTCACTGAGCAATATCATGTGCGACAGTACATGACGGAAGTAATCGTGTTGGACGACTCACCGCTGATTGATAAGACGCTCGCCGAAGCGCGTATCAGCGACGACATGGATCTCACCGTGCTGGGTATTCTACGCGGCGCCGAACAATACCGTATCGCGCCACACCCTGACCAACAGATCAAGGCGGACGACTTGTTGCTGGTCCAGGGACGTGCGGAGGACATTCTCAGAGTTAAGGGTGAAGCGGGCATCGAGATCAAAGCTGACTTCACTTTGAGCGATGCACACCTTGAAGGAACGGATGTAGAACTCTTTGAGGCGATGGTTCCTAAAGGTTCGGATTTCATTGGTCGTACCTTGAAACGGCTTCAGTTTCGTAAGCGTTACGAACTGGTGGTGCTGGCAATCAATCGACATGGAGTGAATTTGCTGTCGAAACTGAGCACGGTAAGGATACGGTTCGGAGACGTATTGTTAATCCAGGGGAAGCGCGATTACGTGGAGAGTATCGCCGCTGACGACCAGATCCTGCTGCTCGAAGAAATTTCTGAACGCCAGGCACGTCCGACAAAACGGGTCTGGGCGCTGACGGCATTTGGAGTTTTTCTTTTCTTCTCGGTCACGCACCTGGTTCCATTGCCGGTCGCAGTGTTATTTGGCGTCTTGATTCTCCTTGCGACTCGGGCGGTGCGGACGTCAGAGATGTACGAAATGATCGAATGGCGTCTAATCATTCTCATCGCCTGCATGATGAGCTTTGGTCTGGCCATGGAAAAAACAGGCGCGGATCAATACCTGGCAAACATGATCATTAGCTTCACGGGCCAGTACGGCCCCATCGCAGTGTTGGCAGGTTTCTTCATCATGACAGTTGCCCTGACGCAACCGATGTCCAACCAGGCGGCGGCCCTTGTTATGTTGCCCATCGCGGTGAAGTCGGCGCTCGCGCTAGGCCTTAACCCCAGGACGTTCGCAGTCGCTGTTACCTACGCCGCTTCCTGTTCATTTCTGACTCCCCTGGAACCTGCGTGCGTGTTGGTTTACACGCCCGGCCATTATCGATTCTTTGACTTTGTGAAGGTAGGCTCGATCCTGACGATCGTCGTGTTTGCGATCGTCATCTGGTTGGTGCCCATATTCTGGCCACTCTAATACGTAGTCAAATGTCCTTCAAAGCAGTCCAAAGTCCAAAGTCCTTCGAACAGTCCAATGTCCAATGTCCAATGTCCAATGTCCGGGTAACTCAGGTACTTGGTTCCGCGCATGGCAGCGAGCGGCGCCAGGATGAGTTCTCGTACGCCAAACAGACATTGGACATTGGACTGCGTAGGGGACAGGGCGTAGAATACCGTCCTCGCCGAAAGTGAAATTCAAATGGAAGATTTGGATAAAACCCAACCGTTGGAACCCTCTTTAGCAAAGACGGCGAAGCTACCCCGTCTGGCCCCTGACAAGTCTGAAGAAGAATTCCGAGTTGCCCAAAGCAGAATCCTTGAAATGGTTGCCGCCAACGCGCCGCTTCCCGAGATTCTTAAACGGCTCGTACTTCTGATCGAGGCGCAGTCTTCCGGTATGCTCTGTTCTGTCTTGCTGCTCAGCGACGATGGCGAGCACGTTCGGCACGGAGCGGCGCCAAGCCTCCCGGAAGAATATGTGAAGGCTATAGACGGTGGCCCGATTGGACCAAAGCACGGCTCATGTGGTACGGCGATGTACCGCGGCGAGCCCGTGATTGTCCGCGACGTTTGGGTGGATCCGTTGTGGGAGGACTATCGCGGTTTGGCCCACGTCAGCGGCCTGCGAGCTTGCTGGTCCACGCCGATACTGTCAGGGCGTGGAAAGGTTCTCGGTTCGTTTGCAATGTACTACCGCGAGCCGCGCATGCCCAATGATGCAGAAAAGGCTCTAACCGAAGTCGCCACTCGCATTGCCGGCTTAGCGATTGAGCATCAGTTGGCCCGGGAAATCCTGACGCGCACGCAAACCGAATTGACAAAGGCGACCCAGGCCGCAACAACTGGCGAGGCTGCGGTCTCAGTCGCGCACGAGATCACTCAGCAGCTCGATGCTATCGCTAAAAACGCCGACCACGGACTCGAGTTGTTGAATGAGGATGAGCCAGACTTCGTCAGTCTTCGAGAAACACTCAAGAGCATTTCCAGCGACGCCCGCCGCGCCCGCGACGTCATCTCACGAATACGACGTTCGGAAGGGAAATAGCTCGACAGAGGTCGGATGCTAGATGCTAGATGCTAGATGCTAGATGCTAGGTGTCAGATGTTAGGTGTCAGATATCTGAGGTCAGAAGTCAGAAGTCACAGGTCAGCTTGCGGCTATTGTTTCTTTACACTCAACGTGGAATGTCTCGAGGTAAGGAAGGGCGGCTTGCCCCCGCTTCTTTCGTGCTATTTCGTGTAATTCGTGGATCGCTTTAAGTCCAACGCCAAAAACTGTCCACGAAATTACACGAAACAACACGAAAGGTAGTTTTTGTGCAAAGTCGTTCTGAGTACCGACCAGTCATCGTCGCGAATTCGCAGGTAAGGAAGGGGGCCCGCCCCCGCTGTCTTGCTGAGCCTCGTAACGATCGTAATTCCCAATCAAGTCAACTCCCGACTGAGCAAACCGACGCGCAGCCAATATTGCCCGACCATCCTTCTCCTCATCCTTTGACCACTGCGCATGTCTGATCAAAAGAGCCAGTTCCATCGTGCGACCTAGAGTCAGAGCGAACCGCCGTGCACCCGCTTCCAATGTTGGTCCATCATTCTGAGCCACACGCAGCCAGCTCGCTGAATGATCCAAAGCTGCGTTGACAGTTCGCACGGCATCGGCGAGGCGTGGATCGCGAACCGATTCGACCCACGTAGCCACGGTTGATTGCAGAGGCGCAACGCCCATATCACCAAGTGCGCGAAGTGTATCCAGGGACAGGACGTTCGTGGTCCCTTCCCAGATCGGCAGCACCTGACTGTCGCGCAAAAGAACTGGCAATCCCGTGTCCTCGACATAACCCGCGCCGCCAAATGCCTCGAGCACTTCGCTGGCAACCGTCACCGCTTGCTTGCCGGTAGTCAATTTCATTATCGGCGTCAACACGCGCAACAGCCGCGCTTGTTCTTCGTCGACCTGTCCGGCTTCATTTAGCCCATTTAACTCACCCACATAGAACGCCAGATGAAACGCCGCTTCGAATTCAGCCTGCAAGCCAAACAGCGTATCCATGTGCAGAGGCTTTTCAGAGAGCGGCGCCCCGAAGGCGACTCGCTTACGCGCGTAGTCAAACGCGAGGGCCAACCCACGTCGCATCAACGAGACGGCGCTGATGCCGTTCCACAAACGCGTCACATTCAGCAGCGGTGTGATGTTTCGCACGCCGTCTGTTGTGGATCTGACGAGTTGTGCCGGCGTGCCATTCAATGTCAGCTCTGCTGTGGGCACCTTGCGCGTGCCCAACTTATCTTTTAGCCGGTTGATCTCGATGTTGCGCAGGCGTCCATGTTCGTCTCGCGTTTCGACGTAGAAAAGCGCCAGCCCTTTACTACCTGTCGGGTTACCCTCCGGCCGGGCGAGCGTTAACGCGATCTGCGATGTAACTGCTGACGTGAACCACTTGCGACCATAGAGACGAAACTTTCCTGCCCCTGCCTCCTGCCCCTGCTCCTGTTTGGCGACAGTCTCCGACAAACCAACATCCGACCCGCCAGTAAGTTCAGTCATCCACTGACCTGCAGTCCAAAACTCCGCCGTATCACGTGTCGTCAAATGCGGCACCGCACGTTGAATTAACGCCTGGTTACCTGATGCGAGTATGGTGCGCGCCGCACCATCCGTCATTGCAAGCGGACAACTATAGATGTCAGTTGAGGGTGTGAAGAGATAAGCAAGCGCGCACTGGTGCACACGCGATAGCGCTCCATGTTTTTGTTCATACGCCGTCGCCACCACGCCGTGCTCGGCTGCAATGCGTTCCGCCTTGCGCCACAGAGGCGTTAACTCAATTTCGTCGACCCTATTCCCCCACGCATCCCACTGCGTCAGCTTCGGCTCATTCAATCTGTCTTCGAGCTGCAACTGATACAGCTCACCACCCGACAGCTCGCCCATCTCCCTTAGTGAACTCTTCTATCTCGCGCAACATCTCATCCGGCAACACCCGCCCCAAATACGACCGCAACACACGATCATCTTCATACTGATTGCCAAGCTCTGGAGGTTTTTGTTGGAACATAATGAGCGCAAAGATTACACATTTAAGTCAGTCCTTGACACGTCAAATGAGCGGAATTAAGCTCCGCGCATCATTCGGTCCCATATTTTTCGCTCCTGTCTTTTTAGCTGCTAACATGCAGAAGAAGGGAGATTCCAGCCATGGGTCGAATCCTTGCTTTCCTTTACGGAGTAGTTTGTTACCTGCTCTTCCTGTTTACCTTTCTATACGCGATAGGCTTCGTTGGAAACGTCGTCGTTCCCAAGTCGATCGATACCGGCCAATTGAACGCGCCACTCAGCATCGCACTCATCATTGACGCCGTGTTGCTTAGTCTGTTTGCAGTTCAGCACAGCGTCATGGCGCGTCAATGGTTCAAACGCGCCTGGACCAAATTCGTGCCCCCGCCAGTCGAACGCAGTACCTACGTGCTGCTCGCTAGTCTCGTGTTGCTGTTACTTTTCTGGCAGTGGCAGCCGATGGGGCCGGTCGTTTGGGAAGTGACAAACCCGACTGCACGCATGCTGCTGGTGGGGCTGTTTTGGATGGGCTGGGGAGGCGTTTTATTTTCGACTTACCTTGTCGATCATTTTTCGCTCTTCGGACTCAGGCAGGTTTACAACCACCTTAAGGGTAGAGACGAAGCAGCAATTCCTTTCAAGTCGCCCGCGCTTTACAAGATGGTGCGCCATCCGTTGTATCTGGGGTTTATCGTGGCGTTTTGGAGCACTCCGCGCATGACCTTTGGACATTTGTTCTTCGCCATCATGACCACCGCCTACATTCTGGTCGCGATTCAATTTGAAGAACGTGATCTGATCAGAGCCTATGGTGACGTTTATCGTGACTATCGTCAGCGCGTCTCAATGCTGATACCGATTCCGAGAAGGAGATAAGCGGATCGAGCTTTCACGCATGATTCAGAATGTCCGATAAACTTTTAGTTTGTCGCGGAACCACGACAAGCTAAAAGCTTATCGAACAACGACAAGCTAAAGGTTATCGAACATCGCCACCTAGATTAGTTGACGGACCACCTGGGCCGCACTATTATCCACCCGCTCAAGCACTTCCGCTGACGACAGTCTCACTGCGTCGGTTCCTAACACTCTAACTCTCACGGAGGTAGATCATGTTACATCCCATCTTTCAAAGCATGACAGTCGGCAAGGCGTTAGTGTGTTGCATTCCGTTATTCGTTCTGAGTCTCAGCTGTAACCGGCAGCCAAATCCTCAACCAGCACCGCATGACGAGCAGGGCAGGTTGCTTATGATTTCTGAAGCGCAGCAAGCCTTCGGTGAAATATATAAGGCCGGATTCAATGCAGACAAAACACAGCTACTTGTTGGCCCGGAGTTGAAAAGGTTTCTGGACGAAAAGAAAAAATCGTTGAATCTGGCACCTGAGTCAGCCAGAACTGCAATAGCTAACAATCAAGCCGTAGGTTTGCTGATCAACGACGCCGTCCCTGGAAAGAAGGGGGGAATGCACGGAGTGGTTTATCTCCGGCCCTCTCGGTTCGGTGGGCCACGATTCTTTCTCACTCTCGATCCCGATCCTTGCGGTGATGGGAATCCAGCCACGTGCGAAAACTGCACCGGTTGTTCCGGAGATGGCGGAAGCGGCGGCACCTTCAAGACATGCGTCTGTACCGAAAGCTGTGACAATTGTCGTACCTGTCCCGCGTGTTGAAGGTAAGCGACGACAAGTTCTTCGGTGCGTTGGGAGGAGTTGGCTTTGACCGTCATGACGCGCCACAGATTAGTGGTGGTGAAGTCAGTACCACCCGCGGTAGCGGGTGGGTTTCAAGCGATTGGGTACGCGTGGCTTTGCACAAAAATAACCTTCGATAGTTCCCCGAGGATTGGCCAATGGACCTGGCGCGTTTACGCGCCATCCCGCAGGGCTGTTAGGCCAGCCGTTTTACGGCTGGTTTACCGACGGCGATAATTTGCAGGCCGCTTCAGCGGCCTCATTCGAAGAAGGCCGTTGAAACGGCCTAAGAAACCAATCTTTGCGCAACCTAACCAGCCGTAAAACGGCTGGCCTAACCGCCCTGTGGGCTTGCCTCGTAAACGAGGCACATTATCGAGTTTCGGTGTTGGACTACTTTTTGTGCAAAGCCGGTACGCGGCTCTGCCGCTCCCAGTGCGGAAAGGCTCTGCCTTTCCGGCTTCACCTTCTAAATTTCTGCGGCGAGGCTGAGCCTCGCCGCCTGGTTGTTAGTGGGAACCTAACGGAAAGCCATAGGCTTTCCGCACTGTGCGGCGGCAAGCCGCGTTATCTCGTGGATCTTTTAACGTTCTCGCTCCTCGACCAATCGCTGAATCACTTTGATAACGCTGCCGGCCGGTGGCGACTTCATCACATACTCGGTCACGCCGGCTTTACGTGCCAACACCTTCAGGTCGCTGCTCAGGCAATTGCTGACACCAGGATCTTCGGCATTCGTTTGCGATGCCGCAATGAATGCGCAAGCCGCGCGAGTTTCAGTCCATCTTTTCCTCGCCAGTCCAGATCAATAAGCAAGAGGTCGTATGGAATCCTGCTCCTGAGAAACAGGACCGCGCTATCATGATCCGAACAAGCGACGATCTGGTAATCGGGCTGCGTAAGCGCTTGGCGCACCGCTGCCATCAGTCTCACATCGGCACCGAGATACAAGATTCGGAACTTTGATTCCGCCGGGCGCGGACGCGTAGAAGCCAACATAGACGTGAACCTCCTTCGGAAAGAGGGTGATTCAAATCAGCGGCTTCTATGGGTGACGTGAGGTAACTTACTTCAGCAGATGAGAAGCTCTTAATGAGCCCACAGCGAACGCTCAAAGTATTGCGATAGGTCATCAGCTCAAATACTCATTACTCATAACTCAGTACTTCATTACTCCATGTTATTCTCTGCGGCGATCTAGACTATGTCAGCACCGCCTGTGGTAGCAGGTGGGTTCTTATTGACAAACCGACAACGGCCAATGCGTAGCTCAACCTCCCACGAAAGTGAGTGATGAGCATCGCCGTTGAGCATGGAAGGTTCCTACTCACGGCGAATCCTCAACGCGAGCGGAGTATATCCGCAACAACGGATATACGCAAGTACGAATAGCGAGTTAAGCCCAGACGGAGAAAACTCCTGATGGGACATCGCGCGACCAAGGCCGAAGCGCTTGGCGGAAAAGCTTAGCCAGATTCGTCTTGCACTTGGACTTGTCTCAGCCGGAGATGCACAGAGGTTTGGGAGTGGAAGAAGAGTTTCCTACAGGCGAATATCCGAATATGAGCTGGATAAGAACGAACCTACTTTGACGACTGTTTTCATACGCCCGCGTCGCCGGCGTCCACATGGAAGACCTAGTCGACGACGAACTCGACCTCCCCGCGAAACTTCCCGGCACCGTCAGATATCAAGGCCTCAAACGCAAACTTACCTCTCGCAAGTCGAGACACTAATTCGAAGATCCTTGTTGCTGCCACGAGATCCCGCCCGGCGCAAAAGATCAGAAGCATCTCTGGTGGCGCTTTTCGATTGTGTGGGAGAAGGACTAGCTCACTAAAACACAATACCGCTGGTGAAGGTTCGCGGCTCCGCCGCATCCAGTGCGGAAAGGCTCTGCCTTTCCGGCTTGGTTTTTTAAGTTGGTGCGGCGAGGCTTAGCCTCGCCGTATGGATTCGCACCGCAGATACAAGCACCAGCTTAATTGTCTCGTGGGTGCCAAACGCGTACCTACTGATGCAGGGCCAATGCCAAACCTCTGGCTATTGGATACAAGCGCGTTTACACAAATGGCCTTGTAGAAAACGAACGACACAACTATAAGGGTTTCCGTTCTTGTGCGACAAATCACTCCGTATGCATGGTTATTTACTTCCTCGCTTCTCGCTAAATTTGGAGGGTTGACGCGCTGGGAAAATCTGATAGCATGTCGCGCTATCAAGTTTTCCCAGCGAGTTTACTGAGTCTGCCGATTTAGATTGCATCACCTTCATGTTAACTGGCTAGAGACTTTGATGAAGAAGGATAGTAATGGCTGAAGATATTCTTGTCCGGCGCGTACCGGCCCACGTTCATTCTTGGATCGAAAATGAAAGACAGCAGAGGCGAATGACTAAGCAAGAGTTTGTCTTGTCTGTCTTGGAAACAGCCGTTGACGGAAACAGGCAGCTTCGTCTTCCTATGTCCGGCACACAGAACGTGGACAATGTCAGCGCAATTCCATTTACGTTTGTTGACTTGTTTGCCGGCATAGGCGGATTCCGTATTCCATTGGAAAAATTTGGCGGACGTTGCCTGTTTTCTTCGGAGAAGGATCGGTATTCTCAAAAAACGTATCGAGCGTGGTTTGGAGATACACCTCAAGACGACATAACGAAAATCAAACCATCTGAAATTCCGAACCATGACCTATTGGCTGCGGGATTTCCTTGTCAGCCATTTAGTATAGCGGGGGTTTCAAAGAAGAAGAGTCTTGGTCATCCGCATGGTTTTAAGTGTCTTTCACAAGGTACGTTGTTCTTTAATCTTGCAACTATTATCGAAAACAAAAGACCACCCGTTGCACTTCTTGAAAACGTGAAGAATTTGAAGTCGCATGATAACGGTCGAACTTGGCAAGTCATAAAGGGCACTCTGGCTGATTTGGAATACGTGGTCTTCGATACGGTCCTGGATGCTGCTCATTGGGTTCCTCAGCATCGTGAAAGAATCTACATAGTCTGTTTTGACAAACGTGTCTTTGGTGATCGCGTCCCGTTCAAATTTCCTGAGCTTCCCTTGGGAAAGAAACCATGCTTGAAAGAAATTCTGGAAAAGAATGCTAACAAGAAATACACGCTTACCGATCACCTTTGGCAATATCTCCAGGAATATGCGGCGCGGCATCAAGCAAGGGCAACGGTTTCGGCTTCGGACTGGCTGACGCTGATGGAATCACACGTACGCTAAGTGCTCGTTACTTCAAAGACGGCTCGGAGATCCTAAATACCGCAATCGAGAGGAAGAAACCCGAGACGTTTGACGCCGCGGGAATGTGCGAGACTAATGGGCTTTGACGAAAAGTATCAGGAAAATATCGTGGTCTCTGATACGCAGGCTTATCGCCAATTCGGCAACGCGGTTGTCCCTAAGGTCGCTGAAGCCGTCATCGCGGAGGTCATCGCCGTTTTACGATGGCATCTGACTCGGTCCAATGATGGGTGCTTGCTGAAAACGAAAACAGCTGCAGCATAGATCAGCATCTCCTTCTGCTATAAAATTTCGCTTATGCCATGATCTCACCATTTGCGAACTTGCCATTGCTGACGCAGTTCAGCATGGGAACGCCATCCTCAAATTCATTTCCCGCAATGATGTAGATGCAACCGGCGGTCATCAGTATGGGTTTCTCCTGCCTAATCCCATTTGGCAAATGTACACAGAGCAGGCTCCTATCAAAGGCCTGAACCATGAAAAGTTAGTTAACGTCGTATGGCAGGATGGCCGCACAACAGAGTCCTGCATACATTGGTATGGAACGAAAAAATTTGAATATAGATTAACGCGTTTTGGGAAGGACTTCCCATTCCGAACGTTCGACAATGTTGGTGACTTGCTAGTTCTAATTCGGAAAGCCGATAACGAATTCTCTGCTTACGTTTTGGACGATGACGATGATATAGAAGAAATCAAAGCCACTCTTGGTGTTGAAATTACAAAAACGTGGGGTGCATTTCGAGCTGGCGATGAACCGGAAATGGAGGGAGAGACTGAAGATGAGTGCGTCGATGCTCGCTTCCGTCACTTTGTCGCTGACTTAGATGGATTTCCAACTGGCAGAACGTTTTCTGAAATCACCATTCGCGCATTGATAGATTGTATCCGGGGTTTTGATCGGTTCTCATTGGATGAGATGTTAATTCGGGCCGTGGACGCTGAATATCAATTATTCCGGCTCGCCGAGCGTCAAGTTTGCCAGCCGCAGATAACGAGATTGTTCCGGAATGTGGATGACTTTTTGGAAACCGCGTCAAGCATAATGAACCGACGCAAATCGCGGGCGGGACGTGCCCTTGAAAACCATTTTGAATACCTGCTGAATCGAGCAGGTATTCCACACCAGATCCGTCCCTTGACCATTGAAGGAAATCCCGATGTGGTCATACCGAACGAGACGGCGTATCACGACCCAAATTATCCAGTAGAAAAACTTTACATAATAGGAGTAAAAACCACGTGTAAGGATCGATGGCGTCAAGTTTTGAATGAGGCCGAAAGAGTGTCGCAAAAACACATTATGACCCTGCAAGCGGGAATCTCTGAAAGGCAGTTGGGACAGATGCACAAAGCGTCAGTAAACTTAGTCGTCCCGAAGTCCTTACATCCCCTCTATCCGAAGAAACGTGAAATCAGTTTATTAAGCGTTGAAGAATTTGTTAATACAGTTCGCGTACAACTTGGAGCCCATTGAATGGTCGACGTTCATACACCAGAGCGACGAAGTCTCAATATGTCCCGTATCCGAAGTCGCGATACTAAGCCGGAAATGATCGTCCGCAAGCTCGTTCACGGAATGGGTTATCGGTATCGATTACACCAAAAGAATCTCGTTGGTAAACCTGACTTGGTACTGCCAAGACACCGCAAAATCATTTTTGTTCATGGGTGCTTCTTCCATATGCATGACTGCGCGAGTGGATCAAAAGTGCCACAAGATAATGGAGAATTTTGGCGTAACAAGCGGCTGTCAAATGTAGAGCGCGATAGAAAGGTCATGCGGCTGCTCAAGCGAGAGGGCTGGAAGATTCTGTGTATCTGGGAATGCATGACCAAGCCTCGGCATAGAGATAAGCTGCCGAAGATAATTGAAGAATTCTTGAACTAGCGAGAGGTTCGACGGGCAATACGGAGTTTTATTAATATTCTTGACCTATAGCGTGGCAAGAGTCGTTTCATTCAACGGTTGAAACTGAGACTTTGGAATCCGAACTACGGCACTTCTCCCACCCGCCATATTCGTGCCCCCGGGTAACCCGACCCACGAAGCAACTTGAGCCAGCTCTTCAAACTTGATGAACCACCACTGCCTTAAGTTACGTGAATCCATATCGTCGATTTCCCTCACGATAAAGAGAGATTTGAGATTGCCACGTTTTGCCGCATAGAACGCAAGTTTTGCAAAAGGCCCGACGTCAAGACCGAAGTATTCTCCGATGCTCGCATCTTCCGCAGCAGTTTTTTCTTTTATTTCGAGGGGATAGGTGAACTGTTGCCCCCAGAATACGCCATCGACATCAGATACTTCGGCAAAGTATGCGTTGACGAAGGCTATTCGCAGATTCTCTTTCGAAAATTCTTCCGGAATTGCGGCATCTGGAATCAAGTCGATTTGTGCCTTGTATCTTAAAAAACCGTAATGTCGAACTCGATCAGTAAATCCCTCAATCCCGGTCGGGAATTCCACGTATGCTTGTTGCGCTGGAACTCCTAATTGCACAGACTGCCAAGTCACGGATTCGGCGTCATTTTCTCGCGCGATTCTTGCCGCGCAGTAATGGGCGTGTATTCCGCTTTGATGAAAAACATTGCCAATTGCGTGAAGACTGTGGGGAAGTTCGGGAAATTCGCGATCGGCATCATAGGGGTTGTTTGGTTGAATAATTTCTGGAAATACCACTACCGAACGCCTTCCGAATTGTTCGCTTCGACTATTTCTAAATATCCAGCCACCAATGGAAACTCGATCCGCATATCCGATATTCGCGAGGTGGTTTCTCAACGCAACCTCCGCAACTAAACCTCGAAGCTTGTTTTGATTGAAACTGGAAACGCTGCGACTCAGATATAACCTCATTGAGTCTATCGTCAGAGTTGGCATGCGGGATCAAGTGAATTGCTAAACAATCTGGCAGTTATTTTTAGACCTGAGATTCAGCTGCGTGGATAAACGTAATGAGCCTAAGATTCAATGGTAAGAATGCCGGCCTTATACACCTTATGCAGACTATGATGCAAGAAATCTTGTAAAACGGGATCCCCCAAGAGTAGCAGGGAGCTGTGTGGGTTGTCCTGATCCCAGCGCGTTGCCCTGGGCTATGAATTGCGTCCCGCAGGTCGGGACTTCGACTCGATGCGCGCTACGCGCGGCTATCTCTGATTTACCCACCCGCTATCCCGACATGTCGGGATACTGACCTCACGCCCTAACTCGCGTCCAACTCCGAACTACGGCACAAAGTCGTAACGCAAGACGCCGGAAACTGTGACCGGCCGTCCGGAAAGTTTCGTTACGTGGAACTTTGTTTGCCACGCAGCCTCTTCCGCTGGTTCCCGCAGCAGTGGGTGGCCGCTAACGGCCCTAACCCAAACTACTTTTCCAGTTTCATCAATCACAATTCTGACTACTACCTGGCCCGCGGCGCCAGCCGCCTTGGCCCTTGCGGGATAATCTGGCTTCACCTGATTTAATCTTCCAGCATTAAGCACGCCTCCGGAGATAACTGCTTTTGGTGGCGGATTGTTATCCGTGATAACGGAAACCCTACCTTTCACCGCTGAATGAATTCCGTCGTACCTCGGACGATCCGCTTCAGATAAGCCGGGAAATGAGGCACTGAGTTCTGGATTGCGCAGCAACAAAATTTCAGCTGCAGTTTTGTGTGAACTGGCAAGGTTATTAAGGCCGAGTTCGGAACTTAAAATCGCCGCGGTGATGCTGAGGCGCACGGCCCGCCGTCGGGATTCCTCGTCGTCCTTGCCTCTAACTAAAGCTAGTCCTTGCTCTTTTATCAAGAGAGACAGATGCGGCAAACGCTGGTTGCCATGCAGATAGCTTTCGCTTGCGAGAAAGGAAGAAATCCAGTCGTGTTTTTCGGTATCGTCACCGAGCCACTTTAGCAGCTCGACTTCAAAGGTATTGCCAAGCCGTTGTCGTTCGGTATTGAAAACCTTTGAGAGTCGTTCCTTGTTACCGCTGAACCCAGCCGGCTCACTCCGGAGTTGCTTCTCAAATTCTGAGAAGGGCGGATTGGTTACCTGCTGAGCTTGCAAGGCAATTGTGGAGACCAGTATCGCTGCGATGCAGTGTGTGATCTTCATAGTATCGTCCTCTCGGGATGGGATACTCGCAGACTGTTGGGATTTCAGTCCAGCTTATTTGACCCACCCGCTATCCCGACATGTCGGGATACTGACATCATCTCAATGTCCCGCGACCTTCCGCATATCAAACTGCGGAGCCGGGGCGTTCTTCCCGGTCTGTCGTCGCACCGTCCAGTTAATTTTGACTTCATGTATTACGCGGTTTCGGATTAACATCCGTGGCCGTTCCAAGGTTTCACTATGCTCGTCCTAATTTGAAGAACGAAGGTGCGTTTCAATATGACATCGGAGAAGGTCCTGGCATCGCGAGATTTCAAAATACGAAAATGGCTTTCCATCGCTCTCTGTCTTATCGCTGCGCTCGGCTTGAATGGTTGTAGCAAACAGACAGCAAACAGCAATCAGCCGGCAGAGACGCGGTCGGGATCCGAAACGGCGGAAACGGGTGTTGAGAAAGTGAAGCCGGCCCCGGGCACGGGAATGTTCAGGGGAAGGTCTTCTTCAACAGCCAGCCGGCCGAGAACATCACGGTGAAGTTGTGCGAGACGTTCAGCCGCTTTGTCGGCGGTTGCAGTGGACAAACCTACACCGCCCGCACGGATAACAATGGCGAGTATGTGATCACCAACGTGCCGCCAAAGACTTATGAGGCGCTGACGGCGCAGGTGTTCGAGACTGACTCGTATATCTTTGCGACTTCCGGCATCGGTATCAGTTCGGCGAAATATGACGTCGTGGCAGACAAAACGTTTTTCGTTACGCCGATTAATCTCTTCAAGAGCGATCTCAAAACGGCCAACCCCAAGGCAGGTTCTAAAGTTACTGCGCAGGGCCTGGAACTAAAATGGGAGCCTTACCCGGACGCGACGTACTACAAGTTCAGCATTTTTGCTGACGACGCTGGCGTGAGCTCGCCGTACATCAACGAACGCGTGGAAGCGACTTCGTTCGCGCTCGACAAGCCTTTGGAAAAGGGTACGTATCGTTGGCAGGTCTCGGCCTTCAATAAGGACGATCGGAAGCTGTCGGAGAGTGCGGATGATATTAAGTTCACGGTGAGTGAGTGAAGAGCAGTGGGCGGTGGGCAGTGGCAGTGAGCAGTGAGCAGTGAGCAGTGGGCAGTGGGCAGTGAGCAGTGGGCAGTGGGCAGTGAGCAGTGGGCAGTGAGCAGTGGGCAGTGGGTGTCCTTTAACGAAGAACAGGTCAATCAAAGTTGATGTCCGATTAAGTTTTAGTTCGTGTTAATTCGTGGATCGTCTTTAAGTACGACGCCAAAATCGATCCACGAAATTACACGAAACTAAACGAAACAACATGAAACGACTTTTATGTAATGCCGCTGCGCGAAAATATGAAAGATGCTCATCCTGTTTTTAATCGGAGAGAAATGTTGGCGCTGTTGGGGGTAGCGGGGGCGGGGCAGTTGGTGGGAGGTGCGGGTGGGCCGGGTGGGTTTTCGGGACCCTACACGCAACAAACGATTGCGGGATGCATTGTGAGTCCGGATCAAACGGAAGGGCCGTTCTTCGTTGATGAGAAACTGAATCGTTCCGACCTGCGTATAGATCCGTCGAACAACTCGGTGAGTCCGGGTGTGCCGCTGCGTCTTACGCTGTTTGTCTCTCAGATCAAAAATAATTCGTGCACGCCGTTACCTGGTACGACGGTGGATGTTTGGCATTGTGATGCGCTCGGTTCATATTCCGACGTGCGGGAGAATGCGAGCAGCGCCGGGGATACGCGCGGGAGGAAATTTCTGCGCGGTTATCAGGTGAGCGACGCGGCAGGCAAGGTCGAATTTCAGACTATCTATCCGGGCTGGTATGAGGGACGGACAGTGCACGCGCATTATAAAATTCGCACCGACCCACGTTCCGAAGTTGGTCACGAACTCACTTCACAACTCTACTTTGATGAAATGATCACGGATGCGGTTCATGCACAGGCGCCTTACGCTTCGAAAGGTCGGCGCGATACAAGGAACTCAAACGACGGGATCTTCAGTCGGGGCGGCAGTGATCTGATGTTGACACTGACGAAGGAGGCGGAAGGGTTATAGTGGTGCGTATAAGGTAGGATTGCTGATGACGTGAGACGTAGATGAAAGAGCGGGGCAGGCCCCCTTCCTAACCTGCGAATTTGCGAAAGAGGAGAAATTGAATGAAGCGGCTCGGATTAGGTTTGGTCAACTACGCAATCGCGTTCCTGGTATTTATGGTTGGTGCAGCAGTGCCGGTTTATAGCCAGGAGGTCAAGGACGTCTCAGGAGTCGGTGGCAGTAGAGGCTTCAGAGAGTGACGAACTGAAACGAAAGACAATTGAATCGCTGGAGAAAGTCGAGACGCGCGACGAGGTTGGTTCGCGCTTCGCGCTCAGTGCGGGCGGGACGCCCGCGATCCCACCATTCGCGATCAATGCGGGCGGGACGCCCGCGATCCCACCATTCGCGCTCAGTGCGGGCGGGACGCCCGCGGTCCCAACGCCTGCGCTCCCAATAAACGGGAGTTCGGCACGGACTACCAGCCAGACACCGAATCAGACCCAGGGCTCGAAACAGACAACGACCAACCCGTATGTGTTTCCCACGCCGAAGGAGCGATTCAATCGTTATGTGAAGAGCGTGGTTGGACCATCGGCCTTACTTCGCTCTGCGCTTACGGCGGGTATTAATCAGTGGAATGACAGTCCGGAAGAATGGGAACAGGGCATGTCAGGTTACGGAAAACGCTATGCCTCGAGTTTCGGTCGAAACGCGATTCAGCACACGATCATCTACGGGTTGGATTCTGCGCTGGGGTTGGATACCGGATTCAAGAAGAGCACGCGCAAAGGGTTTTTCCCACGAATGAAGGACGCGCTTGCCTACAATATTATGTCCCGTACGAAGAGCGGGAAGCGTGTGATTTCTGTGCCGCGCATCACCGGTGCGTACGCAAGCGGAGTTATTTCCAGAGAGGCCTGGTACCCGGAACGGTACAACTATAAAGATGGATTGCGGAGTGGGACCAATTCGCTGCTAACCGGATTTGCGTATAATCTGGTGCGGGAGTTTGTCGTCAGCTTTTGAAGTCGGCCGGCTAACCCACCCGCTACCGCGGGTGGTACTGATGACCTCACACCTGAGCAGAACGATCCACTAAACATACGAAGTCACAAGCGGGGGCAGGCCCCCGTTCCTAACCTGCGAATTTTTCAACGTTGCGCTTCTGACCACGGGTAGTATTGACCTCAACACCCAAGGTCGGCCGTTTTACCCACTCGCCGCGGTTGGTACAAAGTACTAGCCGCACGAAAAGCCCGAAAGAGCAATAGTTGTTAAAGGAAATCGCCGACCCATCGAGGGTCGGCGCTTGGGTTCTGGGGATTTGTGATCCCAGGGCGTTGCCCTGGGCTACAGACATCGCGCGCCTACGGCGCTCGGACTGGACGCGCTACGCGCGCTTCTGAAAATTCCTACCTTATTCCCACCAGGCCTTGGACGGATTGGATCAACTTCTCTGAGTCGTAGCCGACGCCGTCTTTGAAAACGATCTCGACGTTTTCGATGTCGGTAATCTTCGCAGCCGGGTTGCCTTTCACGACCATCAGGTCGGCTTGTTTGCCGACGGCGATTGAACCGATGCGTGAATCTTCGCCGAGGAATTTCGCGCCGTTGAAACTCGCAATCTTGATTGCTTCGACTGGAGTAAAGCCCGCTTCGACCAGCAACTCGACCTGCCGCAGATCGCCGAAGCCCGCGACGACGCCGCCGTTGCCGGTGGGATCGAGACCCGCAATCAGTAAACCACCCGCGGCGACGAAGGCGCGTTCGAAATCCATCGACTTGCGCACAAGCGCGGCGACCGGCGAATTCCCGGCGATGCGTGAACGCGCCGTCAGATAACGCACGCGCGCGTCGGTGTTCATCACATTAAGAACTCGCGGGTTCAGGACCGCGCTCGCAGCGCCGATACCCGTTTGGCTTAAAGGCGCACTTGCTTCGAACACCGGCAGCGTTGACGTGATAGCAACATTCTTCGCGACGAGCGTGCGAATGGTTTCCTTTGCCGGCTCACTGTTGAGATCGAGATCTCGCAGACTGGCGCTAACCGCAGCGCCGGGACATTTATCCGGTTGCTTGTTGGGAACAAACTCAGAATTAGCGAGCAGGCCGTGCTCGAGGTTGTCGATACCGATCTCAGCAGCTTCGCGATAACCGATCGAGCAGAGATGCCCGGTCACCTTCATCTTGCGTTTGTGCGCCTCTTCTACAACCGCGCGCAGCTCTGCGCGGCTGATGTTCATATAAACCTTGTATGACGTGGCGCCCTGATCGGCCCAGAAGTTCACCATGCGCCGCGCGTCTTCTGGTCCTGTCATTTCACGCATCACCGGCGTAAATGCGCCGGCGCCCTCCAGATAGGGCGCGGTAATGTGCATCTTTGGACCAATCATGCGGCCGCTGTCGATCAGTCTTTTGATTTCCAGATCGGTGTAGGGCGCAACGCTGCCGGTCGTTCGGATCGTGGTCACGCCGAGTGCGAGATAGAGTCGCGGAAAACTCGTACCCATGTTTGAGTACATCGGCGGCGAGCCACCCATGGGAAAGAACATGTGGTTGTGCATGCCGACTAATCCTGGCAGCACCGTGTAGCCTTTGAGATCGAGAACGTGCGCACCGCTTGGAACTGTCAGGTTCGGCCCCATGCGCTGGATCTTGCCGTCGCTGATGACGATCGTTTGATCTTCGAGAGGCGCGGCGCCGGTGCCGTCAACTACGCGCGCGTGCGTAAGAGCGATCATAGGCGCGTCGACGCGTATGAATTCTGTTGCCGGTCCTTGAGCGAAGGAAGTGATAAAGGCGGCGAACAATACGAGGAGGCTGTTTGTGATCTTCATGGTTTTGTCCGAAGTGTTGTCCGCAGATTACGCCGATTAGGAAGAAAAAGTCACCAGAAAACGATCCACGAAATTTCACGAAGCGACTCGAACAAGAAAGTTAGAGGACTTCATCGTTTCCTTTTCGGCGTGCAACTATTGGAACTTCGCTATTCCGCAGAGCGTGTAGGTTGAAAATCCAGCGTAAAGGAATTCCAAATGACAAGCCCCCCTGCTTCGCGAACAATTGCGCCCGTGGCAGTTGTGCTCGCGGCAATCTTGCTCTCGTTTGTAACCGCGGTTGCACAGGACAAACCTTCGCTCGCTGAAATCGATCGCGTGCGCCTGTCGGAAACGTTCAGCGTTGCTGACAGCGTCGGTGATCGGCTGTGGGCCGGTTGGAGCAAAGCACCCTTTGCGGTTCTGCTGGTAACTCAGGAATATGAGTTTCTAATCCGGCACCCCAAACCTTCGGCAGACTTTACGAAAATCGAGTTTGATAAACGTCTAAACTCCGACGTCTATTATCGCAAGCGTCAGTTTCCCAACAACTTGCTGGCGACGTTTCCTGCGATCAGCGGTAGCCCAATTTCTACAATCGTGGTCGGGCAGGCTGAACACACGCAGTCGAAAACGTCTACCGCGTGGGTCGTCGTCTTGCTGCATGAGCACTTCCACCAGTTGCAGGACTCGCAGCCGAACTTTTACGCCGACGTGAATGCGTTGAACTTGTCTGGCGGCGATCAGACGGGAATGTGGATGCTCAACTATCCTTTTCCTTATGACCGCCAGGAAGTGCAGGAACAGTTTGCGGCGCTCAGCAAACTATTGGAGGCTGCGGTTAGAGCTCCGAAGTCGCAGCGTGCGAAGAGAGTGCGTGAGTATCTGGAGGCGCGGCAGAGATTTCAGTCACTGGTCTCGCCGGCTGATGACAAATACCTTTCGTTTCAGTTTTGGAAGGAAGGAATTGCGCGCTACACGGAATACCATGTGGCGCGACTGGCCGCTCTGCACCATCGTCCGTCGAAAGAATTTCGAGCGTTGAAAGATTATCGATCGTTTCAGGATGTGGCTAAAGAGACGCGAGAAGGGATCTTTCAACAGCTGTTGACGCAGAAGCTCGGCAACTCAAAACGCGAGGTGGTCTATCCGTTTGGGGCGGCGGAAGGACTGCTGTTGGATCAAATCAAACCGGGATGGCGGAAGCGGTATTTCGTTGAGAAGTTTGATCTGGGAAAGATCTTGCGGTGAAGGAGTAGCATCCACCGAACCCACCCGCTATCCCGACAGTCGGGATACTGACCTCATCCCCCAAGGTCGGCCGGTTTACTCACTCGCCGAGGTATGGACTACAATCCGTATCGCTCTGTGCACATGCGGGCGGGACGCCCGCGCTCCCAACAAAACGCGCTTAGTTTCTCACTCCGATCCGCGCTCATCCGCGTGAATCCGCGGCAAATAAAAGCCGATGACGATGTAGCCTAATTTTAGGAAGACTCGAGCCCTGTCATTGAGCCTCGGCATTTCCTTTTTGTAAGTGGCGTCAACACATACATCAATTATCAACAATAGAACGTAGACGCTACCTACAGGATAAGACTCTTCATCCAGGTCGCAAGCCCTCTCCCCAACCCTCTCCCAATGGGAGAGGGAGAAACACAGGACTTTTTGTGCAAGGCCGGTGGGACAGTTCGCGTTAATTCGTGTCGTTTATTGGATCGCTGTTGGTAGTTTGGGGGTAAAATGCTCCACGAAATCACGAAACCAGGAAGCCAGGAAGAGAGGAAGTTATGGACAAGACATTCAATACTTTGAGACCTGAACGGCTGCGTCTGCGTTGGTTGCTTCTCTTCGCAGTTGCTTTGGTTCTCACGCTCGCTGTCACACAAGTGGGGTTGCTTGAAGTTAGCGCCGCCGACGCTGACAGTTCAGACAGGGCGGAGAAGAGTTCAACTAAAGACAAGAAGATTCCGAAAGCTGAGTCGCGCTTTACAACGCTCGACGGTGCGCGGATCCATTACGTGAACTACGGCAAAGGCGACGAAGCCCTCGTGCTGATCCACGGCTGGACCAGAACATGGATAGCTGGCGCGATCAGATACCGGCGTTCACCCCGCGGAACCGGGTGATCGCGATCGATCTTCCCGGACACGGCCAAAGCGATAAACCGCAGGTTGCCTACTCGATGGACCACTTCGCGCGAGCAGTTGAGGCGGTCATGCGCGATGCAAAGGTGAAGCGCGCAGTATTAGTGGGCCACAGTATGGGCACACCGATCGCGCGCCAGTTTTATCGAAAGTATCCGGAGAAGACGCTGGCGATTGTGATTGTTGATGGCGCGCTGCGGCCATTTGGCGACAAGGCGATGATGGACCGAATGATTGCCGGCCTTCGCGCACCAAATTACATGCAGACCATCAACCAGATGTTCACTATGATGATGGGTTCGGGTCTGACACCTGAAGCGCAGGAACGCATTAGAGGTTCGTCATCGAAAACTCCTCAGCACGTTCTGGTGAGCGCCATGGAGGGCATGGCTGACGCTTCGATTTATGCAGAGGATAAGATCAACGTGCCGGTGCTGGCGGTCATGGCCAAAAATCCATTTTTTCCTCCGAACCTCGAAGAGCTTTATCGCGTGCTGGTGCCGAATCTGGATTTTCAGATGTGGGACGGTGCGGCACACTTCCTAATGATGGAAAAGCCGAAAGAGTTTAATGAAGCTGTGCTGGCGTTTTTGGATAAGAATAAGTTGTTGAAGTAGAAATCAAGAAGTCCAAGTTCCCTTAGGCAGTCCAATGTCCAATGTCCAATGTCCAATGTCCGCGTACCCGGACAAGCACACTTTGACGTAACCAGTCTGTCATGAAGGAATGAGTTTACTTTCGCTGCCCGGACATTGGACATTGGACATTGGACATTGGACATTCGACATCTAATTTAGCGGTACCGGCATGTCGGCCACGGTGTAGGCGTAAACAGCCATAGTTGCCACGCACAACGCGAGGTCCTCGCGACTAATCTTGTCGAGCGTGTCGGAATGTGTGTGGTGAATGTCGAAGTAATGCGTGCCATCCACGTCGAGACTCGCGCCAACCACACCTTCAAGCATGATTGGACCAATGTCTGCGCCTCCACCATCCGCGGCGATATGGTCTGCGCGGATGCTGGCGAGGAGTTTGGCAATCTCCAGTAGATTGGCTCGCGCTTGCGATGGAGCTTCCGCAGCAAGACCCAGCCCTTCCGGTCGATAAATGCCTGAGTCAGACTCAATGGCGAGGATATGTTTCGACAGCTCCGCGCGATGTGCATCTCGATAAGCGTTGCCGCCGCGCAATCCGTTTTCTTCGTTTGTATAGAGCACCACACGGATGGTGCGTCGCGGACGCAGACCGAGCTCTTTAAGTAGTCTTACCGCTTCCCAGGCGACAATACATCCGCCGCCATCGTCGTGAGCGCCCTGGCCCACATCCCACGAATCGTAATGGCCGCTGATCAGAACGATCTCGTCAGGTCTCTCTGAGCCCCTAATCTCCGCGATGACGTTGGCTGACTCGGCGTCCGGCAGAAACTTCGCTTCCATCTTGAGCCGCAACGTGGAGATGACGCCGCGATCCTGCAATCGTTGTAACAACTCGGCGCCTTCGATGGTAATGGCGGCCACGGGAATCTTCGGCTGTTGCTCGTCGTAAGCCATCGCTCCCGTATGGGGTGTTTGCAGACTTACGGCAGTGACTGAGCGAACCAAAGCAGCGACCGCGCCATGGCGCGCTGCGCGTGAAGCACCAGTTAAACGATAAAGAACCGTCGGGCCGTAAGTGGTAAACGGGACGTTGTATACGACAATCTTGCCGCGCACCTTTTCGCCCAGCGCATCGAGCTCATCGAAGTTGCGCACGACAACGGCGTCCGCAGTGATGCCCGACGCGGGCGTGCCCACACTATTACCCAGTCCCAACATCGGCAGTTTTTGCGGGACCGGACTCGTCATTTCAAGACTCTCTTCGCCGCGGACCCAGTGTGGAACCATTACCTTCTCGCCGCGCACATTGTCCAATCCGTCGCGCTTCATCTCAGAAACGGCCCATTCGATCGCGCGTTCCAGACTTTTCGAACCACTGAGACGGTGGCCGATCTGATCTGTCAGGTAAGCCAGCCGCTCATACGCTTTGTCACTCGTTAATGCAGCGCCGATGATTCGGCCCGCTGGCCTGCGGTAGTCTTCAATCCTAACTGTCGGCGGCGGGAGCGGTGTTGGCGTCGGTGACGGCGATAGTGTTGGTGACGGCGATGCTATCGGTGTGGGCGACGGAGATTGGGGTGCCGGGTTTTGTGGCGCGACAGTGCCGGTGTAAATCAGTGGAAAAATAAGTGCCAGCGACTGTAGTAGACGCAAACTGGTCCCCCGGGATCAGAAGTCAGAGGTCAGAGATCAGAAGTCAATATAACGTGGCTGGACCAACCCCCTCAACTCGCCGAGATCAAGAGATGACGGTCAAACAGAACGATGGTCGAATTACACGAAACGGCACGAAGAACCCTTCGTAAAATTTTACGCTAGCTTGCGGGCAACCCTGCAGGCAACTTTGCCGGGCTCAAAGTTATCGAACCTGATGAGCCGGTGTTTGCAATTTGGTTTTTCTGAAAATTGCTTGACAGGTTTGGTGGTCTTGCCTTATACAAGTCACTTCGCGCGACGACATGTTCGCGCACGGTAAGGAAGAAATTTAAATGATGAAGCTCAGGACATACAAAGAACACGTCGCTAAATGGCAGCCCTCGGCCGCCATGCGTGGCGTGTGTCTACGGACGGGTCTGAGCTCGGCGTCATTACCGTTGGGCGTCAATATTTTTGGCGGCAGACTCGGCCAAGAGACGACCATAGATAGCCGTTATATCAGGCATTAATTCGCGGGAGCGGCCTCCCGCTCCCAAATCTCAAAGAAAAATCGCGAGAATTGTAAGGAGCGGGCAGCTTCCCTGGGAGGCTTAAAGCCCGCTCTTTTTGTTTTTTGACAATCGAATTACCTTTTTGTGAGAGATGAAGGCAGGGAGCCTTCTGGATGACAACGCCGTTTCTTTGCGAGAGTCCCGAGCGTCGCCATCCTCAGGAGAAGTGTGCCTCGAAGTGTATTCGCGGTACGTCTCTCTCTGCCTTCATCTATTTTTTAGCACAGATGGATCTTAGATTTGAAATCTCGCGGAGATTTAAAATTTGAAATTCACTTTGCATGCGTGGCTGAGCAGCAAAAGCACCTGACTGTAAATCAGGCGGACTTCAATGTCCTTCGTAGGTGCGAGTCCTACCGCATGCACCAACACTCTTAGGGATGTAGGCTAATTGGCAAACCATCGGTCTCCAAAATCGAGATTCTCGGTTCAAATCCGAGCGTCCCTGCCAACCGATTGCGGAATGCGGACTGCAGAAGGCAGATTGGTTTCAATTCCACAGTCCGAAATTCGCAATCCGAAATGCTTTTTGGAAGGGTAGCCTAACTGGTAAGGCAGTAGTCTCGAAAACTACCGCGCATTTGTCGCTTGCAGGTTCGACTCCTGTCCCTTCCGCCAAACGAATGCTGATTGCGGACTGCAGAATGCAGATTACTTTTTTGCGCGGCATCACCAATCAGCAATCCAAAATCCGCAATCCGCAATCGTCTTATGCCGGCGTAGCCCAACGGGAGGAGGCGCTAGTCTTAGAAACTAGACAGTGTGGGTTCGAATCCCTCCGCCGGTACCAACAAGAATTTCGGATTTCGGATTGCGGATTTCGGACTTTCCCTTTGTTTCAGAACCAGCATTCTTCAAAGCCGCAATCCGAAATTCGCAATCCGAAATCCTTTGGGGCGTTAGGCAAGCCAGGTTCAAGCCGCTTGATTTTCAATCAAGAGATGCGTGGGTTCGAATCCCACACGCCCTGCCAACTAACAAGGATGAAGTAGGAAGGATGCAGGCTGAACAACAGACGAACGCCGAAGCTCCGTTTCATCCTTCATCCTTCATCCTTCATCCTTGGTTCTGTGTGGGTCGTAGCTCAATTGGCAGAGCACCGCACTGTGACTGCGGCCAGTGAGGGTTCAACTCCCTTCGACCCACCCAAAATCACGCAAATCGGGGCTGTAGCTTAGATGGATCAAAGCGCTGCACTGTCGATGCAGAGATCGCGAGTTCAAGTCTCGTCAGCCCCGCCACCAACAGACCAATCGGAAATCAAACGACCTGCGTCAGTAGCCAAATCGGATCAAGGCACCTGCCTCTTAAGCAGGGGATTGTGAGTTCGAGTCTCACCTGGCGCACCAGAATCAGCAGGCAGAAGGCAGTAGGCAGAAGGCAGAGGCAGCAAAGCCTTGATGACAAATTACAATTCATTACTAACAGAAAGGAGGAAGCAATGCCTTACGAAAAGTTAACAATCGGCGGCGCTCAACAGGAGATCCTGTCCTGGGCCAACCACGATTTCAGCATCGAAGAGCAATCGATGCTGCGCAACGTTTCGCGCTTGCCATGTTTGTTCAAGCACGTCGCGCTGATGCCTGACGCGCATCTTGGCAAGGGCAGCATGGTCGGCTCGGTCATCGCGACCAAAGAAGCAGTGATTCCGGCGACCGTCGGCGTGGACATCGGCTGCGGCATGATGGCCGTGAAGACGCCATTCAAGAGCGGCATCCTCGACGGCAAGTTGAAGGACTTGCGTCTTGCAATCGAAGAAGCAATTCCGGTCGGCTTCAATGCTTACAAAGAATCGGTTGACGAATCTTCGTACTGGGACGGCTGGAAGGAGTTCAGCGAACTTCACCAGGGCGTGCAGGATCGCAAAGCGAAAGCGATGAAGCAGTTGGGCACGCTGGGTGGCGGCAACCACTTCATCGAAGTTTGTCTGGACACAGAAAACTTCGTTTGGTTGATGCTGCACTCGGGCTCGCGCAACATCGGCAAGGAGCTGGCCGAGCGTCACATCTCGACCGCAAAGAGTCTGTGGCGTCTTGTCGGAACTGCCGTCGCCCGATCTCGCTTACTTCATCCAGGGCACGCCGGAATTTGCGGCGTACTGGAAAGACCTGAAGTGGGCGCAAACCTACGCGATGAAGAATCGCGAAATCATGATGGCGCGTCTGTTGAAGGTCTTCAACAAGATGTTCAATCATCGCCAGCCGTTCAGTCCTGAGCTGGCAGTCAACTGTCATCACAACTACGTCGCGCTCGAAGAGCACTATGGCGAAGAAGTTTTCGTCACGCGCAAGGGCGCGATCAATGCTGCGGAAGGATGTCTACGGCATCATTCCCGGCTCGATGGGCGCGAAATCGTTCATCGTCAAGGGACGCGGCTCGGCAGAGAGTTTCAACTCCTGCTCTCACGGCGCTGGACGCAAGATGTCGCGTGGTGCGGCCAAACGGGCCTTCACCAAGACGATCTGGCGCGTCAAACCTCGGGCGTTGAATGCCGCAAAGATGTAGGCGTGCTGGATGAAATTCCCGGCGCTTACAAATCGAATCGAAGCGGTGATGAAGAACCAGGAGCGACCTGGTGAAGATCGTCGCCGAGATCAAGCAAGTGGTCTGCGTTAAAGGATGAAGCAGAAGTTTCGAGTTTCGAGTTCCGGATTTCGAAGTTGCACGCTACGATCAGCCTTTCGACTCAACCACTTCTTCAAACTCCGAAATTCGAAATCCTGATTCATTCGGGGTGTGGTGTAACGCAAGCATCCGAGTCCTGGGAACTCGTGGCGACAGTTCAATTCTGTCCTCCCCGACCAAACGAAAATTGCGGATTGCGGATTTCGGATTGCGGATTGGACGCTCGGAAATTGACGCGACTGTGAGCAGTCGCATCAATTCCAGAACCTAAATTCGCAATCCGCAATCCGCAATCCGCAATTCTCCTTCGCTCCTGTAGCTCAACTGGAAGAGCGCGACGCTTCGAACGTCGAGGTTGCGGGTTCGAGTCCTGCCAGGAGTTCCAAAATTCGTTGACCAATTGCCGATTTGCAGGCCTCGACAACCACAGCATCGGAAATCACCCAATCGAACTCGCAAACTCCTCTGCGGGAGTGATGTAGCTGGAAACATGCGAGTCTTCCAAACTCGCTTCGAGAGTTCGAATCTCTCCTTCCGCTCCAAAAATACAAGGATCCGACAGGATGAAGGATGAACGTTGTCAGCGACGAAGTAGGCTTCCTGCAGAGTCAGTCGACAACCTTCAGCCTGTCGGACAACTGCGCGCGTCGCCAAGCGGCTAAGGCGCCGGATTGCAAATCCGGTATCGTGAGTTCGAGTCTCACCGCGCGCTCCAAATTAAGTCTAGCTTAGCCGGTCGTGCACGAACGTCCGCTTAACATCAAGGACGAGTAACTCGCGACGTGCGAGGCAGTCTCACTCACTGCTGTTCTTGATCCGTGTCTTCCGCGTAATCCGCGGCCAACAATTCAAACGAAAGGAGGTGCCGGGTGATGGCACTCAATGGCCGAGTTTTACTACTCAATCAAACTTACGAACCGCTCGGCACCGTCAGCGTGGCGCGAGCAATAATCATGACTTTCAAAAACACCGTTACCGTCGAAGAACTGGACGGCGATCGCGTGCTGCGTTCGGCGCACGATGAGTTTCCCGTGCCGTCGGTGATTCGCCGTCGCACTTACATCAACGTGCGTCGTCGTCGCGAAGCGTCGGGCATGAAGCGCCTGCGGATTTACATGCGCGACAAGTTTCGCTGCCAGTACTGCGGCGAGAAGAAGGGTGTGGCGGAACTAACACTCGATCACATCCTGCCGCGTTCGCGTGGTGGTGATAACTCGCCGGTGAACATCGTCACGGCTTGCATCCCTTGCAATAACCGGAAGAGCAATCGCACGCCGGAGGAAGCACGCATGCCGCTGCTGACTTCGCAGTCGGCGCTGCGCGTGAAGCTGGAGCGCGTGGTGCTTTGCCACTACGCCGAGGCGCGCGCCGAGTGGCGCAAGTACCTCTTCATGGACGTGCACGATGATCGTGACGTCATGGAGAAGGTGCATCGACTGAAGCGGTCAAAGGTCTTCGAGCCGTTGCGTCTGAATTGCGGATTGCTCGGATCTGTCCACTTGAACCTAGCGAATCTGCTAATCGATGCTTCCAAGACTGACGCAATTCGAAATCGAGCAAATTGGCAATGTCTTTCGGTCGGATAGCTGAGACGGATTAGCGCGGGTCTGAAAAACCCGAAAGGTTGGTTCGATTCCAACTCCGACCGCCAAGCAAGGAGTTTCGAGTTCCGAGTTCGAAGTCTCAGAGTCAGCGGTATCGAACTCGGAACATCGGAACTCAAAACATCGAAACTCGAACTTCAGATTTCGCCCGAGTAGCTCAACTGATGGAGCGCTGGTCCTACAAACCAGAGGTTGAAGGTTTAAGTCCTTCCTTGGGCACCAAAAGACCAGTATGCAGGAAGCAGGTCCAGGAGGCAGCTGCAGGTCGCAGGGCTTGCGGGTTTAACCTGCCGCCTGCGCTACTGCTCCTGTCTCCTGATTTATCGGGGCGTGACTCATCCCGGCAGAACGGTGACTGCTGGGAGCGTGGAGTTCGAAGAGGCGCGTCGGCCTCACGCCCCGACCATGCTTAAACGATTTCCGGTTTCGAGTTTCGAGTTCCAAGTTCGGAGAGCCGAATTTTTGCTTGTTCTCCAGTAACGCTAGATAACGGTTTGTAAATCTGGCAGCACGAAAGCGGCGAAACTCGAAACGCGGAACTCGAAATCGACACTTTAAGGGCCTGTAGCTCAGCGGAATCAGAGCGTCTGTCTTCTAAACAGAAGGTCGCAGGTTCAAATCCTGCCAGGCTCACCAGTTCCTTGCGGAGTAGCTCAAGCTGGAAAGAGCGTTCGTCTCATAAACGAAAGGGTGTGGGTTCGAATCCCGCCTCCGCGACCAATGTCCGACAAACTCAGTTGTCGCTGTTATCGGTGCACGGTCTGTTCCGACAGCAATCGGCAATCGACAATCTGCAATTGGCGATCGGATCCCGGGGCTATGATCTAACGGCATGATGCCTGCCTTGCAAGCAGGACGTGGAGGTTCGACTCCTCTTAGCTCCACCAATTCTTTGGCGATGTAGCTCAACTGGATAACAGAGCGTCGGTCTTGTAAACCGGACGATAAGGGTTCGACTCCCTTCATCGCCTCCAGTTCGAAAGGATGAAGGATGAAGGCGGAAGGATGAAAGTGGACTTCTGTCTTAGACGCTATTCATCCTTCATCCTTCCCACTTCATCCTTCTTTTGTGGCGTAGCCAAGTTGGTAAGGCACCGCACTGTTAATGCGGCCATGCGAAGGTTCGAATCCTTCCGCCACAGCCAAAATCAGCGAGTTCCAAGGTTTCGAATTCCAAGGTCTATAAGTCTGTACTCAACTCGAAACCAGACAACTCGAAAACTCGAAACTCGGAACTTCATATTGCTGGCCCGGAGCTCGAGTGACAGAGCAGCGGACTTTTAAGCCGTGAGGTGCGGGTTTGAGCCCCGCCGGGTCAACCAGAATTAGTCCAGATAAAGTCTCAATGTTACGAAAGTCGGCGATGATCCAACAGACTCTGAACATTCAAATCCTTGCGACATTCAGTCCTTAATTTCGGGGCATAGCTCAACCGGTAGAGCAGCCGCCTTATAAGCGGTGTTAGCGCCAGATTAGCGCAAGGTTCTGGGTTCGAATCCCAGTGCCCCGACCAACGTGTAACGATGAAGGCTAAGGTCGAAGGATCCAAAGTCGCAATGATCATAACAGACTTTCATCCTTGGACTTGCGACTTTAGACTGTTTCTTTGCGGGATGGTGTAACTGGCAACACGTCGGGCTTTGAACCCGAAGATGAAGGTTCGACTCCTTCTCCCGCAGCCAATTTTGTTCAAGCGCATAAAGGTAATTCGATTCACTGACATCAGAGGAAAACTCGTCACGTAACTACTGCGTGCCGATCTGCGATCTGGCGAGGGCGGGTAAGGGGCGATTGAACGAGTTATTAAAACGATAGGACTGGAAAGAATTGAGGACCAGGGCTTTTAGAAGGTTTCGAGAACGGCGGATTATCAGCCGAGTTATTAAAGCCGTGAACAATGTTCGCGAGCAAATAGGTTATGGGCATAGAAAACTTCATAAAGGATGCTCTCCACGAACCGACCGACTACATTGCATACCACGTCGGGCGGCAGCTGGCGGAGCTGCATCCGGAAAGGGCAATCCTCGAAGGGGAAACCGGGTACTTTGACCTGGAGGCATTCGTGCACGCTGAAAAGTGCTCTGTGGTGAACGAGACCTCAGTCTTCAATCATATCAAGACAGCGTGGGAAGGGCCGGGCAAAGACCTGAAACAATGGGTTGAGAATTCATGGCTCAACGTGCTTTGGCGCGGTCACCTTCTCGACGTCGTTCTTATCACCTATTCGCAAGGCTGCTACCCCTCGCGACACCACTGGATCCTGTCTGATAGCAAAGAGGTTGCTGAAGCGTTTTTCACGGAAGTCTGTGAATGGTCGTCTGAAGTACGCAGCGAGGTGCTTGTGTTTCAAGATGGTGAATGGACGAAGAACAAAGAACTTTTTGACGCGATCAAGATTGCCACTTTTGACAACCTTATCCTGGGCGGCAGCCTGAAGCAGGAGATACAGGACGACTTTGCGCAGTTCTTTCTGTCACGTGAAGTCTATGAACGTTACCGCATTCCCTGGAAACGCGGAGTCTTGTTCATCGGGCCTCCGGGAAACGGCAAGACACACACACTGAAGGCTCTGGCCAACCAGCTGGGACGCCCGTGCCTGTACGTAAAAGGCTTCAAATCGGAATACGCAACCGATCAGGAAAACATGCGCTCGGTTTTCACGCGGGCACGAATGACTACGCCGTGCCTTCTGGTTATGGAAGACCTGGACTCGATGATTGATGACAACTCTCGCGCCTTCTTTCTTAACGAGCTCGATGGGTTTGAGGCAAACGTTGGTGTAGTGGTTCTGGCGACTACAAACCACCCGGATAAATTGGATCCGGCAATTCTCGAGCGCCCCAGCCGGTTTGATCGCAAGTACTACTTTAATCTGCCTGCGGCGGCTGAGCGTTTTGCCTATATCGCCGCCTGGAATAAAGAACTGCAATCTGAATTGCGTGTTTCGGAAGGCACTGCCGCAGCATTAGCGCAGCAAACAGAGGGATTCTCCTTTGCCTACCTGAAGGAATTATTCCTGTCTTCGATGATGCAGTGGACGGCGGCAACCGAGGCCTCAATGGACATGACCATTCTTGGTCAAGCGACGCAGCTTCGCGAACAAATGGCCGCGACGATTAAGGCGCCTGGTCCCACCCAATAATTGCCGTTCGATGTGCGAGGAAATGAACGTTACGAGGAGGCGATGGTGGACTAGTTGTAAAGAAATGGCGGAGGGGACAGGACTCGAACCTGCAAGCCCTTGCGGGCGGCGGTTTTCAAGACCGCTGCACTACCAATTATGCGACCCCTCCGTAAACCTCAATATAACTTAGCTGGATGAAGGTCTCAAACGGACCGCGCCCAACGCCCTGGAGTGCGGCGGCTGACGCCGCTTTGGTCGGCGCCGGCTTGACGGCGCCATTAATAAAAAGGCTGCGACGGGTCGCAGCCAAACAAAGCGCCGACAGGTCGGCGCACTCCAAGGCGTCGAGCTTGGACATTGGACATTGGACATAGGACTTTGGACAATGGAACTAAATGCGCGTAACGATCGGCCAGATCAACACCACCAACGGTGACTATGAAGGCAACACTGCCTCGATTTATCGAGCAATCGAACACGCCCGCAAAGACAAGTCGGACCTCTCTGCCGGTTTTACCCGAAACGTGCATCCAGGGCTACACGTTGTTTGATTGGTTTTCTCGACCGCGACGTGGTGAATTGCGTGGTGGGGCCGCTGGAAAAGATTACGGCAGCGACGGAAGGACTGACTGCCATCGTCGGCACCGTTACCCCTACAGGCAAACCCACCGGGACGCAAGCTGTACAACTCCGCCGCAATCATTCGTAACAAAAAGCTGTCCTCGGTATTTGCCGACAAGACGCTGTTACCCGAATACGACGTCTTCGACGATCCCCGTTATTTCGA